>CAWELM010000011.1:0-172543 GCA_963809815.1 uncultured Actinomycetota bacterium
TGACCCGCAGCCCTCACGCTCACCGCACCACCCGCGCCCCGCCGTCCCACGCACGGGCACCACCCGACAGCACCCGCGCATCGCTGCGCCGCTCACCCTCTACCCACCCTGGAAAGGGGAACGACATGCCTCTTCGACGTTCATCGATCGTCCTCGGGGTGATCGGCGCCGCGCTCATCATTTCCGCTCTGCTCGTGGAGCTCGTCGCCGTCCCGATCCTGACCCGGCTTCCCGGCAGCCTCGACGTGACGCTGCACTACACCGGCACCTCGAGCCGGCTCAACGCCCAAGCGGTGCAAAGCGGCGATTCGGCGCACCTGTTCCTCACGGACGTGCCCACCACGATCGACCGGCACATCAAGGCGGTCAGCACCACCGCGCACACCGCCGTCGTCACCGATGACACGAACCTGAACGTCGCCGGGAACACCTCCTCCGAGAGCCACACCTACGCCCTGGACCGGAAGTCCTTGCGGACCGTCCCGGCGCCGAGCGGCACCGCGGCCGAGTCGTCGACCGGGTGCCTGGCGGTCGCGTTCCCGCTGAAACCCAAGGCGAACAACTCCTACACCGTGTACGACGCCTCCACCCAGCAGTGCTTCCCGGTGACGTACGTCGGCAAGGACAGCCGCGGCGGCCGCTCGGTGTACGCGTACACCGCCACCATGACTGGCGCCATCAAGGAGCAGAGCTTGCTGCGAACGCTCCCGCCCGCCCTGCCGAAACAGACCCTCGCCGCACTCGCGCCACAGCTTCCCGAGCCGGTCCGGGCCAAGATGGTCGCCTCCCTCGCACAGCTGCCCAACCCCGTCCCGCTCACCTACGCGGCGCAGACGACGCTGAACGTCTGGGCCGACCGCAAGACCGGCCTGCCCATCGACGAAACCCTGCACCAGCAGGTCACCGTCGGCGTGGACGTCGCCGGGCAGCGGGTGGACGTCATGCCAGTCCTCGACGTAAGCGCCGCCGTCACCCCGGACAGCATCAACAGCACCGCCAAGCTCGCCGACACGGCAAGCAGCAAACTGCTGCTCCTCGAGATCGTGACGGCCGTGCTCGCTGCGTTGGGCGTCCTGCTCATCGTGATCGCGGTGGTTCGTCGGCGTCCGGCCACCGCGTCGCAACCGCAGGACATCCCGCCACCGGCCCGAGTCCGGACCGGAACAGCGTCCTGATCCCCGTCGAGGAGCGTCGATGTCTGCTTCAGCTGGCGACCCGCCCCGGCCGGCGACGGTCGTGGTCTCGCGGCGTGTGGACAACGGCGAGGCCCGGCAGTTCCGCCGCTGGCTGCGCCGACTCCGGCGCCAGATCCGCCGGGCGCCGGGGTTCCTCGACTACCGGGTCCACCCGCCGACCCACCACGACAACGAGTGCGTGATCACCTACCGGTTCGCCAACCCGGCGTCGCTGGATCGCTGGCTCGTGTCGCCCCAGCGCCTCGCCCTCATCGAGGAGAGCGGCGCGTTGCTAATCGCCCCGCCCGTGGAGCAGCGCGTCGTCGAGCCGCGCCGTGACGGCGTCACCCTGGTGAGCTCGGTCCGGGTGCGCCCGGGCGCCAACGACGCGTACCAGGCCTTGCATGGGCAGGGTGTCGCGGCGGCCCAAAAGCTCGGCGGGCTGGTGCGCAGCGAACTCATCCCGCCGATCCCCGCCGCCCAGGACGACACGGTGGCGATCTTGACCTTCTCCGACCGTCCCGCCCTGGATCGGTGGGTGGCCTCCTCAGAACGGCACTCGGTCCTCGCCGCCATGTCGGAGCTGACCGACGGTCAGCGCACGCTGAACGTGGTCGGGGACTTTGCCGGCTGGTTCGGCGGCGGCAGCCAACGGCCGCCCCGGCGCTGGAAGCAGGCCATCGTCGTGATCGCCGGCCTGATCCCGGTTACGCTGCTGGTGACGCTCGCCCGCCAGGCGCTCGCGCCCCAGCTGCCGCTTCTGGCCGCCGTCTCCGTTACCGCAGTCTGCAACGTCGCGGCGCTGACCTGGATCGTCATGCCCTTGCTCACCGCATGGCTGCGACCCTGGCTCACCCGCTGAGAGGAGTTCTCACGACCGACCCCGGCACCACCAGGGCCACCGACCGACTGGCGGACGCCGTGCTGCGCGCCGTGGAGGACGACCTCGCGCGGCCGGACCGCGACGACGGCGCCGAACGCAGTGGTGACCGCGCTGCTCGCGCTGCGGGACCTGGGCACCGCATTCGTCCGCCGGTTCAATCGCCTCGAGATCGAGGCGGCGACGAGCCTGTTACCCGACGGTTTGCCGCCTGATGCTTCGTTGCGCGCCGCCTTCGCAACACCAGCCCCGTCACGACAGGCCAGCGGCCTTGGCACGCTCCGCGGCGTAGGCACGCGCGTCGATGGCATCGAGGGTCTGCAGTCGTGCATTCTCGACAGCCCAATCGGCGTAGTCGATGGCGTCCATCGCCTCCGCTTCCGCATCGGCCGCGTCCTGAATCGCCATCTTGGCGTCGATCTGGTCGTTACGCTTGTCGATCTTTGCCTTGGCATCGCCCATCTTGGCGGCCGCGTCGGCCTTCATTTCGGCCCACTTGCTTCGAGCCTGGTCGGCGGCTTCACCGGCCTGCTGCTTTGCGTCTTTCATCGCCAGATTCGCGTCGACCTGGGCCTGGTCGATGCGCTGCCGGAGCTTGTCGCGGGATTCCGTGGCCGCGGCCTGCACCGATGCTTTCGCCTCCGCGGCGCGCTTCTGCAGATCGTCGAGCTGGGCTGAGAAATCCATGGCCTCTCCCCTCGCCGTGTCCATTGCCTGACGGGACACAAGCATGATCCTCGGTGACCACGCGCCCCACAAGGTCAGGATCCGCGGGCCGACCGGCACGGCTAGGTGTACCCACCCGACCGGTTCAAGCGCTATGGCGTTCTGTCCATGCCAACGCGACGGATGACGTCGCCCACTGCTTCGACAGCTCCATGCCGACGGCGGATTAGATCGGCAATCACGCCGGTCCAGCCGGTCTGGTGGAACGCGCCGATCGCGGCTCCGTTGTCGCCGTGGAAGTACTCACTGAATATCAGGTTGTCGCGCCATGCGGGATCGGTCTGCAGCAGCTCGGTCCCGCCGAAGCAGGGTCGGCGGCCGTCCGGGCCGCGAGTGAAGATCGAGATCAGCCGATCCGCCAGGTCGGCGGCCACCCGGTCCAAGCTCAGCTGCTTGCCCGAACCGGTCGGGTATTCGATCGTGTAGTCATCGCCGTAGAAGCGGTGGTATCGCTCCAGGACGCTGATCATCAGGTAGTTCAGCGGGAACCAGATCGGGCCGCGCCAGTTCGAGTTTCCCCCGAACATCGACGTGGTGGACTCGGCCGGCTCGTAGTCGATGCTGGCCGTGATGCCGTCGTATTCGAGCGTGTAGGGATGGTCGCGGTGATAGGCGGACAGAGCGCGCAGACCGTAGGGGGACAGGAATTCGCTCTCGTCGAATACCTTGCCGAACAACTGATCCAGCCGGTCCGGCCCGCACAAGCTCAACAGGATCCGTCGCCGGCCCGGTTCCCCGCGCAGCACGCCAACGTCGCTGAGCCGGTCGGTACGACTGAGGTCATGCCGGTCCAGGAAGCCCGCAAACCGCTTGCCGAAAGCAAGCGCGCGCTGCAGATCATCCTCGGTGATGACCGCGGCGGCCAAGGCGGGGATGATGCCCACCATCGACCGGACCTTCACCAGCTCGGTTGACCCGGTCGGCGTCTTGAGCCGGTCGTAGTAGAGACCGTCGGTCTCGTCCCACAGCCCGAGTTCGTCCAGCGCGACGGTGATGGCGGCGAAGTGTTCTAGGAACTTCAAGATCAGATCTTCGGCGGCCCGCGAACCGGACCGGTTCAACACGATAGCCATGCCCCCCATGGCGATCGCGTAGAAGCCCATCCAACCGGTGGCGTCGGACTGCTCCAGGAGATTGCCGGCCGGCAGATGCGAGCGGTCGATCGGGCCGATGTTGTCCAGACCGAGAAAGCCTCCCTCGAACAGGTTGTTCCCCTCGCTGTCCTCCCGGTTGACCCACCAGGTGAAGTTGACCAGCAACTTGTCGAAGACCCGGCTGATGAAATCGATATCCCGGCCGCCGTCGATCGCGAATACCTCCAGGGCCGCCCACGCCTGCACCGGCGGGTTGACATCGCCGAAATCCCACTCGTACGCCGGCAACGCCCCATTCGGATGCTGGAACCACTCCCGGCACAGCACGATCAACTGATACTTGGCGAACGCCGGGTCCACATGCGCCAGCGCGACGCAATGGAATGCGAGGTCCCACGCGGCAAACCACGGGTACTCCCACTTGTCCGGCATCGACATGATGTCGAACGCGTTGAAATTCCGCCAATGAGCGTTGCGTCCGCTCAGCCGCTGGTTCGGCGGCCTCGGCTGCGTCGGGTCGCCGTCCAGCCAACGGGCCACGTCGTAATAAAACAGCTGCTTGCTCCACAACATCCCGCTGAAGGCCTGCCGCATCACCATCGCCTCATCAGCGGATGCCTGTCTCGGCGTCAGCTCGGTGTAGAACTCGTCGGCCTCGGCCCGCCGATCCGCCATTACCCGGTCGAACCCAGCGCCGAAGACGGACTTCGCTGTTCCGTCCGTCTCCTGGACCGGCCGTAATCGCAGCCGCACCTCGACCGTCTGACCCGGCTGGAGGGTGACCGTGTACCAGAAGGCGCACTTGGTGCCGCTGCGATCGGGATTGACGGTCGGCGCCCCGTGGATTACGTGATCGTTGATGCCGTCCTTCGGATATGGCGTGATCGGCTCCACGCCGTACAGGCGTTTGAGATTCGACTCGTTCTCACAAAACAACACCGCCGGTGCCCCGCCGTCCGGCCCAGCGTCGGCGAGAAGCTCCAGCCGGCCGAGCCACGGGTGGTCGATCCCGACCGATGTGTCGCCTGTCGCCGCCATGCGCGGGCGCGGCGCGTCGATCTCCCACGACCAGGTGTTGCGGAACCAGGCGGTCGGTAACACGTGAACAGTGTCGGCATCCGGGCCAGCATTGGTCACCGAAATCTTCATCAACACGTCATCCGGGTCGGCCTTGGCATAGTGCACCTCGACGATCCAGTACCGCCCGCCGTCGAACACCCCGGTGTCGACGAGCTCGTATTCGGGCTGAAACCTATTGCGCCGCCCGTTCTGGTCGATCAGGTCCTGATACGGATATGCCGCCTGCGGATAGTGATAGCGCCAGCGGTTCCAGGCATGACTCGGGACCGCGTCCAGATACCACCAATATTCCTTCACGTCCTCGCCGTGATTCCCTTGTGCCCCGGTCAGCCCGAACGCTCGCTCCTTCAAGATCGGATCGCGTCCGTTCCACAGCGCCAGGCCAAGGCACAGCCGCTGCTCAACGTCGCAGAACCCGGCCAGACCGTCCTCGCCCCAGCGGTAGGCATGAGACCGGGCATGGTCATGCGGCAGGTAGTTCCACGCCTCACCGTCGGCGCTGTAATCCTCCCGCACCGTCCCCCACTGCCGCTCACTGACATACGGCCCCCACCGGTACCAATCGCCAGCCTGGCGAAGCCCATCCTCCAGCCGGCCGAATCCCGCCACCCGCTCACTTTCGGTGCCCATCAACGTCCCTCCATTTCGTCTGAACCAAATACCCGCTGGGTGGTACTGAACCCGTGATCCGGCTCATCGGCGTGCCGATAATGACCTGCAGCCGGTCGTTGCTCATTGTTCGAGGGCGAACGGGAAGATTCACCCTCCCGTTTGGGTGATAATCACATGATCCTTGTTTCCACCCGCAGCTTAGGGTGGCCTCCGTGCGGCCTCGGTATTCGTCGAGGTCGCGCGCTGTTAGCAGAGCACTTTCATCGCGGCGGCGACCCGGCTGGTTTGCCGGAGCTGGTGATCTGGCGGGATGGTCACGCGACACCGGCGCTCGGATTACCGTCACCGTCGCCGCGATAAAGAGCGCGTGAAGTGAGCTCGCATAGGCACGAGCCGCACGGCCCGGGATTGCAGTGCGTATCGGTTTCCTCAAGCCTGGTGGTGCGAAGACCCGAACTGGCCTCACACAACAAGCCCGGTATTCGTCAGGCGATGACGACCCCGTTCTACGAGCAGACTAAGCCGCAACGCCGAGCACATCACCGACGGTCCCAGCTACACAGTCAGCCGGGCCGCATATCTGGAGAGGACTTCCCATGAGGATTGAGGATTACGCGCTAATCGGTGATCTGCAGACGTCTGCCCTGGTTGGCCGCAACGGCTCGGTGGACTGGTTGTGCCTGCCCCGCTTCGACTCGGCATCGTGCTTCACCGCGCTGCTGGGCGAGGAGACGCATGGGCGGTGGCTTGTCGCCCCCGCCGGGGAGGTCCGCGGCGTGTCGCGTCGTTACCGCGAGGGGACGCTGGTCCTGGAGACCGACTTCGAGACCGCCGACGGCACGGCGCGGGTCATCGACTTCATGCCGCCTCGCGATGGCGGCGCCCCGCAGCTCATGCGCATCGTGCAAGGGCTGCATGGTCAGGTCCCGATGCACATGCGGCTGATCATCCGTTTCGGGTACGGCCTGATCGTGCCCTGGGTAGAGCGGGTGCCCGACGGCATCGTCGCCCAGGCGGGGCCCGACGCGGTGCACCTGAGCACACCGGTGGAGCTGCACGGGGAGAATCTCACCACGGCGGCGGAGTTCACCGTCCACGAGGGCACGAGCGAGCGGTTCGGCCTCAGCTGGTTTCCCTCCTACGCGCGGCCCGGCCGTGCCGAGGACGCTCACGCGGCTCTGGCCCGCACCGAGGCGTGGTGGCGGGAGTGGTCGGAGCGGTGCACCTACCGAGGTGAGTACCGCGACGTCGTCCTGACCTCGCTGATCGTCCTCAAGGCCCTCACCGATCAGGTCACCGGGGCGATCGTCGCGGCACCCACGACCTCGCTACCGGAGGACATCGGCGGCGAGCGCAACTGGGACTACCGCTACACCTGGCTGCGCGACGCGGTGCTGACGCTGAACGCGCTGCTCGCCGGCGGTTACACCGACGAGGCGCTGGCGTTCAGCGACGCCGTGTTCCGGGCGACCGCCGGGCAGCCCCAGCAGGCGCAGATCATGTACGGCATTGCCGGCGAGCGGCGGCTGGAGGAGTACGAGCTGGACTGGCTGCCCGGCTACGAGGGCTCCAGGCCGGTCCGCGTCGGCAACGCGGCCGCAGGCCAGTTCCAGCTCGACGTGTACGGCGAGGTCGTCGGCGTCGGCTGGGCGGTGGCGATGGCGCTGGGGCAGCTCCCCGAGCCGCTTTGGCGGCAGCTTCGCGAGCTCTTGGACTACCTGGAGAGCGCTTGGCAAGAACCCGACGACGGCATGTGGGAGGCCCGCGGGCCGCGGCGGCACTACACCCAGTCGAAGGTAATGGCCTGGCTCGCATTCGACCGCGCCATCGCGCTGAGCAAGCGCTTCGGGCTGGATGCGCCGCTGCGGCGATGGGAGCAGATCCGGGGCCAGATCCACGATGAGATCCTCGAGCGGGCCTATGACCCGCGGCGCAATACCTTCACGCAATCCTATGGCTCCACGGCGCTGGACGCCGGCGCGCTGATGGTCGGGCTGGTCGGGCTGCTGGAGCCGACCGACGACCGGTTCACGAAGACCATCGACGCGGTCCGCCGCGAGCTCGGCCGCGATGGCTTCATCTCGCGCTACTCGACCGACCTCACCGACGACGGCCTGGCGGGCAGCGAGGGCCAATTCCTTGCCTGCTCGTTCTGGCTGGTCGAGGCGCTCGCCGTCAACGGCCGCGAGGCCGAGGCTCGGGAGCTGTTCGAGCGGCTGCTCGCCCTGCGCAACGACCTTGGCCTGTACGCCGAGGAGTACGACGTCGCCCGCGGCCGGCAGGTCGGCAACTTCCCGCAGGCGTTCACCCATCTCGCCTTAATCAACGCCGCCAGGGTCCTCACCGGCGAGCAGATAGGGACACGATCCACGCCACCCGCGCCGCTGCCGCACATGCCGACACCGACGCCCCGCAGGCCAGCCCCGGTGAAGCTGAGGCGACCATAGCAACCGGTGCCCTTCTACCCGATAGAGGACAGTCGCGCCTGCAGAATCCTCGCCGCGGCCGCCGGGTGGTCCTGGTCAGCACCGGAACGGGCACTTTGATAATTCCTGCCCGGCCGCCTGTCTTGCCCATCATGGCAACCCCCCGCCGCCACCGCGACCCGGCCTACCCGCGTGCGTTGCGGAAGAGTCGCTACGGGCTCATCTCGTAAGCGTCCTTGTGGACGAGTACGTGCTTCTCCCAGACTTGGCCGGACCGCGCCGGATCGACCGCCGGCTGGCGCAGAACCCCGCGGGCGAGGTCAGCCTGCTCCGTCGTGGTGGAGGCCTTGCCGAGCAGGTCGGTGGCATAGCCGTTGATGTCGCGGACGAACACGCCGAAGATCTCGTCCAGCAGCTCGTCTGCCACACGCCAGGCCGGGACGGCCTCCAACACCAAGCCGGCGTAGACCAGCAGTGAGAACAGCTGCCCGATCGCGAGGGAGAAGTCAACGTCGTCCTGCTGCTCTTTGCTGGGCGGGGCACCGGCGACCAGCGCGACGAACGCGTCCACCTGTTTCCGGAACACCGCAACGTTGGGTATGGCGGCGAAGCCGTCAAGCACCGGCCGGTAGTCGCGGAATGTGATGTGGCCGAGGCCGCGGGTGGGTCCCTGGTCGAACAGGAAGTCGTCGTTGACCGGCTCGTCGGCCACCCCGATCGCGGGCATCGACTCATCTGGGGCGAACAGATAGTTCGGCATGAACTTGACCATCAGGGCGGTGTTCACGTGCACGGTCCCCTCCAGCCGCGGGAGCCACCGAATGTCCCTGGCGGCTGCCTCGAAGAAGGTGTCCTTCTCCACGCCCTTGGCGGCGATCACGTCCCACAGGTCGGTGAGCACCTTTTCGCCCTCGGAGGTCACCCGAGCCTTGACCAGCGCGTTGTACAGCAGGTACCGCCGGTCCTCCCGGGTGGCGGTGCGCATGTAGTCACCGGCCCGGGCGGTGACCAGCTTCATCGCCACCAGTCGCGCGTACGCGTCGGTGAACAGCCTGCGGACGTGCGGGAAGTCGGTGACTGTTATGCCGTAGAGCACCCTGTTCCCGGCATGGTTGATCGCCTCATAGAACGCGTGTGTGGCCGCCCCGACGGCCGCCGACCCCAGGTTGAACTTGCCGACGTTGACCGTGTTCAGCGCGGCGTTCCAGGCGTCTTCGCCGCGGTGCAGGATGTTCCCCTCCTTGACCGGATAGTCGTGCAGCGCGTAGGTCGATACGTAGATCTGGCTGTTGACGATATTGCCGATCAGCTCGTAGTTCGGGTGGTGCGCATCGGCGGCGAAGAAGACATACTCACCGCTGTCGGCGAACTTGCCGAACGTCGACACCATCCGCGCGGCGTTGCCGTTGCCGATGTAGTACTTGACGCCGTTGGCCCGGTAGCCACCGTCACCGTCAGGAGTCAGCACCATGTCGGTGGAGTAGACGTCGGCGCCGTGCGCCCGCTCAGAGAGGCCGAACGCGAACACCTCCCCGGCCTCCAGCTGCGCCGCGGCCTGTCGCTTGGCGTCTGCGTTGCCACTCATCCAGATCGGCCCGAGGCCCAGGACTGTCACCTGGAACGGGTACCAGTACGGCAGCCCGTAGAACGCCAGGATCTCGCTGAACTCGCAGATCCGGTAGGTGTCCCAGCGGCAGTCGTCGCGGCCGTAGCCTGTTGGCGTTAGCAGCGTCGCGAAGATCCGCTCACGCTGCACGAACTCAAGGAAGTCAGTGGGCCAGACCCGGTCGTGCTCGTCGCGTTTCAATGCCACCTTTCCGCGGTTCTCGAAGAACTCGACGGTCTTGCCCATCACCTCCGCGGACCGGTCGTCCCGGTAGCGGCCGGTGAGCCTGTCAGGGTTCAGCAACATGTGGTCTCTCTTCGCATTCCCTGGTGCCATTAGCTCTCAAGGACGTACGTTCCCGGGGCGTCGGCGATCGGCTCGTGGTCTGTGCTGCCGAGCGTCTTCGGCCTCGGCTTGAGCTCGCCCGAGCGTGGCTCCAGCCAGGCCAGGTAGTCGGGCCACCAGCTGCCCTTGTGCTCAACGGCCACGGCCAGCCACTCTTCAGGGCTCGCTGGCGCGGCATCCGCGGTCCGGTACGCCCGGCGGCTGTTGGGGTCCGGCGGGTTGACGAGCGCCTGGATGTGGCCGCTGTTGACGAGGACGAACCGGGAGCTTCCGCCGAGTATCTGGGTGGCCCGGTAGGCGTTCTGCCAGGGCACGATGTGGTCGGTTTCACCGGCCAGGACGTACGTTGGGACGTCGGCGGAGGCAAGGTCGATCGGGGTGCCGAGGACGGTCAGCTTGCCGGGGATGCGCATCGAGTTCTCCACGGCCACCCGGATCATGTCGGCGTGCAGGCCAGCAGCCATGCGCACGCTGTCCTGATTCCAGTAGAGGATGTCGAAGGCTGGTGGCGGAGCGCCCAGCAGATAATTGTTGACCCAGTAGTTCCAGATCATGTCGTTCGGGCGCAGCCAGGCGAAGATCTCAGCCAGCGCGCGCCCGTCCAGGTACCCCCTGTACGCGGACGCGGCCACCGCCGCGGCCGCTGCCTCGCGAGTGGTCACGGCCCCGATGACGCCTTCCTGAGGGCTGTCGAGCGCGCAGACGAACAGTCCGAGGCTGGCGACGTTCCCGAGCCGGCCCGTGGCGACGAGGTGCCCGACAGTCGCCGCGGCGATCTGACCGCCGGCGCAGGCGGCCGTCACGTGCAGCGAGTCCGCACCGGTGATCTCCTCCACCACCCGGCCCGCCTCGACGCACGCACCCGCGTAGGTATCCAAATTAAGGTGCGCCTGCTCCGCGGTCGGGTTCCTCCAGGAGAGCGTGAATACCTGCATGCCCTGCGTTGTGAACCACTCGATGATGCTGCGCCCCGGCGAGAGATCCCACGCGTAGTACTTGTTGATCGTCGGCGGGATGATCATGATCGGTATCTGACGCACCGCGTCGGTGGTCGGGGCGTACTGGATCAGCTCGAAGACCTCGCTCCGATGCACCACGGATCCCGGCGTCGCCGCGACATTGACTCCGATTGTGAACCTCGAGGTGTCCACGCTGGCCGGGATGCGGGG
Organism: uncultured Actinomycetota bacterium; assembly: GCA_963809815.1. Taxonomy (GTDB): domain Bacteria; phylum Actinomycetota; class Actinomycetes; order Mycobacteriales; family Jatrophihabitantaceae; genus CAVVJA01. Next base: position 11,114 of record CAWELM010000011.1, read on the forward strand.
CGACGTCGACATGTCCCGCAGAAAGTTCCTCGCTCCGGCAAGCAGGTTCGCGCCGCCGTAGTCGAGCGTCGCCTTCAGCGCGGTCGGATTGGACCACAGGAAGTTCGTCGGAGCCAGCGCGTCGGCGATGTTCTCGACCGCGAACCTCAGCTCCTCCTCCGCGTCCCAGTCGAGCTCGGCGTCGCTGATCAGATCGTCAGCTGTGGCGCGAACGGCAAGGTAGGTCTGCGCGATGCGCCGGAACAGCCAGCTCTGCCGCCAAGCCGAGTCGGCGAAGCGCCGATCCTTCGGGCTCGGAGCGCGAGCCGACGCCCCCGCGACCGTGGCTGCCAACTCTACGGTGAGGCCTCCCAGCCGGCGCGTCACCCGGGCCGGCCGTACCGCCAATCTGACGGCTGCCCTGGCCGCGGGGGAAGGGGCAAGGAAGGACGATCGGATGGGGGAGTCGGTGACCAGGATGTCCACGCCGCGGCGGACTCCCGGCGCAGCCGGCGGTTCCGGTTCCCTCACCGGCGCCCCTGCCGACCGGGGCCGTGCTTTCGCGTGAGCATCGCTCCTGGCTCGGGGAACGCGGTCCACTCTGTTCTTGCTGCCGGTGCGTTCTTGGTTCGGGATCATCCGTTGCTCCTCTGGTCCGCTCGGGCCTGCGACTACGAACATCCCCGCGCTCCGCGGCGGCAACGTCCACTCGCGCGCTAACGCGACCACCCTCGTCCAGAAGAGTCCGCGCCTCAAGCATCGGGAAGAAGATCCTCCGCGATGCCCCGAGCGCCGTCCGCCACGGGGTTACGCCGACCTGACGACCGTGGCCGACACGACGCGGCGCACGACTAGGCGGGTGCGCTGGGTGGTGTCACCCGTGGCTGCGTGAGCGTAGCCGCCTGCTGGTGCACGCTCCTGAGCCGGAAGGCCGCCCAGATGTTCATGACTCCCTCGGTCAGCGCCCACGCACCGACCCAAACGACCAAGACCGCGATCGACCGGCCGGCGTAGCCGACTGCCCACAGCGCGATGGCCACCTGGAGAATCCCGGTGATCAGGATCAGCCACCACTGCTCGACGTAGTCCTTGACCAGCAGCGACTCGACGATGTTGAAGGTTCCCCGGAACAGTAGGAACCAGCCGATGATCGCAGCCAGGACCAGGAACGTCTCCCCGGGCCAGACGAACGCGACGATTCCGGCGGCGATGCAGAGGACCCCCGCCAACGCGTGCAGCCATTGCCAGCTGTCGAGAACCGCCGCGAGAACGAACTCGACGATCCCGGCGGCGATGAACGCAACGCCGGCGAAGATCGCGATCGCCCAGATCGTCGTGTAGGTGAACGACAGCACGATGAACGCGTAGATCAACCACAGGATCCCGATGATCAACGGAATCCACCATCGGCTGGTGGCCTGTTCGATCGGCCGTGCGAACGGGCGGCCTATCTGTGTTTCATGCGTTGTCATGTCGACCTCCTTCTCGAGACTGCCAACTCGTGGGACTTTTCACGATCGGCCGACCTCGGCGACGGCCGCTGGGCGCGCGGGTGCCTGCTACGGGCGGCATCGGTTGTTGGGCTAAGTGTTGACAAGAGATCGCGGCACTTTGGTGCTGCGTGCGCGCAGCCATTCGCCGAGTGCTTTTGCTTGTGCGTCCAGCCGCAGGGACGAGGTGGCGCCGGTCCCGAGCAGTCCTTGGAGGACGAAGTTGACCGCACCGAGGTTGGGGAGTTCGTAGCGGGAGATCGCGAGGTCGCGGGTTTCGGGGAGGAGGCGGCGGAGTTCGTCGATGGTGAGGGTCGACTTGAGCCAGTCCCATGCGTGGCGGTCGCGTACCCAGACGCCGAGATTCGCGTCGCCGCCCTTGTCGCCGGAGCGGGCATGCACGATCGCGCCGAGCGCGGCCACGACCAGTTCGTCGGTCCCTGGCGCTGGCACCAGTTGCGCGAGCGGCGGTCCGGGCTGCGGGGTTACCTCGCCCACGGCGCCGTGCGGGTCGGGCGATGCGATGATCTCGGTGCTGCCGTCGTGTTGGTGGACGGTGTGTTCGAGCAGTCCTTGGTCGAGCAGCGCGGGCCAGTACACACCGAAGGCGGACCCTGCTTGGGGTGGGCCGAGGGAGTACAACCCGGGGTAGCTGGACAGGGCCAGCTCGACCATCCGCGAGGAGAAGGCGCGCCCGGCGGCCTGCTCGGTCCCCTGGACCGTGATCTTGAGCAGCTCGGTTCCGGCGTTCTGGCTGTCGGGGTCGTGCTGAGCCTGCCCTATCCGGTCGATCCCGACCGCGTCGAGCCCGGCAACGGTCTCGGCGTAGCGGTGGACGGATCGCTCGACGAGGGCAGTCTTCGCGTCGAGCTCGGTCCCGGTGAGCGCGAAGAGCACGCTGTTCTCCCAGCCGCCGACCCCGGTGATCGCGACCTTCGTGGTCGCCGGTGGCGCCGAGCCGCGCACACCGCGGATCTGGACGCGGTCGTCGCCGAGATCTATCAGCGTGGCGGTGTCCAGGTGGGTGATCACGTCCGGGTTGAGGTAGGCGGGTTCACCGATCTCGTAGACCAGTTGAGCGGTGACCGTGTCGGGGGTGACGGCGCCGCCGGTGCCCGGGTTCTTGGTGATCACCGAGGAGCCGTCAGCGGCGATCTCGGCGATCGGGAACCCTGGCTGCAGGAGGTCGGCAATGGAACCGAATCCGGAGAAGTTGCCGCCGGTCGCCTGGGGCCCGCATTCGATGACGTGTCCGGCGGCGACCGCGCCGGCAAGGGCGTCGTAGTCATCGGGGGACCAGCTCCACCACCAGGCGGCGGGACCGACGACCAGTGAGGCGTCGGCGACGCGGCCGGTGATGACGATGTCGGCGCCGTGGGCCAGCGCGCGGGCGATGCCGAATCCGCCCAGGTAAGCGTTGGCCGTCAACGGCTGGTGCGACCAGGACGACAGCGGCTCGCCGCTCGTCAGGTTCGGCAGCGAATGCCCCGCTTGCCGCAGAGCGTCGAGGCGGCCGAAGACGTCGTCGCCTTCGACGTGGGAGACCCGTAGGCCGTGACCGTGGCGTGCGATCAGGTCGCGGGTGGCGGCGGCCAGCCCGGCGGGGTTGAGCCCGCCGGCGTTGACGACGAGCCGGATCCCGTTCGCGACGAGGTGCTCGAGCGCCGGGCCGAGCTGCTGCAGGAAGGTGGTCGCATAGCCCTTGGTGCTGTCTTTCGCGCGCGCCTTCCCGAGGATCAGCATCGTGACCTCGGCGAGGTAGTCACCGGTGAGGACGTCGATGCCGCCCGCCCGGGCCATGTCGGCCATGGCCGAAGCCCGATCACCGTAGAAGCCGGAGCAGTTCCCGACGCGGACGGGCCGCTGCCCCCGTCCGGCTGGGGGTTTCATGTCGCCCCTCCCGCTGTAGTGACCTGGAATCGGTCGGAGTTCTCTCCCGCGATCTTGTTGACCCATGCCGTCCCTTCGAACCCGACCTCGCCGGAGGGGTTCTCCTCGAGGAGCTCGAGTGTCAGGCCATCGCCGTCGGCCGCCGTGACGCGGGCGGTGTAGGCCAGGTCGGCAGGCGCGTAGACGGGCCTGCGCAGGCGGTAGGCGACCTTCGCGATCTGCCACCCGGGGCCGAGGCCCTCGGTGACGCAGCGCAGGGCGAGCGCCGCCCGTAGGTGGGAGTGCAGCGCGAGGCCGCGGTGGCCCTCCTCGCGTGCATAGGTTTCGTCGAAGTGGATGCGGTGCGGGTTCCAGGTGACCGCGCTGTAGCGGAACAACTGGAAGGTGGTTGCCGTGTGCCGGAGCGGTGGCAGCAGGTCTCCGACGTGGAAGGTGCGCGACATTACGACTCGTGGGCGGGGTTGCGCAGCACGACGGTGCGCCGGTTGCGGTTGAGGACGGCGCCGTCGGCGGCCGTGAAGGTGTTGAGGGTGGTGAGGAACACGCAGGGGCCGGAGCGGGTCTGTTTGGGAGTGACCGCCTCGAGGGTCGTCTCGAGCACCAGCTCCGTGCCGGCGATCACGGGGTTGACCAGTTCCATCTCTTCGCCGGCGCCCATGACGCGTAGCCGCAGGTCGGCGTCGCCGAGCGGGATCTCCCCGTCATGGGGTGTTCCGTCGGGCTGCAGCTGGGCCTCGGGGGTGCCGATCCCCCACTCCACGACCGCGGCGAGCAGGTTCGGTGGCGCGACCACGTCGGCGTGGCCGGCGGCCCGTGCGGCGGCCGGGTCGTAGTGGCTGGGGTCCGTGGCGCCGATGGTCAGGGCGTAGCGGCCGATGGTCACCGCGTCCAGCGTGCCGAGGCTGCGCCGCGCGAGGACGGTCCCGACCCGCGGCTGTGTCTGGGCGTAGTAGGTCGCCAGCGGGGTGCCGGGCTCAGGCGTCAACGACATGCCGGGCCTCCTCGCGGGTGAGGTGGAGGCCGGCGTCGTCCGCCGCTTCGGCGTGGCGATGAAGCTCGGCGAGGATCTCCTCGGTCGACTGGCCCAGCGGCGGGGCGGGCCGCAGCGGTGCCACCGGCGAGTCGCCGAGCCGCAGCGCAGACCCGGGCACCGGCACCCGGCCCCGGCCCGGGTGCTCCACGTACTGGATCATGCCGCGCTGGATCAGGTGCTCGTCGGTGTCGACCTCGCGGATCGACTTCACCGGCGCGCACGGCACGCCGGCGGCCTGCAGGTCGCGGACCAGGTCGGCGCGGGTGCGGGTGCTGGTGACCGACGACACCTGCTCGTCGACCGCGTCGATGTTGGCGACCCGGTCTTTTGTCGTGCGGAACCTGGTGTCGTGGATCAGCTCGGGCCGGCCCAGCGCGGTTGCCACGCCGCGCCAGTGCCGCTCGGAGATGCAGATGATCGCCAGCCATCCGTCGCTTGCCGGGTAAATGTTGTACGGCGCGATCGCCATGCCCGAGTGCCGGTTCCCGGTGCGCTCGGGGAGCTCTCGGTCGGGGTTGTTGTGCAGGCCGCCCAGGCTCGACGCCAGCATCGGGTAGATGGTGTCGTGCATCGACACCTCGACGATCTGCCCCCGCCCGGTGCGCTCGCGCTGGAACAGGGCCGCGGTGATCGCGGCGAACAGGTGGATGCCGCCGGAGAAGTCCACGTACGCGGCGCCGGACTTGGTCGGCGGCCCGTCGGGCTCTCCGGTGGCCGAGGCGCCGCCGGACATCGCCTGCACCGTGATGTCCATGGCGGACATGTGCGCGTAGGGACCGGTGGACCCGTATCCCTTGCCGGAGGCCACCACCAGGCGCGGGTTGCGCGCCAGCAGCCGCGCCGGGCTGAGCTGCAGGCGCTCCATGGTGCCCGGCGCGTAGTTCTCGATGAGCACGTCGGCGGTCTCGACCAGGTCGAGCAGCGCCTGGCGGCCGGCGTCGGTCTTCAGGTCGAGCACCACGCTGCGCTTATTGGAGTTGAGCATCACGAACTCGTGGGACTCGACCGGGTCGTGCGAGCGGAAGCGCAACGGCTCACCGCCGGGCGGCTCGACCTTGATCACGTCAGCACCCAGCTGTGCGAACAGCAGCCCGCAATAGGGACCGTTGTAGATCTGGCCCAGTTCGAGGACCCGGACGCCGTCAAAGGCCGGCATGATCGCTTCTCCTGTTCGATCTGTGTGCTGAGGGGCGAGGTTCCCCGGCGGGACCGCTCGCCGGGGAACGTCTCCGAGCTTCGGATCAGGCGTTGTTGCCGCCGGTGCCGCCGCCACGGAGGTAGGGGATCGGGGCGAGGCCTTGGGCCGCCGCCGCGGTCTCCGTCAGGTACTGGACGCCGACCGCGTCCAAGACGGAGTGGAAGGTGCCGTCCTCGTTGAAGCTCACCTGCGCGCCCTCGATCCAGGCCAGGGCGATGGTGTCCTCGGTGTTGTCCGCGGGGCAGAAGAACGTGTGCACCGAGCCGCCGGGCTCGTACAGGTAGGAGCCAGCCACCTGCGGCTGGATGGGGTACTCCTTGTACTCCCAGCGGCCCTGGATCGTCCACACCTGAGCCGTACCGGTGTGGTAGTGCAGCGGCAGCGCGCAGCCGGGCGCCAGGGTGGCCAGAAAGACCCACTCTCCCTTTTCCAGGTCCAGGCGCAGCGGCTGGACGTGGATGCCGGGCGCAATCAGGTCCTTGAGCAGCGGGATCTGGTCGATGTTGACGGTCAGAAGCTCGGTCTGCGGAAGGGCGACCAGCGGCAGCGGGCTGCCGCTGGTCGTGTTGAGCGTGGTGGGCGACGGTGTTGCGGTCATGGTTCCGGCCTTTCGGGGTGTGGAGGGATACGGAGCGTCCTGCCGAGTTGGGTCCGTGGCCCCGGCTTGGGCCCCTGAGCCCACGGCCAGACTGCATTTCTGGGTACAGCCAGCCGCGGCACCAGTCCGCGGTCGCCTGGCGTGCCTGGCCGGCGCGGCGGAAGGCGATGGCGGCTTTGCGAGCTCATGCCCTCACGATCCGCACCCGATGGGTGAGCGGTCGTCACATAGGCGGGATGATTCTCTGGCCAGCCGGGAAGGCTGTGAGGATCTGCCAGCGCTACCGGTGCCGGGACGGGGCGAGCAGTCCCAGCTGGCGGCCGCGGGCGACCGCCTCGGTGCGGGTGTGTGCATCGAGTTTGGCGTAGATGTGGCGCAGGTGTGTGCGCGTAGTGTGGGGCGACACGCACAGCTCGGCGGCGATCTCGGACGCTGTCATGTTGCCGGGCAGGTACCGGAGAACGCGCAGCTCGGCATCGCTGAGCTGCTCCAGCAGCGGCGCCACCCGGCCGCGGGGCTGGGGCGACGTTCCGGCGAGCAGGTCAAGGATCGCTGACAGCAGCGTGGCGTGGGCGGTGCGGTGCCCCGGGTGGCGCTCGAGCAGGTCCTGGACGGGAGCGAGGGTAAACGGCAGAATGACGCCTTCGGGCTCGGCAAGCTCGAGCGCCCGCTCAAGGGAGGCTTCTGCAGCGCACGGGTCGCCGAGCTGGTGGCGGGCCGCGGCCTCGTACAGCAGCGCCTCGATGGCCGCCGACAACCCCTGAAGTGCCGTCGCCGAGCCCTCGATCACCGGTGCTAGCACGTCTATCGCCTGCTCGGGGCGGCCTTCCGTGAGGTGGATGGCGGCGACGGTGATACGCATCCCGGCCTGGTTGCGCTCTTGTTCTCCGAGCTCTGCAAGCGCGGCGCGGGCGGCAGCGGCCTGTCCCAGCCGTACCTGGGCCTGCAGCAGACGCGCCCGCGTAGGCACCGCGAACGGGTGTTCGTCGGCCAGCAATCCTTGCATCCGCTCGGCGGCGCGGAACGCCGCCAGCGCTTCGCTGAACCGGCGCTGCCCGAGGTGTAGGAGACCTCGCGCATGGTGGACGATCAGCTCGATCCCAGGCTCGCCGTCCGGCTGCAGCACGTGCTGTGCCCGCGCGATCCATCCCTCGGCCTCATCGAACCGCCCTAGGCAGAGCAGCGCGATCGCTCCTGTGGCCAGCCCGGTAACGATGACCGGATCGGAATCCCAGCCGTGCTCCTCGGCGATCCTTACCGCATCCTCACTGTGCTGGAGTCCCGCGGAGACCGGCAGCCCGGTCGGGCCGACGATCCCCAGGTGACCGAGACAAGCGATCTGGAGCCACGGCCGCCCAGCCTGGCGTGCCAGCCCCAGCGCCTGCTCGAGGTCACGGCGGGCGTCATCCGGCCGCGAGGACCATAGCTCGGCGATCCCGAGATTCTGAAGCGCGACAGCCCGATGCGCGTGACTCAAGGTTCGCTCGCTCGACGGCAGCGCCGCCAGCGCCGCCTCCAGCGACCGCATTGACTCCAGCACCGTCTGAAGATCACCGCGCCAGCGCGCGACCACCAGGCGCATCTCGGCCAGCTGCACGTCGAAGCGCCCCCTGCGATCCGCGGAGATCACGCCGGCCAGCCCGTCGGCGAGGTCGACGTAGGAGGCGCTCTCCTCCCGCCGCCCGGCCAGAAGGCGCACACCGCTGCAGACGAGCGCCAGCTCCGCATCGGCCGCCGCCACATCCTCCGGAAACGCGCCCAGCAGCTCGCGGACCGTCGCAGTGCGGCCGTCGAAGGTCAGCTCGAAGTGGTTGTCAGCGAGCAAACGCGAGGCGTGCGGCCAGTCGTGGGCCGCCTGCGCGTGCCGGATCGCCTCGACGACATACCCCTCCTGCTCATACCACCGGGCCGCCGCCCGGTGCAGCGAGCCCATGATCGCCGGGGCGGCGCGCCGCAGCTCCAGCTGCAGCAGCTCGGCGAACAGGTGGTGATAGCGAAACCACGAACGCCCCGCGTCCAGCGAGGTCACAAACGCGCTCGCATCCTCCAGCCGCTGCAAGATCCGCTCCGACCCAGAGCCGCCGGTGAGAAAATCCGCCAGCGGGCCGCTCACCCGCTCCAGGACCGAGGTGCGCAGCAACATCTCGCGCACCTCCGCCGGCTGGCGCTCGAGCACCTCCGCCAGCAGATAGCCCGCCACCGTCCGTTCGCTGCCGGAAAACTCCTTCACGAACCGCTCCGGGTCGGGATGCCGGGCCAGTGAGATCACCGCGAGCCGCAGGCCGGCCGCCCAGCCCTCCGTCCGCTCCTGCAACAAAGTCACGCCCGCGTCCGAGAGCGCAATCCCTGCCTTGGCAAGCAGTTCCCGCGTCTCTTCCAGCGAGAACGCCATATCGGGGTCGCGCAGCTCGGTCAGCTCACCCGCCAGGCGCAGCCGGTGCAGTCCAAGCCGCGGATCCTCACGCGTCACCAACACGACCCTGAGCGCCCGCGGCCGCCCCGCCACGAACCGCTCCAGATTCCCCAGTGCTTTCGCCGAACCCAGCTCGTGCAGATCATCGATCACCAGCACGGTGGGCTCTTCCAGCGCGCACAGGCCGGTCAGCAGCCGGTCGACCACCGCCCGGCCGCGGAACTCCGGCGAGGGGCTGACCCGTGTCACCACCCCATCCCCGGCCACATCCGCCAGCGCGCCGATCACCGACAGCCAGAACCGCTGCCCATCGCGCTCCCCCCGCTCCACCGGCACCCACGCCGCCCGGCCGGCCAGCCCCGCGTCGTGCAGCCATGACCGCACCAGCACGGTCTTCCCGCTGCCCGCCGGCGCGCAGACGAGGATCACCCCGCCCGCCGGGGCCGCCGACAGCGCGGCGAACAATTTCCGGCGCGCCACCGTCCCGCGCGGCGCGGCAGGCTCACGCTCCGCGCCGTGCCGCTCTGCTGTGTCGCGCCGATCTGACAGGTCCCGGCTCTGCATCAGGCCTCACATCTAGCGGCCGGCATCTCCCTCCTACAGCTTCGCAGGAACGGCAGGGACGTCCAACCACAAATCACCCAAGACATGTGATGACCGCTCACCATCCTGCCTGCCTCGGCCCGGCACGGCACAGCCGGGAGCCGCCAGCGCTTCCGTAGCGCCTGCTGAGGACCGGCCACCTGCGCCCATGGCCCCATCGAGCCAGCAGCACCGCCTGTCGTTCGACGAACAATTCCAGCATCTAGGCCAGGTGGGCTGAAGCGCCGCGGTCACCTTCACCCTGATCGCGTTCGGCCTGGCCGCCTGGCCGTTCTCTGCGGTCAACCCGCGACAGCCCGCGGTCAGCTATGCCCTGGCGGCCCTCGAATCATGCCGGCTGCATGACGACGGCTCACCCAGGCTGCCGCCAGCGTCGTAAGCGCCGTCTCGAGCGAGGTGATCCGTGCTTGGTGAGCTGCGGACGATCGATGACGTGGACGTCGAGGGCCGGCGCGTGCTGCTGCGAGCCGATTTCAACGTGCCGCTCACAAAGGCGTCCGCTGGCGCGCCGGCGCGCGTGGCCGATGACGCCCGCATCCAGGGAGCGCTAGCGACAATCCAGGAACTGCGCCTGCGAGGCGCGCGGCTCGTGATCCTCTCCGGTCTGGGCCGGCCGCAGGGCCACGATCCGGCCTGGTCGATGCGGCCGGTGGCCGATCACCTGGCGGCGCTGACCGGCGACCCGGTATTGCTCGCACCGGCCGTGACCGGGTGGCGCGCGCGTGACCTGACCGAGCGCCTCGATCCCGGGCAGGTGCTGATGCTGGAGAACGTCCGGTTCGAGCCGGGTGAGACGCGCAACGATCCCCGGCTGGCATCAGCGCTGGCCGAACTGGCGGACCTCTACGTCAACGACGACTTTGGCAGCGCGCACCGCGCTCACGCCAGCACCGAGGGCGTCGCCCACCAGCTTCCGGCCGCGGCCGGGCGCCTGCTGGCGCGCGAGGTGGGGGCTCTCAACGCGATCGCGCACGGGCCCGAACGGCCGCTGGTGACGATCGTCGGTGGCGCCAGGCTCAGAGGCAAGATCGGCGCCGTCCGGCGCTTTCTCAAGCTCGCCGACGCGGTGTGCGTCGGCGGTGGCATGTGCTTCCCGTTCCTCGCGGCCCAAGGACACCGCGTCGGGAGCTCGCTGTGCCCGCACGAGGATCTGGAACCGGCCCGGCTGGCGCTCAGCGCCGCCGCTGGGCCCCGTTGCCGGCTTGAGCTTCCGCAGGATCTCCTGCTGGCCAGGCGGGACGATGAGGAGAGCATCCCGGCGCGGATGAGGAACGGGGTTGATGTGCCCGACGGCTGGATGGGCCTCGACATCGGTTCTACCACCGCGGCCCGGTACGTGGCCGAGATCGCCGCGGCGGCCACGGTGTTCTGGTATGGCCCGATGGGCCGCTTCGAACTCGCGGCGTTCGCCGCCGGCACCCGCGCCATCGCCGGCGCCATCGCCGCTACGCCGGCGGTGACCGTCGCCGGGGGCGGAGCAACGGCCATGGCGCTGCGGTCCTTCGGGCTGCGGCACCATGTGAGCCACCTCTCGGCCGGCGGAGCAGCCACCCTCGAGTTCCTGGCCGGCCGCGAGCTACCGGGGGTGCAGGCCCTGCGCCGGCCGCCGGGTCATGAGGCTCCCATCCGGCCGCGCACGCGCGCGCAGGGGGAAGAAGACACCGCTTCCGCCGGGCAGATCACGCGGAATGCGTGACGACCGCTCATCCCGCCCGCTCGCAAGCACGAACCGTGCACAGCATCACGGCAGTTCGCACCCTCCGACGTTGGCCAGCCATAAGCATGGGATGAGCGGCAGGCCGGCCAGGCTTGACGCCTTGATCGATGTCAGGGACCGCTTAGGAGACGCCAGCACGCGGACGGCCCTCCGGATGCACGACGGAAGCGATGGTCCGGCGCGGTTGGTCTTCACGTCCAGTGGCAAGCGACGTCGTGTTGCCCGGCGGTCACGCTGGCTCGCCATCGCCCGCCCGGCATCGGGCGCTGACGCTCGCGCTGCTGTTCGGCCTGTTCAGCCTGATCTACGGGGTTATAGGCGAGCCAATCTAGCGATTTTCGATGCTCGGCTGAACGCAAGCATCAATGTGCTCTAGACCCCGTTCCCACTGACCGACGTCGTGTTGGCTGAGGTTGGTCAGCGTTGATCAACAACAGCAGCTTGCGGACTTCTTGCGGACTAGTTGCGGACTGGCCGAGATCAACTTCGTCGACGCGTCGAGCCGTCTGGCGCTGGCGCTTTGTGCTTGCATGATCATGCAATTAGTTGCATGCGCGTGCGACTTCGATGCACGGGAACTCGGCACCGATCGCCGAAATGTATGGCCTGGGTCACATATCCATGCCGCCGTTGACGGCCCACACCTGGCCGGTGATGTAGGACGACGCGTCGGCGGCGAGGAAATGCACGACCCGGGCTACCTCCTCCGGGCGACCGATCCGGCGGAACGGGATCTGCGCGAGGATCCCATCCAGGACCTTGCGCGGCACGTGGTCGATCATCTCGGTGGCGATGACGCCCGGGGTGACGGCGTTGACCGTCAGGCCGATCGTGTCGTCGGACAGCTTGCCCTCCCTGGCCAGGAGGAAGGCGGCCTCCTTCGCCAGCGCCTTGGTCAGCCCGAGCAGCCCCGACTTGGCGGCAGCGTAGTTCGCCTGGCCGATGTTGCCGGTCTCGCCCACGATCGACGAGACGTTGATGATTCGCCCCGTGCCGCGGTCGAGCATGTGGGCCAGCGCCGCCTGCGACATGTGGAACGCGCCGGACAGGTTGACCGCGAGCACATTGGACCAGTCCTCGCCGGTGATGTCGAGGGCCAGCTTGTCGATGGCCATGCCGGCGTTGTTGACCAGGATGTCGAGGCGTCCGTGCTGGGCGATGACCTCGCCGACCACACGCTGGCAGTCTTCGCGGTTGGCGATGTTGCCCTGGTGGACCGTGACCGGCGCGGCGCCCTCGAAGCGTGTGCCCATCTCGGCGACGAATTCCGCAGCCCGCTCCGCGTTGCCGCTGTAGCCGGCGGCGATCGCCGCGCCCTGCCCGGCGAGGCTCGCGCCGATGGCCGCGCCGATGCCGCGCGTCCCGCCGGTGACCAGGGCGACGCGGCCGGTCAGCTTCTTGCCGCCGGTCATGCCAGCGCCCGCACGCGCGCCATGACGGTTTCCGGGACCGCGTGCTCCGGCACGGCGGCAAACGCGAGGTCGGACTCACCGTCCGGCCCGGCGCCGGCCCCATAGTCACCATTCAGGGGACCGGCCTGATCAGCGGCCTGCGCCGGGGTCATTGTGACGGTCACAACGCGGCCTCCTCGTCCGGCACGACGCTTTCGCGATTGAGAATCTTCCAGGTCGGGCCTTTGGGCAAGGCTTCGATGAACCACACCCGGCGCGGGTACTTGTACGCGGCAACCTGCGCCTCGACGAAGGCGCACAGTTCTCCGGCTGTGACCGATATGCCCGGCTTGAGCGCGACCGCGGCAACGACGTTCTCACCCAGCTTGGCGTGCGGCGTACCGATCACAGCCGCCTCGGCCAGCCTGGGTGCTCATAGAGCACCTCCTCCATCTCGCGTAGATACACGTTATGGCCACCACGGATGATCAGATCCATCTTGCGATCGACGATGTATTAGTAGCCGTCCTCGTCCACCCGGCCGATGTCGCCGGTGCGGAACAAACCATCGGCGTGGACGGCGTCGGCCGTCGCATCTGGGTGAAAGCCCCCTGCAATAGCAACAGCAGACCGAGCACCGAGGCGAGCGCGAAGAACGTATTGACTGGGCGCACGAATGCCCACAGCGCGCCCAGTATCTCCATTGCCGGTCAGCACCGCGACAGCCATCGCGTGATAGCCGGGATACTCATTAGCAGGAGTACCGATGTCGGGGCTGACCGAAGCGACGTGCTGGCCGCTGCGACCACCACCGCCGTCCACCGGTTGAGTGCCCACTCCAACCCTCGACGTCAGTCCGCCCTGAATCGCGGAGCTAGCGCGTACCGCAGCACCGGAACGGACCATCGCTGACGAAATGCTCGGCGAGGGCAGTTGCGGGCAAGCGCCTCACCGGCGGCGCAGCAGCGGCTCCGCGTCGACCGGGTTGCCGCGCAGCCGGGGGTGCATCGGACGGCCAGCTGGCGAGCCCTCCAGGGCTACGGGGTCCGGCTGCCCGGTAGTCGCTCTCTCCGAGTCTCGAGGTCATCGGCCCGAATCTCGATGGTCGAGGTACGCCGGGAGCGATTGGGGAGCAGATTTGTGACCAGGACGACCCCGAGTCCGATCACGACATACGTGCTTAAGATCAATATGGGACCTCCGATCGGAGCGTCGGTGAAGTACAAACTGTCCCTGACCGCGCTGGCACCGGACCCGGTGGGCAGCGCCTGCCCGAACCACCGCCAAAAGGACGGTAAGAACTCCGGCGGAATACTCGCCCCGGAGACGACCACCCCGAAGGTGAAGTACACCAGGCCGAGAGCCGCGCCCGCCGAGCCAACGAGAGCAACCGCACCAGCCGTGGACGCAGTGATGGCAAGAGACACCAACAAGAACTCGAAGTAGAGCGCGCCGTAGTCTGCGTTCGCGCCGACGCCGAACCAGGTCATGACCCAGAGCACAGCCGCTGCTGAGGCCGCTGCGTAAACGATCAGCGTCATTACGTGCGCAATGCCGCGGCGGTATGACCGGCGAGTCATCGAGATCAGTCGCCCGAGCCCGGTGGAGGCGACCGTTCCGCCTAGGGCGAGCGCCTGCACCAAGAATCCGATGGACGCGCCGTTGCGGTCATTTGGCGGCAGCGGCACGACATCAGTTATCTGCGGCGGGGCAGTGAGTTCCTTCACCGTCGCGGCGGGGACGGGCTGCCCTTGTCTGGTCAGCTGATCGACCTGCTCCCTGGTCAGCCTCTGTACGGCTGCGGTGAACGCGGTTCGCATCAACGATGCCGCGGTGGGCCCGGCCGCTGACGCTATGTACAAATGAGGTTGTGGATCGGACACATCAAGCCCGCCGTAGGCCTTCTTCCGCCGGATCGCAGCAGTCAGCCGTTGCGGCGACGCGTACACCGTGACCGCGAAAGCGTCGCCACTAGCCAGTTGACTGGCCACCTGCTGTTGCTGGGCACGTGTGCCGATGAACCCGACCGGCAGGTTTCGCGGCTTGGGTGCGTGCCCGACGCCCAGGTAGTACGCGCTGAGCACGATCTGCACCACGACGCCGAGTATCGATAGCGCGAGGGCGTAGCGACGAAAATGGCGCGCCGATTTAATTCGGTACTCGCTGACATCGTCAGCATCGATCTGAACATTCTCGTTGCTCGCCATCAGCTTTGCCCCTCTGCTGGCATGGTGGCCGGCTAGAGTGCTTTCCGGATCGACAGGTTGGGTTCGATCCGGTCGATCCGCATCGCCTAATGGCGCCTTGAATCGGTGTCACGCGAATCAAGCGATTCCGGTTCACCCTGTCGTGAGCAGCCTTGAGGTGGCGCGGGCTGCTCGCCCCAAAGTGCGCCCAAACGGGCTCCGTGAATGTACTCGGACCTCACCACCTCGGGCGCCGCGGGTAGCGAGCTCGCCGAGACGCCGACTGACGCGTGATCGAGGGTCGGCTCCTGTCGCCGACCTAAGCGGGGGGGTGCACGATGCACCTTGCGTTCGCCGGCGCCGCCGCTGCTGGGGAGCGTAGGCGCTGACACTGACCGCCAGGTCCGGGATAGCCTAGGTGCGTTCGCACCTCATGTCGGGCCACTGGTTGAGTCGAAGGATCCTCCCCATGTCCTCCGATGCTGGCACACAGCAGCAGAGCGTCGCGGACGCGCTGGCGCGGCTGGTGGAGGCCCGGCGGGGCGCCGAATCCGTGTGGGTGGAGGCGTTGCGTGAGCTGGGGGCGGTGGACCGGGCGGTCTATGAGGCTGTGGCGGATACTCCCACCCCGGAGCTGGACGGTCCCGTTCGCCGGCTCTCGAACGCGGCGAGCTACTCGCGCCTGTGGCTTGGTGTCGCCGCCGTGCTCGCCGTGCTCGGTGGCAGGCGCGGACGCCGCGCGGCGCTGGAGGGCGTGCTGGCGATCGGGGTGACCTCGGCGACGGTCAATCTCGGCATGAAGCCGCTTGCCCAGCGGCGGCGCCCGGATCGCGCCGGCCACGCCGTGTTTGCGGCTCGGCGTGTACCGATGCCGGAATCCGATTCCTTCCCGTCCGGCCACGCGGCGTCGGCGTTCGCGTTCGCCTACGCGGTCGGCAGGCACCTGCCGGAGCTGGCCGTGCCGATCCGGTTGCTGGCGGGCGGCGTCGCCTATTCGCGAGTCCACATCGGCGTGCATTACCCGGGTGACGTGGTGATCGGTTCCATCGTGGGGGCCGGAACCGCAGCGACGGTCGCTGCAGGATGCGACCGCATTTACCGACGGCACGACCCGAACTGCGAACCTGCGTAACCGGCAGCCCTGACGGGCCTGTACCTTCTCGGCGTATCAGCCCTCGGGCGACGGACGCGGTTGCCTGGCAGCCGATAACGGCGCCGATGGTGGCGTGCCTTGATGGCGGGGGGCGATGCGGACTCGCAGAGCCTTGGGCCGGATAGTGAACTGCAGCGGCGGGCTTAGCTCGATCGCCTCGCCATCAATCCCGGCGTGTACCGGTGGCAGCGCGCTGACGTCCAGACGTGGCGCGCTCCACGCTCGCCCAGGAAGGTGGGGGGCAGCCCCCGGGCGGTGCGGGGCAGCGCCGGGTGCGTCGAGAACGATGATCCCGAGTCGGCCGCTGTCCAGCGCCGGACGGGCTCCGGGGGTCAGCGGGCGATCGAGCGTGTAGGGATTGTTCGATACGAGCACAAGCGCCAGATGCTGGTGCTCGCGCCCCACATCGTCGACCAGGCGCAGCGCTGGCACCTCTGCGTGTGGCCCGAGCACCTTGTCGGCGGTCTCTAGGAGTGTGCGCATCTTGGCATCGCGGTAGGCGGGACTGCGGACGGCGTCACCGTAGATACCGAGCGAGACGTTGTTGAGGAACAGGCGGCCATTCACGTCGGCCACGTCGATCAGCCGCTCGATCCCGCCTGTGAACGCGTCGAGCGCGCCGAGCACATCGTGTGGATCCACCCCGAGATCGAGAGCGAAGTGGTTGCGCGTCCCGGCCGGCACGCACACGAATGGAAGCCGATGCGTGACGGCCGCTGCAGCCACGACCGCCTGCGACCCGTCGCCACCGGCAACCCCCAGCGCGTCCGCACCATTGGCCACGGCTTCCCCGACCAGCGCTTCCAGGCTCTGGCCCGGCGCAAAGATGACGGTCTCAATCCCTCTTTCGCGTGCCCGCTCGGCAACCTCAGCGCGTGCGGCCTTGCCCCCGCCAGATCTCGGGTTGACGAACAACACCGGCCGTTGCGGCGAATCCGAGGACCGCCAGCCAGGACGCGATAGCTCCGACACCATCCACCACATTCTCGCGCGACGACGATAAGCGCGCTATTCGCAAATTACCTGCCATCGATGACGGGATCACGGCCCCCCACCTCCACGCCGAAGGCGACGACACCAGCCACCGACGGTGAACCGTGCCTGGGTCCGCCAAGCGAATGCCAAGCTGCGCGGAAGCTCATCACCGGCCGGCTGCGTGCTGTGAGCCCGACGGCCGGGGGGTCAACCTAGATTGGCGCCACCATGGCGGTCCGAGTGGTCCGAGCTGAGTCGTGGCGAGGCGCGGGTTGCCGGGCCGACGTGGGGGCGGGTGGGGGCACTGTGCCAGCGGACCGGGCCTGCGATGATGGGTGGCTGGCCGTGTGCGCCGTATTTGTTCAGCGTCTGCTGCGGTCGCTGGGATGCTGGATGTGAACGGGGCCTGACTTCCCGGTCGGCTTCCGTCCGGCCCGCGGAGTCGTGTGGCGATCACCTGTCTTTCCTGTCGTGGGTCTTGGCTGCCGCCGGCAGGGTGGGAGTTGCCGGGCCCATCCGCCGATGCCGGGGTGTCGTGGCCTGCCCCCCGGTCCCGCAATGCGAGCGACTGTGCGGCGGTGTGCACCGCTCGCGGGGCGCCCGTCGGCGGCTCCGCGGCCCGGTGTGTTCGCCGGCGGGCTGGGCCATTCCGCGGCGATGATCGCGCCGAACTTCGCTCGGAGCAGGTCCTCGTCGGAGCACATCAGGGCGAGGAACTGCTCGTCGATGGTTCGTGCGAGGCTGCCGCCGGTTCCGGGGCTGGTGGGCATGACAGTTCCCGGGGGCTCAGGCGTTGATGGCTTGCCGGTCCTCACCCTTGCTGGTGATGGTGATCTTGCGGGGCTTGGCCTGCTCGGCGACCGGGATTTGCAGGGTGAGCACGCCGGTGTCGTAGCTGGCCGCGATGTGCTCGGCGTCGAGGTTGTCGCCGAGGATTAGCTGCCGGCTGAACACCCCGCGCGGGCGTTCGGCCGCGATCAGCTCCGACATCGCTGGTCCGCGGCCGCCGTTCGGCCTTGACGGTGACCACGTTGCGTTCGACGTCCAGATCGATCGAGTCCGGGTTGATGCCGGGCAGGTCGAACTCGACGTGGAAGGTGTCGCCGTCACGCCAGGCGTCCATCGGCATCACCGCCGGGCGGGCCAGGGTGCCGTTGGCGCCGAAGACCTGCTGGGTGAGCCGGTCCAGCTCGCGGAACGGGTCGGTGCGCATCAGCATCGTGTCCACCTCCATCACTCCTGTTCTTGTGGATGCTCCTGGTCGGCCACGGATCGCCTGTCCGCCGATCTGTGCGTATGCGCTATAGATTTCATATAGCACTCGTGGCATGCTGATGCAAGAGACGATGCCGAGAAAGTTCGGCCGGAAGGACGTGTCGTGGTGGGAGTGCCGCGGCCCGATGAGGCGCGCGGCGTGTACGGCATCTCGGTCGCCGCGGAGCTGGTCGGCATGGGGGTGCAGACGCTGCGGCTGTATGAGGCTCGCGGGCTGCTCGAACCCGACCGCACCGAGGGCGGCACGCGCCGCTATAGCGCCAACGACCTGGACCGGCTGCGCCGCATCGGCGACCTGCTCGACGCCGGGCTCAACCTCGCCGGCATCGGCATGGTCATGGACCTGCAGGACGAGAACACCCAACTGCGGGCGGACAAGGAGAAACAGCCGTGGCTGACGACCGCCTCGATCCCAGCGAGCAGATCCCCGAAGCGGACCTCCTCGAGCAGCAAGCCCCGCTCTACTCGCCGCTGACCGACGCCAAGCACATCTAGGTCGTCCACGAACCGCCCACGAAACCCGTCGACGAGCCCGACCGATGGGAGCAGCAAACGCCAGTGCCCGCGGCGGAGGACGACTATCCGCATGGACCTTTTCGAAGCCGGGTGGTCGTGATGGCCGACCCGTTGGTGGAGGTGGCGGTGCGGGTGTATGCCGAGTTCGCCGATCGCGCGACTCTCGCCGAGGTCCTCGCGGTCGTCGGCCGCTGCCGCACCGATCTGGACACCCCCAGCGCTGCGGCGCTTCCCGAAATGGTCGAGCGATTGGCCCGGCAGCGGCTCGCCGATCACGTCGCCTCGCGTGCCACGGGCAACGGATCTCGTCCTGGCGGACACTGATCGCCTTCTCGACGGCCCAGTCCGCGCCGACGCTGTTGGTCCGGTTGCCGATGCGGCGCGCATCGTCGGCGTCGTCCCAGGCCTCGAGCAGCTCGTTGAGTTCCTCGATCGAGTCCGCCACGGGCTGCCACGGCCTCCGAGGGCGACCTGTGAGATATGGTCAGTGTTGTAGGCTACTATCAGCATTGATGAAGGCGGGGCCAGCGCTCGAACTTGGCGGTGCGGTCGCGGTTTTGTGTGCTGGGTGAGCTGTGGAGGCGAGGGTGAAGGTGGCGACGGGACAGGCGTCGGCGGTCAGCCGGTTGGACCGACGGAAGGCGCGCACCCGGCAGGCGCTGATCGACGCAGCTGTGCGTTTGCTGGCCGCGGGCCGGGGTGAGCATGCGAGCATCCAGGAGATCACCGAGGCGGCCGATGTCGGATTCGGATCGTTCTATAACCACTTCGCAAGCAAGGAGGACCTGTTCGAGGCCGCGTCGTTGGAGGTGCTTGAACGCTTGGGGCAGATGATCGACCGTGCCTGCGCTGGGTTGAGCGATCCGGCCGAGGTGTTAGCTGTCTCGTTTCGGATCTCCGCGCGGCTGGCCTGGACGCACCCAGAGATCGCCCAGTTCCTGACCGGTGCCGGCTTAGATTTGCTGGACGCGCCGAACGGACTCGCGCCCCGCGCGCTGCGGGATATTAGGGCGGGGCAGGCGGCGGGGCGCTTTGTGATCACGAGCGCGGATGTAGCGCTGGCCGCGGTCGCCGGGGATCTGCTCGGACTGCTCTGGCTGCGCCAACGCCACCCCGACCGGATCGATGAAGCCTCAGTCGATCAACTCACCGAAGCGATCCTTCGTCTGCTGGGCCTCACCACTCGCGAAGCCAGGCGGCTGGCAACGCGCCCTCTCCCGGCTACCAGCGACTGGTAGGCGAGGCCTCTTGCGCCGCGCGATGGGGCGCGCGCGAAACCCTGCACGCGAATCCGCGGCACCGACCACGAACGCGCAGCCGGTCACGCCAACAGCTGGGCACGATCTGGGGGCGTGCACGGGTCGCGACCGGCAACCCGCCGCGGGCCCTCCACCGCAGGTCATGCAATAACCCTGACCCCGTTCGAGCGCGTGACCTCGCTGCCGCGCCCGGCACTGAATCGAGCCGTCTGAGCGGGGCAGGGCGCAAGCGGCCACTGGGTGGCTAGACGCAGCCGTCGGTTGGCTCGGGGAGCGGGGCAGCAACGTTCCGCCGTCGTCTCGCACCCACATACGGCCCGCCAGTCCACCGTGTTGACATGATGAATCAGTTCTGTCATTCTTCATCAGAACTGTTAGCATCGCTCAATGCGACCGACGAAAGGAACGGAGTCATGTCCAAGTCACTCAGCACGTCTCTGATCGTGCGCGGCATCCTCGCCTTCGGCGTCGGGATCATCGCGGTGGCCTGGCCTCAGGTCACGGTCTTCGCGCTGGTGATCCTGTTCGCCACTCTCGCCTTCATCGGCGCCGGTCAGGAGGCGACGTGGGCCTTCAGCAGCACCACCGCGCGCCCGGTCATCCGACACCTGCTTCTCGGGTTGATCGATGCCGCCGCCGGGGTGGTAGCCCTCCTGTGGCCAGCGCCGACCGCCTTGGCGCTGGTGCTGATCGTCGCTAGCTGGGCGGTGGTCACTGGTCTGTTCGAATTCTTCGCCGGGTTCCGCCGCGGCGAGCTCGCTGGAAGCCGGGCCCAACTCATCCTCGGCGGGCTGGTGTCCATCGCGTTCGGCGTCGTGCTGTTCGCCCGCCCGGACATGGGCGCAATCACCCTCGCGCTGCTCTTCGGCATGTTCAACCTGATCTACGGCGCCTGGCAGTTCACCCTCGGCATCGAACTACGCCAAACCGGAAACGCCGCGCACTCAGCCGCCGAAATGAGCACGCCGCCGCGTAACACGTCACAGCCTCGCGTGGGCACCACCGCTGCCTAGCCCATGCGCTTCGCCGGAACGCTGAGCGTGCCGAGGCCGATCGCCCGCCAAATAATCGGCCCCAGCGGACATGCCGTCGCCTTCTAACGGATCCCAGCACCGGAGCACGCGCACCCGACCGGCAGCCCGCTCAGCCCCGCAGACCTTCGCCGCGTGGACACGGTTGCACTGTGGCAACTACGTCCGGCTGAGCGGGTCCCGGCGGGCGCGGCGAGGACTCGGTCTGCACGACGTTTCCGGCTGCGCATGAGGTTTCGCGTCGACCGAGCGAGCAGGTCCGGCGTGGGCACCTGAGATGCGCAATGTAGCCGACCGAATTCGGGGCACCTAAAGGTCAAGCGCTCACTCCAGCCGGAGGCGGGTGTGGCTGCGCCGGCCTAGCTTAGTTCTTCCAGCCAGCAGCTGTCGCGACGAGAAAGGTGGCCGTTCATGCGGGCCAGCCGCCCCGACCTGACATTGCCTCATCACCCAGCCGTAGTTGACCAGTTCAACAAGCGTGCCAACGACGCGCAGGTCAGGCTTGCCGATCAGATCACCCGATTCGCGGGCTCAATGGGATTCGTCTACCTGCATATCGTGGTGTTTGCCTTCTGGATGTTGGTCGTCGAGCGCAGTCCGTGGCCGAAGCTGACGCTGATCGTGTCGCTCGAGGCAATCTTCCTGTCGACCTTCGTGATGATCGGGCAGAACCGGCAATCCGCATTCCAGCAGGCGAAGGCCGATCACGATTTCCTCGCTCAAGAACTGGAACTTAAGACCAATACCGATCTCACCCGGGCGGTCCATCAATTGACCAAGGAAATTCACACCAGCGTCGCACACCGCGAAAAGCTCGCTAAGACCGACGAATGACTCGCGTCTGATCGACGTCGACGAGGTGCGTCGCGCAATGCACGGGAGTTCTTGAACCAAACGCAGCGGCGCTGCACCGAAGTGCTGTGTTCTCGCCCATACCGGCGGACGGGGCCTACGCTCTAGCCACGCGCTGGCGCTTGTGGAGGTGGCAGCGATGACAAACGGACCTGATCGTCCCCGACCAGTTGCCCGCCTGGGTGCCCGGCGACCGCACCGTGCACAGCCCCGATCACCACCCGCGACGTTGGCGTCTCGCCGATGCGCGACTACCTGGTCGTCGCGTACCGGCGGCGCGCCACGGCGATGAGCCGAGAACTGGACGGCAAGGCGGAGCCACGAGTCACTCGGCCCCGGCGATGTCTCGCTGCTCACCGGCGCCCGCAACTCGCACTGGATATGGCCGAAAACATCGAGGTGGTACACGAGCGCCATGACCCGTGTCTTCAGCCAACGCGTCGGGGTCACCCCCGGCAGATACCGCGCGGGGTGACCACGGGAATGAGGTGCAGTTCGTGAAGGCGGCAGTCCTCAGGAGGCTAGGCGGACCACCGGAGTACGGGGACTTCGACGAACCCGCCGCAGGAGAGGGCCAGGTCGTCGTCAATATGGTGGCCGCCGCGGTGCACCACGTCGAGCTGGCCATGGCATCTGGCCACTTCTACCTCGGCCCTCCCCGACTCCCGTCTGTTGTCGGCATCGACGGGGTGGGACGACTGGCGAACGGGAAGCGAGTGTTCGTGGACACCGCGGTGCCGCCCTTCGGCACGTGGGCGCAACGCGCGCTCGCCGTCGAGGCGAATCTGCTCGACGTCGCTGACGGCGTCGAGGACGCCACCGCGGCCGCACTGGGCAACAGCGGGCTGACGGCGTGGCTCGCCCTGGCATGGCGGGCGCCGGTGGAGCGCGGGCAGACCGTGCTGGTCCTCGGTGCGGCCGGTGCGGTGGGCTCGGTCGCGGTACAAGCCGCCCGGGTGCTCGGAGCCGGCCGCGTCATCGCCGCCGTTCGGGAAAGGGAGTCCGCACCACCGGGCGCGGACGCGGTCGTCACGCTGATCCCGGGGGAGGACTGGGCCACGGCGTTCCGTGAGGCCTCCGGCGGAACCGGTGCTCATGTGATCGTCGACCCGGTGTGCGGCGAGCCAGCCTTGGCCGCGCTGGGAGCCGCCGCCAGAGGTGCACGGCTCGTGCAGATCGGGAACATGGCCGCAGACACGCTCGCGCTCCCGGCCTCCATCATCAGGGCCAACAAGGTCGACATCCTGGGCCACGCCGTCTTCCACGCCTCGATAGACGTCAGGCGCGAGGCCTATCTGCGGTTGACCGAGCACGCCGCCCGTGGCGACATCGCCGTGACGATGGAGACGCTCCCGCTGACGGAAGTGGCAACAGCATGGGACCGCCAGCGAGCCGGCGCTGACGCGAAGTTGGTGCTGCTACCCGACTAGGACCGCCGTCGCGTGTGACGACGTCAGGAGTCACGCCTCGCGGCGCTTGCGCTGCCCGGACAGCTGGGCACAGCGAGGGTCGTGCTCGGTGACCTGTCGGGGGCGTCGGCGAGGCGCACGTCCGGTTCATGGCGGACGCCTAGCGGGATTCCGTGCCGCCGGCACCGTGCACCTGGATGGCCTGGTCGAGGATCCGCTCGACGGTCTCGGCGTGGCGATCTTGGTCGACGGCGTCCGACATGCGTCCCGCCCACACGGCGTAAAGCCCGTAATCGCGACGGCGTCCCGGCTGCATACGCGGTGGACTCCCGGCGGACGGCGGGGTGGGTGCTTCAGGCCGCCGCCAGCCCGACTGTTACCGCCCCGACCTAGTGGTCACGCCCGTTAGTTCGTGGGGGGTCATGCGGCGATCTAGTCGAGGAGTCGGTAGCGGTCGTCGTGGTTGAAGCGCCAGTCGAATGGTCGGGCGGTGTTGTTGTAACGGTGCTCGAACGCGCTGAGCCTTCGGCGAGGATGTCGAGGTTGGCGAGTCATCGGGAGTGAGCAGCTTGCGCTGGACTACGGACAAGTAGATCTCGCCGGTTATTCGGGCGGGCGAGGGTTGGGACCTGCTCGTGCCCGGTACGCCGCTGCATTCCGGCGATGACACCGTGATGCTCACTGGTTCCTCAAGCGCCACCGACACCGAAGACGTATGGCGACGTTCCCGCAGCCAACTCGAGCGAGCGCCGACCAGGCGCGCGTGGCTGTACCCGGTCGCGACCGCCGTGTTCGGCGGCGTTCGCCCAGCCGGTCAAGAGCAGCATCGGGACCTGCGCGACTGGGCCGCAATACGGAACTGGGCCGCCGACACCGCCACGCAGGGGCAACGACATCAACCGCGCGGACTGAAAAACGAGGAACTCGACCACGGCGGAAACGCCCACCAGGACTGCCGTGTGACCACGACTGGACGACGTCTACAGCCCACCGGTTTCCGTGACGTTCACCGTTGGTCGGTTGATGTGTGGATTCCCGCGAACGTAGGCGCGACCCATAAACCGCAATGCAGGTTCCGGCGGGCGGACGGCGGGTGTTTGCCGCCAGCCTGGGCGTACGGTGGCGCTCGGATCACCGCGGTCGCGGTAAGAGGAGGCGTCCATGACGATCGTCGTTGGGTATGTAGCGACCGAGACCGGCTTTTCTGCCATCAAGGAGGCTGAGCGGGAAGCTCGCGCACGCGACATCGAAGTCGTGGTGGTCAACGTAGTAGGCCCTGCCGGATACACCGTTCCGACCGCCGCCGACGAGCGCAATCTCGATGCCGTTACTGCGCACTTGACCAATCATGGCGTCCGCAACTCGGTACGTCAGGTTGTCGATGACGCTTCTCCCGCCGACGTCCTTCTTGGCGTCGCCAAAGAGCTCGATGCGTCATTGATAGTGCTGGGGATGCATCAGCGCCTATGGATCGGACGACAGCTCCTAGGCAGCACGGCAATGTCCGTGGTGCTGGCTGCGCCGTGTCCCGTCTTGATCGTGCCGGACATCGATCCGCGAAAGCCGGTGTCCGGCGACGGCGATGCCCCTCCGCTCCGGAGCGTGGGCCAAATCGAGGACGGGATGTCCGACGGATAACCAGGGCCGCAGCCAGGAAGCGGATCTGAGCGTTGGGCAGCGCGCGCGCCCGCACATCGGCGTCGTTGACGTGATCAGCGAGCGTCGCCATCAGGTCGTTGCGATCGCCGTTGCTGGATGGGAGCCGCGGTCGGTTGCACGATGGCGACGTGCGATCGTTCGTAACAGTCCCGCCCTATCGGGCGAGATCAGTGAAACCTGAAGGCCTAACATCACACATCAGAGGCTTTCATATGCGCGCCGGCACGCGGCAATAGAGATGGTGACCGCCGCGCCAAACGACGGTTATCTCAAGCGATCGCTGTGATCGCCTTGTACTTTTAAGGATTTCTGCGGCGTAGACCTGTCACGCCGTAACCGCCGATGCTAGGTCCGGTGCATGCTTGGCGGTCGTTCGGGATGGGGCCCAGGGACTGGCCGCCGCATGGGCGCCAAGCTGATCTTGGGTTCAGACGCCATGAAACCCTACCATCGGCCGGCTACTACAAGACGAACGCTCGCCTGGGTGGTGTTCCGCCGGGGTCATTGAAGTAGGTAGCGAAGAGGAACGTGTAGGACCCGTCCCGCTCGTGTCCGACGGTTACCGCGGCGGCGACACCCTATAGATAACGCGCCTCAACCAAGACCAAATGGCATCGAAAGTCCCGTCGAAGACACCGGAAATCGGCTTGAGATAACGAGACGGATCTTGCGCGGGGTGACATGTGCGGCGGTGACGCCGATTGCCCCCCCGGACGTGGGTGACGCCTAGCGGGATTCCGTGCGCGTCGGCTCGTCAACTCGTGCGTGGTCCAAGACGTCTGACGCTCGACGGTCGATGTTGGTCGACGTCGTCCGACATGCGTCGTCACCTGGCCTGGCACCGCCGTCTCGTTTCCACCAGCCACGTCCCTCCATTTCTGCGACTCCACCCCTAGGACCGCGCTCCCCCAAATTCTCAATAGCCCTTCCAATGACCCGAATGTCTATTACCAACGGCATCCACAGGTAACTAACAATTTCCAAGTCTTTACCGAATTGCGGTACGTATGCTACCAATTGGGTAGCCAAAAGACCGCGTTCAGTAAAGCGAGAAATGCTGCTCGGTAAAGCGAGAAATGCATTGTTGGTTGTTATTGGGTGTTGGTGGTAATGCACGGTGGGGTGAAGGTTTATCGCGGTGCACCTTCTGCTGCCCGCAACTACCTGGAGACCGACCGGTCGCGTGCGGATGACTACTACCTGGCGGAGGGGACCGGGATAGCCCGCCGGTTCGCCGCCGGCCTGGACGCACCCGTGGTCGAACTCACCTCGCTGAGCGGTGACGGGTATGAGGGGTGGGTCGCCGGGCTCGACCCGGAGACCGGCGAGCCACGCGGCCGGGTGCGGACCGACGGCCAGGCAGTGCGGTTCGTCGAAGTCACGGTCAACGGACCGAAGTCGTGGTCGCTCGCGGCCGAGCTTCACCCGGACGTCGCCGCGGTGTATGAGGCGGCGCAGGACCGCGCCGCATCTGAGGTGATCGGCTGGCTCGCCCGGCATGCGACAACCCGCGTCGGACCGCGTGGGGCGCAGGTTGCAGTGCCGGCGGAAGTGCTGGAAGCCGTAACGGTGCGGCATTACACGTCCAGGGCCGGCGATCCGCACCGCCACCTGCACCTACAGGTGAATGCGCGGGTGTTCGCGGCCGGGAGGTGGCGCGGACTGGACACGGTCGCCTTGCGCGACTCGATCAACGCGATCAACGGCATCGGGCACGCCGCTGTCGCGTGCGACCCGGACTTCCGCGCGGCGCTGGCGGGGCACGGCTACACCCTCAACCCCGACGGGGAGATCGACCAGCTCGCCCCGTTCGTCGGCGCGTTCTCCAAGCGGGCGGCACAGATAGCGACGCTGCTCGACCGGTACGAGGCGCAGTGGCAGGCGGACCACCCGGGCGTTGAGCCGGGACCTGGGCTGCGGCGGGCGTGGGACGCGCGCGCGTGGGCCGAAGACCGACCCGACAAGATTGTGCCGCGTTCCGGTGAGGAGTTGCGGCAGCGGTGGCTCGGCGAGTTGGCCGAGCTCGGTTACCGCGACCGCGACAAACCGGTCCAGCTCACGCTGCCGCTGACCGGGCAGCTCGACCGGGACGTCGCCGTGGCCGAGGTGCTCACCCGGCTAGGGGCGGTGCGGTCGGCGTGGAACGCGGCGGACGTGCGCGGCGAAATCGAACAGCTGCTCGCCCGCACCGGCATCGTCACCGACCCCGCCGTCCGTGGCGAGCTCGCCGAAGACCTCACCGCCCGCGCCGTTGGGCTGTGCGTACCGCTGCGCGAGCAGCCGAGCCCGGAGCATGTGCGGGCGCTTTCCTCTCGGCACGTGCTGGACGTGGAAGCTGACCTGCTCGCCCGGCTCGCCGCGCGCGGCGCCGCTGCTGTGGCCCCAGTCGAGCTGGCTGTGATGAATGGCTTGGACGCGGGGCAGCGGGCCGCGGCCGTGGCGCTGGCCGGCGACGCTCGACTCGTCGTGATGGAGGGTGCGGCCGGCGCCGGTAAGACCACGACCCTCGCCGTGGCGCGCGAAGCCCTCGCCGCACACGGACACCGCCTGTTGGTGGTCACACCGACGCTCAAAGCGGCGCAAGCGGCCAGCGCCGAGGTTGGCACGCGCGCCGGGTCGGCGGCGTGGCTGGCCTGGCAGCACGGCTGGCGGTGGGACGCCACCGGCGCCTGGACCCGTACACCGACCGACCCGATGCCGGAGGCCGTGCTGCGAACCGGGGATCTGCTGCTTGTCGACGAGGCGGGCATGCTCGACCAGGACACCGCCCGCGCCGTGGTCACGATCGCCGACGAGGCCGGCGCGCGGGTCGCGCTGGTCGGCGACCGGCACCAGCTGCCCGCGGTGGGCCGCGGCGGCGTGCTCGACCTCGCCCACCGCTGGGTCCACCCGGACGCCCGGGTCGACCTGGACACCGTGCACAGGTTCGTCCACACCGTGGACGGTCGCACCGTGTCCGACACCGAGTACGCGCAACTCAGCCTGGCGATGCGCGCGGGCGAGGATCCCGTCGCGGTGTTCGACGCGCTGCACGCCCGCGGCCAGATCACCGTGCACGCCAGCGAGGTGGAGCGGCGTGATGCGCTCGCCACACGCGTCGCGGCAGCGCGAGGCGGCGGCGTCACCACCTCGGTGGTGGTCGACACCCGCGAGCACGCCGCCACGCTCAACGCCGCGATCCGTGACCGGCTCGTCGCCGCCGGCGCGGTCCACGACCACCGTGTCGCCGTCACGACCGACGGGCAACGCATCGGTGCGGGAGACATGATTGTGACCCGCCGCAACGACCCCACCCTCGGCGTGGCCAACCGCGAGACCTGGACGGTCACCCGAGTGCACCGCGACGGCCGGCTCACCGTCAACGACGACCGAGCGCGGCACGCGCGAGTTGACTGCCGACTACGTCCGCAAGCACGTCGAGCTCGGCTACGCCACCACCGGCTACGGCGCCCAAGGCGACACCACCGAGGCCGCGCACCTCGTGGTGACCGACACCACCACCGCGGCCGCGGCCTATGTGGCGATGACCCGCGGCCACAAGCCAACACCGCGCACCTCGTCGCCGACGACCTCGACGACGCCGCGAGCAGTGGATGACCGCGTTCAGCCGCGACCGGGCCGACCTCGGACCCGCGCCGCACGAGACGCGGCGGCCGCGCCGCGGCCGGCTACTCCCCAGCGTCGCGGCCAGCTGACCCGGCCCGGCTCGCCGACGTGCTGCACGAGCTGCGCCACGCGTGGAGCGCACAGCTCACGCGCACCGGCAGCTGCAGCACCTGCGGCAGCGGCTGGGCGTGTTCAGGAGCAGGCTGCCTGGTCGGTCCATTGCCAGCAGGTCCTGGGTCCACTCGAGGCCGACCGTGACGCCGCCCGGGTCGCCGCCGAGCGGGCCGAGCAGGCTGCCACCGGCTGCGCCGCCGTCCTCGCCGAGCAGGCAGACCAGCACACCGCCCGGCTTCGCCGCACCTGGGACGCCCAGTTGCCCGGCGCGGACCAGGCCGCACGCACCATCGCCGCCGGCCCCGGCCGCCTCGGGATGCACCGCGGCCGGGTCCGCGACGCCAAGCAGCACCTCGACGCCTGGGCCGCCACCGTGGTCCCCGATGGTCGTCGACGGCGACCTCGACCTGCGGCAGCTAGCTCGCCGCCCGGTCGCCTACCCGTCCACGGTGCCGCAGGTCGCCTTCGCGCTCCACCAGCACGCCCAGCGGTTGGCCGCCGTCGAACACCCCGACCAGGCCACCCGGCTCGGTGCCGCCCGGCAGGCCCGCGCGCGGTACGACGCGGTCGCGGCCAGCTACCACGAGGCCCGCCGCCAACTCGAACAGCTCTCCCACCAGCCCGCCTACGACACACGTGCCGCCGAGCTGATCCCCGACCTCACCGACAGACTCGCGGCCGCGGGGCACCGCGTCTCCGCCGCTGACCAACGAGTCCAACGGCTGTCCGCAGACCCGGCGATCATCGGCCGGCCAGACCCGGACGCGCTGCTGGAGACCGCCCGTGCCACTTGGAACGCCGAACAGATCGTCGACCACCAGCAGCGCGCCTTTCGTCCGTCCGACACGGCCCGGTCGATCCGGCACGAGCCGCACCCGACCCCGCAGATCGACCACGGCCCCAGCATCGGCCGCTGACCCTTGCCGGCCGTCACTGGCACCCACAGCGCACGGCGTCAGGAGACCGACCCAGCGCCCTCGCACAGTGGGGCCGGCCGCAACGGCGATGTCCAATACCGCCGTCTGGCGCACCTACGGTTGCATCAGCCGCCCCGTCTGACCAGCACGGCAGGAAGGAGCCACCGGCCATCACGACAGCCATCACGAATCGGTCACGATTCGGAGATTCAGTGTCTCCTTCCGTGCCCACGACATGCATGTACCGGGTGAGGGCACCAATTGCCGATCAACCAGCGAAAGGCCACACCGCTGTGAACGACGATCAGCTCATCACCATCACCGAAGCCGCCGAGCTCCTGCGCACCCCGGTCGCCACCCTGCGCTGGTGGCGGCACAACGGCATCGGCCCACACAGCTTCAAGATCGGCCGCGGCGTCCGCTACCGACTATCGGACCTGCACGCCTGGATTGATCAGCAACACGGACCACAGTCGGCCTGACGTCGACCGACATCCGCGGCGAGGTGGAGCGGCTAATTGCGCGCCGAAACATCGTCACCGACGCCGCAGTCCGAGGCAAACTCGCCGAGGACCTGACCGCCCGGTCCCTAGTCCAACGCGTCCCGTTGCTCGACCGTCCGGGAGCGGCCGAGCACATCCGAATCGGGACGACGCATGGCGAACCTACCGCGACGCCGAGCAGGCGTCCCAGCCGGCACTCGGAGCCAACGGTCAATTTGCGCGCATTGACGATCCGAACCGAGCGCTGGCCGACATCGAGCAAACCATCGCCGATACCGCTCGTCACCTCACCGAAGCCCGGGCAAGAATCGCGGCCGGATGTGCCGAGCCGACGCGGCTCGTCCAACCTCGGAGCCGGGTCAGAGTCGAACGCGCTGCGTGGGATCTTGACCGAAACACCCAAGCCGATCGCATCGCTGCACACAGCTGGACGCCTCGCGATGGCGAGCCGGCCGTCCACCGCGCTTGGCCGAAGCCCAAGCTTGCCCAAACAACGCCCGACACCGCGCGCGGCATTGGTCGGTGACCAACCGTCAAGGCAGACGCCGACGAGGCCCGCTGTGGCGGTCAAAGGCGCGGCCTAGCGTACGGGCGAGCGAAAGGAGTTGAGGATGGCGAGCATCGACAAGCGCATGCGCAACGGCCGCACTGGCTGGCGGGTGCGCTACCGCGATCCCGCGGGTGCGCAACGAAACAAGACCTTCGCGCGGAGGGTGGACGCCGAGCGGTTCCTGGTCACCGTAGAGTCATCGAAGCTGTTAGGCAGCTATCTCGACCCAGCGCTGGCGCGCCTCACGGTAGAGGACTGGGCAGCCCGGTGGCTGGACGGGCAAGTCCACCTGAAGCCCAGCACACGTGAGCGATACGCAGGCATCCTCCGCCAGCACGTCGTGTCTGAGTGGGGAACGACAAAACTCGCCGATGTATCGCACTCGGCTGTTCAAGGGTGGGTATCGGAGCTTGCCACCTCCAGTGCACCGGCGACCGTTCGCAAGGTGCACCGCGTGTTGTCGCTGGTGCTGCAATCGGCCGTGAAGGACGGCCGACTTGTTCGCAACCCGGCGTCAGGCGTCAACCTGCCGCGTGTCGTTGTCGGTGAGCGTCGCTACCTATCACACGAGCAGGTTCACGCGCTCGCGACCGAGTGCGGACCATACCGGCTGATCGTGCTGTTTCTCGCCTATACGGGCGTTCGGTTCGGAGAGCTGGCCGCGTTGCGCGTTGGCAAGCTTCACCTGCTAAGGCGTCGCGCGACGATCTCCGAGGCAGTCACCGAGGTAAACGGCGCGTTGGTATGGGGCACGCCAAAGGGTCACGAGCGGCGAGACGTTCCCATCCCGCGCTTTCTCGTGGACGAGCTTGCCGAGAAGGTCGCCGGCAAGGCCCAAGACGAGCTCGTGTTTCCGGGCATTAGGGGTAGCACTCTCCGCGTACGGGTGTTCCGCCGCGGCGGTTTCGATGCGGCGATCGAGCGGCTCCGCCTCGCCCCGATGCATCCACACGAACTGAGGCACACGGCGGCGTCGCTGGCCATCGCCTCAGGTGCAGACGTGAAGGTGGTCCAGCAGATGCTCGGCCACAAGTCAGCGACCATGACACTCGACCTGTACGGCCACCTGTTCGACGATCGGCTCGACGAGGTCGCCGACGCGCTCGACGTTGCCGCGCGCCGCTGGTGTGTCCCCAGTGTGTCCCCGACGGGCTGTAGTGGATCTTGACATGAAGCGTCGAAGTGCTACAGGCCAGGGAATACGGGGCCTCTGATGCGTGGAGACGAGGGGACTCGAACCCCTAACCCCCGCCTTGCAAAGGCGGTGCTCTACCACTTGAGCTACGTCCCCGCAACCAGCCGGCGATGCGGCGAGGCTAGCACTCAGCGGGTCGAGGTTGCCTCGCGCCAAAGGGCGGCATCGGCCTGTGCGTTTCTCCGCTTGCGGACGACGACGAACGTGCCGGCCGCCAATGCGACGAGCACCACGGACTTGAGCACCGGCCACCTCCTCCGTTCGACGTACCGTTCGGGACCCGGTAGTCCCACCAGGAGATTCTACGAACCTCCCGATATTCGACAAACTCAATCGACTCGGCGACGCGAGCAAGCTCGCCCCGCTCGCCTCAATCGTCTGTGGGCCTGGGAGGACTTGAACCTCCGGCCTCATCCTTATCAGGGATGCGCTCTAACCGACTGAGCTACAGGCCCGAGAACGCGAAGAGTCAGAATACCCCGCCGAAAGATACCGGACTGCACGTCAGAGACGCGGCGGGGTCTACACCATCTCTCGTTCGGACAGGGTGACCTCGACGCCGCCCACGAGATCCGCACAAAGGTTGTAGACCACTGAGCCGATTGTCGACAGCGCAATGAACAACACAATATTGACGACACCGACGATGGCGGCGGCGCCGAAGACAATTCCGGGTGTGATGGGCGCGTTGGAGCCGGTCCCGTTGATAGTCGTTACAGTGTCGTTGATCTTGCCGATCACGCCGGCCGCATCGAGGACCAAGTACAGCACCGCGATCATGATCAGCCAGACGAAGAACAGCACCACCGATACAACACAGGAGAACTTCAGCACCGTCCACGGGTTGACGTGGCGTACTTGCAACCGGGCTCGGCGCGGGCCGCTGGCTCGCGTGCCCTCGCGGCGCGCGGTCGGGGGCGGTGGTGCTGCCCCGGGCGGTACCGCCGTAGGGCCCGGGGCACCCGCCGGGGTAGGGATGGCGGGGGGCGGGGCGGTGGGGTGCCCGCCACCGAACGATGGACCGTTCGGCGGGGGCGGCAGGGTACTCGGCGGCGCGGCCCCGAACCGTTGGCCGCCCGGAGAATTCGGCGGCGGCGCGTCGACGCTGTTATGCCGGGTGATGGTCGGCTCGCCGAAGTCACTCGTCGATGGCGGAGGCCGATCAACGGGCCGGCCTGCGGCGTGCGCGGGTCCCATCCGTTGCCGGTTGCCGTCAAGCGGAGACTCGGTATTCACGCTGCCGGACTGTCCGTGCGGCAACTGCGTCATGCTCACTCCTGCTCGTCCGGTTCGTCGGCGTTGCGGGCGATCGCAACGAGGCTCACACCCTCGGGCAGGTTCATCAATCGAACACCCATAGTCTGCCGTTGTGCCCGGCGTACCTCCGCGGCTTGCGTGCGGATGACCACGCCGTCGGACGTGATCGCGTAAACCTCGTCCTCAGGCCGCACGGCGACGGCGCCGACCAGCCCACCACGGGTGGACACGATACGCGCCGTGAGGACTCCCTTGCCGCCACGGCCCTGCGGTGGGTACTCCGACACCCGGGTTCGCTTGGCAAAGCCGCCGTCGGTAGCGACGAGAATCTCCTGGGTCGAGTCCGGGCTGCTGTCGACGACTTCCATCGCGAGCAGTTGGTCGTCGCCGGAGAATCGCATGCCGATCACTCCGGACGTCGCCCGGCCCATCGGGCGCAGTGTCTCGTCGTCCGCGCTGAACCGGATCGACATAGCGTTGCGGCTGACCAAGAGCAGATCGTCGTCAGCGGAGATGAGCGCGGCATCGATGAGCTCGTCGTCCTCACGCAAGTTGATGGCGACGATGCCGCCTGTCCGGTTCGAGTCGAAATCGGGGAGTTTGCTCTTCTTCACCAAGCCAGACCGGGTCGCCAACACCAGATATGGCGCGACCGTGTAGTCACGGATCGTGATGACGTCGGCGATGGTTTCGTCGGGTTGGAAGGCCAGCAGGTTGGCCACATGCTGGCCTCGGGCGTTGCGGTTGGCCTCGGGCAGCTCGTAGGCCTTGATGCGGTAGACCCGCCCTTTGTTGGTGAAGAACAGCACCCAGTCATGTGTGGACGTGACGAAGAAGTGCGCGACAATGTCGTCCGTCTTCAGGCCGGCACCCTGGACACCCTTGCCGCCGCGCCGCTGAGCCCGGTACAGGTCGGTCTTCGTGCGCTTCGCGTAGCCCGTTCGAGTGATCGTGACGACGACATCTTCCTGGGCGATCAGGTCCTCGATACCGACGTCGCCGTCGTACGGGATGATCCGGGTGCGACGCTCATCGCCGTACTTCTCGACGATCTCGGCCAGTTCGTCCGCGATGATCTGACGTTGGCGGCCGGGCCGGGCGAGGATGTCGTTGTAGTCGTCGATCTCCGTCGCGATGCGGGCGTGCTCATCGATGATCC
This sequence comes from uncultured Actinomycetota bacterium, assembly GCA_963809815.1. Classification (GTDB taxonomy): domain Bacteria; phylum Actinomycetota; class Actinomycetes; order Mycobacteriales; family Jatrophihabitantaceae; genus CAVVJA01. The sequence goes on from CAWELM010000011.1 coordinate 45,042, forward strand.
GCTGCCGCTCGAGAGCGGCCAGCCGCCGCAGCTGCATGTCGAGGATGGCCGTCGCTTGGACCTCATCGATGTCGAGCAGCTCCATCAGGCCACCCCGAGCCGCCTCGGCGGACGCAGAAGCCCGGATGAGCGCGATCACGGCGTCCAACTGGTCCAGCGCCTTGAGCAGGCCGCGCAGGATGTGGATGCGTTCCTCGGCCTCGCGGAGCAGGTATCGGGTGCGCCGGACGATGACTTCGATCTGGTGCTCGATGTAATACGCGACGAACTGGTCCAGCCGCAGCGTGCGCGGCACGCCGTCGACGATCGCGAGCATGTTCGCGCCGAACGTCGTCTGCAACTGGGTGTGCTTGAACAGGTTGTTCAGCACGACTTTGGCGACCGCGTCCCGCTTGAGGGTGACCACGATCCGCATGCCGATCCGATCCGACGATTCGTCGTTGATGTCGGCGATCCCCGCGACCCGGCCCTCGCGGGCCAGTTGCGCGATGGACTCGATGAGGTTGTCGGGATTGACCTGATAGGGCAGCTCGGTCGCCACCAGGATGGCGCGGCCTTTGACGTCCTCCTCGACGTTTACGACGGCACGCATCCGGATGGAGCCGCGGCCGGTCCGGTACGCATCCTCGATCCCGTCACGGCCGACGATGAGGCCGTGCGTGGGGAAGTCGGGGCCGGGAATGATCTTGAGCAGCTCGCTGAGCAACTCCTCCGGCCGGGCGTCCGGGTGTTCGAGCGCCCAGGCAACACCACGGGCCACTTCGCGAAGGTTGTGCGGTGGGATGCGCGTGGCCATGCCGACCGCGATCCCCTCAGAGCCGTTGACGAGCAAGTTCGGGATGCGGGCGGGCAGGATGACCGGCTCGACTGTGTTCCCGGCGTAGTTCGGGACGAAGTCGACCGTCTCCTTGTCGATGTCCCGCAACATCTCCATGGCGAGCGGCTTGAGCCGGCATTCGGTGTAGCGGTACGCCGCCGCCGGGTCATTGCCGGGCGAGCCGAAGTTGCCCTGTGGATCGATCAGCGGGTAGCGCAGCGACCACGTCTGGGCCATCCGTACGAGCGCGTCGTAGAGCGCCGTGTCGCCGTGCGGGTGATAGTTGCCCATCACGTCGCCGACCACGCGGCCGCACTTGACGAAGTTGCGGTCGGGGCGGAAGCCCGAGTCGTACATCCCGTAGAGGATCTTCCGGTGCACGGGCTTGAGGCCGTCGCGAACGTCGGGCAGCGCTCGCCCGACAATGACCGACATGGCGTAGTCGATGTAGCTGCGCTGCATCTCCGCCTGGATGTCGACCGGCTCGATCCGGTCGCCGCCGGTGATATCGGTGGTGTCAGTCACGGGCTACTCAGATGTCCAAGAACCGGACGTCTTTGGCGTTGCGGATGATGAACGACCGCCGCGCCTCGACGTCCTCACCCATCAACACGCTGAACAATTCGTCCGCGGTGGCCGCGTCGTCCAGCGTGACCAAGCGCAGGATGCGGTTCGCCGGATCCATCGTGGTTTCCCACAGCTCCTTGGAATTCATCTCGCCGAGGCCCTTGTACCGAGCGATCGCGTCCTCCTTGGGGAGCTTGCGACCGGCTTCCAGTCCGGCCTTGACCAGCCCGTCGCGTTCCTTGTCGGAATATGCGTAGCCCGGCTCGCCTTTCGACCATTTGATCTTGTACAGCGGCGGTGCCGCGAGGTACACGTGGCCGGCTTCGATCAGGGGGCGCATGAACCGGAACAACAAGGTGAGCAGGAGCGTCGTGATGTGCTGGCCGTCGACGTCGGCGTCGGCCATCAAGACAATCTTGTGGTACCGCAGCTTCGACAGGTCGAAGTCGTCGTGAATCCCGGTACCCAGCGCGGTGATGAGCGACTGCACCTCGTTGTTCTTCAGCACCCGGTCGATCCGGGCCTTCTCCACGTTAATGATCTTGCCGCGGATCGGGAGGATCGCCTGGAACATCGAGTCTCGGCACTGCCGGGCCGAGCCGCCGGCGGAGTCTCCTTCGACGATGTAGAGCTCGCTCTCGGCCGGATTGGTCGACCGGCAGTCTTGCAGCTTGCCGGGCATTCCCATCGTGTCCAGCGCATTCTTGCGCGACAGGTTGCGGGCTTGCTGCGCCGCCTTGCGCGCCTTGGCCGCCTGCGAGGCCTTGGTGATGATCACCTTGCCCTCGGACGGATTGCGCTCGAACCAGTCGGCCAACCAGTCATTACAGGCACGCTGCACGAACGACTTTGCCTCGGAATTGCCGAGCTTGGTCTTGGTCTGGCCTTCGAACTGCGGCTCCCCCAACTTGATCGAGACGATCGCCGCCAGGCCCTCCCGGATGTCGTCGCCGGTGAGCCGGTCGCTCTCCTTGATGATCTTTCTGTCGATCCCCCATCGGTTGACGACGCTGGTCAGCGCAGCCCGGAACCCCTCCTCATGAGTACCGCCCTCGATGGTGTTGATCGTATTGGCGAAGGTGTAGACGCTCTCTGAGTAGGACTCGTTCCACTGCATGGCCACCTCGACCGACAGGCGGCGGTCGGGATCGTCGGACGTGAAGTAGATGACTGACTTGTGCAGTGGGCTCTTGGTCGCGTTCAGGTGCCGGACGAAGTCCGCGATGCCTCCCGCGTAGTGGTAGGTGACCTGCCGCGGCCCACTACTGCCGGCCGTAGGAGCGGCGGCGATTGCCCCGGCCTCGCCGGCGTCCGCCACGGCCGCCTTCTCCGGCCGTTCGTCGCGCAGCACAATGGTTAATCCTTTGTTCAGGAACGCCATTTCCTGTACGCGGCGGCTAATCGTCTCGAAGGAATACGTCGTGGTCTCGAAGATCGCGGGATCGGCCCAGAACGTCACGGTGGTTCCGGTCTTCGTCGTCCGGGCGCCCCGGGCGAGCGGCGCGGCCGGTTTCTGGTCGACGTACGGCTGGTACCACTCGTAGCCGTCCTTGCTGATCTGGACCTCGAGCCGGTGGGACAGCGCGTTGACGACGGAAACGCCCACACCGTGCAGGCCGCCGGACACTGCGTACGCCTTGCCGTCGAACTTACCGCCCGAGTGCAGCATGGTGAGGATGACCTCGACCGCCGGGCGCTTCTGGGTCGGATGCATGTCGACCGGCATACCGCGGCCGTTGTCGACGACCCGCACGCCACCGTCCGCGAGCAGCACCACCTCGATGTGGTCAGCAAAACCGGCAAGCGCCTCGTCGACGGAGTTGTCCACGACCTCCCACACCAAGTGGTGCAAGCCGCGCTCGGACGTCGATCCGATGTACATGCTGGGCCGCTTGCGTACCGCCGTCAGGCCTTCCAGAACGGTGATCGAACTGCTGTCGTAGCTCGACTTGGCCCTCCCCGGACGAGGGACGCCTGCACTAGCAGGGCTGGCCATAGGGGCAACTCCTGTTCCGGCCGGATCACCCGGCGCTTCCGGCCGGGCAACCCGGCCGCATCGAAACCAGACGGTGGACATGACGGCGGGGCGGCTGCGGCGTCCGAGCCGACCACCCCGGTTACCTTCGATTCTACGGCATTGGCGGAGCTCCGTGTGGCTGCGACGCGTCCTGATTTCGTCGCAGAGCGTCGCGACCCCCTGGCGTGCGGGTTCCCACAGGTAAGCCCGTTGAGCGACTCAGCGGCTCGCTGAGCTGATTCCGGGTTGCGGCGCAGTTGACGCTGGTCGCCAGATTCTACGGCCCGTCCGCCCATCTGTGGGATGCGAGTTCGAGCGCCTGAGCTGCTGGTCTGTCCGTCCCATGTCACGGGGCGCGAGGTCACACCAGCCGAGCTACGTCGGCGCCGGGACGCCGGCGGTGGTGAGTGCCAGCCACTGTCCACCGAACTCGCCCACGTTATGGCACAGCACCTGGTGTTTGCCCTCCCGGGCGTAGAAGTACAGGGGCCGGCCGCGATAGGTGACCTGGTGTTGTCCGTCGGTGCGGCTCGTCACTCCGAGTAGGTCCTGGCGGACGCCGCCGGAGGCGACCGGCGGGCCCATGGTGAGCACGGGTGGCCAGACCTGGGCGCACCGGTCGTAGCAACGCGGCGTGCTGCCCGTCTCTGCGTCGAAGGCGTAAATCGCCTGTCCGGTGCGATCGAAGAGCACCGGACCGTATGGGCTGGTGTCGACCGTGATCGTGATGCCGGCCCGCGCAGTCGCTGACGCCCTCGCCGGGTTGCTGCTCGTCGCCGCTGCTCGCGGCTCGCTGGTCGACGAAGTTGACGCGCTTGGGGACGCCGGGGCGCCCGCTGGGCGTGCCGGAGCGGGGCCGCTGCTGCACCCGCCAACAAAGACGCTCACCGACGCCAGCAGCGCCACCACGGCCCGCACAGCACGCACGCTAGTGGCCTGGTCGTGTGGCGGCAGCGGTCGAGGGCTTACGGATCGCGGACGATCACGCCGTGAGGTAGTCCACCGACGAGTTCTCTCGCTCAGAGCTCGGATGTTCCTTCGAACAGTGATCGCTCTGCCACCGCGAGTCCGTCCAGCCGAGCGTCGAGCGCTTCATAAGCCGAGCCGAATGCCGCCTGAAACGAACGCCAATGCTGCTCACTGCGCCAACGGTCAATGGTCAGAAATCGATCGCCGCGATTTCCGTCGCGATACAACTCGGTGCCGAGGAACCCGGGGGCTTGGCGGAACAGCTCAGCCCAAGCACCTTGCGCTCCGTAGGCAACGCGAAACGCTGCCATGGACTCATCCGGCACGTCGTAGTCCCAGATTCGGACGAACACGCCGGTATTCGACCACGCGACGACCGTATCGGGCGAGACAACCGCGACGACCGCCGCCGGCGACGGGATCAGTCGTCGACTTGACATCACCGCGGACGGTCAGCCGTAGGTATCACGCGGGCCGCGGCCGCTGTGCATCGATCGGGGACCGTGCTTCCAGGTCGGCCCAACCGGCCCGGTCACATGTAGCCGGTGAACCACGTCTGGCCCAAGCTCGGCCCGCAGCGCCGCGAGGATGTTCGACGCCATGAGCCGTAGCTGGGTCGCCCACGCCGTGGACTGAGCGGCGACCCGTAGCTCGCCATCGCGCAGGCTCACCGGTTCACAATGTGTGGCGATGTCCTCGCCCACGAGTCCGGCCCAATCGGCGAACAGCCGAGCCTCGGTGACCGGCGCGGCCCACCCCCGCTCGGCCAGCAACGCCGACAGCACGTCGCTGAGCCGCTGCGGATCACGCTCATCGGCACCGGCCCCGGAGTATCCACCCGGTCGGGCGAGGTTCGCCTGACGGATCGCGGCTCGCCGACGCTCGTCGCGGCCCGTCGGAGGTCCGATGCGACGCATCTTTCGCGCATCGGCGAGCGCTGCGCGGGCCAGGTCGCGACCTCTCCCAGGCGCCTGATCGTCGTTGTTGTCCACAGGCTCAGGTGGTTTTCCACCACGATCTGTGGATAACGGAGTGGCCTGGGTCACGTCGCGTTCGGTCCGGTCCTGGTCAGGCGACACGTTTCACCATCCCCTCCTGCACGTCGAACCACAGGCCTCGCAACTGGTCGGGGACGTCGGACCCGACTGCGGCCGTCACCAGCACCTGCTCAGCCTTGGTAGCGGCCAGGGCAAGCTGCTCGCGGCGGCTCGCATCGAGCTCGGCAAACACGTCGTCGAGAATCAAGACCGGAGTTCCTCCGGCCGTGAACTCCTCGCGCAACAGCTCGTAGCAGCCCAAGCGCAAGGCCAGCGCGGTCGACCAGGACTCCCCGTGACTCGCATAGCCCCGCACTGGCAGGGGCCCGAGACGTAGCTCTAGGTCGTCCCGGTGCGGCCCGACGAGGTTCTGGCCACGATCGAGCTCCTGGCTACGCATCCGGGACAGTTCCGCGAGCAACTCCGCTTCCAGGACGTGCGCCGGCGGTTGTCCGGGTGGCAGCCGGTCGCCAAGCGAGCTGGCGTAGGCAAGATCAAGCTCGACGCTCGTGGGCGCCACCTGGGCGTATGCGGCCACCGCATGTGGCCGAAGTGCCGCCACCGCAGCGAGGCGGGCCGCGAGCAGTTCCCCTCCGTGCGCGGCGAGGTGGGCATCCCAGACGTCGAGTGTGCGCAGATCGGCATCATCTCGGCCGCGACGCGCTGCACCGGCTGTTTTCAGTAGCGCGCCCCGTTGCTTGAGCACCCGATCGTAATCGGCCCGCACGCCGGCCATCCGTGGGCTGCGTTGAACGATCAGGTCGTCGAGGAACCGCCGGCGTTCTGCGGGATCACCGCGCACGATTGCCAGATCCTCGGGCGCAAACACCACGGCGCGGACCACGCCGAGGACCTCCCGGACGCGCGCCAACGCCGTGCCGTTGACTCGCCCTCGATTCGCCCGGCCCGGAGTGATCTCCACTTCGACCCGCATCTCCCGGCTGCTGGTCTCGCGGTTGGATACCACGGCTGCTCGAACGATCGCCCGCTCGGCGCCGACTCGCACGAGCGGAGCATCGGTCGCCGACCGGTGACTGCGCAACGTGGCCAGATAGCCGATTGCCTCTACCAGATTCGTCTTGCCCCGTCCGTTCGCACCGACAAAAACCGCAGGGCCGGAGTCGAGTGTCAGGTCGACGCCCGCCCAGCTGCGGAAGTTCACGAGCGACAGATGACGGACGTACACGAGGCGACACGAGACTAGCCGGGCAGCCGCACCGGCATGATCAAGTACGTGTAGTCGCCGTCGAGCTTGCCGGCATCACCCGTCGATACCGGGCGCAGCACTACCGGTTTGTTTGGCGAGGTAAACATAAATCGCGCGGTTGGCGCCGGCAATGCCCCGAGCCCGTCCAGCAGGAACGACGGATTAAACGCCGTCGTCATCGGCTCGCCTTCGTAGGCGACCTCCAAGGCCTCCTCGGCTCGGCCCTCGTCCTCGCCACCGGCGGTAAGACCGACACCGCCCTCCGCGAATTCCAGTCGGACCGGTGTGCCACGTTCAGCGACGAGCGCAACCCGCTTGATAGCTTCGACGAACGGTGCGACCGGAACCTCGGCGGTCGCCGACCACTCCGTTGGAAGGAGCGTCCGATACGGCGGGAACTGCGCGTCCAGCAGACGCGTCGTGGCCCGACTGGCGCGGCCGGTGAAACTCCCGGAAAAACCGATGATTCCTTCGCCAGGGCTGCCGGCCGATCCCGGTGCTGACAACGCGATCGTCAAAACATCGCTGTGCGCAAGGCTTTTCGCCGAGTCGGCCAACGTGCGCGCTGGCACCAGCACTGCAGCCGGTGCGGCCGTCGGGGAGCTCGGCTGCCAACCCAGCTCTCGGACCGCCAGCCGGTACCGGTCAGTCGCAGCGAGCGTGAGCCGGTCACCATCGATCTCCAGCCGAACACCAGTCAGCATTGGCAACGTGTCGTCCCGACCGGCAGCAACTGCCACTTGGGCGACGGCAGCGGCGAATGTCTCGCCATCAACGGTCCCTGCGGTCGTAGGCATGCTGGGCAGAGTCGGATAGTCCTCCACCGGCATGGTTGGCAACGTGAATCGCGCCGAACCGCATGAGATGGTCAGGCGGGCGCCGTCGACTGCTACTTCAACCGGATGCGGTGGGAGGGCCCGGCTGATGTCGGCAAGTAGCCGACCCGAGACGAGCGCGCTGCCCGGCGAGCCCGCTGCCACGTCGAGATCGACCTGGGTGGAGGCCTCGAGGTCGAACCCGGATATTGACAGCCTTGCATCGTCGACCGTCAACAACAGGCCCGCAAGCACCGGGATCGTCGGACGAGTAGACACGCTCCGGGCGGCCCAGGCTACGGCCTCAGCCAACGCGTCACGCTCGACCCGGAACTTCATGCCGCCTCCACTGACTTAGCTCAGATCGGTCCGTCCTCAGATCATGGACGGTGGATGATCTGGTTGTTGGTTGTAGGTATAGAGATTCTCGTTGTCGTCATCACAGTTGTGGACACTGGGGATAACGTTACGAGCCCCAGTAAACTCCGACGGGCTGACTGTGGACGGTGCGTGGATGGAACCTGGTCGAACGGCCGCCTGCTAGTGGAAGCCGAGACCCGTGCGCCCGTTGTCCACATCATGCCCCGAGCTTTCCACAGGTTTGCCCACACCATGTGAGCAATGGCCTGACGGTGTGGCGAAATCTCACGAGCGCGCTCGAGCTTTGATCCGGCTCGTCAGCTCGGTGATCTGGTTGTAGACGCTCATGCGCTCGGCCATCAAGGATCGGATCTTCCGATCGGCATGCATGACGGTGGTGTGGTCCCGACCGCCGAACGTCTGACCGATCTTCGGCAACGACAGTTCGGTGAGCTCGCGGCAGAGGTACATCGCGATCTGCCGGGCCTGTACCAGCACCCGACTGCGGGACGCACCGGTCAGGTCGTCCATCGACAGGGAAAAGTACTCGGCGATCACCGCCATAATCGTGGCTGCCGTGATCTCTGTGCCTTCCGTGGTGCTCACGAGATCCTTGAGCACGATCTCGGCCAGACCCATTTCGACGTCTTGTTTGTTAAGGCTGGCGAATGCCGTAACTCGAATAAGCGCACCCTCGAGCTCACGAATGTTGCTCTGTATTTTTGTAGCGATGAATTCGAGGACCTCAGGCGGCGGGTTCATTCCCTCCTGCGACCCCTTCTTGCGGAGAATCGCGATGCGCGTCTCGAGGTCTGGCACCTGTACATCTGTGATGAGGCCCCATTCGAATCGAGTCCGAAGTCGGTCCTCCAAAGTTGACAACTGCCGTGGCGATCGGTCAGAGCTGATGACGATCTGCTTGTTGGCGTTGTGCAATGTGTTGAATGTATGGAAGAACTCTTCTTGCGTGCGCTCGGCTCGTTCGAGAAACTGGATGTCGTCGATCAACAGCAAGTCGACTGACCGGTAGCGACTCTGGAACGCAGGCATCTTGTCGTCCCGCAGCGAGTTGATGAAGTCGTTGGTGAATTCCTCGCTGCTGATGTAGCGAACTTTGAGACCGGGAAAGAGACGCTGCGCGTAATGACCGATCGCGTGCAATAGGTGGGTCTTGCCGAGGCCGGAATCACCGTAAATGAATAGCGGGTTGTACGCCTTCGCGGGCGCTTCGGCCACGGCAACCGCAGCCGCATGGGTGAACCGGTTACTTGCACCGATAACAAATGTTTCGAGTGTGTACTTGGGATTCAGCCGGCTTTCCCGATCTGCTGGCGTCGCGTCCCGGGGGCGGTCGCCGCCGTTCGGCCCGACTGATCGGAGCTGAGCCGTCCACTCGTCATACATCGAGTCCGGGGCAAAGCGGTCTTCCGGCTCGCCGGACACGCTGTCAAAGAAGTCGTTGGCGTCGTTGGGCTCGTCCTGCGGCTGCACCGTGACCGCGACATGGATCTCCCGGCCCAGCTCGTCGCTGAGCACCGACGCGATCATCGGCCGGAGCCGATTTTCCAAGTAGTCGCGGGCGAACTCGTTCGGCGCCGCGATGAGAGCGGTGTCCTCGACCAGCCCGACGGGCCGGGTCAGACCGATCCAGGCCTTGTGGTGGGGGCGAATCGTGTTGTCGTCGAAGCGGGAAACTGCGCGTGTCCAGACACGAGCCAGGTCGGTACTGTCGTCCACTTCGCCGTGTCCACTCCCACCCGTTTACCGCCGACCGTCGACACGATCTCACGGAGCCTCGCGACCTCGCACATCAGGTGCGAGTCGAACTGCCGTTCGAAAAATGGCTGTCCACAGCCCTGTCCACAGCCTGTGCATGTCCCTCGGCAGGCTATGGGGAGAACCCAGTGAGGATGTGCCGTGCTTCGGCGGGCGGCACGGCTGGTCAACGTAACAGCCGGACGACGCGCGGGACAATCCCGTCCGGCGTGTCGCTGACCACGGAGTTAACCCAGCTGTGCTAAGCGATCCAGTGACATGCATGCGTCCCATGATTCCGGTGGGGAGCCGACGAGATAGGGCGGACACGGTTTGGCTCGGTCCGTGGCCGATCCGGTACCGTAGAGAGTCGATACCGGTTCAGGGACGGGCCTGACGTCCTGCCCGGAAACACCTGACGACCGATGGAGTCTCACCGTGACCAAGCGGACCTTTCAGCCCAACAACCGCCGGCGGGCCAAGACGCACGGCTTCCGACTACGCATGCGGACCCGCGCCGGACGGGCCATCATCGCTGCGCGCCGCCGTAAGGGCCGCAGCGAGCTATCAGCCTGATCCGCTCGTTGACACACCGCATCCCGTGCTTCCGTCTGCCAATCGGATGCGGCGATCGCATGAGTTCGCAACGGTGATTCACCACGGGGCGCGGGCCCGCCGCGGCAGCGTTGTGCTGTACCACCAGCCAACCCTGACCGCCCGGGACGCGGCACCACGTGTCGGGCTGGTCGTAGGGTCTGCCGTCGGCGGCAGCGTTGTCCGCAACCAGGTACGTCGGCGGCTGCGCGCCCAGCTCCGATCGCGACTTGCCGTGCTCCCGGCCGGATCGGGGACGGTCGTTCGTGCGTTGCCTACCGCCGCAGCGGACGACTACCGGTCGTTGGGTGATGACCTCGACGGAGCGCTCCGCCGGGTGATGCGACTGGAGCGAGCTGGAGGAGCGGTATGAGCCCGGCCGCTCGCGCTGCGCGCGCGCTCATTGCGCTCTGGCAGGTCGGGGTGAGCTCCTGGCGGCCACCGACCTGCCGGTTCACCCCGTCCTGCAGCGTCTATACCGCAACGGCAATCGAGCGATTCGGATTCGTCCGCGGGGTGTGGCTGGGGCTTCGCCGCCTCGGGCGCTGTCACCCGTGGCACCGTGGAGGGCACGATCCAGTGCCGCCAGCCGTTTCCGCCCCGGGCCTGGCATCAGTGATGTCGGTCTCGCGTCGTCGTGCGCGTTCCGTCCGGCCCGCACTGGCTGCCAAGTCCCGTCAGACCGGTCCACGCGCATCGCGAACGCACAACACCGCGTCCGCTCGCCCGGCCGCCTAGGAGGGGACTGAACAATGCATCGCTGCGCTGCGCGTGACCCAGCTACGCGATCTGCTTTGTTCTCCTCGTCCCACCTCACCAAACCACCCCACGAAATCGCCGCGCGATTTCGCGGGGACCCGGGATCGCCGCGCGATTTCGCGGGGACCCCGGCGTCGTCGATACCTTCGGGTATGGCCTCCTCCTCCTTGCATCTCACATACCCGGCCGCCGCTCGCGACGAGCAGCATCGTTCAGTCCCCTCCTAGGAGAACCGCCCATGTTGGACTTCCTCTACACCGGCGTCTCGTGGGTGTTGCTGCGCTGGCACGACCTGTTCACCTTTCTCGGTCTGAGCAGCGGGAGCGGACTGAACTGGTCGCTGTCGATCATCTTCCTGGTGATCACCGCGCGGGTGGCGCTGTTCCGGTTCTTCCTCAAGCAAGTGCACTACCAGCGCAACATGCAGGAGATGCAGCCGCGGCTGCAGGCAATCAAGGAGAAGTACAAGAACGACCGGCAGGCCCAGCAGCGGGAGATGATGCGCCTGCAGCAGGAGGAGGGATTCAATCCACTCGCCGGCTGTCTGCCGATGCTGCTGCAGATCCCGATCTTCATTTCGCTGTTCCACGTACTGCGGCATCTGTCCAACTCGGTCGGTCTGTGCGAGAGCCGCCAGTTCACCAACCCGAAGCTCAGCCTCTACAGCTTCACCCCGGTCGAGACGTGCCAGGCAGCCACGGCGCGGTTGTTCGGCGCAGGACCGACCGGTGGCGCGCCACTGGCGGGGTCGTTACGGGACACACCAGCCGAAATCGCCCAAATGCACGGCGATCTCACCGCGACTCGAGTGGTGATCATCGTGCTGGTCGTCATTAGCGCGGCGGCGACGTTCTACACGCAGATCCTGGTCCGCCAGTCACAGGTGACCGTTCCGGTCGGGACCGCGGCGACCGTCCAGCGACTCATGCTGGTTGGCATCCCAGTGAGCGTGCTGTTCTCAGGCTTGTTCTTCCCGCTGGGCGTGCTGCTGTACTGGTTCACGAGCAACGTCTGGACCATGGGCCAACAGCTCTACATCAACAAGTTCCATCCGCACGTTCCCAAAGAGGCACCTCCAGTAGGTGAGCTCGGGAAGAGCCTTGCCCCGAAGCCCGGGCAGAAACCGGTCCGTACTGACCGACGGGTTGTCACCCCGCCGCCCGAAACACCGGACGGCAGCTCCGCCGGATCCGCCGCGGACAATCCCGACGGCGCGACAGCGTCAGGGGGCGGCGCGAGCGGAGGATCGAGCGGATCCGCGCCACGGTCGAGCACACCGCGCCCGGGACAACGGCCCAACCGGCAGGGCGCGGCCAGTTCGAGCCGCCCGGGCGGAAAGCGTCCGAATCAGTCCAAAAAGCGACGGTAATCGCGCCGTAGCCTGGTTACCGATCAGAATGTTGCCACGCTACGAGAAAGGGTAACTACATTCCGTGACTGATATTGATGACTTGGCCGCGACCGACGACACCGTCGACAGCTCCGTCGTGGCCTCCGACCGTGTCTCAACCGGCTTGCTCGTGCAAGAGGGCGACATCGCCGCGGATTACCTCGAGCGACTGCTCGACATCATCGATTACGACGGGGACATCGACCTCGACGTCGAGAACGACCGCGCCGTCGTTGCCATCGTCGGTACCGGCTTGCAGTCTCTGGTCGGCTCGAATGGCGAGACCTTGGACGCGCTCCAAGAGCTCACCCGGCTGGCCGTCCAGCAGAAGACCGGCACCCGGAGTCGGCTCATGCTTGATATAAGCGGACATCGTCAGGCGCGGCGCAAAGAACTTGGCGCGCTGGCTGCGCAGACGGCTCGAACGGTGCTCGACAGCGGCGATCCGGTGCGACTTACGCCGATGAACCCGTTCGAGCGGAAAGTCGTGCACGACGTTATTGCCACGATCGACGGCGTGCGGAGCGAGTCCGAGGGCGAGGAACCGCAACGTCAGGTCGTCGTGCTCATCGATCAGTAGGGGCGCAGGGAGTCGCGCTGAGCGAGGCCGAGCCGCCTAAGGTAGCTGAGCGGATCTTCGGGCCTGGTTTGCCCCTGGCCTGCCGCTACGCGGAATTGCTCACGTCGTCCGGCGTGGAGCGCGGATTGCTGGGTCCGCACGAGGCGTCACGGATTTGGGAACGGCACCTGCTGAACTGCGCGGTGGTCGGCGAGTTGCTACCGCGTGCCGCGCGAGTGGTGGACATCGGGTCGGGAGCTGGGCTACCCGGCATCGTCCTTGCCTGCGCACGGCCTGATCTGCGCATCGACCTCGTCGAGCCCATGGCCCGCCGAGTGACGTTTCTCGAGGAAGCAGTAGCCGCGTTGGCGCTCGCGGGGCGGGTCAGCGTGGTGCGCGGTCGCGCCGAAGAGCGCGCCGTCATCCGTCGGGTAGCGCCGGTGGCCTGGGTGACGGCGCGAGCCGTTGCTCCGCTGGATCGCTTGGCCGCGTGGTGCTTGCCGCTCCTAAAACCTGGTGGACACCTGTTGGCACTGAAAGGTCGCCGCGGAGCGCAAGAACTCGACGAGCATCGCGACGCCATCAGCCGGCTCGGAGGTGTTGACCAGCATGTCGTATTGTGCGGCGTTGACTTGCTCGCGTCGCCGACCACCGTCATCGTGATCCGACGGCGGAAATGACGTTTCACGTGAAACAGGTCGACTGCATTCATCCACAAGACCGCGTTTGCTACCTGGGAAACGCGGTCCAACTCGATAGGGTGCGATGACCGCCCCCGTACTGGCTGGGCGCCTGGCCCGAGCCGACCGGGGCACCTCGCGGCGCAGGAAGGAACAGCATGTCCGCGGAGCATGCCGGAGCATTTCCAGGCCAGTCCTCCGAGGTCATCGTGGTGGAACGAGACGAGTCTCGGACCAGGCAGCCTCACGACCATGTTCCACGTGAAACATCAGCGACCGCACCGCCCGATGAGGGCACGGCACGGGACGGTGGCCGCGTCGACGAGATCGCGTCGTTGACGAGCAGCCGCACCGATCATCCTGCGACGGGCGCGTCCAACCTCGACGTTTCACGTGAAACATCGCTCGACACGCCCATCGCGGCCGAGGCATATCGCGCGGCCGCCGTTCTCGATGATCACGCCGGCCCCTGGTCGCGGCCAGAGGCAACCCGGGTCATCACGGTCTCGAACCAGAAGGGCGGCGTCGGAAAGACGACGAGTGTCGTCAACATCGCGGCGGCCCTGGCCATGCACGGGCTGCGGGTGGTTGTGATCGATCTGGATCCACAGGGAAACGCGTCGACCGCCCTTGGCGTCGAGCACACCGCAGGCACCCCCTCCACGTACGAGGTGTTGCTTTCCGGGCGGCCACTCCGCGACATCCTCGTGACCGTGCCGCGCGTTGCCGCCGGGCTGCGTTGCGCCCCGGCCACGATCGATCTGGCCGGTGCGGAGCTGGAACTTGCCTCCCAAGTCGCCCGGGAGTACCGGCTCCGACGGGCGGTCGAGGAGCTGCTCAAGCAGGATGATCCGCCGGATTATGTGCTGATCGATTCGCCGCCGTCACTCGGCTTGCTGACCGTGAATTCCTTGGTGGCGGCTCGGGAGGTGCTCATCCCGATCCAATGCGAGTACTACGCGCTCGAGGGCCTCGCGCAGCTGTTGGGCACCATCGAGATGGTCCAGAGCTACCTGAACAAGACGCTACGGATTACGACCGTCTTGCTGACCATGTACGACAGTCGCACTCGGCTCGCGGATCAAGTCGCCGCGGATGTGCGTAACCACTTCACCGGACTGGTTGTGGAGGCGGTGATCCCCCGCAACGTCAGGGTGTCCGAAGCACCCGGGTACGGCCAGACCGTAATGACCTACGACCCCGGATCGCGCGGGGCCATCAGCTACCTACAAGCCGCGTACGAACTCGCTGGGCGCATTCAGGAGGCAGTGTCATGAGCACTCGGCATGGGGCGCCGGGCGGTCTCGGCCGGGGACTAAGCGCGTTGATCCGCACCAATCCGCGGCCAGAAGAAGCCGAGCGATCGGTGGCAGTGCTGGACCCCGCCGCCGGCTCGGATCCCTCGGGTGGGGTCATCCTCGACTCGAGCGTTACTTCTGACGGAGACCGTCGGACGGAAGCACCCTCGGCGCCACCCTCGCCCGAGGTCGAACGCACGGAGCCGACAGAGGCCGTCGGCGTGCCCGAATCTAGATTCGCCGAGCTCGACGTTGCGGCGATCCGGGCCAACCCGCGCCAGCCGAGGCAGGTTTTCGACGAGGACTCCCTCGGGGAGCTGACCCACTCGATCCGAGAATTCGGCGTTCTGCAGCCCGTTGTCGTCCGCCCGGCGAGTTCGGACGGCAGCTACGAGCTCGTCATGGGCGAGCGTCGGCTGCGGGCGGCTATCGCTGCGGGCCTAACCCGTGTCCCGGCGATCGTCCGTGACACGGCGGATGACGCGATGCTGCGAGATGCGCTGCTCGAGAACCTGCACCGCACCGGCCTCAACCCGCTGGAGGAAGCCGCGGCCTACCAGCAACTGCTCGATGACTTCGGCGTGACCCATGAGGAGCTCGCTCTCCGGATCGGCCGGAGCCGGTCGCAGGTGAGCAACACTATCCGGCTCATGAACCTGTCGATCCCGGTGCAACGGCGGGTCGCTGCTGGCGTGATCTCCGCCGGCCATGCGCGCGCGCTGCTTGCGCTGGCCGATCGGGACGCCCAGGACGAGCTCGCGGCACGGATCGTGGCCGAAGGCCTGTCGGTACGAGCGACCGAGGAAATCGTGGCGACGGCGGCCCGTGAAGCCGCCCGCGATGGTCGGCCGGCGCGACGTTCGGCCACGCATCGGATCACGGCCCCGGGACTCCATGAACTCGCCGATCGGCTGTCCGACGTGCTGGACACTCGGGTGCGGGTCGACCTCGGTCGGCGCAAAGGCAAGATCACCGTCGAGTTTGCCTCGGTCGACGACTTGGAGCGCATCGTCGGGGTGATCGCTCCAGAGCTCGCGGTGCACCGGGCGGCGGCGCCCGAGCACATCAATGGATCGGGCAGCGGGCCTTTTGGCTCGACCGGTATTCGGCCCGACGGGTCGCCCGGCTCCATTCACCCGAACGAGCCGTAGGCCGTGACCTCGGCGACGGTCCGGCGACCCCTACGCAGCGACGGGGAGCGTCGATCAGGCCGGCCGTAGCCGAGGCTCACCACGCCCACGGGCGTCAGCCCGGAGGGGACGGCGAACGCTGCTTGCAGGGACTCCCACCGTTCGGCCGGTACCCCGAAGAAGCATGCCGCCAGACCCCGATCAACCGCTCCGAGTAACAGCAGGAGCGCGGCCATGCCCGCATCGACGTGCCAGTACGGAATGGGCCACCGACGCTCGTCGCGGTCGGTCCATCCCTTGTCCGGCTCGGCGTAACGGTCAAGATAAGCGTCTTTATCAGAAAAAATCAGGATAAGTACCGGTGCGGTGGCCAGCCCGGCTAGCCAGGCGTCGGGCGCGTCGCCCGGAACTGTTGTCGCGGACCAGAACGCGTCGCGTGCGACCGCGGTGTCCAGCACGAGGAACCGCCAACCCTGGGTGAAGCCTGCCGACGGAGCCCGAACCGCGAGATCCAACAAACCGTTGACCTCGTCACGCGGTACCGGCCGGTCCGAGTCGTAGGCCCGGACCATGCGACGTCGACGGATAGCGTCTTGAAGCTGCATGTTGCGCACCCTCGCAGTGGATTGACGATCGGACGAGCGTCAGCCGTGTAACGACTCATACGCCAGATATGCGATTGTGGGCTAGTGAAGGTCTCGCAATCGAGCAAACTGGCCGACGTCTGTTACGACATCCGTGGTCCGGTTTTGGATGCCGCGCGCCGACTAGAAGAAGAAGGCCGTCGCATCCTCAAGTTGAACATCGGCAACCCGGCGCCTTTCGGGTTCGAAGCCCCGGACGAGATTGTCGCCAACGTGGTGCGGAATCTCCCATTATCAGAAGGCTATTCGGATTCCCAGGGCGTCCTGTCCGCACGCACGGCAATCGTTCAGCACTATCAGGAGCAAGGGTTCGTCGACGTTTCGGTTGAGCATGTGTGGCTTGGCAACGGAGTGAGCGAGCTCATTTCCTTCGCGCTGCAGGCGCTGCTCGACGACGGTGACGAGGTGCTCATTCCGGCGCCCGACTATCCGTTATGGACCGCGGCTACATCACTGTGCGGCGGGCGCGCGGTCCACTATATGTGCGACGAGTCCGCCGATTGGTTACCTGACATCGACGACCTCGCGGCGAAGATTTCCCCACGAACTAAGGCGATTGTCGTCATCAATCCCAATAACCCAACTGGCGCCGTATACCCCCGATGGGTACTTGAGAGCATCGCCGAGCTAGCCCGTAAGCACGGTCTGGTCGTCATGACCGACGAGATCTACGAGAAGATTCTCTATGACGGAGCAGAACATGTTCCGTTCGCTAGCGTCGCACCAGACTTGTTTACGCTGACGTTCAACGGGCTGTCGAAGGCATATCGGCTGGCCGGCTTTCGGTCGGCGTGGTTGCTGGTGACGGGTCCACGCCGCGCCGCCGGCAGCTATCTCGAGGGCTTGTCAATCTTGGCCAACATGCGGTTGTGTCCGAATGTACCGGGGCAACACGCGATCCAGACCGCGCTGGGCGGCCGCCAAAGCATTCACGATCTGGTGCTGCCGGGTGGCCGGCTGCGCGAGCAACGTGACGCCGCGATGGCCGCACTCAAGCAGATTCCCGGTGTCACCTGCGTGCAGCCACGGGGCGCGCTGTACGTGTTCCCGCGCCTGGACCCCGAGGTCTATCCGATCGAGGACGACCAGCAATTCGTGCTTGATCTGCTGCGTGACCAACATGTGCTCGTTGTGCAAGGTAGTGGCTTCAACTGGCCCCAGCCCGACCACCTGCGCATCGTCACTCTCCCGCGCGCGGATGACTTGACCGAGGCGATCGGTCGGATTGGCGCGTTCCTGGCCGAATACCGTCCGGACTGAGCGGAGGTCGGTGTGGCACGCCGGATGACGGGCGCGGTTGACCGCACGCTCGACAACCTGGCCGAGCTCCCGCCAGCGGTTCGCTCGTGTGTGTACTGGGAGTTGGACGCGCCGGCCGCGACGCGTGCTGCGGCAAACGGCGCCGGCGCGCTCGAGAAGGAAGCGTGGTTCTCTAACACGCTCCTCGAATGGGGCACGTGCGGAAAGGCGGTATACGCCGACGGCAAGATGGCCGGCTTCGCCATCTACGCACCTCCGGCATATGTACCGCGCGCAGGAAGCTTCCCCACCTCCCCGTTAGCTGCTGACTCGGTCATTCTCATGGCCCTAATGGTGTTCCCGGCACACCGGGGACGCGGTCTCGGGCGAGCACTCGTTCAGGGTGTCGCCCGAGATCTCGCCCTGCGGGCGGCGGGCGCCTCTGGACACGAAAGCGCTCGTGCGATCGAGGCGTTCGGAGTCTCGGCAAATCGGCCCCCGGGTCACCCGGTGCATGGCTGTCCGTTGCCGGAAGGATTTCTCGCCGCCACTGGATTCGCCACCGTCCGGTCGCACCGTACGTATCCGCGGATGAGGCTTGACCTGCGCGCTACGACGGGTTGGCGCGCAGATGTCGGGCAGGCGTGGAACCGGCTGCGATCCGGAATGACGGTACCGCGCGCCGCGGCCGGGTTAACGAACCGAACCAGCCAGCCCACTCCCAGGGTCTAGCGCCGGCAGGCCAAGCTGCCCGTTGCTCAGGCCGCCCGATCGCGTTGCGGCAGATGGCCGTCAGCCGGCGCGGTCCGGTCAACGAGGCCGAGGCCGAGGTCGTCGAGTATCTGGCGCACGGTGTCGACATCGAGCGATCCGTGCCGTTCGAGCAGCAGCTGCGGGCGACGATCTCCGGCTACGCGCACGGGCCGGTGAAAACCGAGGATCGTCGCCGACGTCGCCTGGTAGCCGGGGTACCGAGACCGAGCAGCGACATCGTCCGGATGCTCGAGAAGCGTGATGCCGGGGCTGTGGTCGGACGGGTTCGCCGAGGCGATGTGGAGTACGTCGGTGTCCGCGGCGGCAAGCGCCCGGGCCAGGAAGTCGTTCGATGGGCAGTTGTAGCCGGGCGCGATGACCAGCGTGGTCATGACGTCCGCCTCGAGGTAGGTCAGGTGGGGAGGAAGGTGCTCGGCGGCCGGACCGCGAAACCCGAATGGCCCCGACCGGTAGAACGCGTCCACGGCGCGCAGCACGGAACGTCGCGTGAGTCCGGGCGGCAGCTGGGTCCAGTCGAAGAGGTCTGGGATGCGTTCCGGCGGGACGGTGATACTGCCGGGCCCGTCTGTCGGACGATCGTGCATGTGGTTGACTCGTCGGACGATGTCCGCGTCGGGTCGGGTCGTTATCGCGTAGACGTTCGCGAAGCCATGGCCGACCACGCCACCGTCGGCGAGCGCATCAGCTGCGTGCTGCACATCGGCCGGGTCGGTGAGCACCAACCGGTGTGGCGTCCTCGCAGCAGTTGTGGTGGCAGAGGTGAGCGCTGTCGGCATGGCCAGTCCTCCGGGCGTCTGCCGGACGGACGTCGGCCGGCACTGAGAAGGAACCGCTCCGCCCGTCGGCTGATACAGCGGATTGGCGGTGGATCAGGAGGCGACGGCCGGGAGACGCAATGCGCCGGTCGGCGGATCGTCGGCTTTCGGCAAGTACAGCCGCTGCACGGCCACGAGCAAACCTTCAGCAACCGTGTCTCGGAACGTGGGGTCGACGAGGCGGCTGCGGTCGGCCGGTGAACTCAGGTAGCCGACCTCGACTCGGACGGCCGGCATGCGAGTCATCCGGAGCAAGGTCCAGGTCTTGCCATGCACATGGGCATCGAGCATCCGGGTGCGGGCGACCAGCTCGCGTTGCGCAAGGTCGGCCAGCCGTTCACCGATAGTCGAGCTGGATTCCCCGGCGCCGTAGTGGTACGTCGCGATGCCATTGGGCTTGGGAGACGGCGCTGCGTCGATATGGAGGGACAGCAGCAGATCCGCGCCGATCTCGTTTGCAAAGGCCGCCCGCTGCTCGTCCGTGGCCCCATTGTTCGGACCACGGGTTACCCAACTCCGCACTCCGAGCGCGGTCAGGCGCGCCTCGAGCCGGCGACTGAGGTCCCATACCAGGTCGGCCTCGCAGACCTCGACGTCGTACACGCCGGGGTCTTCTCCGCCGTGTCCCGGATCGAGGACGAGCCGCTTGCCCAGCAATCGGGGGCCGGCTTGGGCCACGGCCACCATGTCGCGCAGTAGTTGCGGGCGCCCGCCGACGACGCGTCGGCTCAACTGACGTAGCGCCCGGAGCGTGTCCGGACCGCATACCCCATCGGGTACAAGGCCGTAATCGCGTTGGAATGCGCGCAGCGCCTCCTGCGTGTGGCCGCTGAATAGCCCATCCGCCCGGACGAGGTCGTAGCCGATTTCCATCAGCTGCACCTGCAAGGCGGTGACGTCATCACCGGCCATCGGCGTGGTCGCGTTGTAGGCGAGCACTCGATCGCCAAGCCGCCACCGCGCCGAGTTGAGTGCGGCGAAGGTTTCCGGCCCTACGACCCCATCAACGGACAGTCCGCGGCGTTGCTGGAAATGGCGGACCGCAAGCTCGGCGGAGGTGTCGAAAGTCCGTTCCGTGGAAGGATCGACGTTCGCGAGCAGCCCGAGACCAGCCAGAACCCGGCGGACATCTGCGACGGCGGCACCTTCGGCGCCGTAGCGTAACGGCTGCATCGAAAAGCGAACCTCGTGTCCCTCGAACCGGCTCGCCGGGTTGCGCGCCGGACGCCATTCTGCCCGAGGTGGGCCGAGATGCCGAATGGGATCGCCGCATCGGCCGTTGCTCCGTCAGAATGTGACAAAACGTCCCCGCCGGATAGCCCGGCGGGGACGTGCGTCTGATGGCTGGCGGTCAGCCGATGTAGTCGGAGAGGTCACGCAGAAGCGCGGCCTTGGGCTTGGCTCCGACGATCGACTTCACCAGCTCGCCCTTGGAGAAAACGGACATTGTCGGAATCGACATGACTTGGTAATCGCGGGTAATCCGAGGGTTCTCGTCGACGTTGACCTTGGCGATCGTGATCTTTCCTTCGTACTCACCGGCAATCTCGTCCAGGACCGGCTCGACCATGCGACACGGCCCACACCACTCGGCCCAGAAGTCGACGAGCACCAGGCCCTCGGCTTCGAGAACCTCGTTGGCGAAAGTGTCGTCGGTCACCGTTTTGGTGTGCTGACCCATGTATGGCTCCTCGCAGGGGTAGTTGATGGCTGTACAACGCGTCAGGACTGGGCGGACATTCCCGCAGGCTGCCGATCAGCCAGCGCGGCGAGGTAACGCTCGGCGTCAAGCGACGCGGCACATCCGGTGCCGGCGGCCGTCACAGCCTGTCGATAGGTGTGGTCGACCACATCTCCAGCGGCAAATACACCCTCGAGGTTGGTACGGGTCGAGCCTGACCGCACGAGGATGTAGCCCTCGGCGTCGAGGTCCACCTGGCCAGCCACCAGCTCACTTCGAGGCTCGTGCCCGATAGCCACGAACAAACCTTGGGCGGCCCGGCGCTGCTCCTCGCCGGTTTCGACGTCTCGCAGGATCACGCCGGTGACGGAGGTGTCACCTTCGATCCCGACAACCTGTGAGTTCCATACCCACTGGATCTTCTCGTTGGCTGCAGCCCGATCAGCCATGATGCGACTGGCCCGAAGCGAGTCGCGGCGATGCACGACAGTGACTGACTTGGCGAAGCGGGTCAGAAACGTCGCTTCCTCCATAGCCGTGTCGCCACCGCCGACGACTATGAGATCCTTGTCCCGGAAGAAGAAACCGTCACAGGTGGCGCACCAGGACACCCCGTGGCCGGACAGCTCGTCCTCCCGCGGAATGCCGAGCTTGCGATACGCCGAGCCCATCGCCAGGATCACCGCGTCCGCGGTGTACTCGGCGCGGTGTGAGCGGACAACCTTGACCGGCGAGGTCAGGTCCACGGACGTGACGTCGTCGCTCACGATCTCAGCGCCGAACCGCTCGGCCTGCTCGCGCATTTGCATCATCAGCGTCGGACCGATGATGCCCTCGGGGAAGCCCGGGTAGTTCTCGACGTCCGTGGTGGTCATGAGTGCGCCACCAAATTGGCTGCCTTCGAACACCAGCGGGCTGAGGTCGGCTCGGGCCGCGTAGAGGGCCGCGGTGTATCCAGCTGGGCCGGAACCGATGATGATGAGCGCCCGATGCTTGGTGCCTGCTGTCGTCACGTGGTGATGTCCTCGAAATTCGACGATGTCGACCGGCATAACGATCTTACGGCCCCTGAGATTCCCGCTCGGACGTAGCGGACTGGCGCTCCGGCGGCGCTGCTGCCGGCCGGCGCCGCAGCGCTCCGAGGATGTCTGAGAGCTCGGAGATGTGCAGCGCCCGTCCCGCTATCACGAACACCACGATGGCGGGAATCCCGCCGAGAATGAGAGCAACGAACGAGCCGACTCGGTCGGAACCGGCGATCAGGTGCGCGACGTATACGCCGCCCCATGCGACTGCGCCGGCGATAGCAGCTGCGATGGCGATCCGGCAGACGGTCCGGGCCACCGTGCGAAATCCCAGCCGGCCGAATCGCCGGGTGAGCAGCACATGGCCGAGTACGGCGCCGACGATGTAGGACAGGGATGTGGAGACGTTCAGCGCGATCACCTGAGCGTCCCCGGAGAGCACCTCGCGCGCCAGCAGAACCAGGATGATCTTCGCCAGCACCATGCAAATGTTCACGAGCGTCGGTGTCCGGGCGTCGCGCATGGCGTAGAACACCCTTAGCTGCAGCATGACGAACGCGAACGGAAGCAAGCCGAACGCCGCCCAGGCCAGCGTCGTACCGACCAGGCGAGCCTCATCGACTGTCATCCGCCCGATGAACAACGCCGTGGTGAGCGATGGCCCGAGAACGATGAACGCGGCCGTCACGGGAATCAGGGCAACGGCGGAGAGTCTCGCGCCGAGAGACAGGTCGGCCACCACCGCCGCGGTATCGCCCCGAGCGGCGGACCGGGACATGCGCGGCATCAGCGCGGTGAGAAGCGACACCCCCAGCACGCCGTAGGGGACCTGGAAGAGCAGGTCGGCAAACGTGAAGTTGGTGACCGCGCCGTCGCTCAGCCCGAACGCGACCTTGATGATCACGACGACACCCACCTGGCTGGCCGCCACGTAACCGAGCACCCAGGCGGTCAGCGACCCCGCCTCTTTCATGCGGTCTTCCTCTTCGGGGGTACCGCGTAGGCGCCACTTCCACCGGAATCCGGTCCGGCGCACGAACGGGATCAGCACCGCGGCCTGGGCCGCGATCCCAAGCGTCGTGCCGATGCCCAGGACGAGGATCTGCGGATTCGTGATCGTGGACGGCAGCAAGGTGTGCGGGCCGGGCAGGGTGAGGAAGATTCCCACCGTGAGGATCGCGATCACGTTGTTCACGACCGGTGCCCAGGCCCCCGGGCCGAAGACGTGCTTGACGTTCAGCAGTGCCGTGAACATGCCGGCCATGCCGTAGAAGAAGATCTCCGGAAGCAGCAGCGTCGCGAACATGCTGGTCAGCTCTCGCTTCGCGGGCTCGGCCACGAACGCACGTGCGATCAGCGGCGCCGCGGCGACCGCGAGCAGGGTCGCGATCGCCAACGCGACCGTCGCCAGTGACATCAATCGCTGCGTGTAGGCCACACCGCGGTCTTTGTCATGTACCTGTGCGTTGACCAGCAACGGAACGATCACGCTGGTGAGCACGCCGCCCAGGAGCAGCTCGTAGACCATGTTCGGAAACGTGTTCGCACCGTTGAACGCGTCGCCAACGCCAGCGGCGCCGAGAGCGGCGGCGATTGCCAGGGTGCGTATGAAGCCCGTGATTCGGCTGAACAGGCTGCCGATAGCCATTGTGCGGCTGGACGCCAGCAGGCTGCGGTTGTCGTCGGCCGGTGGCAGCTCGGGCTCGGAAGTCGCCTGCGCGGTCGGATGCGGCAGCTGATTGTTGGCGACGGGCCGGTACCGCTTCGGCCCGACGTATGTCGTGACGCCCCACGCGACATCGGCCTGGTCCGGTGGCTGCAGGACGACCTGATCCGAGCCGTAGAGCTCGGGCTCGCTCCAGCTATCTTCGGTCATGAACCCACCGCCATCGGCTGGGCGGGCGGCGCCGAGCGGTCGGTAGGCGGCGGTGACCGGCGGTGACGGAGCCGGCGGACGAAGCGCACAATGAGCGCGACGACGAGGATCCCGGTTGCCACCAGGGTGATGGTCACCCCGATGCCACCGAGGGCCGTGCTGCGGACCTGAAGACGCACCGGCTGACCCAGCGGTGTTCCGTCTGGCGTGGCTAGCGTCGCGTCCACCTGGAACCGTCCGGCCCGCTGCACCTTGACGGCCATGCGGAGCGAAACCTGTTGCCGGGCTGGAATCGTCTCGTGCTGCAGGGTTTGCGCGCTGAAGCCAACGATGTTGTTGACGGTCTCGATGCTCACCCGCACGGTGACCGGAACCGCCAGTGAGTTCACCACGGTGACGAAGAGCGGCGCACTGTTCGAGGCAAGCGTGTACGTGCCCACCGCCGGTTGCGCGATCTGCACTCCGTTTTGCAGGCTCGCGACGATTGTGGTCAAGGCCGCAGCCGTCTGGACGCCTTCTGCCCGCCGGTCGCGCCACGCGGACGACACCGTCCGCTGGACGGCCGAGGGAATGCCGCCGAGCACCTTCACGGCGTCTGCTTGGGAAAGCGCGCTACGGAAGGAGTCGGCGAAGGTCGCCGCCGCCAGCGCTTGTCCCACCACAGCGGCGGAAATCTCCCGGTTCGGATCGACCCCTCCGAGGGCGCCGCGATCCGTCGGCGGGACGCGCCGCAGCGCCGTGCGCACCGGCAACGCTTCTGACCAACTTGTGCTCGCGGTCTCGAGGATCGCCCTTGTGACGAGACTGACGGACGGGTCCAGATGCCGGTCCGGCGTGATCACGACGTAGTGCGATTGATCCGGCTGATCTGCCGCCCGGACGGCAAGCTCTGACACCAACTGGGGAAGGGCGGCAGTGCCGAGGCCGCCTCGGCCGAGCACGGCACCGGCCCACTTTTGCACCGCCGAATCAGTCACCGCCACCCGTACCGGGCCGCTCACCCCCGATGCGGTGAGCGTGGTCACCCCGTCCGGCCGAGGATAAACCGAGATGTCGGAAGCAAACGCGGTGTCGTCGAGGATCAGCGCGGATGCGCCGTGGTCGACGACTGACGCGAGCGCTTGGGGTGTGGTCGTCCCACCAGTTGCCCAGTACACGTCGCCGAATGGGGCAAGAGACGGGACGCCGAGCGCGGCCGCCACTCGCGTACTCGCGGCATCGCTGAGGGTTGCCGTCCAAGGCAGGTGCTGCCGAACGATGGCTTGGATGTCGGGGTCACTCGGCGGCGTGATGTGCAGATCTACGCGCGGGAGCAACGCACGCAGTCGGGCAAGCCAGGCTTGCGCGACACGCCCGTCCGTGCCGGCGACCCGCCTGCCGCCGCCCACGAGCACGTCGTACTTCCCGCTTGCCATGACCGCAAGCTCGTCGAGCAGGTCGGCGTCGACAACGAGCGACAGCCGCACGTTGGGCGCGACCTGCTCTGCGACCCGGAGCATCCGGTCGAGGCGACCACCAGTTCCGACGGTCACCGGCAACGCGTTGTCGATGAACGTGAAGTCGTCGTCGAGCCGGTGCGGACGGTCGATCAGCGGCCATACCCAGCTGATTTGCACCCGTTCAGGCTGGCTTTGGAAGTAAGGCAGGTAGGTCTGCCCGAAGCCAACCTGCGTGGCCACCCCGTCGGTCCCGGTGGCAGTCACCGAGAAGTCGATCGGATAGACGCCGGTGAGGCATAGGCATATGTCGGCGGCCGACACGACCGTGCTGGTTGTGGCGCGATAGATCACCCGGGCGGACGCGTGGGCCGCCAGATTGCCGAGATCCACCCCATGCATGGGTTGGACGCCATTGGGGTCACCGGCGGTCGGGTGCGCCATCAGCTGGTCCAGCTGGGACTGGCGGCTGATGGGCGCTTCGCGTTGAGCGGAGAGCTGGACGTCGCGCAGCGCCTGGCCGGTGGTGTTCGTCAGCGCGACGGTAATCGTTAGCGGGGCCGGTTTCGCCGTTCCGGTGGCCGTCGTCGGGGACATGTCCACGACCCGAACGGTCACCGACGATTCGGTCGGTGGCGCAACCGCGCCGGCGGACGTTGGCGTCGAGGCCAGCGCGAACCCGCCGAGGAGGAATGCGGCGAAGACCCGTTTGCCGCGTCGCCGCCCGGCCTGATGCGCTGGTGGCCCGATTCGCCGTAGTCGACTCACGCGGTGTCCGCGAGCAGTCGCCCCGCGGTGTCAACCAGACCTCGCTCGTCCGGGTAGGCGAGCCGGTCGGCAATCTGCGGGAAGGGCACCCATTCGACCTTGGTGACCTCGATGTCGGCGTCGGACAGTTCGCCGCCGACGGCCCGCAGCAGGAAGTGGTGGACGGTCTTGTGCACCCGCCGTCCCTCCGCGATGAACCAGAAGTCGATCGTGCCGAGACTCCCCAATATCTCCCCCGCGATCCCGGTCTCCTCAGCAACCTCCCGGATGGCCGCCTGCTCCGGGGTCTCTCCAGGCTCGACGTGCCCCTTCGGCAGAGACCAGAGCAGCCGACCCCTGCGGTCTGTACGCCCGATGAGCGCCCCCCGCGGAATCTCCTCAGCGAGGTCGACGACGAGGCCGCCCGCGCTCGTCTCGTCGACTCGCTGCAGGTGAGGGCGACGACGCGTGCGGCCTCCGGACGAGCCCGCAGTGTCTCGACCGGCCGCCGGCGCTTTCCGCGCTTGTGACCGGCCGCGCCGGGGCGCGTCCGAGGCGCCTCGGGACATGGCCCGATCGTAACCGCCCGATGGGTACGCTGGCCGTCCGTGACCGCCCGTGGACCTGCCGATCTGGTGCCGGTGCCGCTGGTCGCGCAGCGACTGGGCGCGCTGTTCGACTCGGCCGGCTACCAGCTTCACCTTGTCGGCGGACCGGTCCGCGATGCGTTGCTCGGGCGGGGCCCTGATTCCGCGGATCTCAGGGATCTCGACTTCACCACCGACGCCCACCCGGAGCGGGTGCTCGAACTGGTCGGCCCAATTGCTGAGGCCACCTGGACGACCGGAATCGACTTCGGCACAGTCGGCGCGCTGGTCGACGGGCAACGATGCGAGATCACGACCTTCCGCGCGGATCGCTACGACCGGGTGTCCCGTAACCCCCAGGTCGCGTACGGGCGGTCACTCGAGGACGACTTGCGCCGTCGCGACTTCACGATGAATGCCATGGCCTTGTCGGTGACGGGTGACGGCCGATTCAGCGATCCGTACGGAGGGCTGGCCGATCTGGCGCGCGGCATACTGCGGACGCCCAGCACGCCCGAAGAGTCGTTCGCTGACGATCCGCTCCGCATGCTGCGGGCGGCGCGGTTCGTGGCGACCCTCGGAGTGAGAATCGCGCCGGATGTCCGTGCCGCGATGTCGTCGATGTCCGGCGAGCTGGGTCGCATCACCGCCGAGCGGATTTCGGGCGAGCTCACCAAGCTGCTGCTCGGCCAGGCACCCCGGCGCGGCCTGGAGGTACTCGTCGACACCGGTCTCGCCGACGTCGTCCTGCCCGAGCTGCCGGCGCTGCGCATGGCCGCAGACGAGCACGGTCAGCACAAGGACGTCTACGCGCACACCCTGCAGGTCCTCGATCAAGCCATCGCCCTGGAGACCGAAGGCCCCGACCTGGTACTGCGGTGGGCGGCCGTACTGCACGACGTCGGCAAGCCAGCCACCCGGCGTTTCGAGCCCGGCGGGCAAGTGACCTTCCATCACCACGAGGCGGTTGGCGCGAAGCTGGCCCGCAAGCGGCTTTCGGCGCTCCGGTACCCGACGCAGCTGGTTGACGAGGTCGCGCAGCTGGTGTTCCTGCATCTGCGCTTCTACGGCTACGGACGCGGCGAGTGGACCGACTCCGCCGTACGCCGCTACGTCGTCGACGCGGGGCCCCTGCTCGATCGGCTGCACAAGCTCGTTCGGTCCGACTGCACGACCCGTAACAAGCGCAAGGCGGAAGCTCTCGCGACGAGCTACGACGCCCTCGAAGCCCGGATCACCTCATTACGCGCGCGGGAGGAGCTCGACGCGATCCGTCCGGATCTCGATGGGCACGAGATCATGGCGGTGCTGGGCATCCCGCCGGGGCCGCGCGTCGGACAGGCCTACCGGTACCTCCTGGACCTGCGACTCGAGCACGGTCCGCTCGGACATGACCGCGCGGTGGCTGCCCTGCGCGAGTGGGCGTCGGCCAACAACGGCGAATGACTCGGCACCGGCCAATCGTCACTGGCCGATCGGAAGCGGCTCCGTCTCGGCCGGGGAGGCCGCGGGCGCCAGTTGACCGCGGCCATGGAAGCGGAGGTAGCCGAGCGCGGTGACCGCGAAGACCACACCGATCGCGACCACGGCCGCAGGAGCATGTCCGGAGTCCGGGATCAGCAGGGCGGTGACGACCGCCGCGGCCACGAAGGTCATGTTGAACAGCGTGTCGTAGAGGGTGAACACCCGGCCGCGGAAATCGTCGGCCACATTCTGTTGGAGCAGGGTGTCAACACAGATCTTGATGCCCTGAGAAGTGAAGCCGAGCACACAGGCGGCCAGGACCAGCAAGGGCAGTCGGAACGGGAGGATCAAGCCGAAGGCGGCAAAGGACGCCGTCATGAGCAGGATGGACGCCCACCGTACGAAGCCCAGCCGGCGGGTGACCGGCGGCGTCACGATTGCGGCCAGCGCAGACCCGACTGCGACGCCGAGAACGACCTGCGCGAGACCCGCGAGTCCGTTGCGGAAGAAGCCGTCATCCGGCAGGTAGTTGCGGTAGAGCAGCAACGTGGTGATGGTGAGGATGCCGTAGCAGAACCGGTATATCCCGATCACCGTGAACGCGTAACACACCGGCCGCAAGCGAGCGACATATTGGGCACCAGCCACGAGACCTGCAGCGACAGCCCGCATCGTCTCCCGATTGCACCGGTGCACGTCGTCAGGCCCGAGGGCCACCCGAGCGAAGCCGCGGGCGGTCAGTGCGGACGCGACATAAGGCAGCAGCGCCAGCGCGCCGACGATGCCGTACCCCACGTTGGTGTCCCCGGCCAGGGCCCGGATGGCGATACCGAAACCGCCGCCGAGCGTGGCGGCGATCCCACCGCAGGTCGTCGACAGCGCATTGGCTGTGACGAGCTCCGGAGGATTGACCACGTGCGGCAACGAGGCGGACAGCGTCGAGAGGAAGAACCGGTTAACAGACACGACAACCAGCGCCGAGACGTAGAACAGTTGGTTGTCGACACCCGCCGCCACCTCGGCGGCGACGCCCAGAACCAGCACAGCGCGGACCAGGTTCGCGAGCACGAGCACCCGCTGGCGCCACCAGCGGTCGAGCAACACGCCGGCGAACGGCCCGACGAGGCAGTACGGCAGGAGGATCACCGCGAATCCAGCGGCGACCTCGGCCGCGTGGGCCTGCCGCTCCGGGTTGAACAGCACCGCGCCGGCCAGCGATATCTGGAACACACCGTCGCCGAACTGGCCGAGCAGACGCACGAACAGCAGCCGCCGGAAGTCGCGCCGAGCGAGCGCGACGCGCAGGTGGCCCCGATAGTGCACAGTCTGACGGTAGCTGGCCGCGAGCGATTTGTTGCGCCGAGTGGCACACCGCGTACGCGAACGCGGCAAGATGTGCACTGTGTCCTCCGAGCGACCAGACCACCTGCCGTCGTTCCCGGTGCGCAGGCTGGAACCGGCGCCGGGACGGCTGCTCATCGCCGCGCCGCTGCTCACCGAGGACACCTTCAAGCGGACCGTCGTTTACCTGCTCGAGCACGACAGCGGCGGAACGGTCGGCGTGGTCATCAACCGGCCCAGTCGCACCCCAGTCGGTCAGGTGCTTCCGCTCTGGCAGGACGCGGTCTCCGAACCGTCGGTGGTCTTCGGGGGTGGCCCCGTCCTGGTCGACGGTGCGCTGTGCCTGGGCCAGGTCGGCGGTGACGGAGTCGGCGAGGACGAATCCAGCGTGCGCCGCCTCATGGACGGCCTCGCCACCGTCGATCTGGACGCTGACGTCGCGCTGATAACCGGGTTGACCACGCAATTGCGGATCTTCGCCGGGCACGCGGGCTGGTCCGCGGGCCAACTCGACGGTGAGCTGGCCCAGGGTGCCTGGTTCGTCGTCACTGGATCCGCGGCGGATGTGTTCAGCGAGGAGCCGCGAGAGCTGTGGTCGCGGGTACTACGCCGTCAGCCGCCACCGCTCAGTCTGGTGGCGACCTATCCTCCCGACCCCTCCCTGAACTAAGAGCCTGCGCCAATACGGGGGGTAGCCGAGCCTGGCGAGCGCGGCAGATCCGATTGGCGGAGGCTCCAACGGCTCAGCGGGCGACCGCGCCGTCGATGAACTTCTGCACGGCGTCGCGAGCGTCATCGTCGAAGTACTGCACCGGTGGCGACTTCATGAAGTAGCTCGACGCCGACAAGATCGGGCCGCCGATGCCGCGATCCTTCGCAATCTTGGCGCAGCGGAGCGCGTCGATGATGACGCCGGCCGAATTGGGAGAATCCCAGACCTCGAGCTTGTACTCCAGGTTCAGTGGGACGTCGCCGAAGGCCTTGCCCTCCAGCCGGACGTAGGCCCATTTGCGGTCGTCGAGCCATGCGACGTAGTCCGAGGGCCCGATGTGCACGTTCCGCTTGCCGAGGTCACGATCGGGGATCTGCGACGTCACTGCCTGCGTCTTGCTGATCTTCTTCGACTCGAGCCGATCGCGTTCGAGCATGTTCAGGAAGTCCATGTTGCCGCCGACGTTGAGCTGCATCGTGCGCTGAAGCTCGACGCCCCGATCCTCGAACAGCTTGGCGAGTACTCGGTGGGTGATGGTGGCACCGACCTGCGACTTGATGTCGTCGCCGACGATGGGCACACCGGCCTCCTCGAACTTGGCCGCCCACTCGGGGGTGCTGGCGATGAACACCGGCAGAGCGTTCACGAAGGCCACTCCAGCGTCGATCGCGCACTGGGCGTAGAACTTGGCCGCGTGCTCCGAGCCGACAGGCAGGTAGCAGATGAGCACGTCCACTGCGGCGTCGCGCAGTGTCGCGACGACGTCAACGGGCTCCTCGTCGGATTCCTCGATGGTCTCGCGGTAGTACTTGCCCAGACCGTCCAGGGTGTGGCCGCGCTGGACGATGACGTCCTGCGGCGGCACGTCGCAGATCTTGATCGTGTTGTTCTGACTGGCCGAGATCGCCTCGGACAGATCGCGACCGACCTTCTTGGCATCGACATCGAAGGCAGCCACGAACTGGATGTCCCGCACGTGATACGGCCCGAATTTGACATGCATCAGGCCGGGCACCTTCTGCGTCGGATCGGCGTCGCGGTAGTAGTGCACGCCTTGGACGAGCGAGGCGGCACAGTTGCCGACGCCGACGATGCCTACGCGGATGTTGCCCATATGAGCTCCTTCAGTTCGATCACTTGCTGTCGTTCCTGGGGTCGGTCTTGGTATCGGTTTGTTCCCGGTCGATCAGTTCGTTGAGCCAGCGCACTTCCCGGTCCGCAGACTCCAGGCCGTGTTCCTGCAGCTGGAGCGTGTAGCGGTCCAGCCGCTTGCTCGTGCGGGCGAGCGCGCTGCGAATGCCGTCCCGCCGCTCCTCTACTCGCCGACGGCGGCCTTCGAGGATCTGCAACCGCACGTCGGACCGG
Organism: uncultured Actinomycetota bacterium; assembly: GCA_963809815.1. Classification (GTDB taxonomy): domain Bacteria; phylum Actinomycetota; class Actinomycetes; order Mycobacteriales; family Jatrophihabitantaceae; genus CAVVJA01. The sequence continues at coordinate 76,702 of CAWELM010000011.1, forward strand.
GTTTGCGCGAAGAACGCGAGTCGAGCTCCGAACCCCTCGTCGTCGTAGGCGTCGGGGCTGACGTCGGCGAGGAGTTCGGCCAGTCGTTCCTTGCCCTCGGCGGTGAGCTGATACACCCGCTTGCCTCGCCGCGACCGGCCGCCGGTTGCCAGGTCCGAAGTCTCCTCGGAGATCCATCCTGCTTCGGACAACCGTCGCAACGTCGGATATAGCGAGCCGTAGGAGAACGCCCGGAATGCGCCCAGTAGGGTCGATAGCCGCTTGCGCAGCTCGTACCCATGCATGGGGCTTTCGCCTAGCAGACCCAGCACAGCGATCTCGAGCACCTGAATCCCCCGAACCTGTCAGTCCGATGTATCACGACGATACATCAGGCCGACAGGTCACGTCAGGCCGACGCTCAGCCGCTGTTCAGCGCGGCGATCCGCCGATGCCCTTCGAATCCGGGCCAGAGTGACCGCGGCCGCCGCGGCGCCAGGTGGGTCCGCGAGCGGCCGCTTTCGCCGAAATGGACGGCTCTTCTCCTCCTTCGCGTTACTAGGATGTCCGACTATGGCGTTCCGCGTGACCCGCAATCCGAATCCCGTTTCCCGGCAACAGCGGGCTGACATCCTGGCGAAACCCGGCTTCGGCCGCCATTTCACCGACCACATGGTGCGCATCGACTGGACGCTCGACACGGGCTGGACAGAAGGCGAAGTGCTGCCCTACGGGTCGCTGACCCTCGATCCCGCCACCATGTCGCTGCACTACGGGCAGTTGATCTTCGAAGGACTCAAGGCATACCGGCAGCCGGACGGGTCGATCGCGTCATTCCGCCCGGACGCCAACGCGGCCCGGTTCCGTCGTTCCGCGCGGCGGCTTGCGATGGCTGAGCTTCCAGAGGACACCTTCATCGAGTCCATCCAGTCGTTGCTCGAGATCGATCGGGATTGGGTGCCGGACGGCCTGGACGCGTCCTTGTACTTGCGCCCGTTCATGATCTCTACCGAAATCGGCCTGGGCGTCCGTCCGTCGAACGCCTACAGCTATCTGCTCATCGCTTCGCCCGCAGGGCCGTACTTCCCGCGCGGTGTGCAGCCGGTCTCGGTCTGGTTGTCGACGGAGTACACCCGGGCCGCACCGGGCGGAACGGGCGAGGCGAAATGCGCGGGCAACTATGCCGCGTCTCTGATCGCTCAGGCGCAGGCCGCGGAAAAGGGATGTGACCAGGTCGTTTGGCTCGACTCCGCCGAGCACCGGTGGGTCGAGGAGATGGGCGGCATGAACCTGTACTTCGTGTACGGCTCGGGCGAGCAGGCCCGCCTCGTCACGCCGGCGCTCAACGGCGCATTACTGGCCGGCGTCACTCGGGACACGCTGCTGACGGTCGCCAGCGATCTCGGTTACAGCGCCGAGGAAGGCAAGATCTCCACCGACGACTGGCAGGCCGGTAACGAGTCGGGCGTGCTCACCGAGGTCTTCGCGTGCGGCACCGCCGCGGTCATAACCCCGGTCGGGTTCGTGAAGAGTGCCCATGGTGACTGGACCGTCGGAGACGGCACGCCGGGTCCGATCACCACGCAGCTTCGGGAAGCGCTGCTCGCTGTGCAGACCGGCCACGCCCCCGACCCGCATGGCTGGATGCGCAAGCTGGTCTGACGGGTGGAGGTCGGCGAACATATCGAAGCCCTCGACCACGAGGGACGGCGGTTAGCCGACGTAGCGAGCGGGACGGCCTGGGACGCCCCGGTTCCGTCCTGCCCGGGTTGGGCGCTCCGTGATCTGGTGACCCACGTCGGTGGCGTGCAGCGATGGGCCGCAGCCATCGTCGGTGGCGCGCTCAGTCGGTCGGACCGCGAGACCCACGCGGCGGTGGGTTCTGGACCGCCCGATGCCGAGCTGCTGGACTGGTTCCGCTCCGGGCATGCCAACCTCGTGCGAACCCTGCAAAACGCCGACCCAACCGTGTCGTTCTGGTCCTTCCTTCCGGCGCCGACGCCGCTGGCCTCCTGGGCCCGGCGCCAGGCGCACGAGACGGCGATACATCGAGTCGACGCGGAGCTCGCGGCTGGTGGTGACGTGTCGCACTGCGGTGACGCATTCGCCTTGGACGGACTGGACGAACTGCTCTATTCGTTCGCCGTGCGCCGCGGCCGGGGCGGGCCGACCGCCGACCCACCGAAGATCATCGAAGTACGCCCGGCTGGTGCGTCGATGCGTCGGATCTGGATAGGTCCGTCCGGCATCGACACGACCGACTTCGACGCCGCGGAGGCGGCGGATGCCGGCGTTGCTGCTCGGTGCGCAGTTAGCGGGTCACCGCACGACGTCTATCTCTGGTCCTGGCATCGCCCCGCAGCATTCACCGTGGACGGCGATCGAGCTGTTCTCGACGACTGGGCGCGGATGAGCGTCACCTGGATGTGATCGGCAGACCCAAGATCGTCGCGCGGCTAGGTGACACGAAACCCCCAGCGCCGAGCATTAGGGTGCAGTCATGGTGGCATGGTTGGCACGACTTGCACTCCGCCTCGTCATCCTGGCGGTGATCATCGGCATCGTTGCGAACATCATCTCCGGCATCCACGTGACAGGCGGATTCGGCACGTTGTTGTGGATCGCGGTGCTTTTCTCGCTGGTGAACCTGATCGTCGGCCCGCTCCTGACTCTGCTCAGCCTGCCGCTGATCGTTCTTACGCTCGGATTGTTCCTGATCATCATCAATGCGGCCCTGCTGGCGATCACTGCCGGGCTGTCGAGTGATCTGAGCATCGACAATTTTTGGTCGGCCTTGCTTGGCGGGATCCTGATCGCGCTCTTCAGCTGGATAGCCGAGTTGCTTTTGCCGCTGCGGCCGCGGAATTAGATCGCCTGGTTGCTCGGACCATCGTTCGACCACTCGACGGCGCGCCATGATGTCGGCATGGTCTGGCGTGCGCCTGATGTCGATCAGGTCGAAGGGTCCCTCGTCGATGATGAGTGGTCGATGCTCCCGGGTTACCTGGCCTATCAGCGGTCAGTTCTGCTGCGTCGGTGTGCCGGTCTCACCGGAGCGGAGCTGGCCCGCCGAGCGGTTCCTCCGTCGTCCCTGTCGCTGCTTGGCTTGCTGCGCCACGTAGCGAAGGTGGAGCGACGCTGGTTTCGAGAACGATTCGCGGACGAGAACCTGGACCCCCTGTACGACCCGGCCCTCGGAGCGGATGCCGACTTCGACGACCTCGATCCCGCGCGTGCCTCGACCGATTACGCCCGGTTGCTCGACGAGTTCCGGCGGGCCGACGCCGCCGTCGCTGGAGCGTCGCTGGACGATACGTTCCCGCTGGACGGTGAGGAATGTTCCCTGCGGTTCGTCTACCTGCACATGATCGGCGAGTACGCCCGCCACAACGGACATGCTGACCTGCTACGGGAGCGCATCGACGGCGTCACCGGCCCCTGACGCGTTCGACTAAGACATTTGCCGATTCAGGTACGCTGGCGCCCGTCTGCGGGTGTAGTTCAATGGCAGAACATCAGCTTCCCAAGCTGACAGTGCGGGTTCGATTCCCGTCACCCGCTCAGGTTCTGGCCAAGATTTCCGGGGACTACGAGGATCTGAGTGGTCTTCAGAACCTCGGACAGGCTGTGGGAAACCGCGACGTGCCCAAACCTGCCCCAGCCATGAGAAACAAGCGGACGACGGCCGCCCGCCCGATCATGGCGAGCCGCCGTCGATCCCGCCCGCAGCGTTGCCCCACAGCTCGTCGGCATTGAGATCACCAGCTGCTCGGGTTCGGACGTCCTGTGATTCGAACACGGCAGAAGGACAATGGCCGGCTTGCGACCGAGACAGTCGATGTACGCAGCGCCGCTCCTGCGAGCTACGGGAGCGGCGCCGTGAACGATCAGCCTGCGGTTACGCATGCCTGGCTTGGCGCAGCCTCCCGACCAGGACCGAGAGGCAGAGGGCGAAGGCAATGCTGGCGGCCGCAACGAGGACGAACGTCCACCACGGCGAGCCCGTGGTCACGATTGTTGTCGTGCCGCCCGAGCCGGTTTGTGGCTGTCCCGAGAACGGGTTGTCGGGTCCGAGTGGTTGCCGAGATGCCGACGCGGCCGAGGCGGTCAGCAGGTAGGCGGCGACGATGGCGAGTGCCGCGACGGTGCTGGTGGCGATGCGGTGGATGGTTGTCATGGCGGTGCTCCTTTTCCGGGCCCCGGTGCTTGGCTGCACCGGCGGTGACCTGACAGCCATGAGTGGAGCGCCGCCTGGTAGGAGATGTCTCAATTTCGCCTTGTATCACCGCTTGGATCCGGCTTGGAACGTCTCGGAGGCGCCTCAGGCCGCTATTCTCGGCCCATCCCCTGGGGGAGGCGCTGTGTGCGATGTCCGTGCTGTCGACGGCTGATCGCACGCTTGCGTTCGCGATACTCGGTCCGCTGCGTGTTACGAGCGGAGGCTCCGTTGTAGCGTTGGGCGGTCGCCAGCAGCGTGCCATCCTGGCTCGGTTGCTTGTTGCGGGTTCGAGCGGGGCATCGACCGAGCAGCTGGCGGACATGCTGTGGGGCGAGCGCCCGCCGAATGGCTTTGCCGCCACCATTCAGACCTATGTGTTCCATCTGCGCAAGGCACTCGAACCTGACCGAGGTCGTGGCGCTCCAGGGCAGGTGCTGGTCACGGAGAACGGGCGTTACCGGCTCGTCTTCGCGCCAGATGCTGTGGACGCCGAGCGGTTCGGGCAGGCCGTGGAGACAAGTCAGCGGCTGCTTGCATCCGGGAATGTCGCTGCGGCGAGCGCCGAGTTGCGCCGAGGACTCGGACTGTGGCGCGGCGGCGTCCTCGCCGACTTAGCCGACTTCGGTTTCGTGGCGCCGGTCGCCGCGCGGCTCACCGAGCAGCGGCTCGGGGCATTCGAGGCGGAGATCGACTGTGAGCTCGCGGCCGGGCATCACGCTGCGGTGATCGGGCAGCTGGATGAACTGACGGCGCAGTACCCGCTACGTGAGCAGTTACACGAGCGGCGGATGCTGGCGCTTTACCGGTGCGGGCGGCAGTCCGAGGCCCTAAGCGGCTACGACCGGCTGCGTCGACAGCTGGCAGACGAGCTCGGCGTTGACCCGAGCGAGTCGCTGCAGCGCCTGCATCGGCAGGTGCTCAACCACGACCCCGCCCTGGACTGGACGGGGCATTCAGAGGCCCCCGAAAAGGACGCCGAGGCCGGGGCGGCCGACCTGCCGCGCCGCCGGCCTTGGTACCGGCGACGCTCGTGGCTCCTTGGCGCGTGCGCCCTGGTTGCAGCAAGCACCGCCACTCTCGTTTCGGTCGTTGTGGTCTCGCAGAAGCCGCGGTCGAGCCTGTCGGCACTGCCTGCGAATAGCGCCGGCGGCATCAGCGACGACGGCAGCCTGCACAACGCGGTGCCGGTCGGGCAGTCTCCGTCCGGCATCGCCTATGGAGCCGGTTCGATCTGGGTCGCCAACACGGGAGACGGCACAGTGTCGCGCATCGACCCAGATACGCACACCGTCACTCAGACAATCACAGTCCACGCCCAACCCGTGGCAATTGCCGTGACACACGACGACGTGTGGGTCGCTAGCTCCGGCGACGGCAGCGTCTCGCGAATCAACGTGGACTCCGGTACCGAGGTCGATCGCATCCCGGTGGGCAATGTGCCCGCCGCCATCGCCGCCGGTCCGAGCGGAGTCTGGGTGGCCAACAGCGGCGACGACACGATCCAGCGCATCGATCCGGTCACCGGCACGACCGGGCCACCTGTGCGGGTCGGGGCCGGACCGGACGGCCTAGCGGTGGACGCCCACTCGGTGTGGGTCGCCAACGGCACCGGCAGGTCTGTGACCCGGGTCCTCACGGACACGAATCCGGTCCAGGTTGCCAATCCCATTCCGGTCGGGGCGGGTCCGGCCGCGATCGCGATCACCTCGACAGGGGTCTGGGTCGCCAACCAGCTCGACCTCACCGTGGATCGCATAGACCCCGACACCGGGCGGTCGGTACACACGATCAAGGTTGGTGACGGGCCGAGCTCGATAATCGCCGCCGGGTCGGCCGTCTGGGTCGCCGACGAGTTCGGCGGAGCGGTGACCCAGATCGACGAGCGAACCGATCAAGTCCGCCGGACGATCGCGGTTGGCGCGGTGCCGGCCGGCCTCGTGCTGGTGGGCAAGACGGTATGGGCAACCACCCATGCCTCCACCGGGGCCGGTCATCGCGGCGGCACACTCACGGTGTTCGCCCAGGAGATGTCCACGGCGTATGTCAACCTCGACCCGAACGACGCGTACGTCGCGGATTTAGCCCAAATAGTGCGACCTGTCTACGACGGGCTCGTGGCGTTCCGACCGCTCAGCGGTTCCGCCGGCAACATCCTGGTGCCCGATCTCGCCACTCGAATACCGGTTCCGACCGACAGCGGCCGCACATACACGTTCACGCTGCACAAAGGAATCCGCTACTCGAATGGCAGCTACGTCAAGGCGTCGGACTTCGAACGGAGCATGGAGCGGGCGCTCGTCCTACCGAACAGCAACCCGTCGTTGTTCGAGTCCGTCATGGGCGCCGAGGACTGCATCCAGCGGCCCGGGAAGCCTTGCGACCTCAAGGGCGGCGTCCATGCCGACGATACGGCCGGAACGGTGTCGTTCCACCTGCGTACGCCCGACCCCTACTTCCTCGACGACCTGACGTGGTTCGACTACGCCATCCCGCAGACCAGTCTCTGGGCCCAGGAGTGGCCGACGCCGCCACCAGGCACCGGACCGTACAAGATCGTCAACTACGTCAAGGGCAAGAGCCTCACCCTCGTCCGCAACCCGTATTTCCATCAGTGGTCCTTCGCCGCTCAGCCCGACGGCTTCCTGAACGTCATCACATGGCGGCTCGCAACCAACGCGCAGGCCGTCACCGGCGTGCTCAGCGGCGGCGGGGACGTCGTCGAGCTCGACGAGCGTGCCTTCGGGGCAAACACCGCATCGGTCCTCGAAAACCTCCATCATCAGCATCCGACTCTGCTGCGTTCGGACCCGCAGCCACTTACCGATATCGAGGAGTTCAACACCCGCGTACCGCCGTTCAACAACGTGCTTGCGCGTCGCGCGGTCAACTACGCCACCGACCGCAACGAACTGGTCCGGCGCACCGGTGGCCCGGAGCTCACCACCCCTACCTGCCAGCTACTCCCGCCGAACTTCCCCGCCCATCACGACTACTGCCCGTTCGGCGTCCTCGACTCCACCGGTCACTACGCCGGACCCAACCTGACCACAGCACAGCAGCTGATCACCCAGTCCGGGACGAGAGGCCAGCATGTGACGGTCGACGTGAACGCGTTCGACCAAAAATGGGTCGCCCGCTCCGAATACTTCGCCGGCTTGCTCGCGAAGCTCGGGTACAAGGTGACGGTGCGCACGGTCCCACCGAAGCCGGAACAGATCGACCCGCTGGACTTCTACCGTGAGTCCTCGAACAGGGTGCAGATGTTCTACGCCCTCGGCTGGCAGGCCGACTTCCCGGTTCCCGACAACTTCTACACCCCGCGGTTCTCGTGCCCGGATTTCGTGCCGAATAGCACCGGGAATCTCAACGTCAGCGGGTTCTGCGACCCCGATATCGACAACTTGGCTAAACGGGCCTACGCACTTGACACCACCGATCCCGCCGCCGCCAACGTGCTTTGGCAGCAGGTCGACCAGAAGGTCACCGACGCCTCGCCCGCCATCTTCACCACGACCTGGAAGGCGGACGCACTGATCTCACCCCGCCTCCGGAACTACACGCGCACGCCCCTCGGCTACCTGATCTTCGACCAAATGTGGGTGCAATAGGCCGACGTCAACCGACTCGTGCGACCACGTGCGAGAAGCACTCACAGCGCCTGGTCAAAGAACGGCATGAACAAAAAGAACGGCATGAACAATCAGTGGCTGTCAGACATTGTCTTGCCGCTATTACCAGCGAAAGTGCCTCAAGCACGGTCCGTTCGGATAGCGCGCCGAGGATGTCGGCGGCGTCGTGTTAGACCGATCGGTCGTTCTCAGGCGACGCCTCCCATGGCGTCAATTGCCTGTCGCAGGGCGTGCAGCGCGTAGTGGGTACGGGACTTCACGGTGCCCGCTGGCACGCCCAGGGTCGAGGCGGCCTCGGCCACCGAGGCGCCGCGGAAATAGCACTCGAACAGCACCTGCCGATGCTCGCTCGACAGCGTCCGCAACGCGCTACGCACGAGGTGCCGGTCCACGGTTTGCTGCGCGGTATCTGCCACCGCCTGCTCGGGAACCCGGTCGGTTGACACCTCGGGCCGGCGAGACGCTGCCCGCCATTCGTCGATGACGATGCGCTTGGCGACGGTGAACAACCACCCACGCGCGGAACCGCCGAGTTGTTCCAGCCCGGCTAGGTTGCGCAAGGCCCGAAGTAAGGTCTCCTGCACAACGTCCTGGGCCTTGCCACGGTCCCCACCGGTCAGTCCGACCGCGTAGGACCACAGGGCATGCCCGTGCCGGTCGTGCAACGCGCGCAGCTGATCGGACTCACCCCCGACCAGTACCGCGGTCATGCCCGGCCCTCACGGACTGCCGGCCACGGCGCGGCCGGTCCGACGCAGAGACCAACCACCGGGCCGGCCGGAAGCCACCGCCCCCCGCAGCCGGGCCCGGCCGGCGCCCGGGCGGCAACCCCGACGCAAATGCCCCCGGGCGGGCCGCCCATACGAACGATCGTGGCCCGGTCCTTATACCTGATCATTACTGGTCTCCGACCGTTAGGTGGTCTTGCGTTCACTGTGGTCCTGCCCAACCGGTCCACGCACCGCATGCTCGCCTGATTCCTTATGCCTTCCCGCCCGAACGGACCGGCCAGGCGTGGGATGGCTAACCAGCCGCGGATCCGCACGGGGGAGTCGTTCATGCAGGTGGGCAGCCGGCTCCGGTCACCTGGAATGCGTACTGCCGGCTTGGGTCGCTCTTGACCGCTGTCCGGTGTGCGGGAACCCTCACGCTCGTGTCCGAAAGCGGCGAGCAGGCGCACGCCGGCGGCGGCAGCCGCCCAATACGCGGCCGCGACGACGAGTTGTCGGTGCTGGCGCACCGGATAGCAGACGCGCGGGCGGGCAGAGGCGCTGTGGTGATAGTGGAGGGGCCGCCGGGCATCGGCAAGAGCCGCCTGGTCGCGGAGGCCTTCCGCCTCGCCGCGGCAGCTGGGCTGCGGGTGGCCCGGGGTGAGGCGGATGAGGCCGATCAGGTCGCTCCGTTGTCATGCCTGCTGGGTGCGTTGCACTCCGGGTCCGCGCCGCTGCTGAGCGCGCAGCGGCTGCTGGCGTTGGATCCGCGGCCGGATCAGCGGTACTGGTTGTTGCAGGAGTTGGAGGCGTTGCTGGAAGAGGCGGCGCTGCAGGAGCCGCTGCTGCTGGTCATCGATGATGTGCAGTGGGCCGATTCGGCGACGTTGCTGGCGCTGCGGACGCTGGTGCCGCAGCTGGCACCCGTCCCGATCCTGTGGGTGCTCGCGGTCCGGTCGTCGGCCGCCAGCGCAGACCTGCGCAGCACGCTCACCCGGCTGTTCGAAGTCGGTGCGGTGCGGCTACCGCTCGGCCCGCTGCCGGCCAAGGCCGTCTCCGAGGTGACCGCCGACCGGCTCGACGCGCAGGCCGATCCCCGCCTGCTGCGGTTGGCCGGGCACAGCGGCGGGAATCCGTTCTTGCTCGTGGAGTTGCTGGACGGGTTGCGGGAGGAAGGGCTAGTCCGGGTCGAGCACGGCCGCGCCGAACTGCTCGATGACCTCTTGCCGTCCCGCGTTCGGGAGGGCATGCGGGACCGGCTGGACGGCATCTCGATCGAGGCCCGGGAGGCAGTGCAGCTAGCAGCAGTGCTCGGGCGCAGGTTCTCCGTCGACCGGCTCGCGCTCGTCGGGGGCAGCTCGCCTCCGGCGTTGCTCGGGCCGCTCGCCGAGTTGATGGGCGCGGACCTGGTGGCCGAGGTGGACGGCAGGTTGGAGTTCCGGCACGACCTGGTCCGGGAGGCGGTCCTGGCGACGATCCCGGCGTCGATGCGGGTGGCACTGCAGCGGCACGCGGCGGAGGTGTTGCTCGGTGCCGGGGCGAGTGCCACGGAGGTGGCGCCCCTGCTGCTGGCCAGCTCCGGTCCCGGTGACGCGGCCGCGATCGCCGCGCTGCGGGCTGCCGCGGCGGAGTTGGCTGGGACCCAGCCAGCGGCGGCCGCGGACATCAGCGCACGCGCCTTACAGCTGGCGCGGGTCGACGACCCGCACCGCGGCGCGCTGGTCGCGGAGACGGTGCTGCGGCTGCACGCCGCCGGCCGGCCGGCCGAGGCTACGGCCTTGGCCGCGCGGGAGTTCCAACGGGCCCTGCCGCCGGAGCAAGAGGCGGAGGTCCGGCTGAACCTCTCCATGATGTTCTCCCGCTCACCCGGCGACCGCACCGAGGACAACCGACGGGCGCTCGCGCTCGACGGCGTCCCGCCCGGTTTGCGCGCCCAGCACCTGGTCCGGCTAACCCACAACCTGGCGACCAGCGGCTACTACCGGGAAGCCGCCCGGGTGGCCGGTCTCGCCGCGGACGCCATCCGTACCTCCGGCGAGCGCAGCGCGGACCTGCCGCTGAGCACCGCGGTCGCGGTGCTCGAGTATGCCGAGGAGCGGTACGAGCGGATGATCGAGATCATCGACGCGGTCCCTCCGGGACAACCCCGCGGTCCGGAGGATCCCAGCTCGGACGTCGCCGCCGCATGGCGCTGTGAGGCCCAGGCCATATTGGACGGCGTCGACACGGCGTTGGCGGAGTCGAACCTGCGACTGGCCGCCGCCGAGCGGGCGGGACGGGCCTGGGCCGTGCACATCTGGCTCGCCTGGCGCGGTCGCCACCTGTTCCAGGCCGGCCGCCTCGACGATGGCCGGGCGAACCTGGACGCCGCGCTCGCGATGGCCGACGTCGGAGGAGCCAACGTGGCCAACGCTGCCGGCCTACTGACCCTCGGCCGAATCGGGCTGCACACCGGTGACGACCGCCTGGTTGCGGTAGCACACCAGCTCGGAGCCGAACGGCTCGACCAGCGGCTTCCCAGCATGCGCCAGTCGCTCAACTGGCTGCGGGCGCTGGAGGCGGCCGCCCATGGCGACCCGGCCCGGGCGCTGGCCTACATCACGACCGGCGACGACGACGAGCCGGGCAGCGGCTTGCCCAGCCTGCCGCGCGACATCACCGACGACACCCAGCTAGTCCGGATCGCGCTCGCCGCCGGGGACCGGGCACTTGCGCTGAACACCGTCGAGCGGGCCGAGCGGCGCGCCGCCGACCACCCCGCCACGGCAACCATGGCCGGCGTCGCGGCCCACGCCCGGGGGCTGCTCAACGGCAACCTCGACGTACTGGCAGCCGCCGTCGAACGCCACCGCTCCGGCGTGCGTCCGCTGGCGCTGGCTTCCGCGCTGGAGGACGCTGGTTCGCACGCCGCGACCCGCGGGCACCGCAGCAGCGCCGTGCAATGGCTAGGCGAAGCCTTCGAGTCCTACGTACACCTGGGCGCGACCCGGGACGCCGCCCGGACCCGGGGAAGGCTGCGCGACCTCGGTGTTCGCCGCCGCGTCGGCTCGCAACGGCGCAAAGCTGGCTGGAGCGGGCTGACCGAATCCGAGGTGCGGGTCGCGCAGCTTGCCGCCCACGGCCTGACCAACCGCCAGATCGGCGAGCGACTCTTCCTATCTCCGCACACCGTCTCCTCCCACCTCCGCCACACCTTCACCAAACTCCAGATCTCCTCCCGCATCGAACTCGCCAGAATGGCCGCCCAGCACGAACCGGCCGCGCGTAGCGTCACAGCCGAAAACCGAACGCGCGGTAATCCCCCGAAACCGTAGAGACTTCGGTTAGCCGGATCTTGGTTTTTCGATCTGCTAGGTACTCGGCCGCGATAAGGGCCGAGCACAATAGCCCGATGGATCTTGGATTGCGCGGCCGGGTTTACCTTGTGACCGGCGGCAGCCGCGGTCTTGGGTTCGCGGCAGCGCAGGTGCTTGTCGCAGACGGAGCCCACGTGATGCTCAGCGCTCCGCACGAGGCTACGGCTTCGTCGGCCGCGACACGCCTCTCGCAGAATGCCGCCGCAGGCGCTGCCGCCTGGGTCGTCGCGGATAACGCCGATCCGGCTACCCCGGGCCGGCTGATTGCGGCGGCCAGAGACCGTTTCGGCCGCCTGGACGGCGCGCTTGTCAGCGTGGGCGGATCACCGACAGGTACCGTCGCGACCACGACGGACCAAGCGTGGCGGTCCGCGTTCGAGAGCGTCTTCCTCGGCGCCGTCCGGCTGGCCCGGACTCTCGCGACCGATCTTGGCGGCCGGGGCGACGGCGGTGCGGTAGCCGGCCCTATCACCGGGGCGGGCGCCTCGATCGTCTTCGTGCTGGCCTCGTCGGTACGCGTGCCGCTCGCGGAACTGGCCATTTCCAATGGGCTGTTCCCGGGTCTGGCCGGGGTGGTCAAGACGCTCGCCGGTGAACTCGGCCCGGCCGGGATCCGGGTCAACGGGCTGCTGCCGGTCAGGATCGCCACCGACAGGGTCCGCGAACTTGATGCCCTGCGCGGCGATCCCGATGAGGTACGCGCCCGCCTGTCCGAGCACATCCCGCTGCGCCGATACGGCGAGCCCGAAGAGTTCGGACGAGCGGCCGCGTTCGTGCTCTCCCCCGCCGCGTCCTACGTCACGGGCGCGATGATCCCGGTTGACGGCGGCGCCATCAGCTCGATCTGAGCACGCAGCCGCGAGCAAGGCTGGTAACGACCCAATGCACGACCTTCCACCTGGCATCATCCAAGCTCGTGCCTGCAGACCTGAACCAGCCGGTCGTCGTCGATGGCCTGGCCGCGCTGGATCTCGCTGCCCCCCAGGACGCCACGGCTGCCGCCGTGTACGACCAGCCGATCGGGATCCGCCTGCTGTTCGAGGACCCCACCTCGGGTGAGGAGCACTACCTGGTCCGATATCCGCAGGGCGTCCGGGGCCGCGCGCACCGTCATACCGCGGCGCACACCATGGTCGTCCTCGAAGGCCAGCTCGACACCGGCAGCCGGGTCGTCGGCCCCGGGTCCTACGTCCACTTCCCGGGACAGACGAGCATGCGCCATCAGGCCACCGCTGATGGTCCCTGCCTGTTCGTGCTCATCTTCCACGGTCCCTTTGACGTCGAACTCGTGGACTGAGTCGCCGACCGGACCCCTGATTCTGCGACGCGGTCCCTCACCTAGGAGCCGCGGGCGAGCGCGGCCGCCTGCTCGAGGCTGATCGGGTGGACTAGCGGGGTCGCGTGCCGGTGTGCGAGCCGCCACCCGCCTCCCTCCCGCCGGAAGACGAGGGTCACTCGCAGGGACCAGTCCTGGTCCGGGAGGTCGCCGACTTCACCGTGCTGCCGTTCGATGACCACAAGGACGACGAGATCGCCGGACGCGTAGGCCTCGACGACCTCGACGTCCGCATCGCCGCCGTGGAAGAAGCGCGCGGTGGCTTCCAACGCCTCGTCCGAGGAATCGAAACCGCGTCTAGGCTCCCCTCCGAAGGGCGGCAGAAGCGTGTAATCGTCCGCGTGCCCGATGAACGTCAGGTACCTGCGGATGTCGCCGCGGATCAACGCCGACGCGGCCTCTGCGGTGAGGTGGGTGACCTCCGCGACCTCCTCGTCATGAACCGGGTCATGCGCCATGCCCGCATCCTTCCGATGGACGTGGGTGAGGCTCAAGTCCCAGCCCGCTGCGATCCACGCTCAGCGGGGCGTGATGGCCACGGCGAGGGAGGCGAGAGCGTCGTCGACGATCCGGTAATAGGCCCATTTGCCGCGCTGTTCGCGGGTAACGAGGCCGGCGTCGGCCAGTTGCTTCATGTGGTGAGAGACGGTCGGCTGGGAGAGGCCGACCGGCTCGGTGAGGTCGCAGATGCAGGCTTCCCGCTCGTCGTACGCGGCGATGAGGGATAGCAATCGCACTCGGGTGGGATCGCCGAGCGCCTTGAATCTATGGGCGAGCTGCTCGGCGTCCTCGATCTCAATGACGTCGCCGGTGAGCGGGACGCAGCAGGCCGCCACGCCACTATTGGCCATGGGCAGCCGCTCCGTAGGCATGCCACCATTCTGGCACTACGTATTGACATCCGTCGATGCATCTATGATGCTCGACGCATCGAAGTTTGTCGATGGGAGTTGTGATGGCGGATCTTCAGCTCCGTGAGCAGGTTCGGGACCGCTACGCGGCGGCTGCACTGGCGGTGACCGCGGGCAGGACGAATAGCGACGCGCTGGCCGCGGAGGGATGCTGCGGCTCGACGACGGCCGAGTCCGACGGGTGTTGCTCGACCGGGTCATGCGGACCCGCGTCCGCTCAGATCGATGACTCGTTCGGCGCCGGCCTATACGGCGCAGACGAGCAAGGCGAGCTGCCGCCCGAGGCGCTGGCGGCGAGCCTGGGCTGCGGGAATCCGCTGGCGGTAGCCGAGTTGCGTCCCGGCGAACGGGTGCTCGATCTCGGTTCCGGAGGCGGGATCGATGTGCTGCTCTCGGCCCGTCGGGTGGGCGAGACTGGCATTGCCTATGGGGTGGACATGACCGACGAGATGCTTGCCCTTGCTCGGGCGAACGCGGCCAAGGCCGGTGCGACGAACGTGGAATTCCTCAAGGGCACCATCGAGGAGGTGCCACTGCCCGACGGCGCAGTCGATGTGGTCATCTCGAACTGTGTGATCAATCTGTCCGTCGACAAGCCCGCGGTGCTGGCCGAGATGTACCGAGTGCTTGCGCCAGGTGGGCGTATCGGCGTCTCCGACGTGGTCGCCGAAGACGACGTGACCCCAGCCGACCGAGCCGCTCGTGGCAGCTATGTCGGTTGTATCGCCGGTGCCCTGTCGCGCCAGGAATATCTCGATGGGCTAATCGCAGCAGGCTTCGTCGACGCCGAGGTCAGCTTCACCCACGAAGCAGCGCCAGGCATGCATGCGGCCATCGTTCGCGCCGTCAAGCCCGGTAGTTCGACGTATCGGTCGTGATCTTCGACCGGTAGCCCTGTGGGACGACGACAAGTCGAAGCGTGATCGCGAGAAGAGTCATGCCGGGACGCCGAGCTGATCGAGCAGGGTGAGGACGCGGCGTTCGATTTTGTCGCGGATGGGACGGACCGCTGCGAGGTCGAGGCCGGCGGGGTCGTCGAGTGTCCATTCCTCGTAGCGCTTACCGGGGAACACCGGGCAGGCGTCACCGCAGCCCATGGTGATGACAACGTCGGCGGCGCGGACGATCTCGTCGGTCCACGGCTTGGGGTACTCGGTTGAGATGTCGATGCCGCGTTCTTTCATCGCTGCGATGGCGGCCGGGTTGACCCGGTTGCCGGGTTCCGAGCCGCCGGACCAGGCGACGGCGGCGCCGCCGGCGTGGTGGACGAAGAAGCCCATTGCCATCTGGGATCGGCCGGCGTTGTGCGTGCACAAGAACAGCACGGTCGGCCTGCCGTCGTGGGATCGGCCCTCGACCTTGGCCAGGGCGTGGAGGCGTTGTCGCGCGAAGCGTTCGGCGAGGAGGGGCAGGAAGTTGGCGATGGTGGCATGGCCGGCGAACTGGTCGTAGGAGGAGTGCAGGAACCGTTCGATGGTTTCGGTGTTGAACGTGCCGTCGAAGTCGCGTTCGAGCCGGGTGGCGGCAGTCTTGAGCGCGACGACTTGGTCGAGGGTGATGTCATGGCGGTGGTAGATCTGCGTCATCGCCGAAGCCTCCTCAGGGACAGGTTCAAGACGCGGGTCGGAGACGGGGCGCGACATCGTTGACTCGCCGGGCCAGCTCGTCATGGGCCCGATCGAATGCAGCCGCCGTGCCAACCCGAACCGGATCCGCCACCGACCAGTGCAAGTCGGCTCGCTCCCGGAGCTCCTCGTGGGCTACATCGCACACTGTGATCACCAAGTCGTTGTCGGCTTGGACATCGGCGATCGCACGGGGCCGCACTCGGCGCAGCGGCAGCCGATGGCGCTCGGCGGCGGCGATCGCACCGGGATGGATCCGCTCCGCCGGGTGAGTGCCGGCCGACACCGCGGGCAGCGGGCTGACGTGCCGCCACAGCGCCGCGGCCAGCTGGGAGCGGGTCGAGTTCGCGGTACAGACGAACAGCACCCGCACCGCGGAGCGCAGTGGTGGCGGGGTGAGCGCGCCGAGGGTAGCGGGCACCAACCGCAGGTACGAGCGGCGCTTGTCGCCCTCCGACCGTGTTCGGGTGATCAATCGTGCTGATTCCAAGATGCGCAGATGGTGGGCCAGCAAGTTCGACGGCATGTCGAGCATCGCGGCCAGCTCCGACGGTGCAGCGTCGCCAACAGCGAGTGCGTCGACAATCCGCAGCCGAGCCAGTTCGGAAAGCGCCGCATGCAGCGACGCGCGCCGCTCCAGTTCTGCCTGCCCATCAAACATTCGGTCAGTATTCATTGCCTCAATCTTGACTGAACTATGTGAGATCGGTCAAGATGTCCGCGTGCACGAGGCGTCACCGGTCTTTGCGCGGCGACTGTTCGCCGAATTCCTGGGAACCGGTCTGCTCGTCACAGTCATCGTCGGCTCGGGCATTGCCGCTCAGCAACTCTCGCCGAGCCAGACCGGCCTGCAGCTGCTGGAGAACAGCACGGCCACGGCGCTCGGCCTCGCGGTACTCATCCTCATGCTCGGCCCGGTGTCCGGCGCGCACTTCAACCCGCTGGTCTCGCTCGCGGACTGGGTTCTCGGTCGCCGCCTCGGCGCAGGTCTCACACTGTCTGAGGTTGGCGCGTACACGATCGCGCAGTGTGCCGGCGGAATCCTCGGGGCGATATTGGCCAATGTCATGTTCGACGTCGGCCAGCACCTGTCGACTAAGCATCGGGTTGGAGGTGGGCATCTGGTTGGCGAGGTTGTCGCCACCGCAGGTCTGATCGCGCTGATCTTCGCTCTGGCCCGTACCAAACGCGGCCTGCTGGCCGCACCGGCGGTCGGCGCCTATATCGGCGCTGCGTACTGGTTCACCAGCTCGACGTCGTTCGCCAACCCCGCGGTCACGGTGGGCCGGATGTTCACCGACACGTTCGCCGGTATCGCGCCCAGCTCCGTACCGGCGTTCATCGGCATGCAAGTGGTCGGCGCTGCCGTCGGTATCGGCATCGTCTTGGTTCTCTACCCCGACGCGGGGCAGCGTGCCGACGATGTCGTCATACCGCATGCCGACGCCCGACGCCCGACCGTAAAGGCCACATCCTGATGCGCTTAGTTGCCGTCGGCGGCAGCGACGCGGGTATCTCAGCTGGCCTGCGCGCCCGCGAGCTCGACCCCACCAGCGACGTCACTGTCGTCGTCGCAGACACCTACCCGAACTTCTCCATCTGCGGCATTCCCTACTACATCTCCGGCGAAGTCACGCACTGGCGAAACCTCGCCCACCGCACGTACGCGGACCTGGAAGCCACCGGGATGCGGCTGCGGCTGGACACCACCGCGACGTCGATCGACGTCGCGGGCCAACGCGTCGCTGTCCGAGACCAGCACGGGATTTCGGGCTGGCTCGACTACGACGAGCTCGTGATCGGCACCGGCGCGCTCCCCGTCCGTCCGCCCATCTCCGGTCTCGATCAGCTCGGCCCCGACGACGGCGTGCACGTGCTTCATTCGATGGGCGACACCTTCGCCCTCACCCGCACGCTGGAGACAATGCACCCGTCAACGGCGCTGATCGTCGGCGCCGGATACGTCGGGCTCGAGATGGCCGAAGGACTAACTGCTCGCGGACTGCACGTCACCCAGGTCGAGATGCTCCCTGAGGTTCTCCCCACCGTCGACCCTGCACTCGGCGCACTCATCCACGTCGAGCTGAACAAACACGCCGTCGACGTGCACACCCGCTCCACCGTCACCGCCATCACGCGCGCCCCTGGCGGACGGGCGCCGTTGCACGTCGACGGAACCGGTCCGGACAACCAACTTCTCGGTTGGGATGTCGACCTCGTGCTCGTCGTCGTCGGTGTGCGGCCGGACACGGACCTGCTCGTCGCCGCCGGCGCCAAGACCGGGCCACGCGGCGCGGTGGTCGTCGACCAGGCCATGGCCACCCACCTGCCGCACATTTGGGCGGCGGGAGACTGCGTTGCTACCTACCACCGACTTCTCGGCCTCACCTACTTGCCACTTGGTACTACTGCGCACAAGCAGGGCCGCGTTGCCGGCGAGAACGCCGTCCGCCGGACGGGCGCCCTAGCCCGTTTCGGCGGCAGCCTCGGCACTCAAGTCGTCAAGGTGTTCGACTTGGTCGCCGCCCGGACCGGGCTGCGCGACGACGAAGCTACGGCCGCCGGCTACACGCCCATCACCACGCAAAGTGCGCCTGACGATCACAAGGCCTACTACCCCGGGGCGTCGCCGATCACTATTCGCATCACCGGCGACAGCACCAGCGGGCAGCTGCTCGGCGCTCAACTCGTCGGCGCCCGCCGTACCGAAACGGCGAAACGCGTCGACATCTACGCCACCGCTCTGCACCACGCCATGACCGTCGACCAGCTCAGCGACCTCGACCTCTCGTACACCCCGCCGTTTGGCTCGCCCTGGGACGCGGTCCAAGCGGCCGCCCAGGCGTGGGTGCGTGAACAGCAGCTAGCCGACAAGCCAGCCCGGCTCCGTCACGGGATCAGGACATAGCCCCGACAACCCTCAGCGGGTTCTGGATCGCGATCGCGTTCGCCGGCAACCGAGGACCGGCTAGACAGCGACTTCCAGGGTTCGGATGCCCGAGAGGTCGATCCACAGCCGGTCGTCGCCCCGCACAATCTTGACCAGTGGGTTGTCACAGTGCGGGCAGCGCATGACGAATCCCGCTCCGTGATAGACGTGCGTAGCCCCCATCGCCTCGGCCGCGCCGCACGCAGCGCATGTTCCGGTGGCGGTCGTCACCTCGACGGCGAACACTTCCTGCAATAGGCCTGCGACCGCATTGCCGTCGAGCATGTCAGCGTCCATCTCAGCCTCCAGTCGGGCCGAAGCGCTCGGTCTTGATCGCTCGCGGGTCATGCCCAAGCCGAACCAGCGCCTCTGCGACCGCCTCGACGAACGGCGTCGGGCCGCAGACATAAACGCGTGGCCGTTCGGAGGGGCTCGGTCCGACCTCCGCGAGCATTTCGGCATCGACGCGGCGGGCATATCCGGTCCACCCCGGCGGCTGTCTGTCCGTCAGGACGTTGACAACCCGAAGCCCGCCTCCGTTCAGGCGGTCGAGCTCCTCGCGGTAGATGATGTCGTCCCAGCTGCGCGACGAGAACAGCAATCGCGTCTGCGCATCGCTTCCAGCGGCCGCGCGGAGCCGGACCATCGCCATGAGCGGTGCGATGCCGGATCCTCCCGCGACGAGCAAGAGCGGACCGCCTTGCGCGGGCTCCCAAACGAAGTAGCCGCCGATAGGCCCGCGAAGCTCGATCTGATCGCCCGGCCGAAGCTCATCGGTCAGGTAGGGCGACACTTCGCCGTCATCGATACGCACAACGGTTAACCCGAGGCGGGACCCATCCGGTGCCGAAGCGATCGAGTAGCTGCGTTCTGCCTGGTAGCCGTCTTCGGCGGTCAGCCGGATGTCGACGTGCTGCCCGGCGCGATGGCCGGGCCAATCGGGCACGTTGAAGGTGATCGTCTTGACGTGCCGTGTCTCCACGACAACGTCGACGACCTCGGCCGCTTCCCAGGTCAGTCGCCCCAGTACCGCTGTTCCCGCCATGGATCTCCGTAGTTGTGGTATCCGTTCGTCTCCCAAAACCCGGGCTCGTCAAATGCCTGCAGCCGCAGCCCGCGTACCCACTTGGCGCTCTTCCAGAAGTAGAGGTGCGGGACGAGCATGCGCGCCGGTCCGCCGTGCTCCGGGTGCAGCGGCTCGCCCCCGTATTCGAAAACGACCCAGGCCTTGCCGCCGGTGATGTCAGCAAGCGGCAGGTTCGTCGTGTAGCCGCCATCGCTGTACTGCACGACGTATTCGGCTGACGTTTCAACGCCGTCAAGGAGCGTGTCGATAGAGACGCCCTGCCAAACCGTGTCCAGCTTTGACCATTTGGTCACGCAATGGATGTCGCGGGTGACCTCCTCGCTCGGCAGGGCACGGAACTCCTCCCACGTCCAGCGGTGCGGTTCGTCGACTTCGCCCATGATCGAGAAGTCCCACTGCGCGACTGGTGTGTGCGGGGTCGGACCCGCGGACAAGACCGGGAAGTCTCTGGTCACATACTGACCCGGCGGCACCCGGTCAGGCGGCGCGTCTGCGACACGGCGTCCTCTAAACGCTCGCGAGATGAGAGACATCGCCGCTCCTGAGGCACCGGAGTTGGTCGAAGCGCCTGTCACGTGCTTCGCGGATGGACAATCGCAATCAACCTATCCTGTCGCGTGCCGTTCCGCGCAAGACGTGGCGACTGGTCACGTTGCGAGTTGGGAGCGCACGAAGAACACGGGGCCAGCTGGCCAGCGGTTACGTCCAGCAGGCATACGCGTGCCAGCCGTAGCTGAGGACGGCCTTGCGTTCATGGCGAGATCGCGGCAGCCTTGAGTCCGCCGTTGGGCCATGGACGGCCTCGTCCGGCCGGCTGCGTAGCGCACTTCCGGGGGGTCTAGTGCGAAGAGTTCGAGTCAGGCGATGGCTGCTGGCCATCGTTGTCGGAGCAGTCCTAGCCGGTGCAGTGGCATTCTCAGCGCCGAGCCAGGCCATCGGGGCGAGCGGCCGCCCGCATGGTAGCCACCGATGTTTCGATATCCGAGAGCTCCACATCTGCGTTCACGGCGGACGCAAGTCGCCCGCCCCGGTGGACGATTCGAACGGCAAAGGCCGGGCGAAGACGGTCCCCTAGACTCACCCCGCATGGCCGACCTGGACGAACCAAGCCACCCGGAACCTCCGATCGCCGGAGACGAGACCGCCACCCTGCTCGGCTCCCTTGACCGCCAGCGCGCAACCCTCGCCTGGAAGTGTGGTGGGCTCGACGCAGCGGGCATGCGGACCCGGCTCGCCCCATCGGCGATTACGCTCGGTGGGCTGCTCAAGCACCTGGCCCTCGTGGAGGACGACTACTTCTCAGGTCGGCTGCTCGGACGGCCGCTCTCGCCGCCATGGGACACAGTGGACTGGGACAGTGACCCGGACTGGGAGTGGCGCACAGCCGCTGAAGACTCTCCCGATCAACTATTCGCCCTCTGGCAGGACACCGTCGCGCGCTCTCGCGCCGCTGTCGCCGAGGCGTTGGCGGAAGGTGGCTTGGAGCAGCTGTCCCGACGCTCCTGGCCGGATGGTCGCGCCCCCAGCCTCAGGCGCATTCTCATCGACCTGATCGAGGAGTACGCGCGGCATGTCGGCCACGCCGATCTCATCCGGGAGTCGGTGGACGGTCTCGTCGGAGAAGATCCGCCCCGGGGGCGATAACGACGGGCGATAACGAAAGGTATGCATGGTCCGTTGCCGGGGCCACGGATCATGCATACGGATCGGAGTCGGGTCGAGCTCGGCCGGCGTGAGAAGGTCGCTCAGACTTGCAGCGTGAGACCCTCGTTGCCGACCGGTTCGATGTCTGGATCATCGAACCATCGCCCACCCGAGCCCAAGTAGCGGAAGCGCAGCTCGGTGCCCGAACTGACTCGTATGGCCACGCTGCGCGTGCCGTTGCGGCGGCGAATCAGCTGATGGCGCCCCGGCGTCCAGTCATTGAATGTGCCGACGGCCGAGACCGGGCCATCGTGAATGTCGTCCGGAAGGACGAAGAAAACCTTGGTCTGCGCCGTGTCGGGATCGACCTGGATCCGGATTGTCACCTATGCCTCCTGCATGGAACGAACCAACGGCGCCAGGCTAGACACCAACGGTGCCGTTCTCGCGCGACACGACCAAGGACCGGCAAACGAAATCAGAGATTGCCTTGTCACAAGGGAAGATCGTCAGATGCCAGGCCCACTTCAGTTGCTGCGTCGGCCCCGAGAAGTACGTGCTACGCGTCTATCGCGGCAGTGGAATGCACGCTTCGACACTGGCAATCAGGCCGTCGGCGTACTTAGCTTCGTCAGCCGCACTTAGGCCGGCCAGGCCGGCACTATTTCCGCCGGCCTCGTTGTAGATCCATGGCACCCGTGCGAGCAACTGGACCATCCAGATGTTGCCCGAGTCCAAGCCACGCGAACCCAGGTCGTAGCCCACGTTGCCCTGCAGCGTGACCGCGTGAGATTCAGCCTTCGCTCGCTGGGCACGAAAGATCTGGCCGTACTTCTGGCTGAGCGCGGCAACCGTTCCGTCGGTGAAGACGGTCTCCTGGCCATTCCCGGCCACGCGGTAGTCGCCTACGGACTGGTCATAGACGATGTTGTTACCTTGATTGAATCCGATGCCGCCGTTGTTGCCTGCTTGATCATGAATGCTCAGGGCCAGAGCGGCGTGGGCGTTGTTGGCAGTGGCTGCGATCTGATTGAGCAGGACCGGCGTGTCGACGGTGGCCTTTGTCATGATCACGCGGTAGCCGGCGGCCTGCAGCTGCGCTTTGACCAGTTCTGCCACCGCAAACACGTCACGCATCTCTGGTTCGTTCTCATATCCCGAAACGTTCAGATCGGTGACCGGGTCGATTCCCCGGATTGCCGGGCTGTGGCCGGGATCGATCACGATGACGGGCCGGCTGGCCGGTGGTACCGCGGTCCGCGTGGGGCGCGGCGATGTCTGCGCATGGGTCGTGTTTCGAATCACGCTGGGTGGAGCGTGGCTTGCCGCGTGTGCGGGCGGGATGGTCGACGATGCCGAGCCGGCCGGCGAATCCCCCGCGGTACTTGACCGGACGGCAGGGGTGGGTGGTGCCGGAGTTCGGGCCGCGCTACACCCCGTACCCAACGCGGCCGCGCATATCACGCCAACGGCGGTGGTGGCCGCGCGCACACGCAGCCGGTGATCCATGCCGCCACGGTAGCCGCGTATCCGGGCGCCCCTTGCCACCCGTCTAACGTCTGAGGGGCGGAGGTGCATCGTGGTCAATCAACGACGCTTTCGGTTCGGGGTCACGGTTGGCCAGATCCCGAACGCGAAGGCCGGGCTGGAGATGGCCCGTCGCGCAGAATCATCAGGATTCTCGACGTTCCTGCAGCCGGATACTCTGTTCACGCCGGCCCCGCTGCCGACGTTGGCCGCTGCCGCCGCGGCTACCACGACCCTTCGCGTTGGTACGTGGGTGCTCTGCGATTCGCTGCGAGAACCTCGCATGCTGGCGTGGGAGGCCGCGACCGTGGACCAGCTCAGTGCCGGCCGGCTCGAGCTCGGCCTTGGCGTGGGACGGCCCGATGCCGAAAAAGATGCCGCGCGGCTCGGCATACCGTACGGGTCACCGGGACAACGCGTGCAGCGGCTGACGGCGTCGGTGCGGACGCTCAAGAGCCTGTTGAGCGGCGGCGAGCCCGGCTTTCCGGCCGGGGTCCAGCGGCCGCACGCTCCGATCCTGATTGCGGCGTCCGGGCCCCGGTTACTCGCGTTCGCGGCCCGGGAGGCCGACATCGTGGCCTTCGGTTGGCCGGCGGACACGACCGTCAAGGCGGCAGAACACCGGATCGCGATAGTCCGCGAGGCCGCCGCCGATCGATTCGACGGTCTGGAGCTGGCCGCCGGGCTGATCGCGATCGGCGACGAGGATCACCCGTGGCTGCGCCGGATGGGCCTCGACGTGCGCGCGCTGGCGGACGCTGGCGCGATCACCGTCCTCACCGGGACGCCCAGCCAGATGGCTGACACCCTGCGTAGACGGCGCGACACGCTTGGCCTCTCCTACCTGACCGTGCCGATCCAGTCGGCCGAAACCTTCGCCCCGGTCGTTGAAATGTTGCACGGCGACTGATCAGGCGAGCCCCGACAACTGCGCGGCCCACCCGGATGCTGGCGCCGCTGAGCGATGGCCAGATGGTCCGGCGTCTGGTCCAATGTGCACATGCTTGATCACATCGCCCTGCAGTGCGCCGACGTCGACGCCAGCGTACGGTTCTACAGCGCGGTTCTTTCAAAGGTTGGTGTCCATCTGCTTGTGGACACGCCCGACGCCATGGGCTTCGGCGAGCGCCGGCCGACGTTCTGGATCGGTCCGTGGCGAACCGGGGATGGATTCCGCGAGTCGCACATCGCCTTCGCCGCTCCGGACCGCGAATCTGTCCTTGCCTTCTTTCACACGGCCGTAGCCGAGGGCGCCGAAGTCCTTTATGAGCCGGCCGAGTGGCCCCAGTACCACCCTGGCTATTACGCGGCGTTCGTTCGCGATCCAGATGGCAACAATGTGGAGGCGGTGTTCTCGGGCTACACCGGTTCCGGCTAGTTGAGGAGTTCGATGGCACTGCGAGTGGGCTCGGCCGACGGAGCGGGCGTACTACCGAGCCAGCGTCTCAGCGACCTTATCGACGAAGGCGTCATCGACGCCGGTGATTTCAAGATCCCGCGTGAGAACATCCAGCCGGCTAGCCTCGACCTTCGGCTCGGCGAGGTGGCATACCGAATTCGGTGCAGTTTCCTTCCGGACAGCGATACCGTCGAGGGGCGGTTGAAACCGCTCATCATCGATGAACTCGACCTCCGGCGCGAGGGCGCGGTATTAGAGAGCAGCCGGCCGTATCTCATACCGCTCAAGGAGCGCCTGGCCCTTCCGTCGGATATCCGGGGAAAGGCCAACCCGAAAAGCTCCACCGGGCGGGCCGACGTCTTCACCCGGGTGATTACCGATGGCAGTTACCGATTTGATGAAATCGCACCGGGATACCGGGGCCAGCTCTACCTCGAGGTGGTACCGCTTTCATTTCCAGTGCGAGTACGGGAAAACCTCTCGCTCAATCAACTGCGACTATCGACCGGGCCAACGAGTCTGTCGGACGAGGACGTGCGGCAGTTTCACGCGGCGGAGCCGATCCTGTTCTCGGAAGGTCGTGCGGTCGGCCCGCGCGACCTTGCCCTCGCGGGCGGGCTGTTCCTTGGTTTGGATCTTCGTGGCGATGAGACGGGCCGCGTCGGTTACCGGGCCAGAAACAGTGCGCCACTGCTGGACATGACCCAGATCCGGGCTACGGATCCGTGGCCGTTCTGGGAGCCGGTTATTCGCGAAGATGGCAACCGTGTCGTGCTCAATCCGAAGAATTTCTATCTGCTGATGTCATACGAATCAGTCACCGTGCCACCCACGCTCGCCGCCGAAATGACCGCCTACGATCCGACGAGTGGCGAGCTGCGCACCCACTACGCGGGTTTCTTCGATCCCGGTTTCGGCTACGACCCCGAAAACCGGTTTCGGGGATCGACCGCCGCTCTCGAGGTTCGAGCGCACGACGTTCCGTTCATGATCGAGCATCGTCAGCGCGTCTGTAAGCTGACGTTCGAGCGAATGCTTGAACCGCCCACGCAACTGTACGGGCAGGGAATCGGATCAAACTATCAACAGCAGACGGAGACACTGGGAAAGCATTTCCGGCTACCGCACATCACTGAGCCCGTTCCGTCCGTTGCACCGCGAGGTCCCGTGAGTAAGAACCTCGGCGATCAGTTGGAGCTGTTGGGCCCGGAAGTCGAGTAATCGACGCCCAATCCGATCGAAGCTAACTCGCCTCGACCGCGACCTTGATCCGCTGTGCGAAGGCGTCGGCGTCCTTGGCGGCCGCTCTGCGTGCGAACCCCACGAACACCTTGCCGAAGCCATGGCCGGCGAAAGAGTTGAAGACGGTGACCTTGGTCTGGGCGTCGCCGACTCGCTCGAGGTCGTATCCACCCTCCGTGACGGTCACGAGGTTGCGTGACCGCTCGCTCCAGCGGATTGTGGTTGGCTCCTGTACGGCGGTTAGCTCGAAGCGGCGATCGGTTGTCATGCCGGCGTCCTTGACCTTGCTCACGAAGACCGTGCCAGCCGCAGGCGGACCCTCTGTCTCTTTCCGGATCTCGAGCACGCGCGGGCTGAATCTCGGATCATTGGTCCCGGCCGCGAGGTAGGCGAATACCTCTTCGATCGGACGGTCGATCACTGCCGAGCCGCTGTATTGTCCGGGCATCCAGCCTCCTCGTCTCCCCGATCGGCGGCGTGATCGTAGCTCGGGAAGAATCCCGAATCCGTGCGCCCCGCCGCGTGAGGCAGCAAAGGGTGTTAGTCGCACATTCGACCGATGTTCATCTGCGATAGATAGCGTCCGCACCCGGGTGTCTCAGACCTGAGGCCGCCATGACGCACCTGACGGCCAGACCCGAAAGGAGCGCTTCCCGTGCCACGACTCTCCACCGCCGCAATGGTCGCTGCACCTATCCTCGCGACGAACTCCTCCGGCCAGCCCCTTCTACGGTGGCGGCCATACCGGCAGCGTTAACAACTTGATCAACACGGCCGGGGTCGGCGGGAAGGGCAACCTGCTCACAAACAACCCGAACCGCGACGCGGCCGGCAAGCAGGTCAACCCGCGCCGGCTCGATCCTGCCAATATCAACGACATTCTCACCTGCGACCAGGACCATGGGTATGCGGACGAACAGCAGGCCTTCCATGGTTCGGCCGACGGGAAGACGGCCGCGATGGACCGGTTCATCACGAGCGTCGGCACCGACAGTGGGAACAGCCCCACGGGCCAGCCATGCCAGGCCAGCGATGTCATGAATTATTACGACGGCAATACGGTTACTGGACTCTGGAACTACGCGAGCCAGTTCGCAATGAGTGACAGTTCCTTCGGTACGACGTTCGGACCGTCCTTACCCGGTGCGATCAACCTCGCCGCTGGAACGACCGGGGGCGTGGACAAGATGATCAACGGCGCCGACACCGACGGCGACACCGTTCCTGACGGCTCCGGGGGACGCATGATCGACGACGCCCAGCCTTACTACGACGACTGCTCTACCCGGGACGCGGCCTCCCTATCCGGTCGGAACATCGGCGACAACCTCAACGCCGCCGGCCTGAGTTGGGGCTGGTTCCAAGGTGGATTCCGGCCATCGACCAGCTTCGCCACCGCGACCGGAGGCGCGCAGCCGACCAGCACCTTCATACCCAACCAGTTCAAGGGAAAGTTCGCCGTCAAGCCGGCGTCCGACCAGGGCGTCTGCAATACGGTGCACCCGGTTGGCGACTACGGCAACAAGGATGACTACATCCCGCATCACGAGCCGTTCCAGTACTACGCCTCGACCACCAACCCGCACCACTTGCCACCGGCCTCGCTCGCGGCCATCCGCACCGCGCTCATCGAGGACAACTGGAGTCTGCCCCGTATCGCCGGATCATTCGATGCCATCAGCGGAACGTTGAAGAACCTGTTTGACTTCCACTCATCGCATGGCAGCAATTCGAAGCTGTACCTGGATCCTGTGACCGGTGAGCGCTTGGGTCGCTGACAGCTGGCGCTAAGGCGTCCCTCGACGGCCGACTGACGCACCGGCCTCTTCCGGAAATCGTCGCGGAGGAGGCCGGTGCAGCACGCCCGGCCTCCGCGGGCTGGCCGCCGTGCCGTGTCAGGCGCGTTACCGGCGAGGTGGACGGGACAACCCGTGCGGCCGCAACATGGTATTGGCGGCATGTCTCCACAACGCCACGCGAGGTGTACGCCAGGCTCAGCGTGCGTGGTGAGGAGAGTCATGAAGGTGGTCGCGGCAATTGCCGGGTTGGCGCTTGCGATTGCCCTTGCCGTCTCGGCTCTTCACGCGTATGCGAACGGCACTGCGAGCCAATCGGGGTCGCACAACGGCACGGGCTCGTCGCAGGACGCCACGTTCCTTAAGGTCACGCAGCAGTACAACCTGGCCGAGCAGGCCTTTGGTCAGATCGCTCAGGATCGAGGACAGACCGCAGGGATCAGCCAGCTCGCCACGACGACGCTGAACGAGCACAAGAATGCGCAGACGAAGGTCGCGTCCTTGGCCGCGGATCTCGGAGTTGCCCTGCCAAGCACACTGAGCTCAGTGCAGCAGGCCCAGGCTGATCAGCTGAAGTCGGTCGCTAGCTCGTCGTTCGACCTGGCGTACGCGGAGAATCAGGTCGGCGGTCACCAGCAGTCCATTACCAGCACGCAGCAGGAGATCAGCCATGGCAGCAATTCGAGTGTGGTGTCGTACGCGAAGTCGTTCCTGTCCCTCGAGCAGTCGCATTTAACCGACGCCCAGGCCCAGTTGAACGCAATCGGCGGCGGGGGCAGCAGCAGTGGCACCGGCAGCGGAACGACCGGTGAAGGCGGGAGCAGCAACGGCGGAAGTAGCGGCGGCGGTAGCGGAAGTGGCGGTTCGAGCGGAGGCAGTGCTCCTACCGCGGTTCCGGCCGGTACGGGCGGCTCCGCGGCCAGGACGCCCGCGGAGCTCCGAGCTCGGCTGAACTCCCGCTCCCACGTCCAGACCGGTTCGCCCGGAAAGCCACAGGCCGCCGCGGAAGCGGCCGGCGCCGGGGCGCCGCTGATGATCGCCCTTCCGTCCATCGAGGTGACCGCGCTGGTGGCACCCGTCGGTGTCTCTCAGGGCAATCTTCAAGTCCCGGACGACCCGGCCCAGGTTGGTTGGTGGGTCCGGTCGGCTCAGGCCGGAGCCAGGACCGGGAGCGTGATCATTGACGGACACGTGGACACCGAACACAGAGGGTTGGGCGCCCTCTATCGGATGGGCGTGGGCGACTTGCGCGTCGGCGACCGCATCGTCGTGACGACGATGTTCGGCCGTCAGGTCAGCTACCGCATCTACGGGCAGGACCTCTACCCGAAGGCCGCCGGCCTACCGAGCGAGGTCCTAGCTCAAAGCCTCGAACCACGCCTCGTGTTGATCACTTGCGGCGGTCCGTTCGACGTCAACAACAGAAACTACGAGGACAACGTCGTCGTCTACGCCCGCCCGACCGACAACTAACCGACCAGCACCCGACGATCCTTGATGATCTTGACCGATACCGCCGCTCCACCGCATCAAGTCCAAGATCACGGTCGGTGGCCCGAGCTATGCTCCGCCGCATGACTGACGAACAACCCCGGGGCACTGACATCACGGCGGATTTGCAGGATTACCTGCAACGAGCCCGGACCGGAATGCTGTCCCGGCTCGATGGCCTGGGCGAG
This sequence comes from uncultured Actinomycetota bacterium, assembly GCA_963809815.1. Classification (GTDB taxonomy): domain Bacteria; phylum Actinomycetota; class Actinomycetes; order Mycobacteriales; family Jatrophihabitantaceae; genus CAVVJA01. Next base: position 105,770 of record CAWELM010000011.1, read on the forward strand.
TACGACGTCCGCCGGCCCATGACGCCGACCGGGACGAATCTGCTCGGACTCGTCAAGCACCTGGCTGGCATCGAGCTGAGCTATCTCGGATCCTGCGTGGGCCGCCCCTCGGCGATTCGACTTCCGTGGGTCGAGGACGGGTCGATCTGGGAAAGCGCTGACATGTGGGCGACTGCGGCCGAGTCGAGGGCTGAGCTGATCGAGCTCTACCGCGCCGCGTGGCGACACTCGGACGAATCCGTCAGAGAACTAGGACTTGCGGCACCCGGCTATGTGGAGTGGTGGCCTGAGGACCGGCGTGACACCACTCTTGGCACGCTACTCACGCGGGTCACGGCCGAGACCGCCCAACATGCTGGGCATGCCGACATTCTGCGGGAGCTCATTGATGGGCGCGCGGGCAACGACCATGACGACACAGGAGACGCTGGCTGGTGGAGCAACTACCTCGGCGGCATTCAGCAAGCGGCCGACACATTTCGGGACGCTGAGCGCAGCAGCTAGACCAGCTCGCTGCGCCCGGCGCTCCGTCCCAATGATCAGGCGGTCGCGGCGTCAATCTCCTTCTCCAGCTGCTTCTCGTCAGCCCGCAACTGCTTCTTGGTCACCTTGGCGGCGCGCTTGAGCTCGGCCTCGACATGCGCCTCCATGTCGGTTGCGGCGATCACCACGAGACCGCTTTGGCCCTCGTCGAGCAACTCACCGAGGTCCTTGAGATCCGAACGGCTCATTCCGCCGGCAACGTGTCCGGCGAGCGCCCCGAGCCCGGCGCCCGCTGCGCCTCCGACCAACAGCCCTCCGGCGAGCGCGATTGCGGGGAAGAGCGCGACGAGCGCGCCGCCCACGAGGCCCACGCCCAGGCCCGCCCACCCACCCTGGCGGGTGGGTTGCTCATGCTTCTTGACTACCTTGACCTTGCCGTCGTCCTCTCGGGTAATGACTGCGGCGTCGTACGTGTCGATCAGGCCGGCCGACTTGTAGTACTCGTGGACCGCCTCATAGTCCGCGACGGCGTCGTCCTGATTTTCGTAGCTCGCCGCGAAGACGACCAGCGTGTCTAGTGCCATGGAGTCGTTCCTTCCTCGATCGGTTAGGTGGCTGGAGCCTGGCTCAGGTCGGAGGACCACACCTTAAGCCCCGACCCCGCGGCCGGCTTCGGTTCGTCTCGCGACCAAGCCTCGACAAGAGGCGCGGCCTTGTCCAAGCATTCCTGCCATTCCTCGGCCGGCACTGAGCCAGCCGTGATTCCAGCGCCTACGCCTAACGACAACAGGTGGGGCGTCGGGTGGCGGTAGCTGATCACGGCCGTGCGGATCGCGACGTTCAGCTCGAGCCCGGCGTGCGGACTGAGGTAGCCGATCGCGCCGGTGTATACGCCACGCGGCCGACGCTCGAGCTGAGCGATGACCCCGCGGGCTGCCTGTTTGGGTGCGCCCGTCACCGATGCGGCCGGAAAGGTCGCGGTCAGCAGGTCACCATCTGTGCAGTTCGGGGCAAGCGTGGCGCTGACCCGACTAACCAAGTGCCAGACCCCGCAGTGCTCTTCCACGGCTAGGAGCGAGGGAACCCGCACCGTTCCGGTCGCGGCAACCCGGCCGAGATCGTTGCGGACGAGATCGACGATCATGACGTTCTCGGCTCGTTCCTTTGCCGACCGGAGCAGCTCAGTGGCAGCCGGATCCCGGTCGCGACCAGCGGTCGACTTGGGCCGGGTCCCTTTGATCGGAGCTGAGGTCACGGTGTCGCCGTCTCGGCGGAGAAACAGTTCCGGCGAGACGCTGACGATGGCGTGCGAGCGCGTGCAGATAAGGGCGCCGTAAGCCGGTTGCAGCGCCTCGACGAGGTCAGCAAACAGGCTCGTGACATCGCCCTCGAAATCGGCATCCATCCGAAAGCACAAGTTGGCTTGATAGACGTCGCCGGCGCGAATCCGCTCGATGCAGGCGCTCACCGATGCCGTGTACCAGGCGCGGGTCTCTCGCGGCCGCAATGGCCCGACTCGGTAGCCCCGTCCGGGGGGACTGCCCGCTCGGCGCACGAGCGCGGCGAGGTCGTGGCGTCGGGCGTCCAGCGAGGGTTCGCTCACGATCCCCAACAACGCTTCGTCGTACCAGCAGCCGTCGTCCCGCCGGTATCGCAAAACGCACGGGTAGAAGCCGAGGTGGTCGCCAACGGTCACTTCATCATCGGAGCGCCGCCAGGAAGAAGAGTCGGGGTAGCTCAGCCATCCGAACCAGCCGCCTCCGACGAGGGACGAGACGGCTGGCCTTGCTCGCTGGTCGGACAAGGCTGTGAGGACCTCGTTGGTGTCGGTCAACGTCGCGGCTGGGCGGGCGGAAATGACCGTGCCGCCACCGGCCCACTCGCCATGCAGCACCACGAGTCCTGGGCTCGCGCGGAGATTCCGGATGACGGCGACCGGCGGTTGCTTACTGGCAAGTCGCCGGACGTCTACCGTGGCCGGCCTTGGCCATGCCTGCGACCGAGATGGCAATGACGTGATCAATGCGTGGTCATCACTCAGGTGACGCCGAGCACCGGGGTGACGTGCTCGGCGGTGGCGAGGCTCGGTTCAGAAGCTGCGCCACAGCTCCCGGTCGACCTCCGGCACGAGGTAGCTGAATTGGCAGCCTCCCGCGTGGCGCTCCGGAAGTAGGCAGACCCGACCAGTTGGTAAATGGATCATGGCGCACTGATGGCGAGCGGCGATCGAATGATCGACGCTGGAATTGTGCAGGCCCAACCGCTCGGGAAAGGGGCTTGGTGACAACGTGCTTCGGCGCGATGGAGATTTCACGATCGATCGCTTCCCGGGTAGAACCGTGGCCGATGGCTCTACTAGACGCCTGTATCGCGATGCGAGTCAATGCTCGTTGCTTTGCATTCACAACCAGTTCGCCCCGTTGCCCGGTGCCGGGCGGAGGCTATCAGGTCAATGGACATTCGGCGGCTCGCTCTCGCTCGGCTTCCGCCGACCCCGACGTGCTGACGCACTGCAGTCTTCCAACGGCGTTGCCTACCAGCCAGGCGGAACCCGCCTCGGTGGCGGCCGAGACGCGGTCAGGAGTGTTCGGACTGCCCGTACTTGACTGCGCCGGCGTTGGCCGCTGGGCACCTGCCCTCAGCGCGCCCGCAGGCGGCGATGTCGCACAGCCGGCAAATCCAAGCTCCACCTTCCTTTGCCGCGACAACTTTGGCCATCATTCGGCTCAACAGGTCGCGCAGGGTCTCTTGCTCGGCGGATGACAGGTCGGCGACGAGTGGCCGGACCACGGCGGCGCGCGCCGCAGCCACCCGTACGGCGACTCGACGGCCGCGTGCAGTCAGGGCGACAGATCGAGTTCGTCCATCGGGGCCCGCCGAGCGGGTGACGAAGCCGTCCGCCTCCAGGCGGTCGACGAGCCGGACGGCTCCAGACGGCGTGAGGCCCAACACCGAATGCAGACGGTCGAGCGATGGACGATCCAGGAAGTGGGCCAGCGCCGACAGCGCGGTCGCTCCGGAGACCGACTGTCCAGCGGCTTGGGCGGCCGCTGCGGTGATCTGGTCAGCGACCACCAGGGCAAGTGCGCCCAAAACATTGGCCTGAGCGTCCAGGGATCCCGGGTTTGCGCCCTCCGAAAACCCTCCGCCTTTCCGCGGGGACGTGGGGCTTGCACCCCCCGAAGACGCTCCGCGCATACGGGTTGATGGCGTCCACGTTCGTGTCCGCGGACCTCGCTCAGCCGAGGTCGTAGTCAAGGGTCAGCGGCATGAACGGGTAGTCGTCATGGGTTGAGTCGCTCCGGGCCGTACCGGTCAGACCGGCGAGCTTGCCGCTACCAGATCCGCTGACAACGGTGGACCGGCCACTGGCGGTCGTGCCGTCGAACGTGCCGTCCCCTTGGAGCACGAAACCGCCTTCGCGGCCCTGTAGCGCACCGGTCACCTGCATGATCGACACATAGCTGCTTGTCCCGTCCGGGCGGTAGAACATCACGGCGTCGAAGGTAGCTGCGGACAGCGCGTCGCCGTCCCCGGACAACGAGACACTTGCTCGGGTGATCTTGCTGCCGTCAGCCATCTCGTGAACGGTCTCCTCGACCCAGGACGTTATCTCGAGCCTGGTCTCTAGCGTATCCGTCATGAGCCTCAACATATGTGTGATTCACGCATATATCAAGAGAAGGGATGGAATTCAGGTCGAACGGGATGACATGCTTCGACGGCTTCTCGCCCACGGACCTTGCGCTACCCACCGCCACCTGCGCCGCGCCTACTGATCCCACTCGTCCGGCCCAATCCGGGTGTCGTACCGTCGCCGACAATCAGGAGGAAGCGGATGCGGGCAGACCTATCTCGGGACGTATCGTTCGTCACCGCTCTGCTGCTCTTCGGCTGGCATCTGACCCAGACCTATGCCTACCGCGACGAAGCACGAGCGCAGGTCGACGACGCGTGGGAGCGTCCGCTGATCGCGCGAGCCGGCGGTGCGCCGCTCTGGGACCGAGACGAGCACTGGCTCGCCGAACTTCGCCGCGTCCAGGTGCCATGGGCCACCGAGGTACTGGCGTTGCCCTACCTGTATCTGTCGACGGTTCGATCCTGATGGCACCAGGCGGATGCGCTCGGCGTCGCCAACGCAATGAGCACGATCAAATCCAGAGCTCCAGTGAGCAGACTTCCCCCACGCGCGGCATTGGCGGTGGGCCGCACTGAGGTTCCGATCGCTCCGAGCACGCCGAGCGCGGCGATGACAATGGTCACGATCCGAGCCCAGTTTCGTCCGCGCCGGATCTTCGCGGCAAGCCATACATAGAAGAGGAAAATCAGCACCGCGAGCACAAGCGCTATACCTATCGCGAGGTTCGTCGCAGTGTCGGCGTCCGATGCGGACAGATCGTGGTCGCTGTCCTGTATTGCCTGTCGGATGTCGTCCTTCACGGCGAACACCAGGACTATGCCGAGTAGTCCGATTACCGCCCGGACGACCATGACGGTCGTGGCTAACGTGATCGAGCCGGGACGCCGCGTGCCTGCCCAATCGGCCATGAGCCCTCCCGGCTGGGGGTCGACCCCTCGTCTGCCTGGCGAGTCAAGGGAGCGTTCGCCCGTGACGCACCACCCGCCGGGCGGTTGTGAGTGCATGCTAGCTGGCGCAGGACACGCCCTGAGTCGCCAGCGGCCGCGGCCGCCACCTGGCGCAATGCTCCCAGGTGCTGGAAAGATCGGTGGGCGATGAAGTACAACCCAATGGCGCGGCTCGACGTCTCCAGCGTCCTGGATCGACGCGGCGGTCGCGTCGCCATAGGTGGAGGCGGCCTCGGCTTGCTCGGACTGATCGCCTACATCCTGTTCAACGTTTTCACCGGCGGCAATGCGGGCAGCGTTCTTGGCAATCTCGGAGATGGGCAATCAGCTAACAACACGCAACTGGCGAGCGAATGCAAGACCGGACAGGATGCGAACGAGAAGCTCGACTGTGCCGTCGTTGCAGATATCAACTCCATCCAGCAGTACTGGACGACCACCCTGCCGTCACTGGGGGCGCGCTACACCTCCGCTCCGACGGTCTGGTACACGAATGGCACCCAGACGGCCTGCGGATCGGCCAGTAGCGGCATGGGCCCGTTCTACTGCCCGGCCGACCAGACGGTGTACATCGATCTGAGCTTCTATCAGGACCTGCAGACCAAGTACGGTGCGCAGGGCGGCCCGTTCGTCGACGCCTACGTGCTTGCGCACGAATATGGGCATCACGTCCAGGATCTGCTCGGCACGACGGCGCGGGTCAAGCCCGGAGATTCCGGGCCTACGTCGGGCTCGGTACGGCTCGAATTGCAAGCGGACTGCTATGCGGGCGTCTGGACCAACCACGCGACCACAGTGCCGGACGCGTCTGGCCAGCCGCTCATCACTGAGATCACTCAGGACGACATCAACCGAGCTCTGGACACGGCCGGACGGATCGGAGACGACTACATCCAGACCAACCTCGGCAATGGGCGGGTCAATCAGAGTCAGTTCACCCACGGTACGTCTGAGCAGCGCCAAAGATGGTTCATGGCCGGCTACCGTTCGGGTGATCCCAGGATCTGCAATACATTCGGCACGAACAATCTCTGATTAGGTTTTCGCCGGTGGGTTGCGCGGCCGATACCGCACCGGGAAGAAGCCGCGGATCGAGTGTCCGACGTCGATGTTGTGCGTTATCGAGGTCGATCGATGCGGCGCGGCAAGGGACAGTCCGAGATATATCTCGTCGGCCGGCCCGGTATTCGGGTCGTACACCTGGATGGTCAGATTGTCGTCGGTGAGCTCATAGTCATAGGCGAGCACGACATGGTTGCGGCCGAGATCCAAAGGATTCAGCCCATGCGCTGCTACCAAGCCCAGCGGAGTTGGCCGACCGGCGTCTAGTGACCGACGAATATCCGGCCAATGCTGGACGATCGTCAGCCACAACACACCAGGCCGAGTGGCACCGAATCGTCGATAGTTATCGTCCGGACGGGCCATATAGCGCTGGTATCGGAGGACGCCCCGCGGCAAATCGAAGCTAGCGAACAAGCGCCGTACTACATATTGGAACATCGGGCTCCCGGCTTGCGGCACGCCTGCATCAGGCGGCACCGGACGTCCGGCCCAGTAGTAGTCAAGGGCGGCGAAGACCATGCCACCGCACAATCCGCCGCGAGCACTGCCGATTCCCACCTGCGGCAGGCCAATCGAGCGCAGACTAAGGACCGGACCCGATGGAAACGCGTTGCGGAACCGCAACCCGTTGCGGCTCGGAACGAATCCAGTCGCTGGCACGTCACGGAGCGAACTGTGTTAACGACATGGTGTTGCCATCCGGATCCGGGAACCAGGCGATGCGGTCGCCACCGGGCGTGGTCCACACGCCGTACGCGTCCTGCACGAGACCGTCATAACGATTGAAGCGAACGCCAAGGGCGGTCAGCCGAGCGACGTCGACATCGATCTGATCGACCGCCCAGCCCAGGATCGTGAACGGTTGCGGAGTGAACGCTCCGACCGCCGTGACTCGGAGCATCACGTCGCCCGATCTGAGCACACACGCGAACGAGTCCTGGCTCTGCAGGGCCAACCCGAGAACGTCCACATAGAAGCTCCGTGAGCGATCCAGGTCTGCCGACGGCGCGAAGGCGATCAGCTGCATGCGCGGATCATCCTCCGTGACCCACCGGCGGTCAGGGCGCGTCGGCCTCGAGGCTCGCGACGATGGCTTGGCCAATCTCATCCAGTTGGGAGATCTGTTCCGGCGTAAGCGGGTCGATGACGTACTGGCGGACGGCGCTGACGTGGTCGGGAGCCGCGGCCGCCAACGCGGCGAACCCTTTGTCGGTGAGCACGGCGAGCTGGCCGCGCTTGTCCGTCGGGCAGTTACGCCGCTCGACCCAACCGCGTTCCTCCAGGCGGGCGACTGCATGGGACAGCCGACTACGCGACGAGCGGGTGCGATCGGCCAGATCGCTCATTCGGATCGTACGATTTTCTGCCTCCGACAGGCGGACCAAGATCTCGTAATAGCCGTGCGGGATTGCCGCATCGCGCTGCAACCGACGATCCAGCGCATCGAACAGCAGCGTGGTCGCCTCGAGGTAAGAGCGCCAAGCCCGCTGCTCGTCGTCGGTCAGCCAACGCGTCGCCGCCACATCTGCAGAGAGTAATCGTTCCGGCAAATAGTTGAACGCTCAACTCTAATCGGATACACTCATTGGGCCGGACCGATTGGTACGGCCGAACGAGGAGACCTTGACGTGCCGATCAACCGCCTGAACCACGCCGTGCTCTATGTGCGCAATGTCGCCGAGAGTGTGGCGTTTTACTGTGATGTGCTGGGCTTCACGCCGGTCGCTGAGTACGCGGGGATTCCCGGCGCGGCGTTTCTCCGCGCCGCGGGTTCATCCAACGATCACGACCTCGGGTTGTTCGAGGTTGGCGCCGACGCGGGCCCGTCGCACGCTGGTCGCGGCACGGTGGGGCTCTATCACTTGGCCTGGGAGGTCGACACCCTTGGCGATCTGGAGTCCTTCGCCGGGACGCTCCGCACAGCCGGTGCGCTCGTCGGCGCGTCAGACCACGGAACGACGAAGTCCCTGTACGGCCGCGATCCGAACGGCTTGGAGTTCGAGATCGCCTGGGTTGTGCCGGCAGCCCTACTGGACGCCGACGCCGGCGCTGGGGCCACAATCCGGCCACTCGATCTGGCCCGGGCAATTGCCCGGTACGGGCGGGACACGCTCGGCGGCGTCGGCATTAGCCGACCAGCGCCCACCTCGGCGTAGGTCTCGCCGCGTTTGAAACCTCCCTGCCGCGGGTATTGCATTACCCGTCCCGACGGCAATGGAGGTTCCTCATGCTCGGCTTTATCGTTTGGCTCATCATCATCGGGCTGATCGCGGGCGCCCTCGCTCGACTCCTGGTGCCGGGGCGCGACCCCATTGGCATTCTCGGCACGATTCTGCTCGGAATCGTCGGATCGTTTGTCGGCGGTTTCCTCGGCTACGTCTTGTTCCATAAGGACAGCCAGGAAGGTTACCTGCAGCCGTCGGGGATCATCGGTTCCATCATCGGTGCGGTGATCGTCCTGCTCATCTACCGGGCAGTCAGCCGCCGAAGTCGCGCTCGCATATGACACCAATGTCCCGCGAGGGCAGTATGTTCACCGTTCGCGGCGCCCTGTGTCCTGGCGTCTGGCAATGACTTCCCCCGCGGGACACTAGAATCTCGCTCGGCGGTCACGGTTCGTCGAGCGAGATTTCTATGCGAAGGACGTTGTGTCTGATTCTTTCGGTGCTCCCAAGCGAGCCCTCCTGCTCGAGAACATCCATCCGGACGCCGCAGCAATGCTGCACGAGACCGGTCTGACCGTCGAGAACGTCGACCGGGCTTACGACGAGGCGGAATTGGTACGGGCCTCGCAGGACGTGACCGTCCTCGGCATCCGATCGAAGACGCACGTCACGCGGAGGGTATTCGAGGCGGCACCGAACCTCGTCGCCGTTGGCGCGTTCTGCATCGGCACCAACCAGATCGATCTCGAAGCCGCCTCGGAGCGCGGCGTCACGGTCTTCAACGCTCCGTTCTCGAACACGCGCAGCGTGGTCGAACTTGCCCTCTCCGAGGTCATCGCGCTCACTCGCCGGCTTACCGAGAAAAACCGACTCATGCATGAGGGCGTATGGGACAAGTCCGCGGACGGCGCGCATGAGGTTCGCGGTCGATCATTGGGGATTGTCGGGTACGGGAACATCGGTAGCCAGCTGTCCGTGCTGGCCGAGAACCTCGGGATGCGGGTCTTCTTCTACGACCCGGTGGACAAGCTGGCGCTCGGGAATGCCCGGCGGTGCGGTTCGCTCCACGAGTTGCTCGGCGCAGCCGACGTCGTGACATTGCACGTCGACGGCCGGCCGTCCAATGCCAACTTCTTCGGCCCGGCGGAGTTCGCCGCGATGCGTCCGGGCAGCCTGTTCATGAACCTGTCTCGCGGATTTGTCGTTGACTACGGGGCGCTTCGCCGCGAGATCGAGTGCGGCCGGATCGCCGGTGCCGCCGTCGACGTCTTCCCGGCCGAGCCGAGAGGACGCGGCGAAGAGTTCGTCTCCGAGTTGCGAGGGCTACCCAACGTGATCCTCACTCCGCACATCGGCGGGTCAACTGAGGAGGCACAGCAGGACATCGCCCGCTTCGTCGCCGGCAAGTTCCGAGACTTCCTAGCGGACGGCTCGACCGCCATGAGCGTCAACCTGCCGGGCCTGGTCCTGCCGCAGCCGCCCGATACGCATCGGCTCATCCTCATCCACCGAAACGTCCCGGGTGCTATCGCGACGGTTAACGGTGTGCTGGCAGATCACAAAGTGAACATCGAGGCCCAGCTGCTCGGCACCCGCGGCGAGATCGGCTATGTCGTGACGGACATCAACGCCAGCTATACGCGGGAGATGCTCGACCAGCTCCGCGCACTCGAGGAGACCATCCGGCTGCGAGTGCTCCCCTCCTGAGCTTTACATCCAAGATCAACGCGGACTCCAGCGGTGGTGCCCGCGAGTCCAGCCGGCCTACGCAGACCCAGCCGGGCTACAGCGGTCGCGACGCTCCGGTATTCGTCAATCATTGGGCTCCTGGCGGGCGGAAGGCCAGGCGACCGAAGCACGTGGAACGTGGCCCCCGGCGGGGGTCGTCGTGTGTCGGGTCGAACACTTGCCCAGGAACTCGAACCCCCCGCTGTGCCATCGTTGCGCGGGGTTACCCACCGGTAATATCCTGACGTTACCGCCGAGTAACTTACTCTCGACCAAGACCCGACCAGGAGCGGTGATGGGGCACTACAAGAGCAACGTGCGCGACATCGAGTTCAACCTGTTCGAGGTGCTGGGCACCGACGCGCTTCTCGGCACGCCGCCGTTCACGGATATCGACCAGGAGACCGCTCGCGGCATCCTCGCTGAGGTCGCCCGCTTGGCCGAGGGGCCAGTGGGGGAATCGTTCGCCGATGGCGACCGGAATCCGCCGATATTCGACCCGAAGACCCACTCGGTCAGCCTGCCCGAATCGATCAAGCGCTCCTTCCAGGCGCTGCGGCAAGCCGAGTTCTGGCGGCTGGAGACGAGCCCGGAGCTGGGTGGGCAGGTCGCTCCACGGACGGTCGTGTGGGGCGTCGCCGAGCAGATTCTCGGTGCCAATCCGGCCCTGCACATGTACCTGGCCGGCCCACCCTTCGCTTCGGTTCTGCACGCGATCGGGAACGAGTCGCAGCGCAGGATCGCCCAACTCGTGATCGACCGCGGTTGGGGTTCAACGATGGTGCTGACTGAGCCCGATGCCGGTTCCGACGTGGGGGCCGGCCGGACCAAGGCAATCCCGCAGCCCGATGGCTCGTGGCACATCGAGGGTGTCAAACGGTTCATCACCTCGGCAGATCAGGATCTCACCGAGAACATCGTGCACTTGGTGCTTGCCCGTCCGGTGGGGGCCGGCCCAGGTACGAAAGGCCTATCGCTGTTCGTCGTACCCAAGTTCCTTTTCGACGTGGAGACCGGCGAGCTCAGGGAGCGCAACGGCGTCTATGTCACGAACCTCGAACACAAGATGGGTTTGAAGAGCTCGTCGACGTGTGAGCTCCGGTTCGGCGAGGAACATCCCGCGGTTGGTTGGCTCGTCGGCGATGTGCACAACGGCATCGCCCAGATGTTTCACGTCATCGAGCACGCCCGAATGATGGTAGGCACCAAGGCGATTGCCACCCTGTCCACCGGATACCTGAACGCGCTGGCGTTCGCCAAGACACGCATTCAGTCAGCCGACCTCGCCCGCGCTACCGATAAGAGCGCGCCTCGCATAACGATCATCCATCATCCGGATGTGCGCCGGATCCTCATGCTGAACAAGGCATACGCCGAAGGCCTGCGTGCGCTCGTGCTCTACACCGCGTCCTGGCAGGACAAGATCATGGTCGGGCGCGCCGAAGGGTCCGACGTCACGCTGGCCGAGGCCGTCAACGACCTGCTCCTGCCCGTAGTCAAGGGCGCCGGCTCGGAACGGTCGTACGACCAGCTGGCGCAAGCACTGCAGGTCTTTGGCGGGTCCGGGTATCTGCAGGACTACCCGCTCGAGCAGTACATCCGTGACGCCAAGATCGACACTTTGTACGAAGGCACGACCGGCATTCAGGGGCAGGACTTCTTCTTCCGCAAGATCATACGTAATCAAGGGGTGGCGCTCGGAGCGTTGTCCGCAGAGATCGGCGCCTTCCTCACATCCATTGAGGGCCAAGGCCGGCTCAAGGAAGAGCGGGAAGCGGTCCAGCGGGCACTAGACAATTTCGGCGGCATCGTCGCCGCGATGGTCGGCCAGCTCACGAGCAGCCAAGAGGACATTCGCAACATCTACAAGGTCGGTCAGAACACCACGCGGCTGCTACTTGCTGCCGGCGATCTGATGGTCGGCTACTTGCTTGTGCGGCAGGCGGTTGTCGCGTTGGCCGCGCTGGATCGCGAAGATTTGTCGCCCGCCGATCGAGCCTTCTACGAGGGCAAGGCCGCCGTCGCCCACTTCTTCACCCAGACCGTGCTTCCCCAGCTTGCCGCCCGACGCGTGGTCGTGGAGTCGACGGACAACGCGTTGATGGACGTTGCCGAGGAGGCATTCTGAATCGGGACCTCATGGGCAGCCGGACTATGGTCGATATAGTGACCGAACCTCATTGGATCGCCCTTGACGGAGCGGCGAACGTCCGGGACGTTGGCGGACTGACAACGACCGGGGGGCGTCTTGTCAAGCAACACCAACTGATCCGAGCCGATAACCTGCAGGAACTGTCCACGGTCGACGTCCGCCAGCTTGTGGACGAGATAGGCGTTCGCGCAGTGGCAGATCTACGCGCCGAGACCGAGGTCGACGCCACGGGACCCGGACCATTGACCCGAGAGCCGCTTGTCCGCATCGAACATCTCTCACTGCTGCCCGCGGCCGGCAAACGCACCGATGTGGCTACCGAAGCGGATGCGCCCCACAGACTGCCGTCCAGCGTGCCGGAACGGCGAAGCCTTACCGTCAACAGCTATCTCCGGTATCTGGCCGAGCGGCCGGATTCCGTCCTGGCCGCACTCCGGCTGATGGCGACGACGGCCGGTGCAACCGTCGTGCATTGCGCGGCTGGAAAAGACCGCACCGGCGTCGTGGTGGCGGTCGCACTTGACGAGATAGGCGTGGATCGCTCCGCAATCGTTGCTGACTATGCCCGCAGTTCGGAGCGGATAGCGGAAATCGTGGCGCGGCTTTCCGCCACTCCGGTGTACGCGCCCGACCTCGCCGGCAAGGCCATCGACTCACAGGCCGTGCGCCCGCAGACCATGGAGGCTTTTTTCGCTGAGCTGGACGCGCGATTCGGTGGGGCGGCGGGGTGGTTGCGGGAGCAGGGTTGGCGTGACGAGGACCACGACGCGCTCTACACACAGCTCGTGGGCTAGCGGGACGCCAGTTCCATAGCCGGTGGGCCGGACATGCAAAAGCCCGGGCGGCCCCTTATGGGCTGCACCCGGGCTTCGTGTGACGTTGCGTCAGCTCACGAATTCTGGCGCAGGGCCATGCTCTGCAACTCGTGAAGCATCGACGGCGACGCGTTGTCCAAAGCGCGGTAGAAGTCCCGCCGCTCGCGCCGCTTACGAACGCGACCGATGATGGTTTTCCGCATGATTCTCGCCTCCGTCTCGCGGATCAGTCCGGACGAACAGATCGAGTATCTGGCCAGGTTCGAAGCCAAAAACCCATCTGAACACATCCAATGCAATGCTGCGGCGGGCTGAGATATTCCCGTGATCTTGCCTGCTCGGACCCCTGACCAGCGTCGGACTGTTTAGATGGCGGCGTGACGACCGACGCCCGAACCAGCGCCGAGATCGTCGCTGATCGGACAAATCCCCCTGGGCGTCTGCAGCGGCTGGACCGGGCGAGCGATGCGGCCCCTCTCGTGGCGGACTTCGTCCGCGACGTGGTTGTGCCGGCCGGTATCCGAGCCGGCGGCATGCTGGTGCAGCTGGTCGTGCTGGCCTGGCTCAACGGCGCCGGCGGCCCGTCGCTGCTCGACCGACTCACCAAGTGGGACGGGCTGTTCTACAGCGGGATCGCGTCGGCCGGCTATCCGCAGCGCATCACGATCGCGCCGGACGGCAGTCTCACCGAGGGGATGGATTTCGCCTTCCATCCGCTCTTTCCGGGTCTCGCCGGTGCTCTGCACCTGCTGGGCGTGCCCGCGCGCGTCGCGGTGGTGCTGGTCGCCTGCGTCGCCGGCTTGGCTGCAGCCGTGGTCATCCATCTGCTGACGACATACCTGCTCGGAAGTCGACGGGCTGGGTACTTTGCCGTGGCCTTGTTGGGCGTGCTGCCTGCGTCGATCACATTGCAGATGGGCTATGCCGAGTCGCTCTACCTGGCGCTGGCCGGGGCCTCGGTGCTCTTCGCCTTACGGGGTCGATGGTGGCTCGCGGCTGGGTGCGCGTTCGCGGCTGGGCTTACCCGCCCGACCGCACTGGTCCTCGCGGTGGTCGTGCCACTCGGCGCATGGCGCGCCGCACGCCGGGCCCGCCGCCGGGGGGAACCGTCTCCGGTTCGATGGCCTTCCGTCATCGGTGCCTCGATCGTGGCCGCGGCTGGTGCGCCGGTGTATTGGGCGTGGCTGTGGATCCGGACCGGCGACCCGGCGGCGTGGTTTACCGTCGAGGAGCACGGCTGGGCCAGCCATTTCGACTTCGGTGTACAGACCTGGAACTTCATCTACGACACGCTCTCCGGGCCGGATGGGTTTCTCGCGCCAGTCGTCTGCGCGATCGTCCTCGGCTACGTGGTCGCGTGTGTGCTGCTCGTTCTCGGACGGTGGCCGGCACCGCTAACCGCCGTCACGCTGCTGTCGGTGGCTATAGCCCTGCTTTCGACGAATTACTGGCACAGCAAGCCGCGGTTGTTGCTCGCGGCGTTCTTGCTGCTCATCCCCGCCGCCGGCGCCCTCACTCGGCTGCGCGACCGAACTGCGATCATCCTGCTGAGCACGGGCACATTGATTTCAGCCTGGTTCGGTGCCTATCTGCTCGTCGTCTGGCCGTACGCGATCTGATTGCTGCGGCCGACCCACGATCAGGACCTGACAGCCGACTACAGAATCGACAGCCCGGGATCGTGCAGGATCGCCGCGACGTCGGCCAGGAACTGAGAGCCTTGTTGCCCGTCGACGATGCGATGGTCGAACGACACCGCCAGTTGGGTCACCCACCGAGGCACGATCTGTTCGTCGACCACCCAGGGCATCCGTCGAACGGCGCCGAACGCGACGATGCCCGACTCGCCGGGATTCAGGATCGGGGTACCGGTGTCGACTCCGAACACGCCGACGTTCGTAATGGTGATCGTGCCGCCGGCCATGTCGGCCGGCGTGGTCTTTCCGGCCCGGGCCGTCTCGGTCAGCGTTGCAATCGCATCGGCCAACTCGCGGAGCGTCAGCCCGTCCGCATTCTTGATGTTCGGCACGACCAGCCCACGGTCGGTGGCCGCGGCAATCCCCAGATTGACGTAGTGCTTCAGGACAATCTCGCTCGCCGCATCGTCCCAGCTGGCGTTGATCTCGGGAGTGCGCTTAGCCGCGAGGATTACGGCTTTGGCGACGAACAGCAGCGGCGAGACCCTGCTATCGCGGAAGTCCCGCCGAGCGGCGACCCGCTCTCGCAGCTCCATCGTGGCGGTGACGTCAACGGTCAGGAACTCGGTCACGTGCGGGGCCGTGAACGCGGAGGAAACCATCGCCGCGGCCGTGTGTTTGCGCACCCCTTTGACCGGGATTCGGGTTTCCGCGCCGCCCTCGGCGGCAACGCCGAGCGCGGGCCGGCTCAGCTGGCCGGCTGACTCCACATCTGCACGGGTCACCGTCCCGTCCGGGCCGGTCGGCCGCACCTCGTCAATATCGACGCCAAGCGTCTTGGCCAGCTTGCGGACCGGCGGCTTGGCCCGGGCCCGGTGGCGCGTCTCGGGGACGTCCGCGCTGGGCGCCGTCAGCCCAGCCGGGACAGTGAACGCGCTGTGGGCGGAGGGAGTGTCTTCGGGCGGCGGCAGCCGCCTCCGTCGGCGCACCGCTCCGCCAGCGCGGGGGCCATAGCCGACGAGCACGGACTGCCGCTCGTTCGAGGGCGGTTCCCCGATGTCACCCTGGTCGGGTTGCTCCGGCGCCGGAACGAGGTCTTCCGCCGCGCCGCCAACCTCCTCGGGCGCCGACTGGGACGCGCCGTCGTCGGGGACCTCGATGCTGATGATCGCAGTCCCGACCGGGACGGTGTCACCCTCGGCGACGTGCAGCGCGGACACGACGCCTGCATATGGGGACGGGAGCTCGACCGCCGCTTTGGCGGTCTCCACCTCGACGATGGTCTGGTTCACCTCGACCGTGTCGCCCGGCTTGACCGCCCATCGGATGATGTCCGCCTCGGTGAGCCCTTCGCCGACATCCGGCAGCTTGAACTGCTTGATCACTCCGGTGGTGGTCACGTCTCAGTACTCCAGGATCCGGTCCACGGTGTCCAGGATCCGGTCGACGCTGGGTAGCCAGTCTTCCTCCACCCGACTGGCCGGATAGGGCGTATCCATACCGCCGACGCGAAGGACCGGCGCTTCCAAGGAGTAGAAGGCTTTCTCCTGCACCCGAGCCGCGACCTCGGCCCCGAGGCCGTGTGACACAGACGCTTCATGGACGACGACAAGCCGACCGGTGCGGGACACCGACTCGACCACGGTGGCCGTATCGAGCGGCGAGAGGCTGCGCAGGTCGATGACCTCCAGTTCGTGGCCTTCTTCGGCGGCCAGTTTGGCACTGTCCAGCGCGGTCGCCACCATCGGGCCGTACGCCACGACCGTCACATCCTGGCCTGGCCGCACGATTCGGGCCCGATCGAAGGGCGGCGCCTGGTCGGCGATTTCGCCCTTGGCCCAGTACCTCCGCTTGGGTTCGAAGAAGATCACCGGATCGTCGGATCGGATCGCCTGCTGGATCATCCAGTACCCATCGGACGGGCTGGCGCAGGCCACCACTTTCAGTCCGGCGGTATGCGCGAAGTACACCTCCGGAGATTCGGAGTGGTGCTCAACCGCGCCGATCCCACCGCCAAATGGGATGCGGATCGTAATCGGCATCCGGAGCGCGCCCGCGGAGCGGTTGTGCATCTTGGCAACCTGGCTCACGATCTGGTCGAACCCGGGATAGACGAAGCCGTCGAACTGGATCTCGCACACCGGACGGTAGCCGCGGATAGCCAATCCCACGGCCGTCCCGATGATGCCTGACTCGGCCAGGGGTGTGTCCCATACCCGCTGCTCGCCGAAGTCCTTCTGCAGCCCGTCGGTGACCCGGAACACGCCGCCGAGCCGCCCGACGTCCTCGCCCATGATCACGACTTTGGGGTCGTCCTCCAGGGACTTGCGCAAGCCCCCGTTGATGGCCTTGGCCAACGTGATCGGCCCGGTCATGACGAGCCGTCCCCGACCGACGCGAGATAGCGGGCGAAATCGTCGCGTTGTTCGCGGAGCTCCTCCGTGAGCTCGACATGCACGTGATCGAACACCGACAGTGGATCGGGGTCCGGCAGCGCGCGGCAGCCCGAGCGAACGTGTTCCGCCATTGCCTCGGATTCGGCGGCGACGGCCGCGAAGAAGTCCGGGCCGATCGAGCTGTGCCGATTGAGGTAGGAGTGCACGCGGGCGATCGGATCGCGGAGCTTCCAGCTTTCCAGCTCGGCCGCGACGCGATAGCGGCTTGGATCGTCCGAGGTGGTATGTGCGCTCATCCGGTAGGTGAACGCCTCGATGAGGGTGGGACCCTGACCGTTGCGTGCGTCGTCGAGCGCCTTTCTGGTCACCGCCAGGCTCGCCAGTACGTCGTTGCCGTCGATGCGTATACCGGGGAAGCCGAATCCGCTCGCCCGGCGGAACAGCGGCACTCGGCTCTGGGTTGTGACCGGCGCCGAGATCGCCCACTGGTTGTTTTGGCAGAAGAACACCATGGGCAGGTTGTCGGCGGCGGCCCACACGAAGGATTCGTTGACGTCGCCTTGGCTCGATGCGCCATCGCCGAAGAACGTCAACACGGCGGTGTCGCGGTCAGGATCACCCGTGCCGACCGCGCCGTCCCGCATGACACCCATTGCGTAACCGGCGGCGTGCAGGGTCTGCGCACCGATGACAATCGTGTACAGGTTGAAGTTGTTGTCGTGCGGGTTCCAGCCGCCCAGATTCGTCCCGCGAAACAATCCGAGCAACGTCAGGGCGTCCACGCCGCGGCACCAGGCGACGCCATGTTCGCGATAGGTGGGAAAGGCCATGTCCTGCGGGCGCAACGCTCGGCCGGCGCCGATCTGCGCGCCTTCCTGTCCGAGAAACGAGGCCCACAAACCGAGCTCGCCCTGGCGTTGAAGCGCGACGGCCTCGGTGTCGATGCGACGCACAAGAACCAGATCTCGATACAGGCTCGCTATCTCGTCATCGCTGATCTCGAGCGGGTAGTCCGGGTTTTCGATGCGCTCGCCTTCCGGAGAGAGCAGCTGGACCATGTCCGGTTCGGGGTCCACATGCGCGAGATGATGCGGGTGCGGGCCGCCAAGATCATTCTCCGCGGTAGGTGCAGTCGTCATGCACGACTCCTCGTCTCTCGGCGTCTGCATGGGGTCACCATGTATGCACGCCCAACGGGCTCCGATCCCTGCGAACCTGGCAGTGCGTGACTACAGGGGTGGCGTAGCCGCGAACTACCCAGGGGTTCCTACGATATCCGGCGCGGATGTCCCGACGCATATGAGCGCGCCAAGGGCACGCTGTCTCGGGATGTCATGGGCGGAATCCGGGTTATCCGGCGAGCTCGGCTGGCAGCGGTTCGTCGTGCACGATCACAAGCCTGGAGACCGCTCGGGTGAGCGACACATAAAGCCGGCGTAAGCCGATAGGCCGTTCCGGTTCGCCGGCCACGATGGCGGCCGGCTCGAGCAGCACGACAGAGTCGAACTCCAGGCCTTTCGCGCTGGCCGCGGGAACGACAGTGACCGCCGCGTCGGTGTCGTCGGCCAGCGCCGCGGCCCCTAGACCGGCGCGGTCCAAAGTGCGCTGGACGTCGGCAGCTCGGGCATCTGGGACGATGACGCCGACTGATCCCTCGATCAAGGCAAACGCCCGCACCGCGTCGACGAGTTGCCCGATCGGCCGATAGCTCAAGGCATGGTCCCCGGTCCGCACGGAGGTCGCGGGTGGCACGGCGGCGGCGATATACGGCAGCAGCAGGTTGGCCACCGACAGCACCTCACCCGGCACCCGGTATCCCGCTGTGAGAGGACGCACCCCGGCATCTGGCTGGCCGAGATGCCGCAGTGTGATCGTCCACGAGCCGGGAGCCCAGGGTGTCGTCGCCTGGGCCAGGTCGCCGAGTACGGTCACGGAACCGAGTGGGCACCGGCGGGCGACGGCCCGGCATTGCATCGGCGAAAGGTCCTGCGCCTCGTCAACCACGACGTGGACGTAGCCGGCAATGCCGTCGAGCAACCCGACGAGCTCGTCGATCAGCACGGTGTCTGCCACGGTCCAGCGCGCCGACCGGACGGAGCGCGGGGCCGATGGCCAGGCGAGGGCGGCGCGCTCGTCGTCGTTCAAGGTGGTGGCCGAGCAGCGCTGCAGGAGTGCCGGATCGGTATACAACTGTGCGAGCAGGGACGGCGCGTCGAGTGCCGGCCATACGGCGTCCACGAACTCCCGAACCGCGGGCGATCGGGCGATTCCGGCCGTCTCGGCATCGGTCGGCGCGGCGCCCGCGTCCTCGCGTTGCCGGCGGACATCCTCGGCGAGCTGTTGCCGCAACCTCTCGCGCGCGGTTGACCAGCGAATGTCGGCCCGGCGCGCGTTGTCGATGTAACGCCGGAGTCGGTGTTCGGCGACGCGGAAACGCCGGGTGCCCTTGATGATGAGAAGGTCGCCAGTCGGTCGGGCGACGTGACTCAAGACAGCTCGGCGCAGGACGTCCGCCATCCGCGCGTCGCCCTTCAGGGTGGCGACAGCGGCGGCCTCGGTCGCCCGGACCGGTACGTGGCGTACCAGTTCGTCGACCGTGGTCTGCTCGATGCCTCCCTCGCCGAGGGCCGGCAGGACTTGCGCGATGTAGTGCAGGAAGGCGTTGTTGGGTCCGATGACCAGCACGCCGGACCGGCGCAAGCGCTCGGGGTAGGTGTACAGCAGATACGCGGCTCGGTGGAGCCCGACTGCGGTCTTGCCGGTGCCGGGCGCTCCCTGGATGCACAGCGACGTGTCGAGATCGGCGCGGACGAGATCGTCTTGGTCGGGCTGGATCGTAGCGACGATGTCGCGCATCGGTCCGACGCGTGGGCGCTCGATCTCCTGTCGCAGCAGATCGGATTTCAGGCCTAACGCTTCGCCGCGATCGAGGTGTTCGTCCTCGTAGGACGTCAGCTCGCCGTTGTGGAAACCGAACCGCCGACGCAACCGCACACCCATCCGGTCGGACGGTGTGGCCCGGTAGAACGCCCGCGCGATGGGAGCGCGCCAGTCGATCACGACCGGGTCGCCCCGCTGATCCCGGACGTGGCGCCGGCCGATGTGCAAGACCTCGACGCCACCGCGCTCGGCATCCCGGTCGGTACGACCGAAGAAGGGCGGTGCGTCGGGGTCGGCAGCCAGAGCGGCAAGGCGTTGCGCGCGCATCCGGCCAAGTCCGTAGCTCGACAGTTCGTCGACGCCGTAATCGGCGATTCGGGCCGCCGACTCCTGCATCTCCGCCAGGCACTCGGCCGCGACTTCGAGGTGTTCCCGTTCGGCCAGCAATACCGGATCCGTGCTCATCGGACCACCCACGCTACGGGAAGGGGCAAGTGAATTGCGTCCCAGCGATCGGCGGTTGTCGCGGCGCGATTGACTTGATTTGCAGCGTATGGCGCGGTCCGTAGCGTTTCTCTATCGAGTAGGCCTCGCCGAACTCACCAAGGTGGCCGAAGGAGTGACGGTGGCATCCGACCTGCACGGCGGCGGGCAGTCGCGTCGCTGACTTGGAGGTGTCAAGCTCTGCAGCGTGACACGTGGCGACGATTCCGCCGGCCCAGGAGCGGTACCCCGCAGCGCCGAGCACGCCCGCCTCGCCGAGTCCCGAGCTGCGAACGCACCATGGCGAACCTGGGGCCCGTACCTCTCAGGACGCCAGTGGGGCACCGTCCGCGAGGACTACTCAGCCTCCGGTGACGCGTGGACTTATCTGCCGTTCGAGCAAGCCCACGCCCGCGCATATCGGTGGGGCGAAGACGGCCTCGGTGGGATCTGCGATCTCTATGGGTTCCTCAACTTCTCCGTCGCGCTGTGGAACGGGCGCGATCCCATCCTGAAGGAACGGTTGTTCGGTCTGACTAATGGGCAAGGCAATCACGGAGAGGACGTCAAGGAGTACTGGTGGCCCCTGGATGCCACGCCCACTCACTCGTGGATGCGATGGCTGTACCGGTATCCGCAGTCCGAGTATCCGTACGCTCGGCTGGGCGAGGAGAACGCCAGACGTGGTCTCGGTGACCGGGAGTACGAGCTGGCGGACACCGGGGTCCTCGACGAGAGCCGGTTCTTCGATGTTGTGGTCACCTACGCCAAGGCCGCGCCTGATGACGTCTGCATCGTCATAGAGGTCACCAACCATGGCCCGGAAGCGGCCGCGCTGGATCTGCTGCCTCAGCTCTGGTTCCGCAACACCTGGACATGGGGCCGAGACGATCGCAAGCCGGCGTTGCGCCGACTCGATCCGAAGACGGTGGGCGCCGTTGGCGTCGAAGCGGTCGAGGCAGTGCATGGGTACCTCGGCCGGTATGTACTTGTGGCTGAAGGGTTCTCGCAGGTTCTGATCTGCGAGAACGAGACCAACACAGTCGCCCTGTTCGGCACGCCGAACAATGCGACCACGCTCACCAAGGACGGAATCAACAACCGCGTCGTGCATGGGGATTCCTCAGCGGTGCGAGTCAGCGGTTCCGGCACCAAGGCGGCGTTCTGGTATCACTACGACGCCGTCGCGCCCGGTGCCACGGTCGCGGTCCGGCTGCGGTTGTCCCGCAGTGCGCCCGAAGGCGACATGTTCGACGAGAGCTACGACGCGGTCCTCGAGGATCGGCGCGATGAGGCCGACGAGTTCTACCAGAGCGTATTTCCGGACCGGTTGTCCGAGGAGGAGCGCTTCATCGCCCGCCGGGCCTTCGCGGGCCTCCTGTGGGGCAAACAGCTCTATCGGTTCAACGTCCGAGAATGGCTCGAGGGAGATCCGAACGAGCCGAGGCCGCCTCCGGAGCGATGGGCCGGCCGCAATGCCGCCTGGCAGCACTTAGCCCTTGCTGACGTCATGTCCATGCCGGACGAGTGGGAATACCCGTGGTTCGCGTCCTGGGATCTGGCTTTCCACTGCGTGGCGCTTGCCCACATCGATCCCGAGTTCGCCAAGGAACAACTCGTCCTGCTCGGTCGAGAGTGGGCGATGCACCCAGACGGTCAGCTGCCCGCATACGAATGGGCATTTGGCGACGTCAACCCACCGGTGCATGCCTGGGCGGCCTGGCAGGTCTATGTGATCGATGGCAGTCGCGATCGGGAATTCCTGATCCGCGTGTGTACGAAGCTGCTGCTGAATTTCAGCTGGTGGGTCAACCGCAAGGACGCGGATGGATCCAATCTGTTCGAGGGTGGATTCCTCGGGATGGACAATATTGGTTTCTTCGACCGCTCTGCGCCGCCACCACCCGGATATCGGCTCGAGCAGTCTGACGCGACCAGCTGGATGGCGTTCTTCTGCCTGGCGCTGCTGCGCATGTCAGCCGAGCTCGCCCAGCTGGTCCCGGCCTGGGATGACATCACTACCAAGTTCTTGGAGCACTTCTTGTCCATCGCCCAGGCGGTGCAACGCTTCGGCTCACAGAACGCCAGCCTGTGGGATGACGACGACGGCTTCTTCTACGATGTGCTCGTACGACCCGACGGGAGCTACCAACCGTTGCGGGTGCGCTCCCTGGTCGGGTTGTTGCCGCTGCTCGCCGTTGCCGCCCCGCCCCAGGAGCTACTCGACGAGCTGCCGGATTTCGCGGCCCGGCTGGCGTGGTTGACCAAGCGCCGGCCAGATCTCCTCGGTGGGCTGGTGCGCCGATCCGGCCCAGACGACCGGAATCTGCTGCTGTCGCTCGTCGATCAAGTCCGCATGGCGCGGATCCTGTCACGCCTGTTCGATGAGGAGGAGTTCTTATCTCCGTTCGGCGTCCGGTCGTTGTCGGCGGCCTACCGCGACGGGTATACGACTGCCGTCGACGGCGCCTCCATGACTATCGACTACGAACCCGGCGAGTCACGGAGCGGCCTGTTCGGTGGCAATTCCAACTGGCGGGGGCCGATCTGGATGCCGGTGAACGTGCTGCTTGCCGATGCTCTCCGTATTTACGGGCACTACCTGGGTGACGAGATTCGAGTAGAGGTGCCGACCGGCTCGGGCACCTCGATGACACTGGTCGACGCCGCCGACGAGATCGATCGTCGCCTGATCGCCTTATTCCGCCGGGGCCCGTCCGGTCGACGGCCGTCGGACGGGAACAGAATCGAGGCCTCCGACAGTCCGTTGTGGAACTCGCAGGTAACGTTCAGCGAGTACTTCCACGGCGATACCGGAGAAGGTCTCGGCGCAAGCCACCAGACCGGCTGGACGGCGCTGATCGCCCACGTCCTCTGCCGCCCGTGAGTGAAATCGATGATCCGCTTCTCGCCCGAGCTCGCCGACTCGTGGTGCCTGGCCAGCGCCGGCTGCTGGGGATCACCGGTCCGCCGGCGGCTGGCAAGTCAACCGTGGCATCCGCATTGGTAGCGGCGCTGTACCCCGACGCGATTCTCGTACCGATGGATGGCTTCCACTTGGCGCAGCGCGAGCTCGCGCGGTTGGGACGAACGGAGCGCAAGGGAGCGCCCGACACCTTCGATGGCGCGGGATTCCTAGCTCTCATGCGTCGGCTCACCGCGGCGACCGAACCCGTCGTCTACGCGCCGGAGTTTCGTCGGGAGATTGAGGAGCCGATCGCCGGGGCGATCGCGGTGCCGCGCGAGGTGCCGCTGGTCGTAGTTGAGGGCAATTACTTGCTCCTCGATGAACCGCCCTGGCGGGATCTCGCGCCGCTTCTTGCCGAAACGTGGTACCTCGATCCGGACGAGGCGACCAGAATCGCGCGGCTCGTCGCCCGGCACATGGCGTTTGGGCGCGACGAGGCGCAAGCGATCGGTCGGGCGTTGGGTAGCGACCAGCGCAACGCGGAAATCATCCTCGCTACCCGAGCAAAGGCCACGGTCATCGTTTAGCTTCCCTCGCGGGACATTGGCCGCCGCTAACCCCTGGGGTACACCAAAGCCTTGCTGTGGTCGCTGGTGCAGTGCAGCGTCATCTTGAACGAGTTGTCACTGAATGACCAGTTCATAGCCGAATTGGCGAGGGGACCTTCTTGCGGGCCGGTAAGGCCAACGCCTGCCTTCTCGTTGCCAGTTGGCACAAAGATGACGCTGTCGACGGCGGCGTCGAGCCCAGGCTTGTACTGCGAGAACTCCACGCCGGGGGTGAGGCGGACCCGGTGTTGGTGTTGTATTGCTGCTTGAGAATGAACGGGTTTCGGCTGATCCGGCTTGACGATAAAGCTGACTGCTGCCTGGATCAGGAGGCCTGGCTCACGGTCGACATGTTGAAGTCGGGAACTCGTACGGGGGGCATGGCGGCTCGGGTGAAGTAGTCCGCCCATTCTCGCGGCAGCGTCGGCACCGTGCGTCCGATCTCGGTGATGCGACCGAGCAGGGTCACCGGCGACTCGTTGAAGCGGAAGTTGTTCACGGCCCCTAGGATCGTGCCGTTTTCCACGAGATACACGCCGTCCCGGGTCAGCCCCGTGAGCAGCAAGGTCTGCGGGTCGACCTCGCGGATGTACCACAGTGACGTGAGCAGCAGCCCGCGCTCAGTGTTCGCGATCATGTCGTCCAGGCTTGCCGTGCCGGCTCCGTCCAGAATGAGGTTGTCGACGAACAGACGAGACGGCGCGCCGGTTCGCGCGGCCCAGGACCGGGTCCGGATGAGCTCGGACAACTCGCCGTTGGTGATCCAGGAGCAGGCTTCCACGGGCGCCCCGTTGTCGAATACCGACTGGAGGCCGGCCGCCGACGCGGTGGCGACCTCGAACGGCGCACAGCTGAGACCAGGCTCATCCGGGTCGGAACGCAAAGTCAGTGGAAGCTCGCTCAGTCGCTCGCCGATCCGGGTATTGCCGCCACTGCGGGCGTAGACACTGCGGCCCTCCTCGGCGTCACGGGCTGACGCCGTCCAGTAGGCATCCAGCATGAGATCCGCCACCGCCGTGGGTGGGAGGATCGTCTCGTACCGACCAGGGGGCAACTCATGCGTAGTGGCGGCCCAGTCAAGCCGGGTGTTCAACCTCTCCGTCAACGCACCGATGTCCACGTCAGTGAAATCGCGAGTATGCACACCGTTCCACGCGGAGCGGCGGTAATCGGCGGACTTGGCGTTGAGTTCCACCCGTCCCGTGGGCTGATCAAATCGACGACGTAGACCAGTTGAAGATGCCACGAACGTGGACGTCAGCGAGTGCTCGGCGAAGCCGAACAGCAAGCGATCGCGCCGGCTCGACACCGCGAAGGCCGCACCAAGGCCGTCCGCGAAGCGCTCGAACACCGCGACGCTCGTCCGGGCGGGATCAGCCGACCAGTCGTCGTCGGTCTCATACGGCTGGACGAGCGGCGCAGCGTCGTCGGCGGGTCCGGCCTTACGGGCCGCCAGTTCGCTCGCCATGACCAGATCGGGCACTTCGGCAGCGGACGTCACCGAGCGGGTAACCACGCCGGCGCTCGGTCCGGCTGCTCCGTCGAGGATAGAGATGACTGTGACCGACCGCGACGCCATTTGGCCGTTGGTCGTGAGGTTGTTCGCCGCCCACCGCAGGTTGGTCTCGGTGTGCTCGCTGCCGACGACGATGCAGCCGTCGGCGCTCGAGTGGGTGAGCACCCGCTCGACGAGGTTCTGCATCGGGATCATCGGCCACCTTCCGCCACTGTGGAAAGGACGTTGACGCCGCGGAATAACGCGCTCGGACAGCCGTGCGAGACGGCGGCGACCTGGCCTGGCTGCCCTTTGCCACAGTTGAATGCGCCGCCGAGGACATAGGTTTCGGGCCCGCCGACCGCTTCCATGGCTCCCCAGAAGTCCGTCGTCGTCGCTTGATATGCGACATCCCGGAGCTGTCCGGCCAGCCGGCCGTTCTCGATGCGGAAGAACTGCTGCCCGGTGAATTGGAAGTTGTACCGCTGCATGTCGATCGACCACGACCGGTCGCCGAGGACGTAGATGCCACGCTCGACGCGGCTGATCAGGTCTGCGGTCGTAGGACCAGCCGGGGCGGCCTGAAGAGACACATTGGCCATACGCTGCAGGGGAATGTGCCCGGGCGAGTCGGCGAACGCGCACCCGTTGGATCGGCCCATGCCGTTCGCCCAGGCCATGTGGCGGTTGAGCTGATACCCGACGAGAATCCCGTCACGCACGATGTCGAACTGCTGGGTGGCGACCCCCTCGTCGTCATAGCCGATCGTGGCGAGCCCATAGTCGACCACCCGGTCACCCGTGACGTTCATGATCGGGCTGCCATAGCGCAGGGAGCCGAGCTGGTCCGGCGTTGCGAAGCTGGTACCGGCATACGCCGCCTCGTAGCCGAGGGCGCGGTCGAGCTCGGTCGCGTGTCCGATCGACTCATGGATCGTGAGCCACAGGTTGGACGGATCGATCACCAGGTCGTAGCGGCCGGCCTCGACGCTTGGCGCCTTCACGTGTTCGGCCAGCAGCCCGGGCAGCTCATCGATCTCGCGATCGAAATCCCAGCCCGTGCCAGTCAGGAATTCCCAACCGCGCCCGACCGGCGGGGCGAGGGTGCGCATGGAGAAGAACGTTCCGGCGGCCTGGTCGACGTGCACCGCGGTGAACTGGGCTTGCAGCCGGACGCGTTGCTGCGTGGTCGAGGTGCCTGCGGTATCGGCGTAGAACTTGTTCTCCCGGACGTACGTGAGGTGCGCGTCGACGTGATCGACGCCATCCGCGCAGAGCAATCGATCGGAGAGCTCGGCCAGCCGGCCAATGCGCTCGTCCTCCGGGACATCGAACGGATCGACATCGTAGGCCGAGATCCACGACGCCCCGGCATACACCGGTTCATCGGCGAGGACGACGGGATCGGAACTGAGGACCCGGCTCACCTGGGCCGCGGCGATCGCCTGCTCGGACAGCGTGGCCGCAGCCTCGGGCGTGCGGTCTACCCCACTGGCAAAGCCCCACGCACCATCGTGCACGACCCGCACGGCAATGCCGAGGTCCTCGGTATCGGCCGAGGTATCCAGTTGCCCGTCCCGAAGCCGGAGCGTACCTACCCGGATCCGTTCGAGCCGGAAATCAGCGTGCTCGGCTCCGCGTTGCCGGGCGCTTCCGAGGGCGGCGTCGGCGAGGCGCTCAGGCGCCAGGTCCGTGAAGGCAGAGTCAATCTGCGGCATTCACCGCACACTAGTAACCCTCGCTGACAGCTCGCATCGGGGATTCCCGGACCGCTCGCGTAATCAGCAGGCGGGCAGGTCGCCGAAGTACCCCATGGTGAACGAGTCGATGCGATCCAACCCCGTCGTGCCACGATCGCCAAAGGCCTCTTGGTGGCCGACAAGTGTCATTGCCGCGGTAGCGGCTTCGTCCATGTCGGGCGGAGACAGCGCGAATCCGTTGGCATTGTTCACATTCACGCTCTTCGCGTACGCCCCGCTGTAACAACTCGCAGCAAGCAGTGCAGGCTTGTCGTCCAAGGATCGCTGGAAGAGCTGATGGCGGACGGCGAGGCCCCAGCCATAGGTGAACATCGTCCCGAGCGCGTAGTCGCCGAAGGAGTAGGCGCTGGTGGCGATCTTGTGGCTGTAGTACACCGTGTTGTCGTCCGGGCAATAACCGAAGTCGCTCTGCGCCGTCGCGCCGCATTTCGGGTGATCCGCCTCGACTACCGCGACATCGGACCACGACTTGCCGATGCTCTTCGCCTTCGCGCGCCAGAATGCGTTCAGATTCGGGAGTAGACCGTCGTGACTAGGTGTGGGGTCCAGCACCTGCTCGAGCGGGACGTTGCCGCCGGTCTGCGCGTCACTGTCGCTGACGAACGGCCGCTGGGTGAACTGTCGCTTCGCGTATGCGGACGCGAAGCAGAATTTGACGCCCTTTTCGATGCCATCCGAGAACGAACTGAGCCGGTCGAAGCCGGTGCCGTGTGTGCCGGGGTCGGTAGCGGCGTGAGAGACCGGATCACGCAGTTGGATGTAACCGGTAAGGATCTGATCGAGCTGATCAGAGGTCACTCGAAGATGCGGCGCCTGATAGGCGAGCACTGAGGCGGTAAAGGCGCCAGCAGCACAATCGGCCTGGCTCTCGCGGACGATCGACCGTTCCTTGTCGGCTATCCCCAGCCTGGCTTGCACCGCGTGCCCGAACTCATGAGAGAAGACCGCGGCAGCGAAGTAATCCCCGTATGCCGCTACCAGCTTCGGCAGGAAGCCGTTGCGGTCATAGGCGATCGAGTCGTCCAGCGTGCAATAGAAAGCGTTGTCCTTGATTACGCGGACGCCGGCGCGGGCGAGGCAGCCATTGCGAAGTGCGCTGGCCGTGATGTCGGAGTCGTCGACGGAGTAGATCTTGCCGGTGAGTGGGGACAGGGACTTGCCACCTGCGATGTGTGGGAATTGCTTCTTCCAGAAGGCGACTATGTCCGCGATAGAGTTGCGGGCCAGCCGGTCGAACGAGGTGTGCCCGTCGCCCACGACCGCGAGCGTGGCGTCCGGAGCCGTGGTTGGAGCAACAAGCTGACCGGCGCCCGACACTACGGTGGAGCAACCGGTCGCGGTGAGCGCGAGCAGGATCGCGGCTATCGCGAATCGCGCCAGGCGAGCGCGAGGCATTGACCCCCCCTCGCTGCGTCGTGCGTCGTGCGTCGTGCGGTGCGCAGCCGCGGCCGCGCGCGCCGATAGTCGCAGTCTAGGCGCCGCGCTTGTCCCGTCAGCCCTGGCGAGGGGGCCACTCGCTCCCGTGAGCGCAGCACCAAGCAAGATCGTGCTTGTGCCGGAGCTACCTGAGGTTGAGTCCGCACGCGCCGTAATCGAGCGCGCCGCGTTGGGTCGTCAAATCGTCGACGTGGACGACTCGGACACCTACGTGTGCCGTCCACATCGGCCGGGTGAGATTCGAGCGGCGTTGGTTGGGCGGCGACTGACTGCTGCCCACCGCCGCGGCAAGAGCATGTGGTGCGAGACCTCGGGCGTCGGTCGTTCGCGCGTACCCGGCCCGACGTTGGGAATCCACCTCGGCATGTCCGGCAAGATTGTCATCGCCGATATCGATGGCAGCGAGATCGACGGCGGTGACTACTGGGAGCGCGGGCGGGCGCCCGGCGACTTCCGGTTCTGCCGGTTTTCGCTGACCTTCGCCGACGGTGGTTCGTTGATGCTCATCGATCCGCGGCGACTCGGCCGGGTTCGGCTCGATCCGCCGATCGAGACTCTCGGCCCTGATGCGGCCAGCATCACCCCGGCTCAGTTCCGAACGATCATGGCCCGCGGCGGCGAAGCGCCGGTGAAGGCGCGATTGCTCGATCAGAACGCCATTGCCGGTATTGGCAACCTCCTGGCCGATCAGATGCTGTGGACTGCAAAGATCAACCCCGCTCGCCCGGTCGGCGAGCTCTCCCGGGCCGAGGTCGATCGGCTGTTCCGCGCGCTTCGCCGCACCGTCGACTCCGCGCTCCGGCAAGGTGGCGTCCATACCCTCTCACTCCTGCCCGCCCGCAAGATCGACGCGCTGTGCCCGCGGGACGGTGCCCCGATGGCTCGTGGCACCGTCGGCGGCCGGACGACGTGGTGGTGTTCCCGTGAGCAGGCCGGCTGAGACCAGGGCGGAGCTTCAGGAGACTGAAATCCGGATGTCACCGGCAGGGGACGCCGCGGCAAAGGCGAGCAAACGATGTCCCTCGGCGGCCAGAGCAGCCGCCTGACGTCGAGGCAACGGCTGAACGGCTTCGATATCGAGATGGGCTTGACCACCGTCGGGCACGATTCCCCAGTTGGCGCGCCAGAAACCGTCGACCAGCACCGTGCCACGGTTCCCACCATTGCCGGGCCATAGCGGCACAATGCGCTGCTCGGGCACTACTCGGCTCCGGTCGGCGTGCGACAGCAGCAGGTTGTCGTACTCGGGAAGGAACCGGATTGGCGCCGGGGTGTCAGCAGAGGGACGCGGAGCATCAGGCCCGTCGAGTAGGACCCGGCCGTCCTCACTACGAAAGCGGCGTACCCGTGGGCCGAGCCGGTCGGCGACCTCGCCCAGGCGGGTGAGGCCTGACCAGACCTGTACGTCCTGGACCGACGCCGGACCGAAGGCGCCGAGATAGCGCAATACCAGGTCGTCAACGGCCGCGCCGGTCGACATCCGGTCACCGATCCAGGCTTCGGCATCGGCCCAGGTCGGAGCCTTGCTCTGGCCCCATACGCCGCGCGGGGTGACCTGGACGATCGGCAGTAGGTACTGGGCCGCGTAGGCCATTGCGTCCGCGTCTAGGTTTGGCCAGCGCTGGCCGATCAGCCGACGAAGCTCGGCCCGTGTGCGCGGCGCCTCGCGGAGAAGGTCCCGCACGAAGGCCAGCAGGTCGTTGACCATCGCGCGTGGGACGCGACGACCGAACGGGCTGCCGGTCCATAGCCCGCGCTCCGACACCGGTTCCAGGACCGGCCACAATTGCAGGAAGTCGGCCGCGGTTACCAGGTGAATGGTGGCTCGCATCAGGCTGGCCCGCACCACGCGACGTTCGATCATCAGGGCGGACAGCTCATCGGCGCGGAAGTCCACGACCCGTGTCCACAGCCCAATGTACGGTGCGAGCGGTGCCTGCGACTGCATGCCGACCAGGTGCTGCAGTTTCCTGCGTCGGTATGCATAATCCATTGCCCCAGCAACGGATCATGCATACCTTTCGTCGGCCGTCAGCTATCGAAGTCGACTGTTACGGCATCCGACATCGGGAGTGATTGGCAGGTCAGCACGAACCCGGCCGCGAGCTCGGACGGTTCGAGCGCGAAGTTGCGACGCAGGTTCACCTCGCCGCTGACGAGCTGGGCCCGACAGGTACCGCATACGCCACCCTTGCAGGCGAAGGGCAGGTCTGGGCGCACCCGCTGGGCTCCGTCGAGGATCGGCGTGTCGCGGGGAACGTGCGCCGTGGTCGTGCGGCCATCGAGAACGATGGTCACCTCGCTGACGGCACCGGTTGGCGTGGCTTCGGGGTGCTCGGCGGGCGGGGGTGGCACGTCCTCGACGTAGAACAGCTCCCGGTGAATCCGGTCTGTTTCGACGCCAAAGTCGGTCAAGGCCGCGATGGCATCGGTGACCAGGCCGTAGGGCCCACACAGCCACCAGTGGTCGACGGTGTCGACGCGGCAGATCAGGGGCAGCAGGACGCGGAGCTTGTCGCCGGTAAGCCGGCCGCTGAACAACTCGACCTCCTGGGCCTCGCGCGAGAGCACATGGACCAGCTGCAGCCGGGTCGGATAAGCGTCCTTCAGGTCGGCGACCTCGTCGGCGAACATCACCGAGTCGGTGCGCCGGTTGGCGTACAGGATTGTCGCCCGACTGGCCGGGTCGACGAGCACCGAGGCCGCCATCGAGAGGACCGGCGTGATGCCGGAGCCCGCGGCGATGAAGCCGTGATGCGCCGGCGTATCCAGATCCGGCGTGAACCGGCCGGATGGGAGTTCCACCTCGACCTCGTCGCCCGGCCGGAGCTCATGGATGAGCCAGCCGGACACCGCGCCGTCGGGGACCTCGCGCACGCCAATGCGTGGTGCGGCACCACGCGGCGCGCAGATCGAGTACGAGCGACGCTCGTCGCGTCCATCGAATCTCCGACGCACGGTGACCGATTGTCCAGGCAGAAAGTCGAATTCCTCGCCGAGCTGGTCGGGCACCTCGAACGTGATCGCCGCCGCGTCGGAGCACAATTGGTCGATTCGGGCGACCGTGAGGTGCCGGAATTTGCCGCGAGCAAGCGGGGACGCCCTGCCGGCCGGCACCTCAGATCTCCTTCAGATACTCGAACGGTTCGCCGCATGACGTGCAGCGATACAGCGCACGGCAGGCTGTCGCACCGAATACGGACTGCCGCGCTGTGTCGGGCGATGCGCACCGAGGGCAGGGCACCGTTGGTGCCGATCGGATGAGGGTGAGCGGGACTGGGCCGGCCGACCGCACGGGTACGGCATGAGGTGGGACGATGCCCGCAGCACCAAGTTTCTGCCGACCTTCCTCGGTTATCCAGTCGCTCGTCCAGGCCGGGCTCAGGCTGGTCCGCACCTCGACGTCGTCGAATCCGGCGTCCGCCAGCCGGCGACGCAGCTCGCTCCGGATTACCTGGAGCGCCGGACAGCCGGTGTATGTCGGCGTGATAGTGACGACAGCGTGCCGCCCTGTGACGGTCACCTCGCGGAGGATGCCAAGGTCAGCCACGGTCAGTTGCGGGAGTTCCGGGTCGGGTACGGCTTCGGCGATGGCGCGGGCCCGCGCGTCGGTGCTTGCCGCGGTCACCAGGTCGCTCCGGGATGGGCGCGGGCAACGCTCTGGAGCTCGGCCAGCAGACGCGTCAAGGTGTCGCGCTGTCCGGCTATCCTCGTCGCTCCTCCAGAGGCCGACCACGCCGGACAGCCCAGCGTGGCGGCGGAAAGTACGGCGTCGAGCGCCGCGTCGAACTCGGCGCGCGTCTCGCTCGGCCGAACGCCGACACCGGCAGCGGCAAGTCGGGTCTCGACGTCCGAGTCGGTGAACAGCTCGCCCACGAACGGCGCGATATGGCCCAGGGCCGCCTGCACCCGCTGGTGAGAGAACTCGGTGCCGTCACCCAGGCGGATCACCCACTGGGCGGCGTAGTCGCGGTGGTAGGTCATCTCTTTCACGCCCTTGTCCGCGATGGGGGCCAGGACCGGGTCCCGAGATGCCCGTAGCCGATCCAGCAGCGCCAGGCGCCACGTGCTGAACACGAGCAGCCGCGCCATCGCGAAACCGAAGTCGCTGTCGACGATCTCGACGAGGCGCACGTGCCGGAACTGTGCAGGCCCCCGCAGGAACGCGTAGTCGTCTTCGGTGCGTCCGGATCCGTCCACCGTGCCGGCCCGGGCCAGCAGGAAACGAGCCTGGCCGAGCAGGTCGAGCGCGATGTTGGCCAGCGCGGCTTCTTCTTCCAGCTCCGGGGCGTGCCCGACCCACTGCTGCAATCGATGCGACATGAGAAGTGCGTCATCACCGAGCATTTCGCAATAGGCGGCGAGGTCGTCGGCCGAGATGCCGTCGGGGATTGTCGTGTCGACACCAGACAGCGGGTCGTCGAATCCGGCGCCGAACGCCCACCGTTGATCTTCGGTGACGTCGGTGATCGCCTGATACGCGTCGTAGGTATCCATCACATATGCGGCACGTTGTCAGGGATGGCATAGAAGGTCGGATGCCGATACACCTTGTCACCGCTCGGCGCGAAGAACGGATCCTTCTCGTCCGGGCTCGATGCCGTGATGTCCTTGGATGCGACGACCCAAATGCTCACGCCCTCATTCCGCCGGGTATAGACATCCCGCGCGTGATGCAAGGCCATTTGTGCGTCCGCGGCGTGCAGCGAGCCGACGTGCACATGATTGAGGCCGCGCTTGCCCCGAAGGAACACCTCGTACAGTGGCCAGTCTTCGGATGTATCACTCATCTGGGCCTCCCTGAGCGTTTTGCTGCATGGCCGCCTGGTGGTCGTCGGACGTCGCGGGCGATGCGTGTTTGGCCGCGTGCGCCGCCGCAGCGGTGCGAACCCACGCTCCGCTCTCATGAGCAGCGCGACGGTTGCCGATGCGTTCGGCGTTGCAGGGCCCGTCGCCCCGAATCACGCGCTTGAATTCCGCCCAGTCCACCTCGCCGAAGTCGTAGTGGCCACGTTCCTCGTTCCAGCGCAGGTCCGGATCGGGCAGCGTGACCCCGAGCGCCTCGGCCTGCGGGACGGTCATGTCGACGAAGCGCTGGCGCAGCTCGTCGTTCGTGTGCCGCTTGATTCCCCAGGCCATCGACTGCTCGGTGTTCGGGGAGTCGTTGTCCGGCGGTCCGAACATCATCAACGACGGCCACCACCAGCGATTGCTCGCGTCCTGCACCATGGCGCGTTGGGCCCGGGTACCGCGCATCATCGTCATGAGCAGCTCGTAGCCCTGCCGCTGATGGAAGGATTCCTCCTTGCAGATGCGGATCATCGCCCGGGCATACGGGCCGAAGGAACTGCGGCACAGCGGCACCTGGTTGCAGATCGCGGCGCCGTCGACGAGCCAGCCGATCACGCCGACGTCCGCGAACGTGAGTGAGGGGTAGTTGAAGATCGACGAGTATTTCTGATCCCCGGCGATCAGCCGCCGGGTCAGGTCAGCCCGATCCACGCCCAAGGTCTCGGCGGCGCAGTACAGGTACATTCCGTGTCCCGCCTCGTCCTGGACCTTGGCCAGCAGGATGGCCTTGCGTCGCAGAGAAGGAGCCCGCGTGATCCAGTAGCCTTCCGGCTGCATGCCGATGATCTCCGAATGCGCGTGCTGTGAGATCTGGCGAATCATCGTCTTGCGGTAGCCGTCAGGCATCCAGTCCCGCGGCTCGATCCGTCGATCGTGGGCGATCGTCCGATCGAAGTGCTCCTGGAGCTCGACCGTTGTCATCACACATCTCCCTGACTGACCGTTCGGTCAGTAATATTCTGCCGCATTCCCCTGGCTGCCAGCCACCTGCCGCGTGACGGCGGCGAGGTCATTGCGGCCAGGTCTTCGCCACGAGTGTGAGGACGTCGTACCGGGCCGCCACCGCGCCGTCCTGTTTCGTGACCTCTGCGTCCCACCGGACTTCCCCGTAATCCGCGTCGACTCGAGGGGTGATCTGCTTGCAGGTCAGCGTGACCGTCAGGGCGTCGCCCGGGAATACCGGCGTGAGAAAGCGGAGATTCTCTAGGCCATAGTTGGCGAGGACCGGCCCTGGGTCTGGTTGTACGAAGAGCCCGGCTGCAAGCGACAGCACGAGATAGCCGTGAGCGACGATGCCACCGAAGAGCGGGTTGGCAGCCGCCGCTTCGGGATCCGTGTGCGCGTAGAACTGATCGCCGGTGAAATCAGCGAAGTGATCGATATCCTCGGCTGTCACGATGCGGGGGCCCGCTACGACGGCGTCTCCCGGACGGAGTTCAGCCAGGGATTTCCGGAACGGGTGCGTTTCGCCGGCACTTCGCTCGGCGCCCGCCACCCAGCGGCCGGTCACCGCACTCAGCACGCGCGGGCTGGCCTGGATGGCCGTGCGCTGCATGTGGTGGACGACGCGGCGGATACCCCCCAGCTCCTCGCCGCCGCCGGCCCGACCCGGCCCGCCGTGCACGAGCATCGGCAGCGGAGACCCATGCCCGGTCGACTCGGGCGCATCGTCGCGATCGAGCACGAGGAGCCGACCGTGCCAGGGCGCGAGGCCCAGTACGACGCGGTGGGCGAAGCCAGCGTCCGCGGTAACAATCGAGGCCGCGAGGCTACCCAGCCCGCGCGCGGCGAGTGAGATCACCTCGTCCGCCGACGAATATCCCATCAGCGTGCTTACTGGGCCGAATGCCTCGACCTCATGGGGCTCTGGACGGTCGGCATCGTTGCAGCGAATGAGAATCGGCGAGACGAATGCGCCGCGTTCACCGTCGGCACCAACCACGTCGACGTGGTTCGGGTCGCCATATACGAGCTCACCCGCATCCAGCAGCGCCTTGAGCGAGCGCCGCACCTCTTCCCGCTGCTCCAAGCTCGCCAGCGGACCCATCTGGACCGACGGCTCAGCCGGATTCCCCACGACCACCTGTGCCAGCCGGTCGACCACTGCCGCTTGGACGTCGTCGAGAACGGCGCCCGGTACGAAGGCGCGACGGATCGCGGTGCATTTCTGCCCAGCCTTGACCGTCATCTCGGTCACCAGCTGGTCGACGTAGAGATCGAACTCTGGCGTTCCGGCCGCGGCGTCGGGCCCGAGGATCGAGCAATTCAGAGAGTCGGCCTCAGCCGTAAACGGCACCGATCGGGCGACTACCACTGGATGGGCCCGAAGCCGGCGGGCCGTCGACGCCGAACCGGTGAACGACACCGTGTCCTGCTCGGTGAGGTGATCGAGGAGGTCACGCGCACCTCCGCAGATGAGTTGCAGCGCGCCCTCCGGCAGGAGGCCGGTGTCCAACATCAATGCGACCAAACGTTCGGTCACATATGCGGTGGGACTTGCTGGTTTCACAAGCGACGGCATGCCGGCGAGAAACGCAGGTGCGAACTTCTCCAACGGCCCCCACACCGGGAAGTTGAACGCGTTGATCTGGACCGCGACCCCGGTCCGCGAGGTATAGACATGTTGGCCGACGAACTGACCGCCCTTGCCCAGTGGTTCGACTGGGCCGTCGACGTACACGGTGTCGTTGGGCAGCTCCCGGCGTCCCTTGCTGCCATAGGAGAACAGCACGCCGAGTCCGCCGTCGACGTCGAACACAGCGTCTCGACGCGTGGCGCCAGTACGAGCCGATAGCTGGTAGAGCTCATTCCGATGACCGCGCAGCGCGCCGGCGAGTGACTTCAGCACGCTCGCCCGCTCATGGAACGTGAGTTGCCGGATTGCGGGTCCACCGACCCGGCGGCCGTACTCGAGCGCGGCCGCCAGGTCGATGCCGGCGGACGAGGTCCGGGCGACCTCATCACCGGTAACGGCGTCGTACAGCGGAGCACCCTCGTCCACGGGGGTGAACCATGATCCGTTGACGTAACTGCGAAGTACCACCATGGAACGCGTCTCCTGCCTATTTCTGACCGGTCGTTCGGTACGTTATCGTGGCTCGCGCCGATAGGCGACTCTCGTCCGATGAACCCGGGGAGCGATGTGTCCGAGACGCCCGACCTGCCCGCCTCCGTGGCCATGATGATGGCGGAGGACCGAGCGTCTGCGTTCATGGGCATGACGGTGGACAAGGCCGGAGAGGGGCGGGCCGTGGTCCGGATGCGCATTGGCCCTGAGATGGTCAACGGTCACGCGATCGCCCACGGCGGGCTGGTGTTCGCGCTCGCCGACACGGCCTTCGCGTGTGCCTGCAACAGCTTCGGGCCGCCGACCGTAGCAGCCGCCGCGGAGATCGTCTTCGTGTCGCCTGGACGCCTCGACGACGAATTGGTCGCGGAGGCCAAATTACGCACTCAGTTCGGGCGAACCGGCATTTACGACGTGACGGTGCGCCGGGGCCAGGAGGTCGTGGCGGAATTTCGTGGCCGCAGTCATCAGCTCGCCGAGCCTCGAGGTCGCGCGTGACCAGGGCAGTGGTACCGCGACGAGGCCCGGGCCGGCCCGGTTACGACCTCGAATCGCTGCTCGCCGTCGCCGTCGGCGTCTTCAACCAGCGCGGGTACGACGGCACCAGCATGGAGGACCTGTCCCGACGACTGGGGATCAGCAAGTCCGCCATCTATCACCACGTGGCCAGTAAGGAGGAGCTGCTGTCGCTGGCGCTCGACCGGGCCCTCGACGGCTTGTTCGAGGTCGCGGCTGAAGTCCGGCGCATCGACGCGCCCGCGATCGACCGGCTGGAGCAGCTGGTCCGGGGCAGCATCGAGGTCCTCGTCGAGCGCCTGCCGTACGTCACACTCTTGCTGCGCGTGCGCGGCAACACCGCGGTCGAACGTCGGGCCATGGCCCGGCGCCGCCAGTTCGATCGGGTCGTGGCCGCTCTGGTCAGACAAGCCGAGGCAGACGGAGACGTTCGACCGGACGTCGACCCAGCGGTCACTGCCCGGCTGTTGTTCGGCCTGGTGAACTCGTTGGTGGAGTGGTATCGACCTCGCCGCGATTTCGACTCCGTCGACATCGCCGACGCCGTATGCACAATCGCGTTCGACGGTCTTCGAGTGCGACGAAACGGTCGGCGGCGCTGACGGGAGTGGCTGATGCGCGACACTCCCGCCGCCTTGACACCGGCACCCACCGATGGGATAGCCAGGGCGGACCGGAGTTGTGGCCGCGGATCGCATTGCCAACCCGGACGGCCCGGTTCGTCAGCACCGTCTTGCGCCGGCGCATTATTTGCAGCCCGGCCCTGGTAACGATCACCCTCGAGATCGGCGGGCTTTCCAGCGGTACTAACCCGGTCTGTAGATGCGCAGGTAGAAGCACTGCGTCTCGTTCTGCCGTTGATACCGGCCGATGCATAATCGCCTGAATCTCCGGGTGACGCAGCAGATGGTTGATTATCTGCGCACCGCTCTCGAACTCGGTGTGCGGCTTGTCCCTGGGCGTAATTGCGCACGGATGCGCGCCAGCCCAACTGTCGTAAGACGTCAGGTAATCGAAGTTGCCCAGCGATCCAGGCCGAGCAGGTTGACCGGCGTCGCGCCGATGAAAGTAGACCGGAGTCCGATTGACCAGGAAGAAAGGCGTGATCTCCGAGATACCACGCGCACTGGTCGTTCACGGCCGCCCGCGCGATCCGCCATGGCATTCCGCCAAGATCCTCGGTCGTGAATCCTTGAGCTATCGCCCTTCCTCAGGCGATAACTCAAAGATCACCTCGCCTTCGTACTCCCGAGGCTCAAATACGTGGCGGCTTCTTGGTCGTGATATCCGAATCGTAGTCTGGCGGCGGATATCGGCACGCGGCGCGAATCAGACAGACGGGATGGCTGCCAATGGTGATGCAGGGTTTTCCGCCGCCGCCTGATCAGCGCTGGCGCTTGGCGGACTGGCAAACCGCGGCGGCCAATACCTGGTCGTTCATCCACCTGCGTGAAGTGGTTCCGACCGCACGGATCAGTCGGGGCACCGGGCCGGTGCGAGAGCTAGCGCACGGCCCCGCCGCACCGCTGGATGTCGGCCTGGAGCGCATGGATGGATCCTCCGCCTCGGTCCGTGATGTGCTCTCCGGCACGCACACCGACGGTTACCTCGTGCTGCAGCACGGACGGATTGCCGCTGAGGCGTACTTCGCCGGCATGACGCCGCACCACACTCACCTGCTGATGTCGGTCAGCAAGTCCATCATCGGGTGCGTAGTCGGCATTCTGATCGACCGCGGCGCGCTCGATCCGGCCCAACCGATCACCCGCTACGTACCCGATCTGCGCTCGTCCGGCTACGCGGACGCATCACTGCGCGACGTGCTCGACATGCGTTCCGGTGTTGCCTTCTCCGAGACGTATCTCGACCCCGACGCGGACGTTCGGTTGTTGGAACAGGTCATGGGCTGGGCGCCCCGTCGCCAGGACGACCTGCCAACGTCCATCTACGACTATCTCCTACGGTTGAAGGCCGACCGGCCGCACGGCGGGAGATTCGACTACCGATCCTGCGAGACGGACGTTCTCGGCTGGGTCTGCGAGCGGGCAACCGGACGCCGCATGCCTGACCTGCTTAGCGGCCTCTTATGGTCTCGTCTCGGCGCGGAACAGGACGCCGACGGTGCGGTTGACCCAGCCGGCGCCATGCTCCACGACGGCGGCCTCGCGACCACCCTCCGAGACCTGGGCCGGTTCGGGCAACTGCTCGCCGACAACGGTCACGTCGCCGACGAGGACGTCGTGCCGGAATGGTGGCTGGACGACGCCTTCGCCGGCGGACCTGACTCCCGGGCGGCATTCGCCGCCGACCCGACGACGGGCTGGCTCCCGGGTGGCATGTATCGCAACCAGTTCTGGGTTCCCTTCTTCGACCGTCATGTCCTGCTGTGCCTTGGCATTCACGGCCAGCTCGTCTGGGTCGACCGTGATAGCCGGATCGTCGTCGCCAAGCTGTCCCATTGGCCCTACCCGCAGGATCTCGGCATGCTGCTCGACACCTTGCGGGCAATCGAGGCCCTCACCGCGGCGCTGGCATGAAGAAAACGCTGCTGCGCCTGGACGATGGGCTGACCCTAATGCGCGACGCGCCGGCTCGTGTCCCGCGCTTCCGTGGTGGTGACGGTTACTCGGCGTTGTCCTTGAGAAAGGCCACGGCCCGACTCCACGCCAAAGTCGCTAGCTCTTGGTTGTAGGTGCCGAGCCGGTTCTTGTCGTTATGGAAGGCGTGACCGGCCGGGTAGTAGAAGAATTCGACGGAGCCCGCTGATTCGTCCCGGATCTGCCGCTCTTGCGCCTGCGCCTGGTCAACCGGGTACATGGCGTCCTGCTCGCCGTAATGTCCCTGAATCGGGGCCGTGACCGTGCGGTACTGATCGGGGACGGCCGGCCCCACCCCGTAGAACACCACTGCGGCGTTGATCCGATCACCCTGCTGAGCGGCCATCTGGAGCGCGAAGCCGCCACCAACGCAGAAGCCGATGACGCCGAGCGACTTCGACGTGACGTCCGGATCGGCCAGCAGGTAGTCAACGGCGCCCGCGAGATCACGCGCGGCCTGATCTACCGGCAGTTCCTCGAGCATCTTCGCGGCCGCGTCTGTCTGATGCGCTACCCGTCCGCCGAAGTAATCAGGCGCGAGGGTGACGAAACCCTCAGCGGCGAAGCGATCCACGATGTCAGCAATGTGGTCATCAAGACCCCACCACTCTTCGATCACGATCAGGCCAGGTCCGGATCCGCGATCCGGCTTGTTCAGGTAGCCATGGGCCTGCCGGCCGTTGCTCGGAAAAGTCACGTTCTGTCGCGGGTTGGCCTCGGTCATCGGGCTCCTTTCATCGCTGTGGAGGACGCCATTCATCTGCCGTTCCCAGTGTTGTCCGCGACTATCTTCCTGCGGCAAGCCGAGAGCGCGTACGCACCCCCTGGTCTGTCAGCTACGCAATTTCACAATCGAGTCCTGGCTACCACTCAGTAAACGCATGGATGGCAGGTGTCTGCTGGATCTGTCGGCGCATACCCCGACACCCCGACGAGCTACGAAAGAGCACCCATGAACGACCGCTACGACAGCGATCCCACCTGGTCGACCGAGCCGCCCACACCCGCGACTCCGCATGTGCCCGAAACGCCGTCGGCGCCGCAGGCGCCGTACGCACCCGATGGTCCGTACGCACCCGAGGGGACGTACGCACCCGAGGGGCCGTATGCATCCGACACGCCACAGCCGTCCGATGCACCGTATGGGTCTCAGGCACCGTATGGGTCCCAGGCACCGTACGGGTCCCAGCCGCCGTACGCGGCGGAGACGCCTTACCCCACGGCGTACCTGGCGGCGCCACCATTCCCGCCCGCCCCGGAGTTGAGGTCGTCCGGCACCAGTCATCGGAAGCGTTGGCTCATCGTCGGCGGTATTGCAACCGCGGTCGCGGTGGCGGGTGTCGCCATCGGCGTGGGCACCGGCAACTCGGTCACGACCGGCTCGGGCACGTCCGGCAACGCACAGCTTGCGGTCCCACCCAGCAGTGGCACGGGCGGCAACGGTTCTGGCGGTTCCGGATCTGACCAGGACCCGTTCGGAGGTCTTTTCGGTGGCCTCGGAGGTCTCGGCAATGGCGGGAACGGCAGCCAGGGCAATGGCAACAGCGGCAACGGCGGCGGCAGGCGGCAACGGCAACGGCAGGCGGTTTCGGGAACGGCGGCGGTTCGAGCAACGGCTCGGGCGGTTCGAGCAACGGCTCGGGCGGTTCGACCGGAACTGCGAGCTCCGACCAGCAGGTAGGCGTCGTCGACATCGACACCGTCCTCGGTTACCAGAGTGCACGGGCCGCAGGCACCGGCATGGTCCTAACCTCCAACGGCGAGATCCTCACCAACAACCACGTCGTGCGCGGCGCGACCTCGATCACCGTCACTGTCGTCAGCACCGGAAAGACCTACAAGGCATCCGTCGTCGGCACTGACCCAACCGAGGACGTGGCCGTCCTGCAGCTATCCGCTGCGTCCGGGCTGCAAACCGCCCACATGTCGTCCTCCAACGTCTCGGTTGGCGACTCAGTCACCGCCGTCGGGAACGCTGGTGGCACCGGCGGCACTCCGAGCGCTGCGCCTGGCCAGGTCACGGCCCTCGACCAGACGATTACGGCCACTGATGACAACGGTTCGAACGCCGAACAGTTGAATGGCCTCATCGAGACCGACGCAAATGTCCAGGCTGGCGACTCCGGCGGCCCGCTCTACAACGCCAACAACCAGGTCGTCGGAATGGACACCGCGGCCGGCTCGTCGGGCCAGTTCCAGACGGCCGCTGAGCAGGCGTATGCGATTCCGATCGGGACAGCGCTCAAGATCGCTGACCAGATCGAGAGCGGCCAGGCCAGCTCCACGATCCACATCGGCAACCCGGCGTTCCTCGGCATCGAGCTCAGCAACGACCAGTCCTCGGCTGGTTCGAATGGCGCGGCGATCGCAGGTGTCGTCGATGGCACACCGGCTGCGCAGGCCGGGCTCGCTGCAGGCGACGTGATCACCGGTGTCGACAACACGCAGGTGTCCAGCAGCTCCGACCTGTCGACTGCGCTGGCTTCACACAAGGCCGGTGACTCGGTGCGGATCTCCTGGACCGACCAGTCCGGACAGTCGCACAGCGCCAACGTGACCCTGATTGCCGGCCCGGCGGACTGACATCACGAGGCACTATGGATAGGTGGATTACTCCACCCTGACGGCAACGGCCGCGGACCGAGATGGTTCCGCGGCCGTTGTCGCGC
This sequence comes from uncultured Actinomycetota bacterium, assembly GCA_963809815.1. Lineage (GTDB taxonomy): Bacteria > Actinomycetota > Actinomycetes > Mycobacteriales > Jatrophihabitantaceae > CAVVJA01. The sequence continues at coordinate 148,069 of CAWELM010000011.1, forward strand.
TCGGCGATCTGCTCGACCTTGGCGGGGTGGTTGTCTTGTCCGGCGCTGGAGTGTCCACGGAATCAGGCATCCCTGACTATCGCGGGCCGACCGGCGCAGCGCGGCGTTACGCCCCGATGACCTATCAGGCGTTCGTGGGTGACGCACAGGCCCGCCATCGTTACTGGGCTCGCAGCTATCTCGGCTGGCGGCAGATCTCTCGGGCTCGCCCGAATGCCGGCCACCATGCGGTGGCCACCCTGCAGGCCGCGGGCGCCGTACGCGGCATCATCACCCAGAACGTCGATGGACTGCACCAGGCAGCGGGCGCACGCGACGTCATTGAGCTGCACGGCGGGCTCGACAGCACGATCTGCCTCACCTGCGGCGACAGGTCCACCCGAGTGGCGATCGACTCGGCATTGCGCGAGGCCAACCCGACCTTCGACGCGCGAGCGCGTGCCATCAACCCCGATGGCGACGCCGAGTTGTCCGAAGCGGATCTCGACCGATTCGTCATGGTCACGTGTGCGGTATGCCGTCAGGGGCCGCTCAAACCGGATGTGGTGTTCTTCGGCGAGGCGGTGCCGCGCGAGAGGGTGGAGCGCTGCTACCAGCTCGTCGAACGCGCAAAGGCCCTGCTCGTGCTTGGCTCGTCGTTAACGGTCATGTCGGGTTACCGCTTCGTCGTGCGCGCGACCAAGCTTCAGATACCGGTCGCGATCGTCAACCAGGGCTCGACCCGCGCGGATGGGTGTGCGAGCATCCGCGTCGATGCGCCGCTTGGCGTTGTTTTGCCCGCGCTGGCGGCCGGGTACTTGGGCCGGAGGTTGGGACCATGAACGTCATGTCACGGTTCGATTTGACGGGCCGTACAGCGGTCGTCACCGGCGCGACGCGAGGGCTGGGCCGAGCCTTCGCCCGCGCCCTGGCCGAAGCTGGCGCCGACATCGTCGCCGTCGGGCGAGATGAGACGGCGGCGGTAGAGGTCGAGCAGGAATTGGCTGACATCGGTAGGCGGAGCCAGACCGTAATTGCCGACGTCACGTCTCGATCGGAGGTCGAACGCGTTCTCGCCGCGGCGGTCGACCAGTTCGGCGCCGTAGATGTGCTCGTCAACAACGCCGGCACATGCGTCCACCGCCCAGCACTGGAGGTCACCGACGAGGAGTGGCGCCGGGTCCTCGACGTGAACCTCGACGCGCTGTGGTTCGGGTGCCAGGTGTTCGGCGGGCACATGGTCGACCGCAAGCGCGGCAGCATCGTCAATATCGGCTCCATATCCGGCCAGATCGTCAACCGTCCGCAATGGCAACCGGCCTACAACGCCTCGAAAGCCGCGGTGCATCAGCTCACTCGCAGCCTGGCCGCCGAATGGGCGCCCTACGGCGTTCGGGTCAATGCTCTCGCGCCCGGGTACATCAAGACGGCGATGGCTCCGGTCGACGACCCGCAGTTCCGGCGGCATTGGATCGAGGATGCCCCCATGCAGCGGTATGGGACACCGGAAGAGCTCGGCCCGGCAATGGTGTTTCTCGCGAGCGATGCCTCTTCGTTCGTCACCGGGTCGGTGCTGATCGCGGACGGTGGCTACACCGTTTTCTAGTGTCACGGAACGTGAGCGTCGGGAGGTGATCGTGTCGAACCCAAGCGCCGTGCTCTACGGACCCGGAGATGTCCGGATCGAGGACCGGCCGGTGCCAGAGCCTGGTCCAGCCGAGGTGCAGGTCGCGGTGACCGCGATCGGCGTGTGCGGGTCGGACGTGCACTACTACGACCACGGTCGGATCGGAAGCCACGTTGTCGAGAGCCCGATGGTGCTCGGGCACGAGTCCGCCGGGCGGATCAGCGCGGTCGGGGCCGGCATCGATCCGGGTCGGGTCGGGCAGCGAGTGGCGATGGAACCCGGCGTTCCGTGCGGACACTGCCGCCAATGCCGAACTGGGCGGTACAACCTGTGCCCGGACGTAGTCTTCTTCGCGACCCCGCCCGTCCATGGATCGATTGCCCGGTACGTGACGATCGTCGCGGACTTCGCTCACCCGGTGCCTGACGAGCTCGACGATGTGCAGGCCGCGATGGCTGAACCGGTCTCCGTCGGAATCTGGGCCTGCCGACGGGCCGGCGTCACAGCGGGCGAGCGGGTCCTGGTGACCGGGGCGGGGCCAATCGGGCTGTTTGCGGCGCAGGTCGCGCGCGCATTCGGCGCGACCAGCGTCACCGTCACCGATCTCAGCGATCACCGGCTCGCCGTCGCGGCGCGGCTCGGCTTGGTCGCGGCCCGGGCCGGCGAACCGCTCGACGAACGCTTCGACGTGTTGCTCGAATGCTCGGGATCGTCGCGAGCATTACAGTCCGCGCTCCCCCTCGTCGACCGGGCCGGTCGGGTCGTTCTCGTGGGGATGGGCGAGGATTCGGTCGCCTTCGACGTTCCGCTGATTCAGACCCGCGAGCTGTGGATCACCGGAACCTTCCGATATGCCAACACCTATCCCACTGCCCTGGCTCTCCTCGCGGCAGGCGTGGTGCAGGTGGACCCGGTGGTGACGCACGAGTTTCCGCTGCATCGCACCGAAGAGGCGCTGCTCGTTGGGCGTACGGACCCGACCGCGCTCAAAGCCATCGTCCGACCGTAAGGGTCAAACGACCTAGCCTCAGCAGGACGCGTTGCAGGGGCTGATGATCTCGGACTTATCGACTGAACAGGTCACCCGACTTTGGTGCGATGCGCTCCGTCGCGTCCCGCGCACGCGTGATACCAGTGGGGCAGCTCCGCTTCTCAACGCACTCAATCGCACCATCGATACGCGAGCGGACGACGGGTTTGCGGGTTCGTCCGGTCGATCTTGGGCTACTGCCGCTGGACGAACGCCGCTCCGTCGATCGCGCTTCCGCGACCGATCGCTCAGAGCCGCTGTACGTAAGCTGACCGTAAAACTGGTGCAAGATCTCCGTTAAGTGGGCAAATATCGATCTTTACCTACGTATTGCCTAATCAGGATGGCAAGGACAAGATAAGAATTTATTGAGCGCTAGGCGGGCTGTATCCGGCACCACTTTCTGGCGCGGCCCTGAACCGAGTACTCCCCGCTTCGCGGCCTCATCCGCAGACCGATGCGGCGTGCAGTACCCGGAGCATCAGGAGGAGAAGGCCATGTCTCGAAGGATCGTGGCTGCGGTGTCGGTGATCGTCACCGCAGCCAGCTTGTCGGTGTTGGGGCAGGGGGTAGCCAATTCCCTACCGGCGGCAGGAACGGCGGCCGCAGCGACGCCATCGGAGCTGTCGACTACCACTCGACTGGCAGACCGGCGGGAGGTCGACGCCGGGTCCCGCGCCTACTCGATCGGCTTTGAGGACGGCAGGTTCTACGCCAACGGATGGCACACCACCGGCGAGATGGGCGGCGTGTGGACACCGCCACTGAAGCTGGTCGACGGTGTCTGGTTCGGGCTCGACGGCCAGTGGATCGGTCCGGCAAGCAAGTTCACGAGTGGCTGGGGTTACACCAAATATGACCTGCCGGCTACGGCCGGACTCAGCGTGGCGCGGACCGACTTCGTCCCGGACGGAGTGCGCGGAGCGCTGTTCGGCCTCACGATCACCAACCCCGGCGCGGCCCGGACTGCCAAGCTGTCCATAGACGCGCACTCGGAGCTGATGGGGCAGTACCCGTGGGGGTTCACGGGCGTCACGCCCAACGCCAGCGACAACCTTCCGGACACGGGCAACTTCAACGGCCAGGACCTCGTCTTCACCGATGACGGCGCGCTGCCCGGAGCGCCCGTACACCACTACGCGGCGCTGGTGGGCACCTCGCTGAAGCCGGACACGGGCGCAATCGGCTCACAGTTCTACGGACCGCAGCCTGGGCACCGGTGCACTGGCACCGAGTCGGGCGCGCCGGCCGACCCTAAGCCCTCGGCGTGTGACGACGGTCCGTTCGGTAAGGGCACCGGTGGCGAGCTGAACTATTCGCTCGCGCTGCCCGCCAACGGTTCGCAGACCGTGTGGTTGGGCGTAGCCGGTTCCGACCAGGGCGGTGCCAACCAGGACCTAGGCCCGGCCCAGCAGGAGTTGACCAAGGTCCTGCAGAACCCGTCGGCAGCCTTGGCCGCCAAGATGGCCTCCCGCCAGCAGCTAGCTCAGAAGACGCAGCTCTCGCTGCCCGGAGACCCGACGGTGCAGAACGCGGTCGACTGGGGCAAGCAGAACATCGCCGACCTCACGCTGAGCGCGCAGAACCTGCAGATCCGCTGGACCAACCAGGGCAAGCAGTTCCCCGCACCACTAGGCGTTGTCCCACAAGCGACCTGGATCGGTGCCGGCTATCCCGACTATCCATGGATCTTCGGCACTGACGGGGAGTACACCGCATTCGCTTCCGTGGCGGTCGGCCAGTTCACCGCGATCGAGGATCACTTGCGCGCGCTGCAACAAATCTCCGACATCCTGAACAACCGCTCGGGCGTGGTAGTTCATGAGTCGGTGTCCGACGGCTCGATCTGGTTCGGTCACGACTCCCGGCAGACCACAAACGGCACCACCACGTACGACTTCAACACGGACGAGACGGTCAAGTTCCCCAGTGCCGTTGCGCTCGTGTGGCGGTGGACGGGAGACAACGCCTTCCGTGACCAGATGTACGACTTCACCGTTCGCAACTTGAAGTACGTCGTCAACCAGCTGGACGCCGACAAAGACGGCTGGCCGGAGGGCTCGGGCAACGTCGAGCGCACCGGGATGGGCGCGGAGAAGCTGGACAACGCGGTCTATCTGATCCGCGGCCTGTACGACCTGTCCGACATGGCCCGGTCCAAGCACGACGGGGCGACGTTCGCGTGGGCCAAGAACCTGGCCAGCAAGCTCGAGAAGCGGTTCGACAGCACCTGGTGGTATCAGGCTGCGTCGCAGTACTCCGACTCCTTGCAGGACCCCGGCAACCAGCAGTTGTTCCAGCAGTACTGGATCGGCCAGACGCCGATGGAAGCTGAGCTACACGTCGGCGACCAGACCGTCCCGGGTGTGGCGCCGTTCGCCCATGGCAACGCCGCGCTGGCCGGTCGGGAGAACGACTGCTTCAGCGGGACTCCGCCGTTCAACCCCGGGCTGTTCCACACCGGATGCACCGGCCCGCCCAACGGCGCGGGTGAGAAGGTCATCTACGGCCTGACGACCTCCATCCAGTCGGTCGGCGAGGGTAACTACGGCCGCTTGGGTCCGGGCGAGCAACAGCGCTATACCCACGCGCTGGCCGAGACCATGTTCGGTGAGCCCGCGACCGGCGGGACGCCGGACGAGCAGCCGGGCGCCATGCCGGAGATCTTCCCGTCGCCGGACCAGGGTGCCAACATCGACCGCTGCTGGACGTGCCGCTCGATGTTCATGCAGGCCTGGGGCAATTACGGCACCGCGTGGCCGGTCGTGCACCAGTGGCTCGGCGTAGATCCGGATCTCGGTGACGGCCTCGTGACATTCGTTCCGCAGGTGCCGCAGGGTCAGACCACGGTTTCGGGCAAGGCGATCCAGCTGGGTAGGGGATCGGCGGACGTGGCCGCGACCCACACCGGAAACACCTACAGCACGGACATCACGACTAACGGCGTAGGCACGAACAATGTAGTTATCGGGCACACGCTGCCGAGGGGGACCAACCCGGCGGCCGTCGTGCTCGATGGAAAGAGAGTGCACAACTACAAGGTCGTCTCGACGAACCGTGGCAACGAAGTGATGATCCCGACTAGCGCCGGACACCACACCTTGACGATCACGGTGTAGCGCCCGCGCCATCACAACTGGACCGTGCGACTTTCACCCACAATTCGAGGGTGAAAGTCGCACGGCACGGGGGGACGTCAGCGGGTGGGCCGCTCGTCGATAATGCGGCGCATCTTGCCAAGTGAGCGTTCGATCTCGTCCGGCTCTAGCACATCGACATCGACACTGACGCCGATCGTGCTCTTCACGAGCATCTGCAGGGTTCGCCCGGCCTCGTCGGCGGCGGCGCGCTCAGCGTCGGGACGACGTTCGACCCGGACGGTCAGCGCGTCCAACCGGTCGACCCGCTCCAGGACGCATTGGAAGTGCGGCGAAAGGGCTGGCGTACGCAGGACGAGTTCCTCGATCTGGGTGGGGAAGAGGTTGACGCCGCGCAAGATGATCATGTCATCCGTCCGGCCAGTGATCTTCTCCATCCGTCGTACGGGCCGGGCGGTGCCTGGCAGCAGCCGGGTGAGGTCCCGCGTGCGATAGCGGATCACCGGCATTGCCTGCTTGGTGAGCGTCGTGAAGACTAGCTCGCCCTCCTCGCCGTCCGGCAGTACGTCACCCGTGACTGGATCGATCACCTCTGGATAGAAGTGGTCCTCCCAGATATGCAAGCCGTCCTTTGTCTCGACGCATTCGTTGGCGACGCCCGGCCCCATCACCTCGGACAGTCCATAGATATCGACGGCGTGCGCGTCGAGGCGCTGTTCGATCTCCTGCCGCATGTCGTTCGTCCACGGTTCGGCCCCGAAGATCCCGACCTGCAGCGACGTCATGCGCGGATCGATTTTCTGCCGCTCCATCTCGTCGATGATCGCGAGCATGTACGACGGCGTCACCATGATCACGTCGGGCCGAAAGTCCTGAATGAGCAGGACCTGTCGCTCGGTCATTCCGCCGGACACCGGGACCACGGTGCACCCGAGTGCCTCCGCCCCGTAGTGCGCGCCGAGGCCGCCCGTGAACAGGCCGTACCCGTACGCCACGTGCACCGTGTCACCCGGACGGCCGCCTGATGCTCGGATGGAACGGGCCATGAGCGCGGCCCACGTCGCGATGTCGTCCGCGGTGTAGCCCACGACAGTGGGCCGGCCGGTCGTTCCGGATGACGCGTGCAATCGAGCAATCTGGGTGCGAGGAACCGCGAACATTCCGAACGGGTAGTTCTGCCGTAGATCGGCCTTGCTGGTGAACGGATACCGTGCGATGTCGGCCAGCTCGTGCAGGTCGTCTGGATGGACTCCAGCGGCGTCGAACGCCGACCGATAGTGCGGCACGTGCTCGTAGACCCGGTGCAGTGTCGTTTGCAGCCGCCCCAGCTGGAGAGCTTGGAGCTCGTCGATCGACGCACGCTCGATCGGGTCGAGTTCGGATGGGTCGGGTGTGCGGTCCTGCATGACGGCCCTCCAGAAGCGGCTCAGCGCGGTAGCCCCGCGCGCCACGACGCTATCCGTCGGCCGGTGCGCGAACCAGGCCGCTGCCGCCCAGTCGGGCAGTCGCCGCGACGCGCAGTTGAGGGCGGCCTCACGCGCGGTAGGTACCGTGTTCGAATGGAAGAGATCCGGGCTCGGCATGTAGTCGATACCTTGCGCGGTCGAGGCATCGACGCCCATCTGGCTAAAGCCGGTGTCTACCAGTTCGGCGTTCGCGTCGTGCTCGGCGACGGCCGGGAGGCGATGTGGGACACCGACGGCACCGCCGGGCTTGAAGCGCAAGTAATGCGGGATGGGATGCTGGTCGGTTTCGTCCCGGTCATCGAAGGATCAGAGGACTTCGACCAGGACGAGGTCGTTGACGCGATAGCCCGGACCGACTACGACCAGCCCATCGCCCACCGCCGCGCGACTGCTCCCGCCCCGGCCGAGCCGTTGCCCCCGACGGGCGGCGTGTTTCGACGGTTCTTCGACGGCTTCCGGTACCGGTAATGACTCGTTATCGGGGCACTCGGAGGTTTTGGCAACGCGGCCGTAAGGGCATACCTGAGTAGGGTGACCAGGCAGGTCTTGGCATCCGCCCGGGAGGCTCCATGACATCACCTGAGCCGCCGCCAGACCCACACTCGCCGGCCGAGACGAACGACCCGGCGGCCCGCGCCGCGATGGACGGTCAGCAGCCGGCCCCGGCCAGCGACGGCAGCGACTTCATCACACTCTCGACTCCCCACCGCGACTCCAGGGACGCCGTCACCTGGCCGGTTCGGGTAGCGGCGGCCTGGTCATGGCGGCTGCTCGCGGTGGCGGCGGGCATCTATGTCGTGATCCTCCTGTTCAGCAAGATTCACATCGTTGCGTTCGCGTTCATCGTGGCGCTGTTCTTCACGGCCGTACTGAATCCGCTCGACAAACGGCTGGAAAGCCTCGGCCTGCACAAATCGGCTGCCGCCTCGCTCGTGCTACTCGCTGGCATCATCGTGTTCGGCCTTATCGGCTGGTTCGTTGTCGTTCAGATCACCTCGCACGCGAACACGCTCGGCGACCAGCTGACGAAGGTGTCCGAACAGATCCGGGATTGGCTCCAGAACGGCCCGTTCCATCTGCGGGAGGCCGACCTCAACAACTTCACCAACAGCATCACCGATGCAATCAAGAACAATCAAGGCAAGTTGGTTTCTGGTGCGGTTTCCACCGCGCGGACGATTTTCGAGGTGCTCGGCGGTCTTGCGCTGTCGATCTTTTCCACCTTCTTCCTCTTGCGGGACGGCGACCTCATCTGGCGCTGGGTACTGCGCTGGATGCCGGGACCGGCTCGGCAACAAGTCGATTACGCCGGCCGGCGCGGATGGTTCAGCCTGGGTGGGTACGTGCGCGGGCAGGTCATCATCGCGTTCATCCACGCGGTCACGATCACGATTCTGCTGTTCATCCTGCGGATACCCCTCGCCGCCGCCCTGGGTGTGTTGATCTTTCTCGGGTCCTTCATCCCGATTCTGGGCCTGACGATCAGCGGCGCGCTCTGCGTAGGTGTCGCACTACTCGAGCATGGCGTCGGCGCCGCAATCATCGTCGCAATCGCGATCATCGTCCTGGTGCAGGTCGAAGGTCATCTGCTGCAACCGATCATCATGAGTCGGGCCGTGCACATCCATCCCCTGGCGGTGGTGCTCGCCGTGGCGGCCGGCACCGTCGTCTACGGAATCGTTGGCGCGCTGATCGCGGTGCCGCTGGTGGCCTTCCTCAACGCGTTCGTGCACGGGCTGCGGGAGGCGCGCCAGGAGGCGGCGGCCGATCGAGGGAACGCCGCCAACGCGTGATTTGTGGTGATCTCACATCCACGGCCGGGCGTCGGGAGGCACGGTCACCGTGATCGTGGCCCGCTTTGTGTCCGGATCAACGCCGGTCCGGCTCGCCCAGCTGCGCGCGCCGCGCATCCAGCCCGGCAAGCCAGCGGGCAGGTCGCCGGTCGGGATCGGGGTGAGATCGGCGGCGGTGAAGTCATCCCCGTAGGGCACACCCGTAGGCGGCTGGTCTGGTTTTGGGATTGCCGCCGTGACCGCCGGTATCGCGGCGTTCCAGTTCTCCAACAGCCGTTTCGTGGCTTCGGCCTTTGTGATCTGCCCACTCGCCGAGGCTGACTCCGGATACGTCGGATGGATCAAGGCGGCGTGCTGGCCGGTGAACGCGGCTCCGTCCGTGGTGGCCCGCCAGGCGGTGAACGCGGTCGCCGCCAACGTGCCCAGCGTCAGCACCGCGCGGATGTCGTTGTGGGCGATCAGCGCGGTAAGCCATCGCCCTCGGTAAGCGGCGATGAGCGGATCGTCGACATGGCGGTCGGCGGCACCCTGGCCCCACACGCTGTACAGGTAGGTGTTCACCATCGTGTAGCTGCGGGTCATGCCAAGCTTCGTGAGCAGGCCCTGAGTCCGCTGCCCGGCGGTCCCGACGAGGATGCGACGTGCCACCGTCTCCAGGACCGCTGGATCTTGACCGAGCACCAGCACGCTCGCTGAGCCGTCTAGCCGTCCGCGGTGAAAGATCGGCCCCCATTCGACGCGAAATCCGTCGGCCGGATAGACGCTGACGTCCGGGTAGTCGGCGACCAGCGCGTCGTACGGGGCCGGGTAGCCCGGGCAGAAATCGGTCGTCATGGGATCACCTTGCTCGGCCGCGGCGCATTCTTCGTCAGGCCTGATCGCACCACCGTGGGCACGTTGGTCTCCGCCCGGAGTGTCGAGTAATAACCGGGATTGTCGACAGCGGTCAGCGGATCGAGCGGGAGCGACGGAAAGGGCCCCGGTGGGGCGGCGAGCCGAACCGGACGGCGATGATCCGGCGGGTTCGGTCCGGTGACGTGTCCGTGGAACGGTAGGTGCGGCCGGGCGGACATGTGGTTGTCGATGACACCGGCCACGGCCAGCCGCAGCTGTCCGTCCGATCGGGCCCGGCGTCGGGCCGTCGGTGTCGGGTGACCGAGATCGGCCAGCGCGTCGGTCAGCACGGTGATCGATTGGGCGGCAGTCAGCTGCGCGACGTCGGGGTCGGCGCCCTGCTGGGCGAGATTCAGCACCCGCGTTTGCCCGCGGAACACGACGCGCTCGCCACCGCCGAGGCCCAGCTCGGTCATGACTCGGACCGTGCCGGCTCGCGGCACGCCGTTGATCACGACGAGGGAGATAGTCCGCTCCGTCGCATCGATCAAGGCGTCGCAAGGCTCCGGTGTCACGGTATCCACAACGATCAGGTCAGCTTTCTTGCCGGCCTCCAGGCTGCCGAGGGAAGCGCCCCAGCCGAGCATTTGTGCCGGCGTCGTCGTCGCCATGGCCACGAGATCGGAACTGGACAAGCCAGGAGCACCCGCAAGGGGAGCGGCGAGCCGGGCTGTCTTCAGCTCGCCGAGCAGGTTCTTGCTCCCGGAGGGAGACCAGTCCGAGCCGAGAGCGACTGGGACACCCTGGTCCAGCGCGGCGCCGAGCTGGGCCGTCTGGCCGTAGAGGAGCAGATTCGACAGCGGTGACCACACCATGCTGCCGCCGTGCGCGCCGAATACCGCGAAATCGTCAGCGGTCAGTCCTACGCAGTGAATGCCGATCAGATTCCCGGTGATGGCCCAGCGATCCGGTTTCACCTGCAACGCCAGGAAATGCTGCCGCGCCGACTCTTGTGTGCCTTCCGCCAAATGCAAGATCAGCTTTTGCCGGCCCGATATTCGGGCCAGGAAATGTTCGGCGTCGGTGGCGTCTATGTCGGCGATGTGCGTCGCGGCTGGCGGAAGGGCCGGGTCGCCGGTGGCCTCGACGTTACGCACCAATCCGCGGAAGTGCTTGACGATGCCGGTGTTCGAGGCCAGCGCGACGCCCTGACTGGTCGTCGTTCCGCCTAGGAGGCAGCGCATTTCCACGTAGCGCACGACCGCCGGTACGGCTTCGGTGTTGCGCCCGATGACGCCCATCGGGCCACTGATCAGCCGTCGGTAGTCCGGCGTGGAGGGACTGCTCCACTGGTCGCGATTGCTGTAGAGCCGGGGCACTTGCCACAGTTGCAAGACTCCGTACGGCAAGTGGTTGTGCAGCTCGATGAGGCCGGGGAAGATCGTGCCTCGGACGTTTGTGACGGGCACCGACTCGAAGCCGGGCGGCGGCGGTGCCGCAGCCGGCGATACCGCGGTGATCGATCCATCTCTCAGGTAGACCACCGCGTCGTCCAGGACGGTGCGAGCAGCGTCCATCGTGACGACCCGGCCGGCGAGTGCCATGGGAGCGCTCGTTGCGGGGTCGAACACCGGTCCAGCCATTTATCCCCCAGCCCGTTTGCAGGCACACCGTAGCGGTAGAGGTGTCGTCGGAGTAGTGGAGGCGGGAGTTGGCTGCTTGATGCAGTTCGGACACGCGGCACCAGTCAGATTCGGCGACTCGTGCGTTACTCAGGCCAGACGATGTGATAGGAGCCACCCGATTTCAGATCTGTCGTCTGGCCTGAGCAAACCTCAGGTGTTACCGGCAGCTTATGGCCCACAGCTCGGTCCGCACGTTCGGCGGAGCGTCGCGCACAGCCCGATCCAGCTCGGCCCACTCCCGGCGGAGGCGGAGTCTCGCCCGTAGCGTCTTGATCATTCTTCTCTCCATTCTCAGCTGTATTCAGTGACGGTTCTAGGGTCGCCGGTCAGCCGCCGGAGCGGGATCCGGCTATCGGTCCCTCCATGGGCTGATCGCCAGTCCACCAATCGGTGGAGCGAGGGCGGCCCACGTCCCTAATACCCCCCTCGGGTATTCTGGGTGAATAACCAGCGGCGGTAGACCGAGGAGGCCGCGCGATGGGCAGTTATCCAAGCTCGAAGGACGATTGCCTCAGGCGGCTGCGTCGCATCGAAGGCCAGGTGCGAGGTATCTCCCGCATGGTGGCCGAAGACAAGTACTGCATTGACGTCCTGACCCAGATCAGCGCAGCGACGAAAGCGTTACAGTCAGTTGCGATCGGGCTGCTCAACGAGCACTTGGCGAACTCCGTTCTCGACGCCGCTCGAACCGGACAGGCAGAGGCGAAGATCGGCGAGGCATCGGAGGCCATTGCTCGCCTGGTCCGGTCGTCGTGACGACCGGTACTGTCGACTCGATCGTCAGGAGGGAGCGTCTGTAATGACCGACCCGAATCGCGAACTCGATGTCTCAGTCGAGACGCCGCTGGACGACCGTATCGAGCAGTTGGCACCGCTCGACGAGGATTCCGACGATGACGAGCTGTCGAGCGTTGGGGCACTCGATCTGGATCGGGCGGACGAAGCTGACGTGCTGGAACAGTCGAAATCCGTTCCCTATGACGACGACTATCCGCAGGGATGAGCCAACAGGCAATCGGCCGGACGTCGTGACCGCCTTGCTCGCTATCTAACTCCGGGCGGCAGACCATGCTCGCGCTTGTCGTGATCATGGCTATTCTGCTGGCGTGGGCGCTGGTGGCGGGACGACTTGCGCGCTGGAGCATCACGGCGCCGCTCGCCATGGTCGTGGCGGGAGTCGCACTGACCGCCGGGTCCGATCCGGTCTTCACCATCGATTTGGAGACATCAAGCTTCGAGCACACGGTCGAGGTCGTCCTCGCGATCCTGCTGTTCGTGGACGCCACCGAGACGCCCGGCGGCATCTTCGGCCGCGAGCCCAAGCTGACGGCCCGGCTGCTCGGCGTAGCCCTGCCATTGACGCTGCTGGCGGCGCTCGGGGTCGGGTTCCTCCTCCTGCCGGGAACCGGGTTTTGGATGCTGGCGGTGCTGGCCACCGTTGTTGTGCCGACTGATTTCGCTCCGGCCGCAGCGCTCATCCGCGACCGCCGGGTCCCAGCTCGACTCCGCGACCTCCTGAACGTCGAGAGCGGTCTCAATGACGGGCTGATAGCACCAATCTTCCTGTTCTGCCTTGCCGCGGCGAAGGCACAAGACAGCAGCCACATCGCCGTTACGGCACTCGCCGACGCCGTCCCGGCGGTGCTTGTCGCAATTGCCGTCGGGACGGTCGTCGGATTCGTGGGCGGGAAGTTGCTCAGCCGATCCTGGAGGCGGCATTGGACCCAACCGACCGCCCTTCGACTCGGAGTAGCCGCCTTGCCCCTCCTTACGTACGGGCTCGCCATCGTGCTGCACGGGAACGGATTCGTCGCGGCCTTTGTCGCCGGCGCGTTTTTCGCCCTGGCGACCCGGGAACTACCCGAGGACGCCCTCAACCTCACCGAAGACGTGGGGATGCTTTTGTCACTCGTCGTGTGGTTTATCTTCGGCCGGGCGATCAATCAGGTCGCCGGCGGAATCAGCTGGCGAGTCGCCTGGTACGCGGTCCTCGTCGTGACTGTGATGCGCATCGTCCCGGTGATGCTGTCCCTTCTCGGCACTTCGATCTCCCGTCGCGACGCGCTGTTTCTCGGATGGCTCGGGCCGCGAGGACTGGCCACGATCGTTTTTGGCCTGCTCGCGTTCGTCGAGCTCACGGGGGCGGACGCCGATCTGGTCGCGGACGTGATGGTGGCAACCGTGGTACTGAGCATTGTCTTGCACGGCCTGAGTTACGGACCCATCGCCGCGCTATACGGGCGCCGCCAACGGGAGAAGCCGGTCGACGCAGCGGATTGAGCCCGTCGGTGCGGCCTCGCGCGCAATGGTGGTACCGATTCCCACACCCGGCGCGGGAGGCCGCCTCCGGCGAGCCGGCGGCCGGCTGAAAAATGCGTCTACTCCATGGGTTGCAGCTGGGTGAGCCTGATGTTGTTCCCGGACGGGTCACGGAATGCGGCGTCGATCCCGTAAGGCCGCGGCTCCGGCTTCTCCACGAACTCGACTCCACGCCCGGACAGCTCTTCATAGGAGGCCTGGCAATCGTCGGTGGTCAGGAAGATCGTGCCGGCAAAGCCCTTGGCCATGAGGTTCCGCACCTCGTCGGCCGTGTCCTTGTCCATGACGGGCGGTCCCGGGATCGCCATGAGCGCGATGTTGATGTCGTCCTGGCCGGCCGGGCCGACGGTGAGCCATCGGAAGTTGCCCAGCTCCGGAACGGTCACATCCGATCGGACTTCTAGGCCCACCTTGTCCCGGTAGAACGCCAGGGCTTCATCCTGATCGTGGACCCACAGCTGAGCACTGCTGACCTTGATCATGCTTCCTCCTGAGTGGTCTGGTCTATGAGATGGACGCTATTGATCAGCCGGCGACCTTGTCTTCTCGAAACGTGCGGTGTTGCGGGCGACCGTATGCGTGCAACACGCACGCCGGGATCAGCGCGTAGGTTGCGGCCGGTGGGAATGACGCGCGGTAGCCCGTCGGCGGTAGGCCGTACGCCCGGGTGAAGCTGGTCGTGAACGAGCCGACGCTCGTGAGACCCACTTCGACGCAAATATCCGCGATCGACCGGTCGGTGGTGCGCAACAGCGCGGCGGCCCGCTCGAGGCGACGAGTGAGCAGGTAAGCATGTGGAGATTCGCCGAACGTGCGTCGGAATTCTCGACTGAAGTGGGCCGGCGACAAGCCGGCCGCACGCGCGAGGTCGGATACGTTCAAAGGCTCGAAGTACCGGGCATCGGCCAGGTCTTTGGCGCGGAGCAGGTGGCGGGCCGGCGGATGAGAGACCATCGCTCACCAGTATCGCGTACCAGTGCACGTCGATTTCGGCGGTTGTGGGCAAATTCGTTTCGATCGCAACTGTGGGGCGGGTTACCGTCCGATCAGACGCGCCGCACGCGCATCGGTCGAGGACAGTTGAGGTGCACATGCGCAGAATCGTTGTCACCGAATTCGTCACGCTGGACGGTGTCATGGAAGACCCGGGCGGCGCCGAGAACTTCAGTCGGGGCGGCTGGGCGTTTCAATTCGACCGGGGCGCGGACGGCGACCAATACAAGGTCGACGAGCTGATGGCCGCGGACGCCCTGCTCCTCGGCCGCAGGACGTTCGAAGGATTCGCCGCGGCGTGGCCAGGACAGACGGGTGATTTCGCCAACAAGATCAACGCCGTAAAGAAGATCGTCGTCTCGAGCACGCTGGAAGACCCCGCCTGGTCGCCGACGACCGTCATCCGGGGCGACGTCGCCAGAGAACTCGGCGCGATGAAGGACGGCCCCGGGGGCGACATACTGGTCGCCGGCAGCGGGCACCTCGTCCGTACCCTGCTGGCCGACGGGCTCGTCGACGAGTTACGTCTGATGGTGTTCCCGATCGTTCTCGGCACTGGCAACCACTTGTTCTCCGACGGCACGCCGGAGATCTCGCTGCGACTCGTGGAGGCCAGGCCGGTTGGCCCAGCCGGCGTCATGATACTGACCTACACGACGTCCACCAGCCCGCCGAATGGGCGGTCGACGTCCTGACGTCACTCGACGGCGAGCATGACCTCCGTGGACTTGACCAGCACTGTCACCCTCGTGCCCTTAGCGAGTTGAAGATCGTCGACGGCCTCGCGGGTGATCGAGGCGGTCACCGGGTGGCCGCCATCGAGGATGACCTTCACAATGGCCATCGCCTCGCCCGTTTGTACCGATTCCACAGTGCCGGGCAGCTGGTTCCTCGTGGACAGTCGCACGGTTCCTCCAGTCCAGATGTCGGTGTCGCACAGCCGACGCCGACGTTAGCCGACCGCGCGCGAGTAGTCTCCGACCTCGTGGCGCGCCGACCAACCTGCCGCGCATGATCCCGGCCAACTGGCTGAACGTGCCCGCGGATTCGCTGTTCGGGCCGGCCAATCTTCCATACGGCGTGTTCACGGCGGCCGAGCGCGGAGCGCGCACCGGCGTGGCGATCGGTGATTACGTACTCGATCTCGCCGCGGCGACAGGTGACACCGTCCACGCCACCGGCTCGCTGAACGCCTTCCTCGCGCGAGGTCCGGATGGATGGGCAGCGCTGCGGGAGCGCGTCACCAATTGGCTTACGGACGATCGCTGGCGAACGGTCATCGAGCCGCATCTCATTCCGCGGGCGGATGTGACGTTGCAGCTACCAATAGACGTCGCTGACTACATCGACTTTTATAGCTCGCTGCATCATGCCGAAAATCTGGGACGCATGTTCCGCCCGGGCAATCCGCCGCTCACCCCGAACTGGAAGCACTTGCCAATCGGGTATCACGGCCGGGCCGGGACCGTACAAGTTTCCGGCACGCCGGTGATCCGACCGCGGGGGCAACGCAAGTCACCAGCGGAGTCGGCGCCGACCTTCGGTTCGTCCCAGCGGCTGGACATCGAGGCCGAGGTCGGTTTCGTTGTCGGCGTGCCGTCCGAACTCGGTCAGCCGGTACCGGTGGGCGCGTTCGATCAGCACGTCTTCGGCGTGTGCCTGCTCAACGACTGGTCGGCGCGGGACCTCCAGGCCTGGGAGTACGTGCCGCTCGGCCCGTTCCTGGGCAAGTCGTTCCTCACCTCGATTTCGCCTTGGGTTGTCCCGCTGGCGGCGCTGGAGGCGGCTCGGGTGCCGCCGCCGTCGCGTGAACCCGAACCCCTCCCCTACCTGCGTGACGTGGACCCGTGGGGTCTCGACATCACCCTCGAGGTCTTCGTCAACGGGACATTGGTCAGCCGGCCCCCGTTCGCTGGGATGTATTGGACCGGCGCGCAACAGATCGCTCACCTGACCGTCAACGGAGCGAACGTCCGGACCGGTGATCTCTATGCGTCGGGCACGATCAGCGGACCGAACCGAAACGAGCGCGGCTCCCTGATCGAGCTGTCCTGGAACGGAACCGACCCCGTCGTGCTATCGGATGGCACGACCCGAGCGTTTCTGGAGGACGGCGACGAGGTCACCATTACGGCGACGGCGCCGGGCCCCGGCGGGGCCCGAATTGGCTTCGGGGAGGTCACCGGCCGAATCCATCCCGCGCTGTCGGCTGATCCCGGATAGCGCCCGGCCCGGCCTGGTTGTGGGCCACCTCCAGTCGTGCTTGGCTGAGCCCTGCTCCTGCCACGCCAAGCCTGGAAGGTCGCGATGCTGATTCTCGCGGAGGGCAATATCTCTCATCCGGTCGAGGGCGACGAACGCACTGCGGCTCAAGCCTGGCTCGGGCCGATGGTGGACGACGGGTTCCTCGTGGACGCCTTCGTGGACGAGGTAGGTGGCCGGCTGTGGATGCTCTTGTCGAGCACAGACCTGCGCTCGGCCCGGCAACGCCTCAACGACCTGCCGGTGGTTCGCGATGGTTACGTCGGCTTCGCGACGACCACCGTAACCAAGATTCGATACCGCTAAGCGGCACCGGAAGCGTTGACGGCGTCGGGCAATGAAGCGCCACAATATGGCGACAACCGTTCGTGCGCGAGGACCGGCTCGATCGAAGGGGTGAGCGTTCGATGGAACCTGCTGTCGGCACTCTGCAAAAGGCGCTCCAGATCAACTTGGACCCCCGCTATTACGGGACGATCGGCGAAATAGGGGCCGGCCAAGAAGTCGCGCGCTGGTTGTTCCGGGCGGGCGGGGCAGCCGGGACGGTCGCCAAAACGATCTCGGCGTACGACATGGCGGTCAGCGACGCCGTGTACGGCAAGTCCGACCGGTACGTGTCCATGGGCCGGCTGCAGGCCATGCTCGATCTGGAGTATCAGCTCAACCTGGATGTCCTGGGCGACGAGCGCGGCGATTCGAACGCCTTCTTTGCGTTCGCCGACACGGTCGTGGCGCGCAGCTATCAGGGCGGGAACGAGTGTCACGGCTGGATGGGCGTGAAGTTCCAATCCCACGTGCGCGACGAGCCGAGCCAGATCATCGTGCACGTTCGCATGCTCGACGCGGAGGCGTCGCTGCAACAGGAGGCACTGGGGATCGTCGGCGTCAACTTGCTGCACGCTGCGTTCTTTCAGCACCACGAGCCGGAGCAGCTGGTCGAGAGCCTGCTTGACAACCTGACCATCGGCCGCATCGAGATCGACATGCTCGAACTCAAGGGCATCGAGTTCCGGGCAGTTGACAACCGGCTGATGGCCCTCAAACTCGTCCAGCTCGGCCTGTCCGGCGTGGCTATGTTCGGCCCCAACCGGGAGGTGTTGCAGCCGAGCGAGGTGCTGCGCAAGAAGGCGATTCTCGTCGGGCGGGGCAGTTTCCGACCGCCCACCGTAGTCAACATCAACATGCTCGAGTCGGCGCTGGAGAAGTTCGAGGCGGATCCCGTCGTCGCCGAGCGCAAGATCCTCGTGCTGACCGAGCTGACGATGGCCAACCTGCTCGCGGGCGGCACTGAGGTCGACCGGCGTGACTTTCTAGCCCGGGCCGACCTGTTGGCCGCCTGCGGCATGACCACTCTGATCTCCGACTACGTCGATTATCACCGGCTGGCGGCATATATCGCGTGGCGGACCGATGGGCGAATCGGCATGGTCGTGGGCGTGCCGAGCCTCATCGACCTGTTCAACGAGGACAACCACGCGCACTTGCCCGGCGGGATCTTGGAAAGCTTCGGGCGGCTGTTCAAGAAGGACCTGAAGCTATTCATCTATCCGATGCGCAGGCGCGAGGACGTCGACGTGACGACCGTACAAAACGTGTCCGTGGCTCCCGATCTACAGCCGCTGTACGACTACTTGGCCCGGCGCGGCAGCTTCGTCGATCTCGACAATTACAAGCCGGAGTACCTGCCGATCTACAGCCGGGACGTGCTGCGCCGGATCGGGAGCGGTGATACCGACTGGGAGTCCATGGTGCCGCCCGAGGTAGCGCAGCTGATCAAGAGGCGGTTGTTCTTCGGCTACCGCAAGCCTGAGGAGGACTAAGCGTGCCGGACGCGGTCGCGATCCGCGTCGACCCCAAGCCGATCCATACCGCATCTGCGCCGGACACCTGGTGGCGGCACGCGGTGATTTACCAGATCTACCCGCGGTCCTGGTCGGACAGTGGTGGCGACGGAATCGGGGACCTGCCGGGGATCACCGAACGGTTCGAGTATCTCGCGCGGCTCGGTGTCGACGCCGTGTGGCTCAGTCCCTTCTACGTCTCCCCGCAAAACGACGGCGGGTACGACGTCGCCGACTACCGCGATGTCGATCCGGTATTCGGCCGGCTCGAGGACGCGGACAAGCTGATCGCGACGGCCCATGACTACGGCATCAGGATCATCATCGATCTCGTACCGAACCATTCCTCCAGCGAACATCCCTGGTTCCAGGCCGCCTTGCGGGCAGCGCCGGGCAGCCGCGAGCGAGCGCGGTACATATTTCGCGACGGCAGGGGCGCGTCGGGAGAGTTGCCGCCGAACAACTGGCTCAGCAATTTCGGCGGCGCGGGCTGGACGCGGGTCACCGAGGCTAACGGTCGGTTAGGTCAGTGGTACCTGCACATCTTCGATGTCACACAGCCGGACTTCGACTGGAGCAACGACGAGGTACGGGCGGAAATGGAAGCGGTCATCCGCTTCTGGCTCGATCGTGGCATCGACGGCTTTCGTATCGACGTGGCCCACGGACTGGTCAAGCGAGCAGGGCTACCGGATGGGGTGACCCGGCAGCAGCCGACGGGCGAGCCGACGGCCCGCCAACCGATGTGGGATCAACCGGGCGTGCACGAGATTTACCGCGCCTGGCGGAAACTGCTCAACTCCTACAACGCCTCGGGTCCGGACGCGGAGCTCGCCGACGAGGACCGGATCCTGTGCGCGGAGGCCTGGGTACATCCGCCGGAAGCGCTGGCGCGTTATGTCCGGCCGGACGAACTCCATCAGTCGTTCAACTTCGATTTCCTCTTGACCCCCTGGCTCGCGCCGGAGCTGTGCGACGTTATCGAGCACACGCTGCGGGTGGCCGACGACGTCGGCGCTCCGCAGACGTGGGTGCTGTCCAATCACGATGTGGTCCGGTACGCGACGAGGTTGGGCTATCCAGCGGGGGCGGGATTGCTCCGTTTTAGTGGCATCGGCGCGGACGATGCGCAGCCGGATGCGGCCCTTGGTCTGCGCCGCGCGCGAGCTGCCGCAGCGGTCATGCTCGCGCTGCCCGGCAGCTGCTACCTCTACCAGGGTGAGGAGCTCGGCCTGCCCGACGCTACTCAGCTGCCGGACGAGGTTCGTCAGGACCCGACCTGGCGACGATCGGGACACACCCAGCGTGGCCGCGACGGCTGTCGCGTTCCGCTGCCGTGGCTCGCTGAAGCGCCGTCCTACGGATTCGGGCCGTCGGCCCGGAGCTGGCTGCCGCAGCCGCCGTCGTTTCGCGAGCTCGCAGTCGACCGGCAGGACGGTGTCCACGGTTCGACTCTCGAGCTCTATCGGGCGTACCTGTCGGCTCGCCGGGAGCACGGTCTCGGTCACGGTGGGCTGTACCGGGTCGACGGATATCCGGACGATGTGCTCGCGTTCGTCAATGCCCCGGCCGACAATGATCGGCTGATCCTCTTGCTCGCCAATCTGGGTCCGGACCCGGTGCCGCTGCCCAACGGCGCTCAGATCATCGTCGCCAGTAACCCGCTGACAGACGACGGGCGCGTCCCGACAGATGTCGCCGTCTGGGCCGCCCTCGCGCCGGCGGGCTGAGCGCCCAGCAATTGCCGCGCATACCAGCCACCTGGGCTAGCACGGTCGTGATCGCCAGGAGACGGTCTCGAGGGTTTACTCAGCGTCCTCGAGGCGGAAGCCGAGCTTCAGTCCGACCTGGACGTGGCCGACGGCGCCGTCCTCGATGTGACCTCTGATCTCGGCCACCTGGAACCAGTCGAGGTGACGAGTCGTTCGCGCCGCTCGTTCGATCGCGTTGCCGATGGCGCCGTCGACGGTTGACGCGCTGCCGACGACCTCGATGACCCGGTATGTGTGATCAGGCACGGCACCTCCAGGTAGCTGCGGGTTCGCCCGGAGCTTAGCCAAGCCAGGTCTGTCGCAACATCGCCCCGCTGACTCTCATGCGAACCTCTGACTGCCATCGCGCCACTGGATGCGGTAGGCAGAACGCATGACGTCCGAGGTGATCGATCGAGCGCGGGCGTCCTATCGCGAGCGTGCTTGGGCAGCTGCCTATGCCGACTTCCATGCGGCGGACGACGAATCGCCTTTAGCAATCGACGATCTGGAGCAGTTGGCTGTCACGGCATACCTCATCGGCAAGGATGACGACAGCCTCGAGCTGTGGGCGCGCGCACATCGCGAGTGCCTGCGACTGGACGACGCCGAACGCGCCGCCAGAT
This sequence comes from uncultured Actinomycetota bacterium, assembly GCA_963809815.1. Taxonomy (GTDB): domain Bacteria; phylum Actinomycetota; class Actinomycetes; order Mycobacteriales; family Jatrophihabitantaceae; genus CAVVJA01. The sequence continues at coordinate 169,373 of CAWELM010000011.1, forward strand.
GCGGATTCTGGCTCGCGTTCCATTTGCTGCTCCGCGGCGACATGGCCCGGAGCGGAGGTTGGGTCGCCCGGATCCAGCGGCTGCTCGACGACCGTCAGCTCGACTGCGCGGTACAGGGATATGTCATGGTCGTGAACGGCCTCGTGGCTCTGGATGCGGATGACGTCGATCACGCATACGGACTGTTCACTCGAGCGACGGACATCGCCGACCGGTTCACGGATCCGGATTTGTCAGCGATCGCCCGGCTCAGTACTGGGGAGGCGCTGATCCAGCGGCACGAGGTCGCGCAGGGCCTGCGGCTGCTCGACGAGGTCATGGCCGGCGTGATCACCGACGAGGTATCGCCCGTCGTCGTCGGCGTCCTCTACTGCGCCACGATCCTTTGCTGCCAGAAGATCTTCGACATCCGCCGCGAGACGGAGTGGACCGCAGCGCTCACTGACTGGTGCGCGGCCCAACCGGACCTCGTACCGTTCCGGGGCCAGTGCCTGGTGCACGTTGCTGGCGGGCTATTACGCGTACTGGAGCGGACTGCCTATGGACGGCCGATTCGAGACATACGTGCGCCCGAATCGGGGATTCGCCGCGTGGCCGACCAACGACGACCTGACCCTGGTTATCGCGGCGTGGCCCTACCGGGAGTTCGAGGCGAATCGCACGGACATCGAAGGCACCTATCGAAAGACGCTTGCTCTCGCCCCGGCCTTCGCCGAGCGCGTCGACGCGAGCCTGCGCAAATCACGGTTCTTCGGCGGAGCGGTGCGTAACTACTTCCGGAAGCCGTACGGACCGGGCTGGGCGCTAGTCGGAGACGCCGGGTACGACCGAGATTTCATTACCGCCCAAGGCATTCAGGACGCCTTTCGTGACGCCGAGCTCTGCGCCGCCGCCCTGAACGATTCCTTGTCCGGTGTGCGGACGTTCGAGGCCGCGATGGACGACTACCAGTCTGCCCGCGACGGGCAGGCACTCCCGATGTACGAATTCACCTGCCAGCTCGCCACCCTCGAACCTCCGCCACCTGAGCTTGCGAACCTGCTCGGCGCGATGCGTGGCAATCAGGACGCGATAGACGGATTCGCAAAGCTCAACGCAGGTGTCATGTCCCCCGTCGAGTTCTTCTCGGACGAGAACGTCGGTCGCATCGTTGACAGCGCGCGAGCGAGCTCGGCGTTGCCAACGTGACGCAGCCAACACAGCGGTCCGGCGACCTTTTGGGGACCGCAGAGCGGGGGTAGGCGTAGTCAAGCGCGGGCGGCCCACTCGGCGAGCCGGCGTTGGCGATAGCGCCGCTCCGGTGCCGTCAGCTCGCCGGCGAGCGCAGCGGTCGTGGCTTCGACGGCTTCCGCGTACCGGCCCTGCCGGGCCAGCAGCTCTCCCCGAACGGCGTGCCAGCGAGGGCTCGGCGCAATACTCGTCAACGCGGCCAGGCCGGCGTCGGCTCCGGCTGCCTCGGCCACCGCCACTGCCCGATTCAGCTCAACAGCGGCGCTCGGTGCCACGCTCAGCATGAGGTCGTACAGGCGGACGATCTCTCGCCAGTCGGTCCCGGCATAGCTCGGTGATCGCGCGTGCTCGGCGGCGATCGCTGCCTGTAACTGGTAGGGATCGGCGATCCCACGGCTGCGGCGCAGGGATGAATCGAGCAACGCGTACCCCTCGACGATCTGCTCGAGATCCCAGAGAGACCGGTCCTGATCCGATAGCAGAACCACGTCGCCGGCGTCGTCAGCCCGGGCACGGCGCCGCGCATCGGTCAGAAGCAGCAACGCCAGCACCGCGGCCGGCTGATGTTCGTCAGGTAGCAGATCGACCACGAGGCGCCCGAGCCGAATGGCCTCTGCGCATACGTCGACATCGACCACGGCTGCGCCGGTGATCGGAGCATGCCCCGTGGTGTACAGCGCATGGATGACGCCGCACACGGCGGTCAGGCGGGTCGGCAGCTCGGCCTCAGCCGGTATTCGGTAGGGGATGCGCGCGGCGACGATCTTCTGCCGGGTCCGCGTCAACCGCTTGGCCATCGCCGACTCGGTCATGAGCAGGACGGCCGCGATCTGCGCCGTCGACAACCCGCAGAGCGTTCGGAGTGTCAACGCCACCTGAGCCTCGGTGGCCAAGGCGGGGTGGCAACAGGTGAAGATCAGGCGTAACTGGTCGTCTCGCACCGCGGCATCACTGGGCAGGTCCGCGGTCGCCAGATTCAGGAGGTCGGCGCTGTCGCGCTCCTTCGCCTCGCGGGTGGCCTCTCGACGTAGCGCATCGATCGCCTTGCGTCGCGCCACGACGGTGAGCCAGGCTCGTGGCTCGCTGGGAATCCCGGATCGGGGCCACTCTCGCAGCGCTGACACGATCGCGTCCTGTACCGCGTCCTCGGCCACCGGCAAGCTGCCGGCCGTCCGAACCAGCGTCGCCAGGATGCGCGCACCTTCGATCCGGACGGTTTCGGCCAGCCGGTCGACCGGGTCGACCACGTCACGCCCAGGTGATGACCGGTCGCAGTTCGACCGCTCCGCCCCATGCGGCCGGAATGCGAGCGGCGATCTTTACAGCCGCGTCCAGGTCGGCAGCGTCGATGACGTAGTAACCCGTGAGCGCTTCTTTGGTTTCGGCATACGGTCCGTCCGCCGTCACCACATCGCCGCCACGTGCGCCGACCACGCGGACCAGGGTGGCGGTGGCCGTCGGGTGAAGGACGGCGGCGGACCGGATCGTGTCGCGGTTCTCGTCGCCGAACTGGCGATACTCCGCCAAGGTGGCTGCCTGCTCCGGGGCGGTCCAGTCAACATCCTCGGTGTACGTGAGGGCCAGGTAATGCGGCATGGCTGCTCCTCTGTCCGGTTGTCGGGCCTTGATGCCCACCTCGAGAACTGGACGAACGGGGCGGGCCGGTTCAGGACATTCTCCCCAAGGAGGCTGGATAGCCGTACCGACGCAGGCTGCAAGGTGCGACCGATCCAGCAGGAGCGGCGCTCCAGCGGTGCTGTGCCTGCTTTCGTATGACGTGGCGGCTGCTCCTACCGCCGACGACAATTACGCGGCGTAACTCGCAACTACGCTGCCCCGCTAGCCCGTGGTCAGCTTGCAGTTCGGCCGTCACGGTCCGGCAATGACCGGTCAGTGGGCGAGCGGCAGCGAGATTCCGTAGTGATGGAACTTGCGGTAGAT
>CAWELM010000012.1:0-553967 GCA_963809815.1 uncultured Actinomycetota bacterium
ATGAGCTCATCCAACGAGACGGGCAGACACTGTTCGAGATATGCGGCCGATTGGCAATGAAACACGGCCTGAGCTCCTCCCGGCAGGCCATCTCTCAGCACCTCGAGGTGCTCGAGAGCGCGGGCCTTGTCAACGCGAGGCGGGAAGGCCGGTACAAGTTCCATCACGTCGACACGTCGCCACTGCGCCAGATCGTCGAGCGGTGGCCCACGGACAGGAAGGGGAGCGGCGGTCGTGCGGATCAATCTGACGAGCATCTTCGTGGATGATCAAGACAAAGCGCTGCGGTTCTACACCCAGGTGCTCGGGTTCCAGAAGAAGACCGAGGTGCCCGTCGGGGAGTACCGGTGGCTCACGGTGGTCTCACCGGAGGCGCCAGGAGGGCCGGAACTCGTTCTGGAGCCGGAAGGCCATCCCGCTGTCGGCCCGTTCAAGGCGGCACTAGTCCAGGACGGAATCCCGTTTACCTCGTTCGCAGTGGTCGACGTCGAGGCCGAGTACGAGCGGCTACGCGCCCTCGGGGTGCAGTTCACCCAGGAGCCGTTGTCGATCGGGCCGGTGGCGACCGCAGTCTTGGATGACACCTGCGGAAACCTCATTCAAATCACCGCGCGTGCCTAATTCGTCGCTCGTTCGTCAGACCATTGCTATTCAGGAGCTGTCCGCCAGGATGGTCTCGTGAGTGCCCCAGTGTCTGCGCCGGCGCCGAGCGCGGAACATCGCGATCAGCACGCGGGTGCGCGGGCCGCGCTAGCGCTCGGCGCACTGGGGGTTGTCTTCGGCGACCTGGGGACCAGCCCGCTCTACACGGTGCAGACCGTTTTCAACCCGAGCGACCCCCATCCGGTGCCGGTCGTCAAGAACAACATCTATGGGGTCATATCGCTGATCTTCTGGTCGGTCACGATCATCGTCACGATCACGTACGTGCTGCTGGTAATGCGGGCGGACAACAACGGCGAGGGCGGCATCATGGCCCTGATCACGTTGATAAGGCGTGGACGGCCCGCCCGCCGTCGGCGAACGACACTAATCCTCGCTGCCCTGGGCCTTTTCGGCGCCTCGCTGTTCTTCGGCGACAGTATGATCACGCCGGCGATCTCGGTGTTGTCGGCGATCGAAGGAGTGAAGGTCGCTGCCCCGTCGCTGGCTGATTTCGTCGTACCAATTACCGCGGTCATCCTGCTCGGCCTGTTCTTGATCCAACGGTTGGGGACGGCAAGGGTGGGCAGGCTCTTCGGACCGGTGATGGCCATCTGGTTCGTGACGATCGGTGCCTTCGGGGTACGCGGAATTGTGGATCATCCGGCCATCGTCAGAGCGCTCCTGCCCAGCTATGCGTTGGGCTTCCTCGTGAATCACTTCTCGACCGCGTTCTTTTCATTGGCGGCCGTGGTGCTCGCCGTGACCGGCGCGGAGGCGCTCTATGCGGACATGGGCCACTTCGGCCGAGCGCCGATCAGCCGAGTGTGGCTGCTGATCGTCTTTCCGGCCTGCATGCTCAGCTATATGGGCCAGGGTGCCCTCGTCCTGGGAGATCCACGCCTCGCCGTTAGCAGTAACCCGTTCTTCCTCCTGCCACCGCACTGGGCCCGCTTGCCGATGGTGTTTCTCGCCGCTGCGGCCACGGTGATCGCGTCTCAGGCCGTGATCACCGGAGCGTTCTCGCTGACCCAGCAAGCCAGCCAACTCGGATACCTGCCCCGGCTGCGCATCGTGCATACCTCAGAGAAGACGATGGGGCAGATCTATGTTCCGTGGATCAACTGGGCGCTACTCGTCGCCGTCCTCACGCTCGTATTCGCGTTCAAGACCTCGGCCGCTCTGGCCTACGCCTACGGCATGGCAGTGACTGGCACCATCACGATCACCACCCTGCTGTACTTCTACATAGCGCGACATCAGTGGGGGAAACCACTCTGGCTGATCATCCCCGGTGCAGCCGCATTGCTCACAGTCGACCTGCTCTTTCTTGCCGCGAATCTCACCAAGTTCGTCCATGGGGCGTGGCTCCCGCTGCTGATCGGCGTCGTGGCTTTCACGGTGTTCACCACCTGGCAGCGCGGTCGGGTATTGGTCACTCGGCTACGCCAGCGTGACGAAGGACCGTTGCGTGCGTTCATCGACGCCCTGCCGACCGTGCGGCCTCCACTGCAACGGGTGCCAGGTACCGCGGTGTTTCTCAACCGCGGCAAGGACACGACTCCGCTGGCGATGCGCGCCAACGTGGAGCACAACCACGTCTTGCACAAGTACGTCATAGTGCTGTCGATTGAAACGCTGCCGGTGCCGCATGTCACCGACGAGCAACGGCTGAGCATTGATCCGCTTGGCTATACCGACGACCACATCAGCTACGTCTCGGCGCGGTTCGGTTACATGGACGAGCCGATCGTCCCGCCGTTGCTCTCGGAGATCCGCGACGCGGACGTGGAGGGCATCCACGACGACTCCGGCGTCACGTATTTCCTGTCCACTATCGAGATTCATCGAGGTGACAGCCATGACATGAGCAGCTGGCGGAAGCAGCTGTTCATCGCGACCTCACATGTCACCGCTGACGCGGCCGAATACTTCGGCCTACCCCGCGATCGGACAGTCATCATGGGATCTCGGATCGACTTATAAGGAGGGCGTTTACTCGGTGCGCAGTGCGGTGGCCGCCGGCGTAGCACCGGCCCACCCAGCGGGGAGCAACGCTCCGGCGACGGCGATCAGCACGCCGCCGAACACGAGCAACGCAAGCGTCAGCGGATGGTAGACCGCGATGTCGACGGATGGCAGATGCTCGCCGGTGACGTTGGCCATCATCGGCAGAACATAGTGATGAACTATGACGCCGACGGGCGCGCCGATCGCGCCGGCGAGCAGCCCGATTCCTGCGACCGATGTGAGGACCATCGTGATCGTCTGGCGGGGTGTCATGCCCAGGGACTTGTAGACGCCCAAGTCGTGAACGCGCTCGCGGGTGTCGAGTACCACGCTATTGAGTACGCCCAAGCCGGCGACGACAACCAGCAAGATCGTGAGCAGCGCGATCAGCGCGTCCATCGCGGCGATCACCTCAGAACTGCTCGTTGCGTTCGGCCGGGCTTCGCCACCGATAGGTTGTAGCGCGGCGTTGAGTGCGTCGAGATAGTGGCCGAGGTTCGTTCCGGACTTGACGGCAACGTTGAATGCCTCGGGCCGTGCGTCCAGGCCAAGGTCGGCCAGCGTGGTCGTGCTGGTCAGCAGATCCATCCCGTCGTCACTGAGCGAGAACACCTCACCGACGATGCGCACCGAGGTGGATCGTCCGGAGTCGCTGATGGTCACCGTGCCGCCGACCTGCACGCCGGCGGCGGTGAGGAATCGACCGGTCACAACGGCCTGACCGGCGCCGGATAGCCAGTGACCCGAGACCATCTGGTGGGTAGCCCAAGAGGAGTCACCTTGATAGGCGATGACGGTGGTCGCCCTGGTGATCCCGGAGACACGCAGTTGCGTCAGGCTCGTGCCGTAATAGCTGCGGGTGCCAGGCTGCGCGGCGATCACCGCGGCGACAGCCGTCGGATCGGCCTGACCGGTGGGGCCGTTGCCGACCGGTACGTGAACACCCCCACCCTTGGATGGACCGCCGACGCCGACCACGACCGCCCCCGCCGAGTCGAGTTCCCGGCCGGTCTCCACGCGGTTGAGCGAAGCGCCGAGGCCGACGGCGAACGCGACAGCGACCGCGCCGAGAGCGACGGCGGCACCCAGGGAAGCCGATCGAGCCGGCCGGGCAAAGAGCCTGGCCACGCCCAAACTCACCGGACGAGGGAGCGGCAACCATCCGACCAGACGCTGTGCCCGTCGACCCCGGCCGGCGCGCGGAGTGCGACCGATAGCGATCGCGTCCACCGCCCGCAGTTGGCCGGCCCGAAGTGCGGGAACCATGGCCGCGATCGCGACCGCGCCAAGGAGGACGGCGGGCACAGCAACGCTGACCCACAACGGGATCGTCAGCGTTGCCGTGCCGTACGCGTTCTCGGCCGTATTGAGCACTGGAATCGCGAGCAGGTTCCCTGCAACCACGCCGAGGGCGGCGCCCACTGCGGCCGGGATCAGCGCTTGGGCGACGTAGGCACGGACGACTTGCCCAGGCGTGAAGCCGACAGCTTTGAGAATGCCGATCCGGCGCGTCGCCGCACCGACGGCGCCGCTGACCACGACGCCGATGATCAGCACGGACAGGGCCAGCCCGAGGATGCCGAATGTTGCGACGAAGGGCACGAACGCCCCCGTGTTGGCGTCGTCAAGCTGTTTCACTGCCAGGTAGGACTGCGTGCCGGTCAGCGCGCCCGCTGGCACAGCCGCGGTCAGCGCCGCGCGATGGGCCGACATCTCGGCATTGGTGCCCGCGTGGGCGAATCGGTAGAGCATCTGGTAGCTGGCGGCCGTATTGGGGCTGCTCAGCTCGGCCACCTGGGCCGGCGTAGCCCACGCGTCGGCGGTCCGGCTCACCGACCGGGCCACCCCAACGACAGTCAGGGTCGGCTGGCCCGGTGCGTCCGGAAACCGTAGCTGCTGTACCTCGGGCGGGAGCGACGCACTCGAGTCGACGACGATCTGACCCGGTCCAGTTGGCCAATGGCCGTGCAGCAAGGTGATGTCGTCCACCGGGCCGCCGGGGTTGCTGCGGCCGACGATGGTGATCGGCTGCAGCGGGATGTCGGCTGGCACGAACTGGCTGCCTGTTCCGGTATACGGGTTTGCCGTCGTAGCCACGAATGGGCCAGCCAGTGCCGTAACGCCAGGCACGTGCGCAGTTGAGACGAGTTGCGACGGAGATACCTTCGATCCGTCGAAGTGCGCGGTGAGTTCGGCGCCATGTTGCTGGCCGAACGCGTGGTCGAACGGCGCGTTGGACGCCACCAGGAGCCCGGCCGCAAGGATCGAGGCGGCGACAGCGACCAGGACGGTCAGGATCATCACGGTGGTCTGAACGCGGCGCCGGCCAACGCCGGCGCGGATCACCTTGCCTACCGCCTGCACGCGCGAGCCGGGGGATGTGAAAGGGCTCCGTGGTGCGGTCACCGGGCCACCGCCACAGCGGCATCGGTGGCGATGCGGCCGTCGACCAGCTCGATGATCCGGGTCGCGCAGGACTCGGCGAGAGCGGGGTCGTGGGTCACCAGCACGATCGTTTGCCCGTCGCGGTTGAGTTCGCCGAGTAGGGCCTGCACGTCCCGTCCCGACGCGGTGTCCAGTGCGCCGGTCGGCTCATCGGCCAACAGCAACGCAGGGCGGTTTATCAATGCCCGAGCGACCGCCACCCGCTGGCGTTCGCCGCCCGAGAGCCGGCCCGGGTAGGCGTCGGCGTGCGTCTCGATACCCAGGTACTCCAGCAGCACAGTGGCGCGTCGCCGCGCCTCATCCCGGGCCAGTCCTGACAATTGGGCAGGTAGCAGCACGTTGTCCCTCACCGTGAGGTCGTCGAGCAGGTTGAAGAACTGGAACACCAGGCCGATCTTGGCGCGGCGATAGCGGGCCGAGGCCGCTTCGGTCATGCCATCGACGCCTACGCCGTCGACCGTTACCTTGCCCACGCTGGGTTTGTCGAGCCCGGCAATCAGGTTCAGCAGCGTGGACTTACCGCTGCCGGACGGACCGGTGACGGCGAGCGCCTCACCGGCATCCACTGTCAGCGACACATTGTTCAGCGCCGGTGGGCCGGCCCCGTAGCTCTTGGTGACATCGCGGATCTCGATGAGTGACGTCATGGCTGGACGCTCCTGGGTCGGTTTGGTGGTTGGCCCGACGCTAAGTACGGCCAGGCGTTGGAGGCGTCGCCCGCGGTGACCAAATCGGCCGCCCCGCCAGGCTGAATTCCCCGTCATGTCATCCCAGCGATGTACGCCGAGGATGTAGTGGTTTCATCACGAATAGGGACGCCGTCGGCCCGGCGAATTGCCACACTGGAGGCGTGAAGCAGACGCTGCTCGCCGAACGGTGGCGCGCCGGCAAGACGACGCTGCTTCGCGCAGCCGGCCCGCCACCCCGCCCATCCCGGGCCGCGCAGATCGCCGACGCGGCGCTGGGCATCGTGATGGCCGCCGCCACTCTGAACTACACACTAAAGGGCGGCGATGCGCCGATCGGGCCCAAACCGCTACCACCTATTCCCGGCTTCGTCCCTGAGACGTTGCCCAGCACCGGAAACGTCGGACCGTTACAGGTGATTCTGGCGATGGCGTCCGGGTTGGCGCTGGCTTTCCGACGCCGCTTCCCGCTGGCCACATTCTGGGTGGTACTCGCCGCGACCCTGTTGCTGCATGTAGGAGTGCGTGACACAGACAGCGCGCTACTTACGTTCGCGTCCTGCCTGATCGCCGCTTACAGCGCGGCGATGTACAGCCCGTACCGCGTGGCCGCGATCACGAGCATCGTCATCGGGGCCGGCCTGATCGGAGTGCGCCACGATGCGACCGTTCCGCAGGTCACCGCCGGCTACGTTCCTTTTCTCATCATCATCGGGATTGGCCTCGCCGCCAACACAGCGCACACCTGGAAGCAGCGCCTGACGTCGGTGCAGGCCGAGCAGGAGGCCTCGACCCGGCAGGCCGTCGAACACGAACGTGCCCGTATCGCGCGCGAACTTCACGACGTGGTGACCCACAATGTCGCGGTCATGGTTGTGCAGGCCGGGGCAGCGCGAAAAGTGATCGACGCGTCGCCTGACCAGGCGCGAAGGTCTCTGTTGGCCGTCGAGGCCGGCGGCCGGGCGGCGATGGCCGAGCTGCGACATGTGATGGGCCTGTTGACCATGAGCGGGGATGGCCCGGAACCGATCGACCTTGTTCCCCAGCCGAGTCTCGACCAACTCCCGGAACTAGCGGGTCGCGTTCGCGCCACTGGCGTCCCGGTCGAGCTGACGGTGACCGGCACTCCGGCTCCGCTTCCTGCGGGTGTAGATCTGGCCGCGTACCGCGTTGTGCAGGAAGCATTGACCAACACGGTCAAATACGCGCCCGGCGCGCATGTGCAGATCAACGTCGATTACGGCCCGGAGTCGTTGCGGGTCGAAGTCGTCGACACCGGAGCTACCTCCTCCGTCGCCCCGGACGTCCCTGGCAATGGCCGCGGCCTGATCGGCCTACGTGAGCGCCTCGCGCTCTACGGCGGCACCTTGCAGAGCGGCATCCGCCCCACCGGCGGTTACCGCGTGAGCGCAACCATCCCGGTCGCGCGATGACCGTGGCCGCGGCGCAGCCGCTGAGGGTCGTCGTGGCCGACGATCAGGCCCTCGTACGAACCGGGTTCGCCATGATTCTCGGAGCGGACGGAATAGACGTCGTCGCCGAGGCGAGTAACGGCGCGCAGGCCGTCGATGCCGTCCGGCGCACGCGACCCGACGTGGTGCTCATGGACATCCGGATGCCCGAGATGGATGGCCTGGAGGCCACCCGTCGCATCCTCACCGGATCACCAAGCGGCGCGCCCCGGGTGATCATTCTCACCACCTACGACCTGGACCAGTACGTCTACGCCGCGCTCCGGGCCGGCGCGAGTGGATTCCTGCTCAAAGACGTCCCGCCCGAGCACCTGGTCGCCGCGGTCCGGTTGGTGCGCTCTGGTGACGCTCTGCTTGCCCCCGCGATAACCCGCCGGCTCGTGGAGCGCTTCGCCTCCCGTGATGCTCAGGCCACCACGCTGCACCGCGATCTGTCGACGCTCACTCCTCGCGAGCTGGAAGTCCTTCAGATGTTGGCCAAAGGGCTCAGCAACGCTGAACTCGCCGCCCGATTCCAGCTCAGCGACGCGACCGTGAAGAGCCACGTGGCCCGGATCCTGGCCAAGCTTCACCTCCGCGACCGCGCGCAGGCCGTCGTCGTCGCGTACGAAACCGGACTGATCACGCCAGGCGGAGCGCGCCCGGCCACAGGGTCACCAACAGGTTCCGGTAACTCATCCCCTTCCTGACTGCACCAGGGTTGGCCATCATCGTCCAAGATCACGACCGATCCAGCCGGACCAGTGAGATTGCCTTGGCTCCGATTCGCCCGGCCGGCTGGATTACCGAGCGTGCCGACGATCTCGGCGATCGTGGGAAAGTCCCGATCGGGGGCAACGAAGTAGGACAGGCCGAACCGTTCGCGGCGGGCATCAACGTCATCGCGGATCTGGGAGACGCTGCCGATGAAGATCGTCGGCATTTGCCACACGGTTTCGCAGTCGATCCCACTCCAGCCCCGGCCGGCGATGAGATCTTCAGTCGCTGACCGTCGGTTAGCGACGATGCTGAACGTTGCAAATGCGCTGAGCTCCAGGTTCGGGAATCGGTCACCAGCCACCGATTGAAGGAGCCGCACCTTCTGATCTAGCGCCGCCGGCGACCGCGCGGATGCGTCGTCCTGATCTTCGGTGCCCCGGATGGGGGATGGGAGCAGTCCGACGATGTCGGCGTGGCGAGCCGCGAGCCGAAGCATCCGCGGACCGCCGGCACCAACCAGTAGACGAGGCACGTCACGAGGCCCGGGCAGCACATCCAAGTCGAGGCCGTCGATCTGGTACCACCGGCCGGAATGGTGAACCGCGTTTCCGGCGAGCAGATCCTTCATGATCGTGAGCGATTCTTCGAGCCGGTCGATACGCTCGGAGGCGGCGCCGAATGTGATCCCGGCCGCCTGGTACTCCGGCTCGTACCAGCCGGCGCCGATGCCGAGTTCGAATCGACCACCGGACAGGTGGTGCAAAGTAGCGGCCTCATGGGCCACCAGAGCGGGATGCCGGAAGTCGTTGGACAGGACAAGCGTGCCAATGGTCAGGCGCGTCGTTACCGCCGCCGCTGCCGCGAGAGCGCTGAACGGCGCCAACTGTCGACCGAAAGCAGCGGCTGAAAAGTGATCCCGGATAAGCAGTGAATTGATTCCTGCCTCTTCGATGCGGCGCGCCTGGTCGGCCCAAGCCGAGCCGTCGAGGACCGTCTCGCTTACCACGCCGAACCGCATCGGGTTACTCACCCGCTGACCATAACGACACGCCCAGTTCCGCGATACCAGCGAGCGGCTACGGACGATCTCGACCGATCCCGCGATGGGGATAGCGCTGGATCGGCCCGTGGTAACACACTGCGGTATGAAGTCCTCCGCGTTGGCCGGTCCCGCCGGCCACCCGTTCCATCCGTTCGTCGTCCCCGTGCCGATCGGGGCGTTTGTGTCGTCGTTGATCTTCGACATCCTCACGTGGACGCGCGCCGACGGTCTGCCGTATCTGGTCGACGGCGCGTTCTGGCTCATCGGGGTGGGCTTGGTCGGCGCGCTCATCGCGGCCGTGTTCGGGTTCCTGGACCTGCGCGCGATACCGCGGCGGACCCGGCCGTTTGACATCGCGCTAACGCATTTGACGTTGAACGCCGGAGCCGCCGTCCTGTTCGTTATCGGGTACGCCTGGCGAGCCGGGGACCATGTGGCGCTAGACAAGACGCGCTGGGGCCAACTCGCGTTGAGCGCGGTCGCAGTCGCCCTGCTCCTTGTCGCCGTGTGGCTCGGCCAGACGCTGACCTATCGCTACGGGAGGCGGGTCACCCGCGTCGCCGACGATAGCGATAGGAGTGTCGGCCGGGAGTGATCCACATGCAGCACTGCTCGGTTGCCGCGACCAAGGTGGCTCAGACAACGCCCGAGGTGCGCCCGAGCGTGATATGAGTAGGAGTTCGGCGAGGAGGCCAGATGTCGACGTCCGGGCTGACGTTCGACGAGTTCGCCTCCGCGCATCTCGACGCCTTGCTGAGATTTGCGACGGCACTCACGAACGATCGCGAGCTCGGGGCGGATCTCGTCCAGGACGTGCTACTTCGCGCGCCCGAGCGCTGGGCGCATGGTCGTGAATGAGTTCATCTCGTGGCCCCGCAAATGGGCTCGGGTCGTTTCCTGGGGTCGATCTCGCCGAGGAGACTCCCGAGACCGGAGCACCCGATCACGCCGAACGATCGATCGACCTGGACGCCGCCCTTGCCCTGCCGCACGAGCGGTCAGCTGAGTCGCAATGCCATGCCGACTGACGACGGTGCGGTTTCGCGGAAACCGTGCTTCGCGTACAAGCGACGCCCGGGCGGGTCAGCGAGCAAGCTGACATAGGCACCGGGCGCCGCACCGCGGATCCGGTCGAGCAGGTGGGCCAGTACCGTATCCCCAATCCCGCGGCGCTGATGCTCGGGAAGCACGGCCATGTCGACGACCTGGAAGAAGCAGCCGCCGTCGCCGATAACCCGGCCCATCGCGACGGTTTCCCCGCTCGGTTCATGCACGACGTGACAGGCGGTCCAGCTGCCCCGTAAACCGGCCTCGGCCTGCCGCCGGGTCATCGTCGACAACCCGGCCCGTTCCCGTAGCGTCAGATGATCACTGACCGCGGGCACGGTGCTGATCAATCGGTACGCGTCCGGCAGCTTTGCATTCACGCGCACCATTCTGGTCGCGCCTCTGCTGCGGCCACTGGTCTGAGGCGGAGGCGGGTATTTGCTTGCGGTGACGGTGCGTAGGGTCGGGACGGTGATCAACGTTTGTTTCGCCGGGATCACCGGTTGGGCCGCGCAACCGATCGTCGAGGCGATCGGCCGGACGGATGACTTGGTGTTGACCTCAGGCGTATCCCGTTCAGCAGCTGGGCAATCCTTGGTCGAGGTCACCGGCAAGAACTGGACCGGGTCAGTGTTCGCGACCGTCGCAGAGGCTCTGGCATCTGCCCCGACGGACGTGCTGGTCGACTTCACCGGCGCCACCGCGGTCAAGGTGAACGTCTGGACCGCCGTCGAAGCAGAGGTCCACGTGGTCATTGGGAGCAGCGGGCTCTCGGCTGAGAGCTACGCAGACCTCGATCGACTGTCCCGCAACCGTGGGGTCGGGGTCATCGCTGCGGGCAACTTCTCGGTCATGGCCGCCGTGCTGCGCCGGGCCGCCGTGATGGCCGCAGAACATCTCGCGCGCTGGGAGATCATCGATTACTCCAGCGATGCCAAATCGGACGTGCCCAGCGGTACCGCCCGAGACCTCGCCGAGACGTTGGCGAATATTCACGAGCCGGAAGCGACCATAGGGGATGCCAATCTCCACGGACCGGCCGAAGCGCGCGGAGCTGCGGTTGCGGGTACCAAGATCCACTCGGTCCGGCTGCCCAGCTTCGTGGTCAGCACCGAGATCGTGTTCGGAGGCCCGGGCGAACGCCTCGCAGTGCGTCACGATGCGGGGCCGACCGCTGACCCGTACGTGACCGGCACCCTGCTGGCCATTCGTCACGTCGCCGACGTGATCGGTGTTCGCCGTGGACTGGACCCACTCCTGTTCGATTAAGCAATATGTGGGAGCGGGTGACGAGCGGGCAATCGGGTGCCGCCATGTTCCGGGGTCGTGGCCTGTATCGCAAGGTCACCCCGGATGCCGAGACCGAGGCCGCGACGTCGGCGGACGGGCTGCGCGACTATGTCGCCTGGCACGAGGCGTACGACGATCCACGATCGTCGCTGTCTTGGCGGCTTTCGGTGGTCCGGTCGTGGATCGCGCGGTCGCTTCGCGAACACTCCGGCCCAGCTCGGGTGCTCAGCGTATGCGCGGGCGATGGTCGCGACGTCCTCGGCGTACTCGCGCTGCATCCCGATATGGACAACATCGACGTCACGCTGCTCGAAATCGACCCGATGCTCGCGGCGCGAGCCCGGCAACAAGCCGCAGACCTGTACCCGCGCATCAGAGTCGACGTACGGGTCGCCGACGCCGGAGATCCCGCTGCCTACTCCGGCGCCGTGCCGGCCGACATCGTCGTGCTGGTTGGGATCTTCGGCAATATCAGTGATGCCGACATCACTCGCACTATCGCGGCGGCTCCAGCCATGTGTCGCCCCGGCGCTACCGTGCTCTGGTCGCGCGGCCGGCATGGCGGCGATCGAACCGATGAGATTCGGCGTCGCTTTGTCGCGGCGGGCTTCGCCGAGATCGGACTCGACACTCTGGATCGCGACGGTCACCCGACCGTCGGGGCAATGCGGTTCGTCGATGAGACCGAGACGATGCCAACCCATCGGCTGTTCACGTTTCTCCGCTAACCCCCGAATCGCCACCCGGATCAAGTCAGCGCTTGTTTGATTTCGCTAGGCGGCGAAGTCCCCGATGCCGCTTAGCGCGTAATCAGCACGATGGCCACTGCTGCGAGACCCAACCCCACTTGCTGGGCACGGGACGGTCGCTCGTGCAGGAAGACGATCGCCAACGCCACGGTGGTCGCGGGGTAGAGGGCGGTGATCACGGCCGCGAGCGACAGCAGACCCTGCCGGGATGCGAGCAGAAAGAACAGGTTCGCGGCCGCGTCCAATGCGCCCGCAATAACGCACAGGGCGAGAAGCCGACCGCGGATAACGGTTATCGCCCCCGCCCGATACGCGAGCGGCACGATCAATACGGCGGACGCCAGCCGCGAAATCAGCAGCGGCCACAGTCCGGTCGCGTCACCGGCCCGGGCCAGAAAGACGAAGTACCCGCCGAACCCCACGCCGGACGCGATCGCGAGCGCCACCGTGCGAGTGGTGAGCCGGCCGTGGGGTGTCTCGGCCGGCTGGCGGCTGACGAGGACGACTGCCACGAAACCGATGGCGACGCCAAACCACGCGGCCGTGGCGGGCCGGTCTCCCGTCAGCACGCCGACGACCACCGGGACGGCCGCCGCCAAGACGGCGGTGATCGGCGAGACCACGTTCATCGGCGCGATGGCGAGCAGGCTGTAGAGCAGTACGACACCGACCAACCCGAACGCGCCGCCCAGAATCCCGAACACGACCGCCCGAGTGGTCAAAGTCCCCGACGTGAGGGGAAGCAGCGCGGCCATCAGCACGGCGCCGACGGGGTAGCTGTAGAGCAGGATGGCGAGCGCGGATCGGCGCCGTGACGCTAGCCCGCCGACAAAGTCACTGACGCCGTAGGACACCGCCGCGAGCAGCGCGAGGACGACAGCCACGCCGCAGGCTACCTGGGCGGGACGCAGATCGTGACTGGATTACGCGAGGGCTCCGCGGACCGGCTTCGCCAGGCAGATCTGGCTGACGTCGAGGCATCCGGTGCGAAATCCTGACTCGGAATACGCCAGGTAGAACGACCACATCCGACGAAACGTCTCGTCGAATCCGAGCCGGGCAATGTCCGTGCTCCGCGCCTCGAAGTTGGCCCGCCAGCGGCGCAGGGTCTCGGCGTAGTGCTGGCCGAAGGAATAGCGGTCGAGCAAGTGCAAGCCAGTGTGGCGGGTGATCGTGTCGTGCAGGGCCTCCGCCGAGAGGAGTGCGCCGCCCGGGAAGATGTACTTGCGGATCCACGTCTGGGTGTTGGCCGTCGCGCGCATGAGATCGTCGGCCTGCAGGATGGCTTGCAGACCGGCCCGGCCGCCGGGAACGAGTGCGCGATCGATGGTCTGGAAGTAATCCGGCCAGTAGTTCATGCCGACCGCTTCGACCATCTCAACGCTGACAACGGCGTCGAACCGGCCGGTCGTGGCTCGGTAGTCCTGCAGGAGCACGGTCGCGCGGCCGGCCAGCCCGGCCTGCGCGATGCGCTCCCGCGCCAGGGCAGCCTGTTCGGCGGAGTTCGTGATTGACGTGACCTCGGCACCGCGGCTCGCGGCCCGGATCGCGAGCTCGCCCCATCCAGTGCCGATCTCGAGGACTCGGGTGCCGGCGTGCACCTGGGACGTATCGAGGAGCCGGTCGACCTTGCGTCGCTGGGCGGTCGCCAGCTCATCGGAGGACTCGGCCGGATCGCCGTTGTACAGGGCGGCCGAGTACGTCATCGACTCGTCGAGAAATACCTTGAACATGTCGTTGGACAGGTCGTAGTGCCGATGGATGTTCCGGCGCGCTCCGGCCACGGTGTTGTCATCGGACGCGGGCGGCCGGCGTGACGCGACCGCTCGCAGCCGCTGCAGCGTGGCTGGGACGACGTCGCGGAGGTGCGCCGCGAATGCGCACAGCACACCGGAGAGGTCGTCGGCGGTCCAGTCGCCCGCCATGTAGGCCTCGCCGAACCCGACGCTGCCTGAGGCGCCGACCCGCTGAAAGAACACCGCGGGCCGGACCAGGCGAAGTATCGGGTCCTTGCTGCCTCCGCCGCCGTAGGTTCGGCCGGACGGTTCGACCACCCGTAGCGGGATACGCGCAACCACTCGGTGGAACAGCCGGCGTGCGATCGCGGCCCGAACCGGTGAGTGTGGTACGACCGCGACGTCCGGCCACCGAGTGGCGTCGATATCCGGTGTGACGGCAGATCCGGCGATGGTCACGTCGGTCTCCTTTCCGGCACCGGCGGGTGCGCTCTCGGGATCACCCGATGAGCGACGGGCCCGCACAAGCACTTTTTGGCCACAATATTCGGCATCCGGGCGCAGCGAACGCAAACCGCTGACTCACCGCGCGGGGCAGGTGGTGTTCGGAGTCGGAAGCGTCTTGTTGATCAAGTAGGCGTTGACCGCACGGTCGACGCAGGTGGATCCCTCCAGGTACGAGGTGTGTCCTTCGCCGTTCCACGACAGTAGGGAAGCGCGGCCGAGCTCCTTGGTGAGGTTCACCGCGCCGGCATATGGGGTGGCGGGATCGTGCAGGTTTCCGACCACCAGGATTGGCGCGCTGCTGGCTGCGGTCTCCGGCGGGATCGGGGTCCGCTGCTTCTGCCAGCCACTGCACTGGGTGAGAGCGGCTGCCTGCCAGAGACCGAACATCGGGTACTGCGTCGCCCACGCGCGCCCCATCGCCTGGATCGTCGCGTCGTCCGGGTCTGCGGCGAGGTCGTTACAGGTGACAGTGAAGTACACGTCGAGGAAGTTCGAGTACTGCCCGGACTCGTCGCGGTCGGAGTAGTCGTCGGCCAGCGCGAGGAGGCCCTTGGCGTCGCCTCGGCGGGCAGCCAGCAACGCGGTACCGAGCGTCGGCCACAGGTCGCGACTGTAGAGGGCTTGCAGAACACCAAGGAGAACCAGGCTCGCGGTCGCTCGCCGCGGGTCTTGAGCGTCGCTTGAGCGGATCGGACTGGTTGCGGCCTGGTCCCGGATCGCGTAGACAGCCTGCCGCGGATCGCCGAGCTCTCGACAGGGATCCCGCGTGACGCAGTCCGCGGCGAACTGGTCGAAAGCCTGCTCGAAGCCGGCGACCTGCGCGCTCGATTGGCTGACCAGGTCGTCCAGCTTGGGGTCGACGGCTCCGTCCAGAGCCGCTACCCGGATCCTCTTCGGGAACAGGTGCGCATATACCGCGCCGAGTTCTGTGCCGTAGGAGAAGCCGAGGTAGTTCATCGTCGCGTCGCCGAGCGCTACCCGGATCCGATCCATGTCTCGGGCGGTGTCCACCGTGTCGTAGTGGCCGATCGTGGCCCCGTACTTCGCGTTGCAGGACGTGGCCAATCCGGCGAAGAGCTGCTTGGCCGCCCGGAGCCCGGCCGTCGTCCGCACGTCGGTGTCGAGCGAGAGCAGCTGGTCCTCTTGGGCCGTACTCATGCATTTGACCGGGGCGGACAGGCCGACTCCGCGGGGATCAAAGCCCACGATGTCGAAGTGTTGCAGCACATCGGTCGAGAGCTCCCCGGCCAGCCCCACCGCCAGGTTCACGCCGGAGCCACCTGGGCCCCCGGGGTTGACGAGCAGGGAGCCGACCCGCTGTGGCTGATCGGCGTAGTGGATCCGGAGCAGCGCGATGGAGATCTGCGTGCCGGCGGGTCGGGCATAGTCGAGGGGCACCTGAATCCGGGCACACTCGACGGTGAGCTTCTTCCTCCGGTCCTCCGACACCCGGCCCAGATCGAGCAGCCGGGAACAGTCGTTGAACTCCAAGGGCGCCGCCGATTGCGCAGCCGATCCCGCCGGGCTCGGCGAAGGTGGCGGGGTATTTCCGTCCGCACCCGTGCCGTCGCCGGTAGTCGTCGTGGTGCAAGCCACGAGCAGACCCAGGGCGACCAGCACGACCGCGGGCCGAAATTTCGCGGATAGCACGATTGCACGGTACCGAGACGACCCATGTCCCGGTTCCGGCCACAATGAGGTCCATGCAACTACCTGTGATGCCACCGGTCCCGCCAATGCTGGCCAAGGCGGTCGCGGAGATACCCCGCGGCGCGTCGTACGAGCCGAAATGGGACGGCTTCCGGTCGATCATCTTTCGCGACGGCGACGAGGTGGAGATCGGAAGCCGCAACGAGCGACCGATGACCCGTTACTTCCCCGAAGTCGTCGACGCCGTGCGCTCGAACCTGCCGGATCGCTGCGTCGTCGATGGCGAGATCGTGGTTACGTCTGAGCACGGGCTGGATTTCGAGGCCCTGCAACAGCGCATCCATCCCGCCGAGTCACGCGTGCGCCTGTTGGCTGAGGAGACCCCGGCTTCGTTCGTCGCTTTCGATCTGCTCGCGCTGGGCGACTCCGACCTGACCGGGCGATCGTTCGTCGACCGGCGGATGGCGCTCGAGGTCGCGCTCGCGCGGGCCCGGGCGCCGATTCACGTGACGCCGGCCACCCGCGATCCGGCGATCGCCCGCGAATGGTTCGAGCGATTCGAAGGCGCTGGACTGGACGGGATCGTCGCCAAGCCGCTCGATGGCACCTACCAGCCCGACAAGCGGGTGATGTTCAAGATCAAGCACGAGCGGACCGCCGATTGCGTCGTCGCTGGTTATCGGGTTCACAAGAGCGGGCCGGACGCGATCGGCTCGCTGCTGCTCGGACTGTTCACGGACAGCGGTGAGCTGGCCTCGGTAGGTGTCATCGGCGCGTTCCCGCTCGCGCGCCGCAAAGAGCTCTTCCGCGAGATGCAGCCACTGGTGACAACATTCGACGACCATCCCTGGAACTGGGCAGCGATGGAGGCGGGCAGTCGCACGCCACGAGCAAACGAGACGTCCCGGTGGAACGCAGGCAAGGACCTCTCGTTCGTTCCGCTCCGCCCGGAGCGGGTGGTCGAAGTGCGCTACGACCACATGGAAGGGCCACGGTTCCGGCACACCGCGCAATTCGTCCGCTGGCGACCGGATCGGGAGCCGGCGTCGTGCACCTACGAGCAGCTCGAGCAGCCGGTCACTTTCCGGCTGGACGACATCGTCTCGGGGCTGGGACGCCGGACCGCCGGCCGGACACCAGGCCCTCAGTACTAGCGGAACACTAGCTCCGCCGGGTGATCTGGTACCGGCCGAACAGCGCCCCGTCCTGTTCGAGCAGACCGACGAGGTTGAGCGCAGCCGGGTCGCCGGGCCACGACGCGCCGGCGGTGATCCGGCCCGGACCCGGGCCGGCGAGCAACGGCGTGACCGAGAGGCACAGCTCGTCGACTTCGCCGGACCGGACGAGATCAGCAAAGAACGACGGTCCGCCTTCGCACAAGATTCTCGTCAGACCGCGTGCCACGAGCGTGGACCGCACTTCGGCGAGGTCCACGGTCTCCTCCCCGCACAGCACGACGTCCGCCACGGGTTCTAACGCACGCTGGGCGGTGGCGTCGGCAGTAGCGCACGTAAGCACAATGGTCCGGGTGGCCGGGTCGGGGGTTCGGAACAGCTCCGAGGCCGGATCCAGCAGGGCTAAGCGGCTCACCACCGCGATCGGCAGCGTCGGGGCCAGCCCGTAGGAACGCCGGACTTCCTGCCGGGCCGGGCTCAGGGTTGCGGCGCGATAGCCCTCGGCTCGGGCCGTGCCAGCGCCGACGAGCACGACGTCGGCCAGATCCCGGAGGGCGGCGAACACCAGGTTGTCTCCGCGGGTCTGCAGCCCGCGCGACCGCCCGGCTGTGGACGCGGCGCCATCGACACTCGCCACGAAGTTGGCGCGTATCCCCCCGGAGGTAAGCCAGCCGGCGGCGTAGTGGTCGTGAACGTTGACCGGATCGGCCGGTGCCGGGACCAGGGCACGCATCGGGCCATCTCACCATGAGGCTCCTGGCACATCGGCGAGCTGGTCGGCAGACTGGGTTCATGGCCATCGGCGTTCACCTGGGCGAGCGGTTCGACGCGGCGATGCCGGCGTCGGCTCGCGGGGGAGCGCATGGCTAAATCTCGCCGTCGCAGTATCCCGATTCCGATGCCGTCATTCGTCGAGGGTGTGTTGGATTCGTCGCTTGACCGCGCGATGCGGGTCCAGCGGCCAGGCGTCGTCTCGTACGTCAATCGGGCGCGAGCCAAGCGCGGCCTCACGCCAGCAGACACGATCCGCGAGCTGGAGCGGATCTATCTGGGCACCGTCACCGCAATCGGCGCGATTGCCGGCGGGTCAGCGGCCTTTCCGGGCGTGGGAACGGGCGCTTCTGTCGCTACCGCGGCCTTCGAGATCGGCGCCTTCGCGGAAGCCACGGCGCTCTTCGGCCTGGCCGTGGCCGAGGTTCACGGTCTGCGGGTGGACAACCTCGAGCAGCGACGGGCGCTGGTGCTCGCGCTGCTGCTCGGTGACGAAGGAGTGCGGATCCTCGAGGAGTCCGCTCGCGGCGCGAAACGATCGCGCGCGAAGTGGGCTCAAGTGCTGTCCCAGCACGCGTCGGAGGAATCCGTCCGCCGCGCTAACCGTCGTCTCGCCAAGCATTTCCTCCCACGCTTCGGCCTTCAGCAGGGCGCGCTGCTGATCGGTCGAGCTATTCCGATGGGCATCGGCGCCGGCATCGGCGCCGCTGGCAACGCGGCCCTCGCCCGCGCGTCGATCGCCGCGGCCCGACGGGTGTTCGGCCCGCCACCTGAGCAGTTCCCAGCTCGGATCGTCGACGTCCCGCCCGCAGAACCCTCGCCCGGGAGGGTCACGCTCTGGTAAGAGTTCGGGAACGACTCGCGGGAGGTCGCGACAATGGCGCGGTACGGACCTCAGTTCGGTCCGGACATCCCCTTTCTCGGGGTCGACCGCTGCGACTGGGCTGATCCGGCGACCTATGCCGACGCGGACGTCGTGATCCTCGGAGCGCCGTTCGACGGCGGGACGTCCAACCGCGCCGGCGCTCGGTTCGGGCCTCAGCTCATCCGGCAGACGGACTATCTTCCGCACGACGGCTCCCGGCCGTCGCTGGCGCTCCGGGTCGACGGGTTGCGCGACCTGCGGGTGTACGACGCCGGCGACGTCGAAATGTTTTCCGGCGACGCCGCGCGGTCCGTGCGGGATTTGCAGGCAGCGGTCTACGAGGTGACGCGCAACGGCGCCATCCCGCTCGTTCTCGGTGGCGACCACACGATCGCCTGGCCGGATGCGGCCGGCGTGGCCCAACATCTAGGCCAGGGCCGCATCTCGATGATCCATTTCGATGCGCACGCGGACACCGGGAACATCGAGTTCGGCTCGCTGATCGGCCACGGCCAGCCGATGCGCCGGCTGATCGAGTCCGGCGCCGTACGCGGGGATCGATTCCTGCAAATCGGCCTGCGCGGCTACTGGCCGCCTCCGGAGACGCTCGACTGGATGGCCGAGCAGCATATGCGTTCCTACGAGATGACCGAGATCGGTGAGCGCGGCTTGGGGACGTGCCTGACCGAGGCGTTCGGCATCGCCACCGACGACTGCGACGGGGTGTTTCTGTCGGTCGACATCGACGTGTGCGACCCGGGGCATGCTCCGGGGACCGGCACCCCGGAACCGGGCGGCCTCTCCGCGCGCCAATTGCTCGACTCCGTGCGGCGCATCGGCTACGAACTCCCGGTCGTCGGCGTCGACGTGGTGGAGGTGTCACCGCCTTACGACCACGCCGACATCACGGCCTTCCTGGCCAATCGGGTGGTTCTCGAAGTGCTGTCGGGCATCGCTCGCCGCCGCCGCGACGCCGCCAGCGGCGCTACGTGGGACCGATTGCGGCCGCTCCTCGACGGCCGCTGACCACCCGTCGACTCAGCCGCTCGGGCCGAAGCGCTCCACTCGCACATCCAGCACGGGCACGCCGAGGCCGACGAGCAGCAGGCTGGCAAACTCGGCGAAGCCGGCCGAGCCACAGACATAGGCGGTCGCGCCCGGTACGAGCAACGGCATGAGGTCAGCGGCGGTCAGCCGCCCGGCCGGCCGCTCACCGTGCGGCACCCGGGTGAGCGCGATGGTGGCCCCGGCCGCGGCCAGCTCGTCGGCGTAGGGCAGCTCGGGCAGGTTGCGCCCGGAAACGGCCAGCTTAAGTTGCCGGGTGCTCCCGAGGTCCCGGGCGAGTCGCACCATGGCGACCAGGGGCACGACGCCGGTCCCACCACCGACGCCCAACGCCGGCGAAACCCCGTCCCACACGAACCATCCGCCGATCGGGCCGCGGACCTGCAGCTCGTCGCCCGGTCGGACGACGTCGGCGAGAAAGGTCGAGACCTCGCCCGTCTCGAGGCGCTCGACGAACAGCTCGACGAGCGGATCCGACGGCGCGGACGACACCGAGTAGGACCGCTGGGCGGTGTACCCATCGTCAGCGGTGAGCCGGACCACGTAATGCTGGCCCGCCATATGCGTCATTCGGTGCCTGACCTCTAGCCGGAGCAGCACCGACCGAGCGGACGGGTGCCGTACCTCGCGCACGACGGCCTGGCGCCAACCGCCGGTCGGAGCATGCGGCGTGGCCGGAAGTGTCAGTGGCGGCTCAGTCACCTTGGTAACGCTGCTCGAGCCATGGGTCGCCCCGGTCGTGGTATCCGTTGCGCTCCCAGAAACCTTGCTGATCATGATCAAGCAGGGTCAGCCGAGTGACCCATTTCGCGCTCTTCCAGAAGTACAGATGCGGAACGAGCAGGCGGACTGGACCACCATGGTCGATCGGCAACGGCTTGCGCTCGTGCGTCCACACGACCCACGCCTTGCCTCCCGTCAAGTCCGCCAGCGGCAGGTTCGTCGTGTAGCCGGTGGTCGACGTCGCGAGCACGAAAGCCGCCGCGGGCAGCGGCCGGGCGGCATCGAACAGCGTGTCGACGCTGACCCCACCGAAGCTCGTCCCGAGCTTGGACCACGTGGTAACGCAGTGGATGTCGCCGTGGAACTCCGACGCCGGCAACCGATGCGCCTCGTCCCACGTCCAGGTTCTGGTCTCCGCAACGAGACCGTCGACTGTGATCGACCACCGTTGCGGAGCCAGCCGCGGCGTCACCTCCGCGGTCAGCACCGGGAAGTCCGACCCGACGTCGTATTGCCCAGGTGGCAGGCGTTCGTCCCGCACCCGATGCAGCCGGCCGGTGAAGCCTCGGGTCGGACCGCTCACGCCTCGCTCCTTCGCTCGACTGAACCTCACGGTAACGGACGCGGCAGGTCCTCAGCGGGCGACGTGCAGCTGCGCGGACGGGTCGTGCGCGATGTGCTCGATAGCTTGGACCGGGACCGGAGCGCCGGCCGGAGCGCGGACGAGCACAACCACGCTGCAGCCCGGCGCACCGGGAACGACCACGGCTCCGTCGGCTGGCCCGGTCGCGGCGAGCCCGGTTGACCGCTGCGGCACGGCCGATCCGCCGGGGACGCATTGGGCGGTTGTCGTGACGCTGACCCCCGCGTTGAGGACCGCGGTGAGCGTCGTGCGATAGGTGGCATTCGTCGACACGTCGGAAACGGTGCCGGAGCCGATCACAGTCGGAAACTCCAGCGCCCGGTCGACTGCCCCGAGAACGACGGATTCGGGATCGGACGAGACCCGGCAGGTCCGACCGACCGGGCAGCCGGAGGCATCGACTCCCAGCGGTACGACGGCTTGGACGTGCGTCGTCGTCGTCACGGTTCGGGAGCGGACGACCAGGCCGAGGATCGCGACCGCGAGTGCCAACGTGGCCACCGTGACCGCGACGATGACCGTACGGCGAGACACCGGCCGCGGGGAGGCTGCTGACGGTGCCGGTGGATTGGCGAGACCGCCTCCGGCCGGATCGCTCGCAGTGATCTCCAGGTCGCTCCACCCCGACGACGTCGGGTGCTCGGGCGTCATCGCGGCGCCACCTGCGCGCCCGGATCATGGGCCAACGAGATCGCCGCCGTGTCCCACGACGTCCCGACGCGGGGGGAGTTCAGGTATACCTGCACGCTGCATCCGGCCGCGCCCGGCACAATCTCCAACAACAGGCGGGCATGCACTACGGTGTTCCCGGCCAGATCGAGGCTGGTGTTCGCCGAGCGAACGGTCTGCTCGACAACCGCGGCTCCGCCGGGAACGCAACCCGCCGTCGCCGAGACAACGGCACCTCCCTCGAGCGCGCCGAGCACCGTGGCTTGGTAGATGACGCCGGGCCTGTCCCTCTCCACGGTGTGGGCGCCGGCCAGGACTCGCGCGGCGGGAAAGGCGCGCCGCAAGGCGGCTCGCAGCTGCGTCGACGTCGTGGCCGAGGTCGTGCACCGCACCGTGACCGGGCATCCGGCAGCATCAGTGGTGACTGCGGCTGGTGGCCCGGGGTCGACAACGGTCCTCGCGTGATGAACGGGACTGGCGTTCCCCGCAGCGGCGCCGACCACCACCGCAGCCGCCGCGATCACCGTCGCAACAACCAAGACAATCCGACGGCCGGTCGGCGTTACGCTCCAGCGGCTCCGAAACCCGGCCGAACCTGTCGTGACGACATCGACAGCGCGATCGTCGGACGGGCTCACCCCGCCGATGATCGTCGCGTGGCGGACGCCGTGCCACTCCAGCCCGGATGCGGAGCTCTCAGCGGGTTCGGATGACGGCTGCGCTCTGCCCGTCCAGCGAGAGGCCGGTGTCGGCCGTCTTGACCTCGCCGGTGGCAAGCAGGACCTCACCGGCCAGGCCAGGCACGACCTGTGGAGCCTCGTCGAAGTTCGCCGCGATCCGCAGCCCACCACGATGGGCGACCAGCCATCGAGCTGCCTCGTCGTAGTCGACGGCCACTGCGGCGAGCCGGACGTCCTGCAGATCAGGCTCGGAATGCCGCAACCAGATCAGCCGCCGGTAGAGCGCCAGCATGTTCTGGTGCGGAGCGGCGGAAAGCTCGGACCAATTCAGCTTGGCAGCCTGGAAGGCCAGCGGGTCCTGGGGGTCGAGCATCTCGGTGGTATCCCAGCCGTAGTTCGCAAACTCCTCGATGCGTCCGCTGCTCGCCGCGGCGGCGAGGTGCGGCTCGGGATGAGAGCTGAAGAACGGCCATCGCGTGCCGGCGGCCCACTCCTCACCCATCCAGAGCATGGGCGTGAATGGCGAGGTGAGCAGTAACACCGCGCCGACATCCAGCAGACGCGGTGGGGTGATCTCCGGCAACCGATCTCCGAGCGCCCGGTTTCCGACCTGATCGTGATCCTGCAAGTACGCGACGAACCGATGGGCCGGCGTCCGGACGCGATCGACCGGGCGCCCGTGCACTCGACCGCGAAATGTCGAGTAGGAGCCATCGTGCAGGAACGCCGACGTGTAGACCTTGGCGAGGGCGGCCAGTGAGCCAAAGTCCACGTAGTAGCCCTGGCGCTCCCCGGTCAGCAGCGCATGCAACGCATGGTGCATATCGTCGTCCCACTGGGCGTCCAGCCCGTACCCGCCCTCGCTCCGCGGGGTGATCATGACTGCATCGTTCAGGTCGGACTCGGCGACGAGGGTTCTCGGCTGGCCAAGCAATGCCGCGAGGCCGTCGACGGCGGCGGACAGCTCAGCGAGCAGATGCGGCTTCGACGTATCGAGGAGGGCATGGGCCGCATCCAGCCGGAGACCGTCGATGTGGAAGTCGCGCAGCCACATGAGGGCGTTGTCGATGATGTATCGGCGAACCTCCGGCGAGCCGGGTCCGTCGAGATTCACCACCTCACCCCACGCGTTGCGCTGCCTGGCCAGGTAGGGCCCGAAGCGAGGGAGGTAGTTGCCGCTCGGCCCGAGATGGTTGTAAACCACGTCGAGGAGCACCGCGAGGCGGTGCGAATGGCACGCGTCGACGAAGCGTTTCAGCCCGTCCGGACCGCCGTAGGGTTCGTGCACGGCGTACCAGTCCACGCCGTCGTAACCCCAGTTCCAGACCCCGTTGAAGGTGTTCACCGGCAACAACTCGACATGGGTCACACCCAGGTCAACGAGGTGGCTCAGGCGTTCGATCGCCGCGTCGAAGGTCCCTTCTGGCGTGAACGTGCCGATGTGAAGTTCGTAGACGATTGATCCGGGCCAGTCACGCCCCGGCCACGATCCGTCCTGCCAGCGATAGGCCGAGTCGTCATAGACCCGGCTTGCCTCGTGCGCGCCTCGTGGTTGCCAGCGCGACCGCGGATCCGGAAGACCGTGTTCGTCCTCGTCGAGCAGGTAGGCGTAGTCGGTGCCAGGTGCCGCGTCGAGGCTCGTTCCCCACCACCCGTTACCGATGGCGGCCAAGTCGTGCACCTCGGCGCCGAGCCGGACGCGCACCCGATGGGCCAACGGCGCCCAGACGCGAAACCCGGTCATGGGGGAGTCTTACCCTGCCAGGTCGGTTACGCACCACATAGGCTGCCGCATGTGAAAGCTGATCCCAAGTCCGTGCGTGACGTCCTCCGAGCGGCACCGGGTGCGGTAAATCTCGCTGGCTACGAGACGGCGAGCACACCGCTGGCGCCCGGCAAGAAGAAGCGCACCTTGCAGAACCTGATCAAGGAAGGCGGTCTCCTCGGCGATCTCCAGGAAAGGCTCTACGCCGAGTCGACGCTAGGGGGCCAGCGATCTGTACTTCTCGTGCTGCAGGGCATGGACACCTCCGGCAAGGGTGGCGTGGTGAAGCACGTCGTCGGCCTGTGCTCACCAAATGCCGTCTCGGTGAAGGCCTTCAAGAAGCCGACTCCGGAGGAGGCAGCGCATCATTTCCTCTGGCGTATCCGCAAGGCGTTGCCCCGGTCAGGAATCATTGGCGTCTTCGATCGATCCCATTATGAGGATGTGCTCGTTCCGCGGGTGCATGATCTCATCCCCGAGGCGGAGTGGCAGCGGCGTTACGAAGAGATCAACGCGTTTGAGGCGGGCCTCGTCGAGCACGGCACGACAGTCGTGAAGTGCTTGCTGCACATCTCGTACGCGACCCAGCGCGAGCGGCTCCTGGCCCGGCTGGACGATCCGACCAAACGGTGGAAGTTCAGCGAGGGAGACATTACCGAGCGTGCCTATTGGGCCGACTATCAGGCCGCATACGCCGACATGCTCAAGCACTGCTCCCCCGACCACGCGCCGTGGTACGTCGTGCCGAGCGACCGGAAGTGGTACCGGAACTGGGCCGTCGAGCAATTGCTCGTGGAGACGCTCCGTGATCTCGATCCGCGTTATCCGGAGCCAGCCCTGGACGTAGACCGCCTGCGGCTGCGCCTGCAGCCGCCGTTCTGAGCCTCGCTAGCGGCGAGCCTGCCCATAGTCGATGATCATGCGTGCAGTATCGCCGAGTTGCGCGAGTGTCTTGACTGTGCCGGTGGGCTTGGTCGGAAGCATCAGCGACGGAGGAACATCTGCGTACGACCCGTCGGCTCGGGTGATTCGAAGTGTCGGCCCGTTGAACCCGCTGCGCCGAACAGAGATCGACTGGATATCTGACCAGTCGATGTTGTGGGTGCGCAGAAGACCGCGAAAACCGATGCCGTACCGGTCTGCGACCAAGTACATGCGCAGGCCCTCGATCGCTGCGATGAAGGCGAGCGCGCCGAGCCCGATCGTTACGATCCGCACCAGAGTGTTCGGTGACAAGTACAGGTTCAAGGCGACCACTCCGCAGACGAACAACATCATGACCGTGGGCTGCCACGCGGGAACTCGCCAGACGAGGGGCGCGCTCGGATCGGTGGGGTGGGCGAAACGAGCCGGCATGCCACGAGCGTACGGATCCGCGGCTGATGGTCGAATCACGCCCGGTTGCGTTCGGTGATCTCCGAGAGTCGTCCGGCGAGGAAGACCTGCTCGGCTCGATTCTCGGTCAACAGCAACGCCTCCTCGTATGCGTGCCGAGCTTCGACGTTGCGTCCGAGTCGCCGCAGGAAGTCCGCGCGAGCGGCGGCCAGGTAGCCATAGCCGGCGAGTTGTGGCTCCGCCGTCAGCGGCTCCAAGGCCGCAAGACCTGCCTCAGGGCCTTGCTCGAATCCGACGGCAACAGCGCGGTTCAAAGCGACGACCGGTGACGGCCAAATCTGCACCAGCACGTCGTAGAGCCCGACCACCTCATGCCAGTCGGTGTCATCCCAGGTAGGCGCCCCGCTGTGCACGGCCGCGATCGCCGCCATCAGCGCGAACCGGCCCGGCGGCCGGTGTCGAAGGGCCCGCCGCACCAGCTCGGCGCCTTCCCGGATCGCCGCCTGGTCCCACTGTCTTCGGTCCTGGTCAGCGAGCAACTGCAGGCCGCCGTCCGCCCCCAGTCGGGTCTCGCGTCGGGCGTCGGTGAGCAGGATCAGCGCGAGCAGGCCCGAGACGCCGGGGTCGTCGGGCAGCAGCGCGGCCAGCATCCGGGCGAGGTCCAGCGCTCGCTCGACCAGGTCTCGGCGCATGAGGTCGGCGCCGGCCGGGGCGGTATGCCCGGTCGTGAAAACCAGATGGATGACCGTCAGGACCGCGTCTACCCGGGCGGGCAGTTCCTCCGCCGGCGGGACTCGGTAGGCAATGCCGGCGGCGGCGATCTTGTGTTTGGCGCGGGTGATCCGGGCCGCCATCGTGGACTCACCGACCAAGAACGCGCGCGCGACCTCAACCGTCGTCAATCCGCACAGCAGCCGCAGGGTCAAGGCAACTTGGCTCGTTTCGGCGAGCGCTGGATGGCAACAGGTGAACACCAGCCGGAGCCGATCGTCTGGGATGTGATCGTCCGGCCGTTCGGGTTCCGCGCCCGGCTGCTCGTCGAGCAGAAGCAGGGGAAGCGCACGGCGCAGCGTCGCATCCCGGCGCAACACGTCGACCGCCCGTCGCCGGGCCACGGTCGTGAGCCAGGCCCCGGGCGACGCGGGAACCCCCCGCTCCACCCACGTCCGCAGCGCCTGCGCGTACGCGTCCTGGACGCACTCCTCGGCCAGATCCAGATCCCTCGTTACCCGCACCGTCGCGGCTAGAACGAACGCCCACTCGTGCCGGTGGGCATCCGCAACCGCGGCCACGACGGCGGCGTCGGCCGGATCCGCGGGCACGATCAGTCGAACACCCGGACCGGGCGTACCTCAACACCGCCGAACGGTGTGGGCACGTCCCGGGCAATCGCCAGGGCCTCGTCCAGATCGGCCGCCTCGATCAGGTAGAAGCCGCCCAGCGCCTCCTTGGTCTCCGCGAACGGGCCATCGGTGACGGTGGGCGTACCGGTGTTCCAGCCGCGGATCGTCGTAGCCGTTGCCTGCGGCTGCAACGCGGAGCCACCTCGCAGCGCGTCGCGGTGCCGCTCACCAAATGCCCCGTGCTCGGCGAGTATCTCGGCGGACTTCTCGTCACTTGCCTCGGCCCAGGACTGCTCGTCCTCGTAGAGCAAGATCAGATATTGCGGCATGGTTCGTTCCCTTCGGTCTGGCCGGTGTACCGAGCCTTCACCAGATCCGACGAACGGGCCAGTGCGGAATCGACAGCTCGCTTTCGGTTGCGAGCGGGCTCAGGCTCCGAAGTGCTGGGCGCCGAGGAACGCCTGCAAGAAGTGCGGCAGGTGGTGATAGGCGCTGGCGATGTGGTGCATGTCGTGCGCCGGGCCGGTCATGACCAGGACGAGGGCGAGGACGGCGAAAGCGATCGCGACGATGGCGCCGAGGACGGCGAGGCTGCGGCCGTGGGTCCGGACGGTCGCGGTGATGGCGGTCATTTCGGTGGCTCCTCGGGGGCGGGGTGGCTGATGGCTTTCAGCCTCTCCGCGGGAGGTCTGTGGCACCGTCGAGCGAGCGGTCGATCTACCGGCTGAAGCCGCCTCCACCGATTGGAGGACTCAACGTGGCACGAGCACTGCGACCGGATAGCGGGCGAGTAGGTCGGCAACGGCTATCCGTCCAGCGTGGCGCCGCCCGGTGAAGGCGTCTTCGAGCTCGCGCTCGAGGACGAGGCTCGTGTCGCCCCAGCCACCGAACCGGCGCAGCCCCACCGGCCGTACGGTCGCCACCGTGATCGCACCGCCGCGATCAAACGCCAGTACGTGGCGCGCGGCTGATCCGAGCGCGCGCACCGGCTGATAGGCGGTGAACAGCTCGGGACGATCGCGCCGCAGGCGCAGGGTGCGCGAGACCACCCACAGCTTGGCCGCGCCCGTACGATCGACGGGAGGCAGTTCACCCGCTGCGTCCAGAGCGCGGAGCATCGACCAGCGAGACTCGAAGTCGACGGCGCGGCGATTGTCCGGGTCGACCAAGGAGTCGTCCCACCATTCCGTTCCCTGGTAGACGTCGGGAACGCCCGGCATGGTTAACGCGATCGCCTTCTGACCAAGTGCGTTGCTCCAGCCTGGAGGCTCAACCAGTCGGATGAACTTCGCGATGGCGTCGTAGATCTGCGGGTCGTCATAGACAACGTCGACCGCAGCGTGCACGGCTGACTCGAACGCGACATCGGGATCGGCCCAGCTGGTTCCGTCCGACGCCTCGCGCATCGCCTTCTCCGCGTAGGCGTGGAACCGCTCACGTGCGATCAGGCCGGCGCCGGCGACTGTTTGCCACAGCAGATAGCCGAGGGCTGGATTGGGCACCGGAACCAGCTGATGGAGATACCGCGCGAGAGTCGCCCAGTCAGCCGGCAGCTCGGCGAGCACAGCCAGTCGCGCGCGGACGTCTTCGCCTCGCTTGGTGTCGTGCGTCATCAACGTCGTCATCCCCGCGGGCCACTCCGCCAGCCGGCGTTCGGCCGCCTCGTGGAACCCGTCCGGGTCCAACCCGAACCGAGCCGGATCTCCGCCCACCTCGTTCAGGGCGATGAACCGCGAGTATCGGTAGTAGGCCGTATCCTCTACGCCCTTCGCCATTACCGCGCCGGACACCTGCTGGAACCGGCACGCCAGCTCGTCGGCCGGATCGTTGAGCCGTTGCTCCAGGGCGGTTATGACGCCCGCGAGATCGGGCCGGCGGCGGCTCGCGCCCTCGATCGCCGCACGGAGGTACTCGGCGCCGATCGGCAGGTACGAGCGATAGACCGGCATCGCAACCAGGAGCTCAGCGAGGGCGTCCGTGGCAAGCGGTACATCTGGAGCCAACCTCGCGAGGCGGTGCACCTCGGCCCGCAAAATCGTCGTAGTCACGAGCCGCTTTCCGTCGACGACGTGGTCAGCGAATGTCCGCTGATCGCCCGTGAGCTCGCGGTAGAGCTCGTCGAACGGCTGCTCGCCGGCGCGATCCACGAATACGCCGCCGGCGTCGGCCAACGCCTCGTATCCGGTCGTTCCGTCAACCGGCCAGGCGCGCGGCAGTTGTTCGCCGGGCTCCAGGATCTTCTCGACTGTGAGCCAAGCCGTGGGCGCCGCAGCACGTAGTCGCCGCAGGTATCCGGTCGGGTCGGCCAGCCCGTCCGGATGATCGACGCGGAGGCCCGTCACGCCGTCCTCGCGGATCCACCGCAAGATCTCCCGGTGCGTGGCGTCGAAGACCGCCGGATCCTCGACGCGTACGCCGGCCAGGCTGCTTACCGCGAAGAACCGTCGGTAGCTCTGGTCCACATCTGCGCGTCGCCAGCTGACCAGTTCGTAGTGCTGCCGGTCGTGGACGGTCCTGGCACTTTCGCCCGGACGCGGCCCGGTGCGCGGTGCGATCGGGAACCGGTGCTCGTAGTAGCGCAGCTCACCATCGATCACGCGCAGGGCGGCTAGCGCATCCTCATCGTCGCTGAGGACCGGCAGCCGGATGCGACCGCGTGTCCAATCGATGTCGAACCAACGGGCATATGGCGATTCGCGCCCGAGGCGCAGCACGTCCCACCACGCGGTGTTCTCGCTCGCGTCCGCCACGCCCGCGTGGTTGGGCACGATGTCGACGACGATCTGCAGCGGTCTGCGCCGCACGTCTGTCACAAGGTGTGACCAGCCGACGGGACCGCCGCGTGATGGATCGACCGCCGTGAAGTCGACCACGTCGTAGCCATGCTCCGAATCCCTGGTAGCACGCAACAACGGCGACAGGTAGATCGCGCCGACGCCGAGCTGACTCAGATAGTCGAGGATCGAGGCGACGGCGGACAGCGGGAAGGAGGCCCGCACCTGCAGCCGATACGTGGACGCAGGGGGCATCAATCGATCCGCTGCAGGACGACCAGCGCCCGCGGCCCAACGTCCACGCGCTGCCGGTACCGCAGGACCTGCTCATCGCCGACGTCGGGATTCATCGTGTCCAGCACGACTTGCCAGTTCCGGCCGTAGGACGCCGGCGGCAGCATGAACTGGATGTGCTCGTGGTGCGCCGAGAAACAGAGCACAAACGAGTCATCCACCACGCGTTCGCCGCGGCCGTCCCGGTCGGCGATGCCCTGCCCGTTGAGGAATACCGCTACTGCTCGGCCAAAGCCGGATCCCCAGTCCTGCTTGGTCATCTGGCTTCCGTCCGGACGGAGCCACGCGATGTCCGGTAGTCCCTTGCGGCCTCGACGGCCGACCGGCAGACCATCGAAGAAGCGACGTCGCCGGAACACCGGGTGATCGCGCCGGAGCGAGGACACGTAGCGCGTGAAGGCAAGGAGATCGACGTCAAGGTTCTTCCAGTCGATCCAGGTCAGCTCGTTGTCCTGACAGAAACCGTTGTTGTTGCCCTGCTGAGTACGGCCGAGTTCGTCTCCGTGGGAGATCATCGGCACGCCCTGGGACAGCAGCAGGGTCGCGAGGAAATTGCGCTGCTGGCGCGCCCGCAGTGCGTTCACCTCGGGATCGTCGGTCGGTCCTTCGTGACCGCAGTTCCACGACCGGTTGTAGCTCTCACCGTCCCGGTTGTCCTCGCCGTTGGCTTCGTTGTGCTTCTCGTTGTAGGAGACGAGATCCCGCAACGTGAAGCCGTCATGGGCGGTGACGAAGTTGATCGACGCGACCGGGCGCCGGGCCGAGTGCTCGTACAGGTCGGCCGACCCGGTGAGGCGCGACGCGAACTCGCCGAGCGTCGCGGCTTCGCCCCGCCAGAAGTCGCGGACCGTGTCGCGATACTTGCCGTTCCATTCCGTCCATTGCGGCGGAAAGTTGCCGACCTGGTATCCACCGGGCCCGACGTCCCACGGCTCAGCGATCAGCTTGACTTGGCTCACTGTCGGGTCTTGCTGGACGAGCTCGAAGAAGCTGGACAATCGCTCGACGTCGTAGAATTCCCGAGCCAAGGTCGCCGCCAGGTCGAACCGGAACCCGTCGACGTGCATTTCGATGACCCAGTACCGCAACGAATCCATGATCAGCTGCAAGGCATGCGGGTGCCGCACGTTGAGCGTGTTTCCGGTACCGGTGTAGTCCATGTAGAACTGCTGATCGTTGTCGACCAGGCGGTAATACGCGGAGTTGTCAATACCTTTGAAGCACAACGTCGGCCCCAGGTGGTTGCCCTCTCCGGTGTGGTTGTAGACGACGTCAAGGATCACTTCGATGCCCGCGTCGTGCAGCTCCCGGACCATCGACTTGAACTCCTGCACCTGACCGCCCGGGCTAGCGCTCGAGCTGTATTTGCTGTCGGGAGCGAAGAACCCAATCGTGTTGTAGCCCCAGTAGTTCGACAAACCTCGGTCGATCAGCGTCGAGTCGTTCGCAAAGTGATGCACGGGCATGAGCTCGATGGCAGTGACCCCGAGGGAGCGCAGGTGATCGATCATGACCGGATGGGCGATCGCGGAGTAGGTCCCGCGCAGTTCGGCCGGAATCTCCGGATGCTGATACGTGAGTCCCTTGACATGCGCCTCATAGATCACCGACTCCGCGTACTGCCGCTTCGGCGGTCGGTCGACACCCCAGTCGAAGAACGGACTGATCACCACCGATTTCGGCATGGCGCCGGCGGAATCCTCGTCGTTGCGACTCTGCGCATCGCCGAAGTTGTACGAGAACAGTGCCTGGCCCCACTCGAATTTGCCGTCGATTGCTTTGGCGTACGGATCGAGCAGCAGCTTGCTCGGATTGCACCGGTGGCCCCTTGACGGATCGTAGGGACCGTGCACCCGATAGCCGTATCGCTGACCGGGTTCCACCCCTGGAAGGAACGCGTGCCAGACGAAGCCGTCCATCTCGGGAAGGTCGTGCCGTACTTCGGCGCCGTCGGCGTCGAACAGGCACAACTCGACCCGTTCGGCGACCTCACTGAACAGCGCGAAATTGGTGCCGGAACCGTCGTAGGTCGCGCCGAGGGGATACGCCGATCCAGGCCAGATCTGCATCGTGCTCCCTTCGGCCATGGGGCTCGAGCCGCTGCCTGGTCGCCGTCGAGCCTGCTAGACAGGCTAGTGCCCGGCCACGCTCGGAGCCTGACGGGTATGATTCCCCAGAACTGGAGGGGAGTAACCCGCAGAACTCACGGAGTCCCCGTCATCACGGCCGTAGCCGTTATACGGCCCGGGGATCCGGCCCAGGACCGGTGGACCGGTCGCGCTGGGTGGGTGAGACCTCCGGCTACCGCAGCGCGCGTCGTCGCGCCCGAGGTTGGCCGGAGGACATGTGCACGTAGCGCCCTGGGTGTGGATCGTCACACTGGTTGTGGCAGTCGCGTTTCTCGCCGTCGACGTGTTCATCGTGGGCCGTCGTCCGCACGAGCCGTCGATGCGAGAGGTGACCCGAGATCTCGCGTTTTTCATCGGTGCCGCCCTGTTGTTCTGCGCCGGGATCCTCGTCATCAGCGGCCCGGAGTACGCGGCGCAATTCCTCGGCGGCTGGCTGACCGAATACTCACTGTCGATCGACAACCTGTTCGTGTTCCTGGTCATCATCGCCAAGCTCAAGGTCCCCCGCGAATTGCAGCAGCACGCGTTGCTCGTCGGGATCGTGCTCGCATTGATCTTGCGCGGCGTGTTCATCGCCGTTGGCGCCGCGGCGATCTCGGCATTCAGTTGGATTTTCTATTTGTTCGGTGCGTTCTTGCTATATACGGCCGTGAAATTAGCGGTCGAGAGCAAGTCGGAGCAGAACGAATATCACGAGAGCCGAGCCGTGCAATGGCTTCGTCGCCGGGTGCCCTCGACCAAGAACTATCACGGCACGAAGCTGACCGTGAAACGGGCGGGGAAACGTCTGGTCACACCGATGCTTCTGGTCATTGTCGCGCTGGGGACGACGGATCTGTTGTTCGCGCTGGATTCCATCCCCGCGATCTACGGAATCACGCAGGAGCCCTACCTGGTGCTCACGGCGAACATCTTCGCGCTCATGGGACTACGCCAGCTCTACTTCCTGCTCGGTGGCCTGCTCAAACGGTTGGTGTACTTGAGCTTGGGGCTTGCGGTGTTACTGGCGTTCATCGGAGTCAAGCTCGTCCTGCATGCCTTGCACGAGAACACTCTGCCGTTCGTCAACGGCGGCGAGCCGGTCACCTGGGCCCCTGACATCCCGATCTGGCTGTCTCTGGTGGTGATCGTCGGCATCCTTGCCGTCACCACGGTGGCGAGCCTGATTCGGACGAGGGTGGTGGCCCGGCGAGGATCGTGATCACACGGGCGGACCAAGATCATCGACGGCGTGCGTCGTTCTCGTTCGGTCAGCCTGAGCCGGCCCGCGGCCGCAGTGGCTTGTCGGAGCCGAGCCGTACCGTGGAAGCATGCGGGTGGCCAGTGACATCGTTCCCAAGACGGGCAAGTTCGAGGTTGTGTCGGACTTTCAGCCGTCGGGAGATCAGCCGACGGCGATCGACGACCTGGAGCGGCGGATCCGAGCCGGGCAGAAGGACGTCGTGTTGCTCGGTGCGACGGGTACCGGCAAGTCAGCGACCGCGGCTTGGCTGATCGAACGTCTGCAGCGGCCGACCCTTGTCATGGCGCCGAACAAGACGCTTGCCGCTCAGCTGGCCAACGAGCTGCGTGAGATGTTGCCCAACAATGCCGTCGAGTACTTCGTCAGCTACTACGACTATTACCAGCCCGAGGCCTACGTTCCCCAGACCGACACCTACATCGAGAAGGACTCTTCGATCAACTCCGAGGTCGAGCGGCTCCGGCACTCGGCGACCAACTCGCTGCTCACCCGGCGCGACGTCGTCGTGGTCGCCACGGTGTCGTGCATCTACGGTCTCGGCACGCCACAGGAGTATGTCGACCGGTCGGTCCGGCTGCACCTAGGTCAGCAACTCGAGCGTGACTCGCTCCTACGTCATCTGGTCGGGGTGCAATACACCCGTAACGATCTGTCCTTCACTCGTGGCACGTTCCGGGTGCGGGGCGACACGGTCGAGATCTTCCCGATGTACGAGGAGCTCGCCATCCGGGTCGAGATGTTCGGGGAAGACATCGAGCGGCTCTACTACCTGCACCCGTTGACCGGCGAGGTAATGCGCGAGGTCGACGAGGTGTTCGTCTTCCCGGCGTCGCACTACACGGCCGGTCCGGAGCGCATGGCGCGGGCGTTACGGGGGATCGAGCTCGAGCTGGCCGATCGGCTGGCTGAGTTGGAGAAGCACAACAAGCTCCTCGAGGCGCAGCGGTTGCGGATGCGCACGACGTACGACATCGAGATGATGCGGCAGGTCGGCTTCTGCTCAGGCATCGAGAACTACTCGCGGCACATCGATGGGCGCGCCCCAGGCAGCCCACCGAACTGCTTGCTCGACTACTTTCCTGACGACTTCCTGCTCGTCATGGACGAGTCGCACAACACGGTGCCGCAGACGGGCGGCATGTATGAGGGCGACATGTCCCGCAAGCGAACTCTCGTCGAGCACGGATTCCGGCTGCCCTCGGCAATGGACAACCGGCCCCTCAAGTTCGAGGAGTTCGTCGATCGCATCGGGCAGACGGTCTACCTGTCCGCGACGCCGGGTCCATACGAGCTGGGGCGGTCACGGGGCGAGTTCGTCGAGCAGGTCATCCGGCCGACCGGTCTGGTCGACCCGGAGGTCATCGTCAAGCCCACGAAGGGACAGATCGACGATCTCGTCTCCGAAATCCGGGAACGGGCCCAGCGCGACGAGCGGATCCTCGTCACCACGCTGACCAAGAAGATGGCCGAGGATCTCACCGACTACCTGCTCGAGCTCGGGGTCCGAGTCCGTTACCTGCACTCCGAGGTCGACACGCTGCGACGAGTCGAGCTGCTCCGGGAGCTGCGGACCGGCGAGTTCGACGTCCTGGTCGGGATCAACCTGCTTCGTGAGGGGCTCGACCTTCCAGAGGTATCCCTGGTGTCCATCCTGGACGCCGACAAAGAGGGCTTCCTGCGCAGTGGTACGTCGCTCATCCAGACGATCGGACGCGCGGCCCGCCATGTGTCCGGCCAGGTGCACATGTACGCCGACACGATCACCCCGTCGATGCAGCGGGCCATCGACGAGACCAACCGCCGTCGGGCCAAGCAGATCGCCTTCAATACCGAGCGCGGTCTCGATCCCCAGCCACTGCGCAAGCGCATTGCCGACATCACGGACATGCTCGCCCGAGAGGCGGCCGACACCGACGAGATGTTGGGGGGGTCCGGCCGATCCCAGTCCCGGGGGAAGTCGCCCGTGCCCGGCCGGGGCGGGCGTGGTGCGTCCGGCCGTGGTGTGTCCGGCCGCGGCGTATCGGCGGGCGTGGTCGGCATAGGCACCCACGCCGACCGTCAACTTGATATCTCGCAGATGCCCCGAGCCGAGCTTGCGGATCTCATCCAACAGCTGAACGCGCAGATGCTGAGCGCGGCGCGTGAGCTCCAGTTCGAGGTGGCGGCTCGGCTTCGGGACGAGATTGCCGAGCTGAAGAAGGAACTTCGCGGGATGGACGCGGCCGGCGTGCGCTAACTCGGAGCGTCGGACCAGCCCGTCACGGGCGACCGCCGAGCTTCCGGCACGCCCGCGCCGCCATTCGGTGGCCGGCCATCACGGCCGCCCGGGTATCGGCCCCGCGACCCCGGGCGTCAAGGTAGCCGGCGGCGAACGCGTCACCGGCACCAGTTGTGTCACGGGGCTCGATCGGCTCGGTAGGAACCAGCGCGACCCCGTCTCGGCCAGCGGCTATCGCACCGCGTGCCCCGCACGTCACGACCGCGAGCCGAACCCGGCGCGCGAGCGCGACGGCGGAGGCTTCGGGAGTGCGGTCCCCGGTCAGTACCCGCGCCTCGTCGACGTTGGCGAACAGGGTTACGTCCGGGCCGATCCAGTCCAGGAACGCGGCGGCACCGACGCGAGCGAGCGGCGCCGCGGATGCCG
This sequence comes from uncultured Actinomycetota bacterium, assembly GCA_963809815.1. Lineage (GTDB taxonomy): Bacteria > Actinomycetota > Actinomycetes > Mycobacteriales > Jatrophihabitantaceae > CAVVJA01. Next base: position 36,094 of record CAWELM010000012.1, read on the forward strand.
CGGTGACCGAGATCGACATGCCGGCTTCGCGGGCCCGGGCCAGGGCCTGGCGGCCGGCGTCGCGTGCCGGGCCGAAGAGCGGATAGCCCGACAGGTGCAGATGTCGCCCAGCTTCGAAGTGACCGTTCAGGTCCGCCGGGGCTAGAAACGCGTTGGCGCCGGCGTCCGGGACCATCGTGCGTTCACCGTCCGGCCCGACGAGGACGAGACATCGGCCGGTTGCATGTACCGGATCAGTTACCAGGCCCGCGGCAACGTCGGGGCGGAGGCCGCCGAGTGCCGCGCCCCGAAACGGGTCGTCTGCGGGACCGATCCGGCCGACGAGCGTGACACTGGTGCCCAGATCGTCGAGCCAGCTCGCAGTGTTGCCCGCCGCACCTCCTCCGAACACCTCGATCGATGCCGGGGTGTCGGATCCTGGTGCCAGGGGACCGGGGAGCCGGGCGAGGATGTCCGCCATCACGTCGCCCACGCAGACGACGTGCGGATGTGCGCTCATGTCAATGGCTCGCGAGCTCGACGGCCACGGCCGCCGCCAGGCGCGCGTTGTCCCGGACGAGGGCCACGTTCACGGCCACCGACTGGCCGCCGGTCTCGCGATGGAAGAACTCGAGGAGGTAGGGGGTGACGTCCTTCCCGTGCACGTCGGCTGCGCGCGCGGCCGCGAGCCCCGCAGCGAGGGTGAGATCGTGCAGCTCCCGATCCAGCTCCGCGTCGAGTGGCACCGGGTTGGCGACAACCAGGCCGTAGCCTTCGGTGCCCACGCCCTGGCGCGCGCGCCACACGGCCGCGATCTCGGCGGCAGATTCGACCCGCCAGGGCACTGGCTGTCCCGAATCGCGCAGGTAGAACGCCGGGAATGCGTCCGTGCGGTAGCCGAACACGGCGACGGACAGCGTCTCCAATCGTTCGAGCGTCGCGGGGACGTCGAGGATCGACTTCACGCCCGAACAGACCAGCAGGATCGGAGTGCAGGCCAGGACTCGCAAGTCGGCGGATTCGTCGAAGGTCTCCCGCGTGTCTCGATGCACCCCGCCCAGGCCTCCGGTGGCGAACACCGTGATGCCGGCGCGCGCCGCGAGATGAGCGGTCGCCGCGACGGTGGTGGCGCCGTCTCCGTGGCTTGCGGCGAGTGCGGCCAGGTCGCGAACGCTCGCCTTCACCACCGTGGCGGAGCCGGCGAGTCGTTCGAGCGTCGCATCCTCCAGGCCTATGCAGGCCTCGCCGTCGAGGATCGCCACGGTGGCCGGCAATGCGCCGTCCTCACGGATCGAGTTTTCGACCTCTCGGGCTATCCGGAGATTGTCGGGGCGGGGGAGGCCGTGGGTGACCAGCGTGCTCTCGAGCGCGACAACCGGACGACCGGCCGCGAGGGCAGCGGCGACCTCGGGATGGACGCGCATGACGGCATTCTGCCGCCGCCCTCATAGAGGCGGCTCGAGCCGTCGGCTGACCGTCCACCGCCACGTACCCACCATGACCGTCAGTACAGCGGCGACGAGGAAGGAGAGCGCGGACGCACTCATCCAGCTTTGGGGCACGAAGTGCAGCCAGCCCTGGACCCGGGTCCACGCTGCTGCCCAGCGCGCGATCCCCCCTGGATTGATCAGCTGGTAGGCGACGAAGCCGGCCGCCCAGGGGAGCAGCATCCACCACCGCGAGGGAGCGCTCTGCGATGTGTTCCAGCTTCGCCGCCCCCCGAGCAGGAAGTACTCGACGATGAAGACGGCGGACAGCGGCACGAAAACGGACCCGATCAGGTACAGGAAGTTCTGATAGTCGCGAATGTGGAGGAGCAGGGCGCCGAGCGTGGTCAGGGCGCCGATCACGAGCGCGAGCACCCGCCGATCAGCGCGCGGGCGCATGTTCTGCACGGACACGACGGTCGAATAGACATTCGTGAACGACTCGTCGAGCTCCCGGAGCACCAACACGGCGAACGGCAGCCATCCGAATGGCACCGCGATGAACGCGTGGAACAAGGCCGACTCGCCCTCAGTGCGCACGACTGTCGAATAGGCGAGCAGGCCGAGAACGTAACAGGCGATCTGGGTGACCGAGTAGCCGGCCAGAGTGCCGCGGAAGGCCGACCGCCGCGAGCGGGCGTGACGCGTGTAATCGGCGGCCAGCGGCACCCAGGAGATCGACACCGCGATCACAGCGTCGACGGCCAGCCAGAAGCCGGTCCAGCCGCCATCCGTCAGGCCCGGCAACGGCCCGCGCGCCAGCTGGACGAGGAAGTAGGTCATGGATACGAGCACGGCGACCAACACGTATCGGCGCAAGACCCGAACGACGCCCAGCGGGCGGAGCGCCATCAGGGTCGTGACTATGCCGCCGGCCAGCACGTAACACCACCGAGTGTCCCAGGGCAGCAACTCGCTCGCCGCGCTGGCGATCACCACGAGCTCGAAGATGCCCCATCCGACGCACTGAATCAGGTTCAACACCGTCGGCAGGAACGAAAGTCGGGCACCGAACAGCCCACGCAGCAGCACCATGGACGGCTGCCCGGTCTCTGCGCCGGCCAACGCCATCGCCGCGACGGGCAGCACGCCTATCAGGCTGCCGATCAACACCGCGACGAACGCCGCGAACAGCGACATCGGGGTTCCGGTGGGCGCGAGAATGAACAACGCGGCGGTCGGGCCGAGCAGGCTGATGCCGAGGTTTCCCCAGAGCGCCACCAGGTCGAGGAAGCCGAGCGTGCGTGGTGGTTCGTCGACGAGAGTCAGTCCCACCTCGTTCGGCGGGACCCGGCGAACGCTCGCGATGCTCATTGCCGGATGTCCGTCGGACGGGGCACGGTCACAGCACCGCCATCCCTTCGAGCGGTGACGATGCCTGCGCGTGATGCCGCCGCGGGATGCGGCCGGCCAGCCGGGCTAGCCGCCCGGCGCGCACCGCGGCCGCCATGGCTTCCGCCATCAGCGCCGGATCCTGGGCCCGGGTCACCGATGACGCGAGCAGCACGCCAGCGCACCCGAGCTCCATCGCGAGCGCCGCGTCGGACGCCGTGCCGACGCCGGCGTCGAGGATGACCGGTACCTCGGCTTCGGAGACGATCAGTTCGATGTTGTGGGGGTTCTGGATGCCCAGGCCGCTGCCGATGGGTGATCCGAGGGGCATCACGGCGGCGCAGCCGATCCGCTGTAGTCGACGAGCCAGCACCGGATCGTCGTTCGTGTACGGGAGCACGGTGAACCCTAGGCCAACCAGCTGTTCGGCCGCGTCGAGGAGTTCGATCGGTTCGGGCAGCAGCGTTCGCTCGTCCGCTATCACCTCCAACTTCACCCAGTCGGTCTCCAAGGCCTCCCGAGCGAGCTGCGCCGTACGAACGGCTTCGAACGCTGTTCGGCAGCCCGCGGTATTCGGCAGCACGCGCACGCCGCGTCGATCAATGACGTCGATGATCGAGCCGCCGGTCGCGGCGTCCACCCGGCGCATCGCCACCGTGCACATGGCCGTTCCGGAGGCGACGATGGCTTCGTCGATGACCTGCATGCTCGGCGCTCCGCCGGTACCGAGGATCAGCCGCGACCCGAACTCGATGCCAGCGATCATGAACGGATCAGGCATGTCAACCTCCCTGGACCGCGGTAAGGACCTCGACGGAGGATCCGTCGGCGAGCACGAATGCGTCCCAGCTCCCGCGCGGCACGACCACGCCATCGACCGCGGCCGCACTACCGCGGCTCGCCGCGTTTTCCCGCTCCATCAGCTCGGCGAGCGTCGTGCGTTCGGGGAGCGTCTGCGGAGTTCCGTTGACTGTCAGGTTCATGTCGTCACCATCCGAGGAAGAAACCGGTCGACGCTGAACCCCGCCAGCGCGTCCGGTACCGATCCAGTGCTGATGAGGTCCGCGATGCCGTCGGCCGTGACCGGGGTCAACAGGATGCCGTTGCGGTAGTGCCCCGTCGCCAGCACCAGACCCGGAATCGAACTGCGTCCGATGATCGGGGCGTTGTCCGGGCTCCCGGGCCGGACGCTCGTGCTGACCTCGCCAAACTGCACTTCGCCGAGTAATGGGATCAGCGACTGAGCGTCGCGCAGCAGCTCGTACACCGCACCGGCTCGGGGCGCAAGGTCGAAGCCGACCTCCTCGCTCGAGGCGCCGATGACCAGCTCACCGTCGTCGCGCGGAACGAGGTACACGGGTGACCCCTTGATCGTGCCGCGGATGACGTGACGCAGCAGCGGCGGTCCGGGAACGCGCAGCCGAACGGTCTGCCCCTTCACCGGCCGGATGGGGGGTAAGGCGCCTCCGCCCGGGTCCGGGAGCTGGGCCGACCAGGCCCCGGCGGCGAGCACGACGGTGTCGGCACTGAGCGCGTGTCCCAGGTCCGTCCGGATGCCACTGACTCGGGCGGCCGACTTCTCGAGCGCGACGACGCGCTCCCGGCAGAGCTCCCCGCCGGATACCCGCACCGCCTCCAACAAGGCCGCGTGCAGCCGGCGGTTGTCGACCGCGTGATCGTCCGGCGCGTACAAGCCACCCGCCACGGCGGACGCGAGCGCCGGTTCCCGTCGGCGGATTTCCCGGCCAGTGAGAAGCTCGGTGGCCACGCCGAGGGACGAACCGAATGCCTGCAGGTCGCGCAAGTTCGCGAGATCTGCATCGTCCCAGGCGGCCACGAGGGCGCCGGAGCGGCGGTAACCGATATCGTGTCCGGAGGCGGCCACGAGTTCCGCCGCGAACTGCGGATACCGGCGGGCTGAGTCCAGGTTCAGCTGGAGCAGCGCCTGCTCGCCGTAGTGCAGTTCGGTCGCCGGTGCGAGCATCCCGGCTGCCGCGGAGGATGCTCCCGATCCTGGCGCCGGGTCGACCACAGTCACCTTGAGCCCGCGTTGGGCGCACCGCCAAGCGACGCCGAGGCCGATCACCCCGCCACCGATCACCAGGACGTCGGGCATGCGCATCTTCTCCGTGCTCGCACGGTGAGGGTTCGCGCCGCTGACTTCTCCCTGCGCCGGCATTACCCGGATCAGGTTCGACGGTCGGCGGCTCGCTAGCCAGCCCTCTCAGCCCGGTCCGCACCGAGCTCCCGTGCGTCTTCACCCTACTCGGGTGGCGGCCGGCCGGCCCGGGTCAGTACCAGTGCGGCGATCGGGAAAGCCAGGCCGACCAGGCCGCGCAGGGCGTTCCGTAGCGACCCTTGATGTAGCCCATTCCCCATCTGATCTGGGTACGCGGGTTGGTTCGCCAGTCCGCTCCGGCCGTCGCCATCTTGTTGGCCGGCCAGGCCTGCGGGATGCCGTAGGCGCCGCTTTCCGGATTGGTGGCATTCCACCGCCAGCCGCTCTCCCCATTCCACAGGTTGACCAGGCAGCTGAACGAGGAGGTGGTGTTCCAGCCGTATGTGCCCATCATCGACTTGGCGATTGCCTGGGCTGAGCCCGGCGTCACCACGATGACGGTCGTTGGCGCGGGCTTCGGGGCCGGTTTCGGCGCGGGGGGCGGAGCGGGCTTGGGCGCGGGCTTCGCGATCGGCTTCGGGGCCGGCTTGGGTGGGGGAGGTGGAGCCGGCCTTGGGGCGGACGGTTTCGGCGCGACGGGTTTGGGCGCGACCGGCTTTGGTGTCACCGGCTTCACTGGCTCCGCGACCGGCTTCGTCACCGGCGTGACCGATGGCTTCACGACGGGTGTGACTACCGGCCGCGGGGCTGGTTTCGTTACCGGCCGCGGTGTGGACGTGGCGACGGGCCGGGGCGTCGGCGTGGCCACGGGATGCGAGGTCGGGGTGGTAGCAGTTGCCGTGGCTGGTTTCGGCGCGATCGTGGCGGCGGGTTTCGGCTCGGGCGCGGCCGCCGACTGTGCGGCCGCCGGCTGTGCGGCCGGCGGGCTGGCCTCGACCTTCGTCCCAACACTGACCACCTGAGTCACGGGCGGTGCCGTTACGACATCCGACCTCGCATTCCTGGACATTTCCCTGCCGTCGACCAGCAGCACGTCATAGGTGACCGTTCGGCTGCCGGACACCCCGGCGGTCACGACCGTCGAGTCGCCGTGGGGCTGGCTCGGGTCATCCTGCCAAGTGGTGTCGTAGGGGATCGACAGCTGCGTGGTGACGGTCTGGTGACGCACCTGCTTCCAGGTGATCGTCATGAGGTCAGTGAGTGGAGTCGATGCGGGCATCGAGAGCACGTCGTTCGGTCCGACCCTGATGCCCTGTTCCGCCAGCAGCGCGCCGACAGACGGCGCCGTCGACTCGATCGAGTCGCTCTTGCCGGCTCGGATCAGGGTCACGCTCTTCGCCGTGCGCACGGTGATTGGGGTAGGGGCGAGGGGCAATGTCTCGCTGGCGGGCAGCGACGAGTAGGCGCTCGTATCAAATCCAAGCCGGGCCAGAGCGTCCCCGACGGTCGCAGCTGCGACCCACTGATTGAGCAGCTTTCCGTCGACGGTGAGGACCAGAAGCCGTCCGCGGATCAGATGGATCGCCAGTCCTTCGCGGACACTCTTATTGGCCGCGGGGGCCACGTCGTCGTGGGCACTGAGAGGGAAGCCTGCGTCGGCCAGTGCGCCGCGAACGTCCTGTGACATCGTGTGGATGGTGCGCGGCGCCGCCCCGTCGACCTGGATGGTGACCTTGTTGTCCAGGGCGGTCCAGGTCAGCACGGCACCCAGGCCGAGCAGTCCGAGCAGGATCGCCCCGATAACTCCGGTCTTCACGCCACGACGCATGAGGTGACTCCGTCCGCCTTCCCGCACACCTCGGACCGATCGGACGATAAACGCCTGGCCACTCCAGTACCAAGAGCCTCATAGGTAACACAGGCCGCTCGAACCTCGCTGGACACGCATGCCCGTCTAGCGTCCGCGAGACGTCCCGGATCGCGTCGGGCGGTGAAGCGCGCCGGCAAACTGTGTTGCAGGGCAGCACTTCCGGGGCATCTGAGCCTTCCGGGACTGCCGTGACCAGGTTCCAGCTCTGACCGTTATGCCGTACTTGGTCGGTAGCACGGCGCCAGGTCATAGCTCGGGAAGCCATCTTGTGATTTGTGTCACATCTGATCGATGGAGCGCCTGCGCCGCCCTTCGAGCGTCGCTGGCCCAGCGTTCTAGATTCGCAGTTGTGCCCGATTCGCGGACCCGGTTGGCCGACGCCCGGCTCTACCTGTGCACCGACTCCCGATCGCGTGAAGGCGACCTCGTGGACTTCCTCGACGCCGTCCTTGCGGGTGGCGTCGACATCGTGCAGCTGCGGGAGAAAGGCCTCGAAGCCGCGGATGAGATCAGGTTCCTCGAGGTCTTCGCGGCGGCCGCGCAGCGGCACGGAGCCCTGTTCGCGGCGAACGACCGCGCCGATGTGGCCCTGGCCGTCCGGGCTCCGATCCTGCATCTGGGTCAGCACGATCTGCCGGTGCCCGTGGCGCGGCGCATCATCGGCGACGAGCCAGTGATCGGTCGCTCCACCCATGCCCGTGACGAGTTCGATGCCGGACAACTGGAGTCCGGCGTTGATTACGTCTGCGCCGGGCCGACCTGGGCCACCCCCACCAAGCCGGGGCGCCCCGCCGCTGGTCTCGAACTGCTCCGGCACGCGGCCCAGCTGACCGGGCCGGACAGCCGACCGTGGTTTGCGATCGGTGGCATCGAGTCGGTCGAGCGACTCGACGACGTGATCGCCGCGGGCGCCCGGCGGGTCGTCGTCGTTCGGGCGATCACCCAGGCAGAAGACCCGGGCGAGATGGCGCGAACATTCGCGCGCCGGCTCGCCGGGGTGCCGCTATCCCGGTCGTGATCTGGGATCCGGCGATCAGCTGTTCGCCGGCGGCCAGTCCCGGATGCGCCAGAAATGCCCGACCGGCCCAAGGCCCGAACCGAGCGGGTAGCTGCTGGTGATCGCCTGCGTGACGTACGCCTTGCCGAGACGGACTGCCTCCGGCATGTCGCTGCCGCGGGCGAGCGCGGCACAAATAGCGGCCGCGAGGGTATCGCCCGAGCCGTGGGTGTGCTCCGTGGCCTGCCTGGGCGCGGTGAACTCGTATGTCCGGTTGCCGTCATAGAGCAGATCGGTCGCATCAGGGCCCGAGCGGTGGCCGCCTTTGACGAGCACCCAGTCCGCGCCGAGGACATGGAGTCGCCGAGCCGCCTCGAGCGCGTCCTCAGGGCCGCCCACTTCGACCCCGGTCAGCAAGCGGACCTCGCCGACGTTCGGTGTGACCAGCGTGGCGAGCGGGATGATCCGGGTGCGTAACGCATCGATGGCGTCCGGTCGCAGCAGCGGGTCGCCATGCTGGGACGCGGCCACGGGATCGACGACCAGGGGCGCGACCGCCAGACGTCGCACGGCCTCGGCGACCGCCGCCATGATGGCGGCGGACGCCAGCATTCCGGTCTTGGCCGCGCCGACTCCGATGTCCGTGACCACCGATTCGATCTGCTCGGCCACCGCGTGCGGAGGCAACTCGTAGAAGCCGGACACCCCGATCGAGTTCTGCACGGTCACAGCCGTGACGGCAGACATGCCGTGCACGCCGCAGCCGAGGAATGTCTTGAGGTCCGCCTGAATCCCGGCCCCACCGCCCGAGTCCGAACCAGCGATGGTCAAAGCGGTAGACGGTGCAGCCATGGCGCACCAGTATGCGGGATGGTCGCCGCACGACGACGGCAACCGGGGCCACCGACGCGCTACCCCGCGCGGTTGACATGATCGGGCAATGACGTCGCCGGCCGGCCGTGCTGGGTGGAGTGCCGAGCTGTGGTCGACCTCGACCTCGACCTATGCGGCGATACTCGTGCACCCCTTCCTCGCCGGGCTGACCTCAGGAGATCTGCCGGTTGAGGCCTTCGCCTACTACGTCGCGCAGGACGCTCATTACCTGCGCGACTTTGCCCGTGCCCTTTCCGTCGTCGGAGCCAAGGCACCGAGCCACGAGGCCACCGGGATGTTCGCGCGCCATTCGGCCGGCACGGTCGTCGTCGAGCGAGCGCTGCACGATCGATTGCTGACCGAACTCGGACTGGACCCCGACCTGGTCTCCCGAACTCCGGTTTCCCCCACCACGACGGCGTACACCAGCTATCTGCTGGCCACGTGTCATGGGGGCAGCTTCGCCGAGGGCCTGGCCGCGGTGTTGCCCTGTTACTGGATCTACGCCGAGGTTGGCCAGGCCCTGCTTGCTCGCGGGTCGCCCGACCCGCGCTACCAGCGCTGGATCGAGACGTATGGCGGTGCGGAGTTCGCCGCTTCGGTCGTGGAAGTCCTCGACCTGACCGACCAGGTCGGCAGCGTCATCTCGCCGGTCGAACGGAGCCAAGCCAACGAGCATTACCGGGTCACCAGCCGTTACGAGTGGATGTTCTGGGACGCGGCCTGGCGCCGAGAGGGCTGGCCGTTGTGAACGGCCCCCTGCGTCACGTCACCATCACCGGTATCGACCTCGCGACGAGTCTCGCGTTCTATGACGCGACCTTGGCGGAGCTGGGATTGCAGCGGTTCGCCGAGTATGGCGACGAAGAAGAACCGGATGACTCAGATGTCGAAGCGGTTGGATACGGAATGCCGGGGGAGGACGCGGTTCTCTGGGTCGTCGCCGGCTCCGCTCAGACCCAGGGTCTGCACATTGCCTTGACCGCTGGATCACCGGCGCGGGTGGACGCCTTCTTCCGCAGCGGTTTGACGCACGGTGGGTCGGCCCGTCAGGCGCCGCGGCGGTGGGAGATCTTTCGCACCGGGTACTACGGCGCCCAGCTGACCGATCCGGCCGGCAACGTCATAGAGGCCATCAGCCGGGAATAACGGCGGGTCTCAGATTTCACACAAGTCACTCCTGGCACACTGGCACCATGCCGTCCGCCCGCGTGGTCGCCACCTCAGGCCTCATGGTGGCTATTGCAGGCTGTGCCGCCCTGGTCGTCGGCATGGCGGCCGCGACGATGCCCAAGGCTGCGGAGACCGTGGCGCCGCTCCCGGCCGCGTCAGCCGCACCGACCGAGGCGCCGGCACCGACCTATCCGATCAGGCCGGTACCCACGACGACCGCTCCGGCATTCGACACCAGCTTGCCCGCAGCGAGTCGCGCGGTCCGGAACCCGCCGACGCGGACCGCACCTTCCCCCGCCGCGACGCACAGCCGGCCCGCCGCCCCAAGACAACAGGCAGCAAACCCGCCCCGCCCGGCCGCGATCGCACCGCCCCCGCCGGCAGCCCGTTCGGCGGTCCGGCATGGCCAAGCCTTGCCCTTGGCGTACACCACCGGATCAGCCACCCGGGTCATCACCGTGGTGGCCCCGTCAACCGGAGGCACGACGGCGACACTGCAGGCCTGGAGCCTGGCCCCGGGCGGAGGATGGCTGCGTTACGGCGGGGCGGTGCTCGCGCACGTCGGCACGCAGGGTCTGACAACTGCGCCGAGCGAGAGCCGGTCGGCCACGCCGATCGGCAGTTTCGGGCTCACCCAGGCCTTCGGCAGTCAGCCCGATCCCGGCACGCCGCTACCGTACTTCCGGACGGATGGTGCCGACTGGTGGGTGAGTGATGTGAACTCGCCGCTCTACAACCGGCACGCGCGGTGCTGGCCCGGCAGCTGCTCGTTCAATACCGCAGTCAGCGAGAACCTGTACCAGGCGGGATACGTGTACAGCTACGCCGTCGTCATCGACTACAACCGCTTTCCCGTGCGCGCCGGCGCCGGTAGCGCGTTCTTTCTCCACGTAACCGACGGTGGCCCGACGGCCGGATGTGTGTCTGTCCCGGCGGCCAACCTCGTATCGCTCATGCGCTGGCTTGCCCCGAACGCTCACCCGCGGATCCTCATCGGCGTGGCGTGACATCCTGGAGCGGATGACCCGTCTCTCCGCTCGGATCTGGGCCGGGCTGGCTCTGGTAGCGATAGCGGCGAGCGGCTGCAGCGGATCGTCCACGACCAACCGGTCGGTGAGCGCGCCGTTGGCCACAAGTCCGCCGCCGTCGCGTACGTCGGTCGTCGCATCGCCGCAGCCGACGGCGTCGCGAGCGACCAGCCCGCACCCGGCGCCGACGACACGCGCGCGGACGCCGGCACCGCCTCCGCGCACCACCCGGCCGCCAGCGCCGGTGGCGGTGACGCCGCGGTCCGGCCGGGCTCTCCCCCTAGCGTTCTCGACCGGATCGGCCACCAAGGTCATCACTGTGGTCGCTTCGTCGACCCGTTCGACGACCGCCACATTGCAAGCATGGAATCGAGCGCCGGGCGGCGGCTGGCTGCCCTCCGGTGGGGCCGTCTACGCGCACGTCGGTTCGGCCGGCCTGACGACGACGCCCAGCGAGGGGATGTCGGCCACCCCGATCGGAAGCTTCGGGTTGACGCAGGCCTTCGGCCGGGCCGCCAATCCCGGTACCAGGTTGCCGTACTTCGTCGCCGGTCCGCAGGATTGGTGGGTCAGCGACGTGTCGTCGCGCTTCTACAACACCCACCAGATCTGCTCGACCGCATGCCCGTTCGATACCGGGGCGGGGGAGAACCTCTATCAGGCCGGGTACGTCTACGCCTATGCGGTGGTGATCGACTACAACCGGTTCCCGGCGCAGGCTGGAGCGGGCAGTGCGTTCTTCCTCCACGTCACCGACGGAGGGCCGACCGCCGGCTGCGTCTCGATTCCCCAGGCGACGCTCGTCTCGCTCTTGTCGTGGCTCGATCCGTCGGCCCACCCACGCATCCTGATCGGTGTCGGCTGATCGTCGACAACGATGTCTTCGGTCGCCACCGGCTCCAGATCCTCGTGGACGTAGCGGCCGCCGCGCATCAGCGACGCCGCGGCACCGATCAAGGACATGACGACCGCAACGCTGAATACGATCACCAAGCCGTGGTGGAACGGCCCAGATATCAGCTGGGGGAAGTACTCCTTGCTCGTCAGCGTCGACACGTCGGCGCCGCGCAGGTCGGACGCGGGCAAATGCCCGAGCAAGTTGCCGATCGGGTTGGCGCCGAGGAAGGCCGCGAACAGCGAGCCGACGGGAGGTTCGTGGCTGATCGTCCCCGCGATCTGGGAAGACAATCCGTGGGACTGCAAGCCGGAACTCAGCGTCCCCGGCAATGTCGACGACAGGCCGATGATCATCATGCTGAAGAAGATGCCGATGGACAGCGAGGTCCCGGCATTGAAGAACGTGCCGCGCATGCCGGACGCCGCCCCCCGGCTGTCGGCCGGGACGCTGTTCATGATCGCGGTTGTATTCGGTGACGAGAACATTCCGTAACCGATGCCGTTCAGCACGAGAAGGCCGGCGAACACCCAGTAGTTGAAGTCCGCCGGAAGAAGCATCAGCCCGACGAAGCTCACCGCCACGATCACCAGCCCGCCGGTCGCGAAAGCCCGGGCGCCGAATCGATCGGAATACCAGCCGGAGATCGGCCCGGCGACGAGGAACGCCACCGTGAGCGGAAGCAGATAGATGCCAGCCCATAACGGCGTCCGCTCAAAGCTGTACCCATGCAGTGGCAGCCAGATGCCTTGCAGCCAGATAATCAGCATGAACTGCAGCCCGCCGCGGCTCACCGACGCGAGCAGACCGGCAAAGTTTCCGGTGGAGAACGCCTTGATCCGGAACAACGACATGTTGAACATCGGCTCGTCGATGCGGGATTCGTATACGCAAAAGACAATCAGAACGATAGTTCCGCCGATCAGTCCGGCGAGGACCCATGGGTTGGTCCATCCCATGTTGTGGCCGCCGTAAGGCTGGATGCCATAGGTGATCGCGGCGAGCAGTGCGGTCAACCCGCCCGCGAAAAGAACGTTGCCGGTCCAGTCGATCGACGCTGATGACCGGCGGCTGCTCTCGCGCAGGCTGTGATACGACCAGAGCGTGCCGAGCAGACCGAACGGGACCGAGACGAAGAACACCAACCGCCAGTCGACCGGAGCGAGCAGGCCACCGAGGATCAAGCCGATGAACGACCCGGCAATGGCCGCCACCTGGTTGATACCGAGGGCGAATCCGCGTCGGTTGGCCGGGAACGCGTCGGTGAGGATAGCCGTCGCATTCGCGAACAGCATGGCCGCGCCAACGCCTTGGACGACGCGCCACAGGATGATCCACAGCGCGCCCGAGCCATGGCGGAACGGGTCGATGGCCAGCGCCACCGAGCCGATCGTGAAGACCACGAAGCCGAGGTTGTAGATACGTACGCGGCCGTAGATGTCTCCGAGCCGGCCGAGCGTCACGACCAGTACCGCCGTCACCAGCAGGAAGCCCATCAGCATCCAGAGCAGGTAGCTGACGTTTCCAGGGGACAGCGGGTCGAGATTGAGCCCGCGGAAGATGTCCGGCAGGGAGATGATCACGATCGAGGCGTTGATGGTGGCGACCAGCATGCCGAGTGTCGTGTTCGACAGGACGATCCACTTGTAGTGCGGATGATCCCGGTCGAAGCTCAACCGCGATGCGAAGGTGCGTGTGCTCAACGCCACTCGTGCTCCCTGGCCTGACTCAGTTCGTTAGCTAAACTAACCGTACAGGCTGGGGTGAGCGGTTACTAGCTCCCGCGGCGATGACACATGTCACGACGTGCGCCGGAATTTTCCATGGAGATCAACTGGCGATCTTGGACCTGTTGTCGCCCCTGGGTGGCAGGCCGAGATCATCGCCAGACCGGGGGGCCGGAGGCGTTGGGGACACAGACCGGCCTGATCACCAGCCGCGGGCGCGCCATTCGCCGAGGTGCGGGCGCTCGACGCCGAGCGTCGTGTCGTCTCCGTGACCGGGATAGACCCAGGTCTCGTCGGGCAAGACGTCGAATATCCGCTGCTCCACGTCGTCGATAAGCGACTGGAAGTCCGCCGGTGTGGTCGTCTTGCCGACTCCGCCGGGGAACAAGCTGTCGCCGGTGAACAGATGTGGGATGCCCGACGGGTCTCGATACACAACGGCCACAGATCCCGGCGTGTGCCCGCGCAGCGCGATCACGTCCAGAGTCAGGTCGCCGACGGTGATGGTGTCGCCCTGCTGGAGGCGCTCGTCGACGGCCACCGGCAACGCGTCCGCGTCGGCGTCGCCGGCATATATCGCCGCGCCGGCCTCGTCGGCGATGGTTGCGAGCGCCTGCCAGTGATCTGGATGGCGATGCGTCGTCAGGATGGCCGACACCGGCGGCCCCTCGAAGGTCACCAGCTCCCGAATCCGGGGCGCCTCGTCGGCGGCGTCGATGAGCAGCCCTTCTCCCGATGCAGTACACCGGAGCAAGTAGACGTTGTTCGACAGGAACCCGACGGCGAGTTTGACGATGGTCAGTGCCGGCAGGCGCCGGACGTCTATCGGGCCGCCCACTGTGACCCGGCCGGTGTAGTCAGTCATGATCAGAACGCTAGCGTGCGTCACTCGATGATGGCCGGAATCTCCTCGGTCACTGGACCGGTCAGCACTTCCACCTTGGCTTCCGGCACAAAGCGCAGGACGTTCTCTACGTAGGAGCGAACGGCCTCGTCCCGACCGACATCTGCTCCGCGCGCCTCGGACAGAAACCACCGATGCTCGTTGATCTCGTGGAACAGCTCCGCGTCGGGGAGCTTGCCCCGCAGCTCGGTCGGCACTTGGTTGAGCGTGCCGTAGAACTTCTCATCCAGCCAGCGTCGGGCGGCCAAATCCTCCCAGACTTCGCGGCCGACTCCCTCGGCCCACTTGGCCCGAAACCGAGCCAGATCGGCGAGCAGGCTGCGGGCCTGGTTCTCTTGCACTCGAAGGCCGGTGAGTTCGAACAGGCGGCGCTGATGGTGGCCGGGATCGACCACCTGCGTGTGGAAGCGCAACTTGCTGCCGCCGTCTACCGCGCTGATCTCCAACTCGGATACATCGAACCCGAGTCGGTTGAGGCGTTTGATCCGGTGGTCGATCCGGTAGCTCTCGTCCCGGCCCACGATCTCATCGCTGGTCAGCTCGGCCCACAGATTCTCGTACTGCGGTGCGAGTGCCATCGCGGTGTCGACCGGATCGACGTCCTCGGCGAAGTTTCCGGATGCCTGCAGATCGAACAGTTCGCCCGCGATGTTCTCGGTCGCGATCGTGATGTCGTAGTTGCGCTGACCCGGTGACAGTCGATCGTGAAGTTCGCCCGTCTCAGCGTCGACCAGGTAAGCGGCTAGGGCTCCGGCGTCCCGGCGGAACAACGTGTTCGACAGGGAGCAGTCGCCCCAATAGAAGCCGGCAAGGTGCAGTCGCACGAACAGCTCGGCCAGTGAGTCCAGCAGGCGGGCGCGCAGATCCGGCAGGCCGCGGCCGGTGAACAGCGATCGGTACGGAAGGGAAAACGGCAGATGCCTGGTGATGAGCAAGCCGCCGAGCTCCTCGCCGTCCGGCGCGGTCCGATCGACGACTATGCCGAATGCGTCGACTACCGGAACGCCACGTTCGGCCAACTCGTGCAGTAGACGGTGCTCACGCAAAACGAAGCGATCGGTGGCTTCCTTGATCGCGAAGATCTGGTTGTGCGCCCGGATGAACCGGACGACGTGCCGGGAGATACCGCGGGGCACCCGGACGATGCGCGGATCGGCCCAGTCAGCAAGGGGTTGGTCGAAGGGGAGATCGAGCAGTTCGGTCGCGGAACCGAGCGTCGTAAGGGTGTAGTCGGCCATGTCCGGTCCAGCCTATGCGGCCGCTTCTGTGGGTCGGATTGACGGAGCGCTGGTTGTCCGTGCGGTTGACAGCAGCAAGCGTAGGTGACCGAAGATGGCCGGCAGGTTACGGCGGAGCGGCGTCTCACCAGCTCCCGACGGCCTGCGCCATCAGGTCACCGAAGAGCAGTTCCGGATCGGCGGCCTCGGCGGCAACGCCATGGGCGGCGAACCAGCGACAGACATTTACACAATCGCGATGGAGGTACGTCGCGCCTTGCGGATTTGCGGCGAGATCGACAATCTGCGGCAGGTCGATCATCACGAGCCGTCCGCGATGTACGAGCAGGTTGAACGCCGACAGGTCACCGTGCGCGTAGCCGGCGCAGGCGAGGATATGCATCGCCGTCCGGCACTGCTCGAACAGATCGGCGGCACCTCCCTCGCTCATCCGGTACTGGGCCAGCCGCGGCGCCGCCGTGCCGTCGACCTCACCGATGAATTCGAGCATCAGCTCGGTGCCGGTGAGCTGCACCGGGTACGGGACGGGTGCGTCGATCGGCCAGAGGGCACTCAGCGCGGCAAATTCCGCGGCCGCCCACTGACCGGCGAGTAGCTCTCGCCCGAACTCGGTGCGCCGGGCCATCGCGCGGGTCTCGCGACTACGGCGGACTCGGCGGCCTTCGGTGTAACCCGCGTCCCGATGGAACATGCGGCGTTCCGCCGGCCGGTACCGCTTGGCCGCGAGCAGGGTGCCCGGCGTGTCTGGCACACCACGGTGGACCAGATGGACGTCGGCTTCTTTGCCGGTCTTGAGGATGCCCAGCTCGGTATCGAGCGCGGACAGTTCGGTGACGACCCAACCCGGGCGCGGGTCAGGACCGTGAGTGGCGACGTCCCAGCTGGAGTATGGGCGATCGTCGTCGGGGTCGAGCAAGTGCACTGGAGGTTCTCCTTGGCAGGGGCCGCGCCTGCCGCGGATCGAGGCGGCGTCAGCGCGACAGCGGACGGGTGGCGGAGCGCACCCGGGCAACGGTCATTGACACGGGACTCCTCCTCTCCGTCCTGGGCAGGCACGCCGCTTGCCTCGACCGTCCATGGTGGAGATCGCAAGCGCCGTCCGCAACCGGATTTCGCGAGGGTTTGCAATCGGGGAACGTTGGTGGCTCCAGCGCAGCGGGCGGCTCGCGGCCTGACTATGGTGTCCCGCGTGCCCGCGCGTTCGCTCGAGGAGCTCGTGGAGGCAGGCTGGGCCGATGCGCTCGCGCCCGTGGCCGGGCAGATCACGGCGATGGGCGAGTTCCTGCGCGCCGAGGTCGCGGCCGGGCGGACCTACCTGCCGGCTGGAACAAACGTGCTCCGTGCGTTCACCCAGCCCTTCGCCGGGGTTCGGGTGCTGATCGTCGGGCAGGATCCGTACCCCACGCCGGGCCATCCGGTCGGGCTGTCGTTCTCCGTGCCACCTGACGTCCGGCCGTTGCCGCGCAGCCTGCAGAACATCTACCGCGAGCTGAACACAGATCTCGGCCTGCCCGTCCCGCGCACTGGCGACCTGTCGCCCTGGGCTGCGCACGGGGTGTTGCTGCTCAACCGGGTTCTTACCGTCACGCCGGGCCGGCCGGCGTCCCATCGGGGAAAGGGTTGGGAGACGGTAACCGATCAGGCGATCCGCGCTCTCGTGGCGCGCGGCACACCGTTGGTCGCGATCTTGTGGGGACGGGATGCGCAGACGCTACGACCCCTGCTGGGAGACGTGCCCCGGATCGAGTCGGCGCACCCCAGTCCGATGTCGGCCGATCGCGGCTTTTTCGGCTCACGGCCGTTCAGCCGGAGCAATGCGTTGCTCTCGAGCGCGGGGGCGGACGCCGTGGATTGGCGTCTGACCTGACCCGCGCTCCGTCCGCCGAACGGTATGCAGATTCCGTTGCCGGACCGACGAGACATGCATACCGATGCGCCAAAGGGCGAGGGAATGGCGATGTCGGTGCCAATCGTTAGGCTCAATAGCGCCCGCTCGAGCGGGCGCAGTTGCCGTGTGCCTGGCTGACCGAAAGAAGACCGTGGCTGACCAGCTGATCGTTCGGGGTGCTCGCGAGCACAACCTGAAGGACATTCACGTCGAGCTGCCACGCGACGCGTTGATCGTCTTCACTGGCCTGTCCGGCTCCGGCAAGTCGAGCCTGGCATTCGACACGATCTTCGCCGAAGGCCAGCGTCGCTACGTGGAGTCGCTATCCGCATACGCGAGGCAGTTCCTCGGGCAAATGGACAAACCCGACGTTGACTTCATCGAGGGACTGTCCCCGGCAGTGTCGATCGACCAGAAGTCGACGAGCCGCAACCCGCGCTCGACGGTCGGCACGATCACCGAGGTCTACGACTATCTCCGGTTGCTGTTCGCCCGCATCGGCCGGCCGCATTGCCCCATCTGTGGGGAACCGATCACCAAGCAGACCCCGCAGCAGATCGTCGACCGCATTCTCGAGATGCCCGAGGGCACCCGGTTCCAGATCCTGGCCCCGGTGATCCGGGAGCGAAAAGGCGAGTACGTCGACCTCTTCAACGACTTGCAGATCAAGGGGTACTCCCGGGTCCGGGTGGACGGCGTCGTGCATCCACTTACCGACCCGCCACGGCTGAAGAAGCAGGAGAAGCACACGATCGAGGCGGTTGTCGACCGGCTCACGGCCAAGGCGACCAGCAAGCAGCGCATCACCGACTCGGTCGAAACGGCGCTGGGCCTTGCGGGCGGCATGGTGATCCTCGACTTCGTCGACCTGCCGGAAGACGACCCGCACCGTGAGCGTCGCTACTCCGAGCGGCTCGCTTGCCCGAACAATCATCCGTTGGCCATTGACGAGCTCGAGCCGCGGTCGTTCTCGTTCAACTCGCCATTCGGCGCCTGTCCGGTCTGCACCGGGCTCGGGACGCGAAAGGAGGTCGATCCCGAGCTCGTGGTCCCCGATCCGGAGGCGACCCTGGGCGACGGGGCGATTGCGCCTTGGGCCGGTGGTCAGACAAGCGAGTACTTCCTGCGGCTGCTGCAAGGCGTGGCCGACGCCGAGGGCTTCGACCTGGACACGCCGTGGGAGCGACTCCCGGCCCGAGCGCAAAAGGCGGTCTTGCACGGCCTGGACGAGCAGGTGCATATCCGGTACCGGAACCGCTATGGCCGCGATCGCTCGTACTACGCCAGCTACGAAGGGGTCGTCCCGTGGATCGAGCGCCGGCACGCCGAGACCGATAGCGACTACGCCCGCGAGCGGTACGAGGGCTACATGCGGGAGGTGCCCTGCCCAGCCTGTCAGGGCACCCGGCTGAAGCCCGAGATCCTGGCGGTGACGATCGCGGACCGGTCGATCGCCGACGTGGCTGCGCTGTCGATCGGCGAGGCCGCCGACTTTCTGCAGGACGTGCCGCTCACCGACCGGGAGCGATTCATCGCCGAGCGGGTGCTGAAGGAGGTGCAGTCGCGGCTGGGATTCCTGGTCGACGTCGGCCTCGACTACCTTTCGCTGGATCGCGCTGCGGCCACGCTGGCCGGCGGGGAGGCGCAGCGGATCAGGCTCGCCACGCAGATCGGATCCGGTCTCGTGGGTGTGCTCTACGTCCTTGACGAGCCGTCGATCGGACTGCACCAGCGCGACAACCATCGGCTGATCGACACGCTGCTCCGGCTGCGGGACATCGGCAACACCCTGATCGTCGTCGAGCACGACGAGGACACCATCCGAACGGCCGACTGGGTGGTCGACATCGGGCCGCGGGCCGGCGAGCAGGGCGGAAACATCGTGGTCTCCGGCGCGGTGCCGGATCTGCTCGCGTCGAAGGAGTCGCTGACCGGCGCCTATCTGTCCGGCCGCCGCACGATTGCCGTGCCGCTGATCCGCCGGCCGCGGCAGCGCGGCAAAGAACTGGTCGTCGAAGGCGCGCGCGAACACAACTTGCGCAACATCGACGTGTCATTCCCGCTGGGCTGCTTCGTGGCAATCACCGGGGTCAGCGGATCCGGCAAGTCGACGCTGGTGAACGACATCCTCTACACGGCGCTCGCCAACAAGATCAACGGAGCCAAGCTGCCGCCGGGCCGGCACAAGCGGGTGCGCGGTATCGAGCAGCTGGACAAGGTCGTCGGAGTCGACCAGTCGCCGATTGGCCGCACGCCACGGTCCAACCCGGCCACCTACACGGGCGTCTTCGACCACATCCGCAAGCTGTTCGCGGAGACGACCGAGGCCAAGATCCGCGGCTATCAGCAGGGACGGTTCTCGTTCAACGTCAAGGGCGGGCGATGCGAGAACTGCGCCGGCGACGGCACGATCAAGATCGAGATGAACTTCCTGCCGGACGTCTACGTGCCGTGCGAGGTCTGCAAGGGTGCCAGGTACAACCGCGAGACCCTCGAGGTGCACTACAAAGGGAAGACGATCTCCGAGGTGCTGGAGATGCCCATCGACGAGGCCGCCGAGTTCTTCCGGCCGATCAGCAAGATCGCCCGCCACCTCGACACTCTCGTCGATGTCGGGCTCGGCTATGTCCGGCTCGGGCAGCCGGCACCGACCCTGTCAGGCGGCGAAGCCCAGCGGGTGAAGCTTGCGTCCGAGCTGCAGAAGCGCTCGACCGGGCGGACGATCTACGTGCTGGACGAGCCGACGACGGGCTTGCACTTCGAGGATGTGAACAAGCTGCTCGCGGTGCTGCAGTCACTCGTCGACAAGGGCAACACCGTCCTGGTCATCGAGCACAACCTGGACGTGATCAAGACCGCCGACTGGGTCATCGACCTGGGTCCCGAGGGCGGATCCGGCGGCGGAAGTGTGGTGGCGACGGGAACACCGGAACAGGTGGCGGCCGAGCCGGCGTCTTACACCGGCCGGTTCCTGCGACGGGTACTCGAGGTTCCGGACCGGCCGGCACCGGCTGCCCGGAAGCGGAGCGCCGGCCCGACCAGGACCAAGTCCGCCGCGATCCGGACGCCGGCCCGTACCCGACGGTGAGCGCGCTCGCTCGTTTCATCGCGGGCCTTCCCAAGGCCGAACTGCACGTGCACCACGTCGGGTCGGCGTCACCGCGGATCGTTGCCGACCTGGCCGCCCGGCATGCCGGGTCGACCCCGGTACCCGCGGATCCGGAGGCTCTCGCCAAGTACTTCGTGTTTCGGGACTTCGGGCACTTCATCGAGGTGTATTTGTCAGTCGTCGACCTCGTTCGCGATCCGCAGGACGTGTGGACGCTCACCTACGAGGTAGCCCAGGAGCTGGCCGGCCAACAGGTGCGGTACGCAGAGCTGACCGTCACTCCGTACTCCTCCATCCACCGCGGCATCCCCGCCGACGCCTTCTGCGAAGCCATCGAGGACGCTCGCGTTCGGGCCGAGGCCGACCATGGCGTAGTCCTGCGCTGGTGCTTCGACATCCCGGGCGAAGCGGGTTTGCCGTCCGCCGAGGTCACGTTGGACGCCGCGCTGCGGCACCGACCCGACGGTCTTGTCAGCTTCGGCCTGGGTGGTCCAGAGGTCGGCGTCGGGCGAGCGCAGTTCGCTCCGTACTTCGCGCAAGCGCGCGCCGCCGGACTACACAGCGTGCCGCATGCCGGCGAGTCGACCGGTCCGCAGTCGATCTGGGATGCGCTGCGCCACCTCGGCGCCGAGCGGATCGGGCATGGCATCGCTGCGGCGCGCGATCCGGAACTGCTCGACTACCTCGCCGAGCACCGCATACCGCTCGAGGTGTGCCCCACATCCAACGTCCGCACCCGCTCCGTCCCATCGCTCGAACAACATCCGCTTCCGGCCCTGGTCGCAGCGGGAGTGCCCGTGACGATCAACTCCGACGACCCGCCAATGTTCGCGACCACGCTGAACCGGGAGTACGAGCTCGCGGCCGGGCTGCTCGGCCTCGACGAGTCGGGAATCACCGACCTGGCCCGGGCCGCCGTGCGCGCGTCGTTCCTGGACGCCGAGGGCCAGGAGGCGCTGCTCGGCGAGATCGACCAGTACGCGGCCGGCAACGGCGTGACCTTACGAGGAGCCTAGGCTCGACTTGTGCCTGATCCGTCCACGTACCGCCCGGCACCAGGCACCATTCCCGTCGATGCCGGGGTGTACCGCTTCCGGGACGCCCGCGGACGGGTCATCTACGTGGGTAAGGCGAAGAGCCTTCGGCAGCGGCTGAATTCCTATTTCGCCGATGTGACCGCACTACACCCGCGTACCCGGCAGATGGTAACCACGGCGGCGAGTGTCGAGTGGACCGTGGTCCAGACCGAGGTCGAGGCGCTCCAGCTCGAATACACCTGGATCAAGGAGTTCGAACCGCGCTTCAACGTGCGGTACCGGGACGACAAGTCCTATCCATCGCTGGCGGTCACCCTCTACGAGGAGTTCCCACGGCTGCAGGTCATGAGGGGACCGAAGCGGAAGGGCGTTCGGTACTTCGGGCCCTACTCCCATGCCTGGGCCATCCGGGAGACCCTGGATCTGTTGCTTCGAGTCTTTCCGGCTCGCACCTGCTCGGCCGGCGTCTTCAAGCGGGCCGGCCAGATCGGCCGGCCTTGTCTGCTCGGCTACATCGGCAAATGCAGTGCGCCGTGCGTCGGCCGGGTCAGCGCGGAGGAGCACCGCCGCATCGTCGATGACTTCTGCGATTTCATGGCCGGCAAGACCGACGTCATGATCAAGCGGCTGCAACGGCAAATGGCTGAGGCGAGCGCGCAGCTCGAGTTCGAGCGGGCGGCCCGGCTACGGGACGACCTGGATGCCCTCCGCCGGGCAATGGAGAAGCAGGCGGTGGTCTTCGCTGACGGCACGGATGCCGACGTCGTCGCCTTCGCGCAGGATGATCTCGAGGCGGCCGTCCAGGTGTTCCATGTCCGCGGTGGGCGGGTCCGCGGCGAACGGGGCTGGACGATCGACAAGGCCGCGACCGTTGACGGCACGTCCGGCGTACCGGAACTGGTCGAGCAGTTCATCACCCAGTTCTACGGGAGCTCCGAGGAGGTCGAGGGCGCCGAGGGCGGCGGGATGGACGGAGCGGGCATCCCGCGCGAGATCCTGGTGCCGGAGCTGCCGGCGAATGCCGACGTGCTCGCGGAGTGGCTATGCGCCCAGCGCGGCAGCCGGGTGTCGCTGCGGGTACCACAGCGCGGCGACAAACGAGCGTTGATGGAAACGGTGGCCCGCAATGCCGCGCAGGCATTCGCCCAGCACAAGCTGCGTCGCGCGTCTGATCTCACCGCCAGGTCGCAGGCGCTGAGCGAGCTTTCGGATGCGCTCGGTCTCGCCGAAGCACCGCTACGCATCGAATGTTTCGACGTCAGCCACGTGCAGGGCACGAACGTGGTCGCCAGCATGGTGGTATTCGAGGACGGGCTACCGCGCAAGAGCGAGTATCGGCGGTTCTTGATGCGCACCGAAGGTGGCGATACCGACTGGATTGCCGAGGCAGTCCGGCGGCGATTCGCCCGGTATCTCGATGCGCAGGTGGCCGTCGGCGCGTTGGACGCCGCGGCTCCTGACGCGGAGGCTGCGGCCCGGGGTGGGATCGACCCAGAGACCGGCCGGCCGCGTAAGTTCGCCTACCCGCCGAATCTGGTGGTGGTCGACGGCGGTGCTCCGCAAGTCGCTGCGGCGCAGGCGGTGCTCGACGACCTCGGTGTCGACGACGTGGCGCTGATCGGCCTGGCCAAGCGGCTGGAAGAGGTATGGCTGCCGCGCGAGCCGTACCCGGTCATCCTGCCTCGCAGCTCCGAGGGGTTGTATCTGCTGCAACGGGTCCGTGACGAGGCGCACCGCTTCGCCATCACCTTCCACCGGCAGCGGCGCTCCAAGGCGATGACGATGTCGGTGTTGGACGGCATCCCCGGTCTGGGCGCGACGAGACGCAAGGCCCTTGTCGCACGGTTCGGCTCGCTCAAACGGCTGCGGGCGGCCTCGATGACCGACTTGCTCGAGGTTCCCGGGATCGGCCCGCAGACCGCGGAGGCGATCCAGGCAGCACTCGCCGCCGACCGCAAGAGCCGGGAGCCGGCCGTCAACGTCACGACCGGAGAGGTGTTGGAGATCGAGGAGGCGGACGACACCGGTGATGGAAGCGGCTGAGGGCATCGATCCGGTACCCGAGCGCGCGGAGGGGCGCACCGTCACGAATCGGCCGGATGAGCGACCAGATCCGGCCCACGAGCGGGGCGCGCTCGACACCGTCGTCGTTACGGGCTTGTCCGGAGCCGGCCGGAGTACCGCCGCGAAATGCCTGGAGGATCTTGGTTACTTCGTGGTGGACAACCTGCCACCGGAGCTGGTCGCGACCATGGTCCAGCTGGGCAGCCGGACGCAGGGCGCGGTCACCCGCATCGCGGTCGTCATGGACGTCCGCAGCCGGGCCTTTTCGGCCGACCTGCGCGCGGTCATCCTCGACCTCGCGATGAACGGCATGCGCCCCCGCGTGCTGTTCCTGGAGGCTCGCGACGAGGTGCTCGTCCGGCGGTTCGAGAACAACCGGCGCGCTCATCCATTGCAGGGGGACGGCCGGCTGATCGACGGCATCGTGGCCGAGCGCCGGTTGCTGGCCGGACTGCGCGACGAGGCGGACCTCGTCGTCGATACAAGCGATCGGTCGGTGCATGACCTGCGCCGGGAGATCGAGCGGGCGTTTGCCACCGGCGGAGAGCTGGGCGGCGCGCAGCCGCTGCGAGCGACGGTGGTGTCGTTCGGGTACAAGTACGGCCTCCCGGTCGATGCGGATCTGGTGGTGGACGTCCGGTTCCTGCCCAATCCGTTCTGGATTCCCGAGCTTCGAGAGCTGACCGGCGACGACGCTGAGGTGCGTGACTATGTCCTGGCGCAGCAGGGAGCGGTGGAGTTCATCGATCGCTACTCGGAAATCCTGGAGATCATCGGTGCCGGGTATTCCCGCGAGGGCAAGCACTACTTGACGCTTGCGATCGGCTGCACCGGGGGGAAGCATCGGTCCGTCGTGATGGCGCGGCAGTTCGCGGATCGACTATCGGCCATGGGGGTGCGGGCCACGGTCGTCAACCGGGATCTCGGTCGTGAGTGAGCGAGCATCGCAGGCCCGGAGGGCCGAGGAGCGCAGCGAGCGGCGTGATGCGGGCTCGCGCGAAGAGCGATTGGCCGTCAGTAACGGCCGGCTGCGCGCGGTAGCCCTCGGTGGCGGACATGGGCTGCACGCGTCGCTGTCCGCGCTGCGTCAGCTGACAACCGACCTCACCGCTATCGTCACCGTCGCCGACGACGGCGGGTCGTCCGGCCGGATCCGCAGCGAATTGGGCTTGCTGCCGCCGGGTGACCTACGAATGGCCCTGACCGCCTTGGCCGGCGAGGACCGGGATGACGCGATGTGGGCCAGCGTGCTGCAGCACCGCTTCGGCGGTCATGGCGCTCTCGCCGGCCATCCGGTCGGCAATTTGCTCATCAGCGGCCTGATGGACGGATTCGAGGATCCGCTGGCGGCGCTGGCGCGCGTCGCTGATCTCATCGGCGCCGTCGGCCGCGTGCTGCCGATGAGCCCGATCCCACTTGACCTGGTCGCCGAGGTCGATCGCCTCGACCCAGACGATCCGGCTCGCACTCGGCGGATTCGGGGTCAGTCCTCGATCGCTGCCACGCCCGGCCGGGTGCGCAGTATTCACCTCCTGCCGCCGGGAGCGCCGGCTTGCGCCGCCGCGGTCGACGCGGTGCGCGAGTCGGATGTCGTCGTGCTCGGCCCGGGATCGTGGTTCACGAGCGTCATCCCGCACTTGCTGCTGCGCGAGTTGGGCCGGGCCATCGCGACGACCCGGGCGACGGTGGTGGTAACGGTCAATCTCGTGCCGCAGGCCGGTGAGACTCCGGATTTCTCACCGCTAGAACTGCTACGGGTATTGCGGGAGCACGCGCGTGATCGCGGCGGCCTGCGCATCGACGCAATCGTCGCGGACATCGATTCCGTGCCCGATCCCAAAGGACTACACCGGTTCGCGCACGCCATTGGAGCGCGTCTCGTACTGTCAGAGGTCGCGGCTGACGACAGCGCGGCCCGGCACGATCCCGCGCGACTGGCCGCCGCGTACCGGCGTGCAGTGCAGGAGACCGAGGTCGAGGCGACGGAGGAGGGTTCGCGATGGCGATGACCGCCGCGGTCAAGGACGAGCTGAGCCGGATCACGGTGACGAAACCGAGCGCCCGACGGGCCGAGATCGCCACCATGCTGCGGTTCGCCGGCGCTTTGCACCTCGTGGGCGGGCACATCGTCGTCGAGGCCGAAGTCGACACCGGGTCAGTAGCCCGTCGGCTCCGCAAGGAGATCGCCGAGGTCTTCGGACATGGCTCCGAGGTCCAGATAGTCGCAAGCAGCGGCCTCCATCGAACCAGCCGTTACCTCGTCCGAGTCACGAAGGACGGTGAGGGGCTGGCCCGGCAATCCGGCCTCGTCGACCTCCGTGGCCGTCCGGTCCGTGGCCTGCCCCACCATGTCGTTGCCGGCGGCATCGGGGACGCGGAAGCGGCCTGGCGCGGCGCCTTTCTCGCGCATGGCTCGCTGACCGAGCCCGGCCGGGCCTGCTCGCTGGAGATCACCTGCCCTTCGACCGAGGCGGCGCTCGCCTTGGTCGGCGTGGGACGCCGGCTCGGCGTAACCTCCAAGGCCCGCGAGGTACGCGGCTCGGACCGCGTCGTCGTCCGGGACGGCGACGCGATCGGGGCGCTGCTCACCCGCATTGGTGCGCACGAGAGCGTGCTCGTGTGGGAGGAACGACGGCTGCGCCGCGAAGTGCGGGCCACCGCGAACCGGCTGGCCAACTTCGATGACGCCAACCTGCGCCGCTCGGCCCGAGCAGCCGTCGCCGCCGGAGCTCGCGTCGAGCGGGCGATGGAGATCCTGGGCGACGATGCCCCGGAGCACTTGCTGCAAGCCGGGCGATTGCGCCTCGAACACAAGCAGGCCTCCCTGGAGGAGCTAGGCACGCGCTCCGACCCGCCGATGACCAAGGACGCGGTGGCAGGCCGGATTCGGCGCCTGCTCGCGATGGCCGACAAGCGAGCCGCCGAGCTGGGTCTGCCGGACACCGAGTCCGTGGTGACCCCCGAGATGCTCGCTCAGTAGCGCGTGTCCGGTCACTCGGCTTCGCCGCGCCGGCGCTCACCTTGCCACGGTTGATCTTGGACTTGTCGTCGGGCCAGAGCGCTAAGTCCAGGGTCACGCCTGACCCGTCGACGCGTCTGACCCATCCGCGACCTCCTGGTCGTTCCCACAAGGAGAACCCCCCGTTACCGGCGGGTAGCTTTCGCCGCGTTCGGACCAAGGCTCCGCACCAGCTAGGGTTTGCGGAGACGGGCATTGCGCTGCCCGGCCATAACGAGAACCCAAACCTCCCGTACGCAAGGAGCCGCACCAGTGACCGTTCGTGTGGGCATCAACGGATTCGGCCGGATCGGTCGGAACTTCTTCCGCGCTGTGCAAGCATCCGGGGCCGACCTCGATATCGTCGCGGCGAACGATCTTGGCGATGTGGCCACGATGGCCCATCTGCTGAAGTACGACAGCATTCTGGGCCGCTACCCGGAACCCGTCCGGACCACTGAGGACGGCATCCAGGTTGGCGATCGCACGCTGAAGATCCTGGCTGAGCGAGACCCGGCGGCGCTGCCGTGGGCCGACCTCGGAATCGATGTCGTGATCGAGTCGACGGGTTTGTTCACCAAAGCCGCCGCGGCCCGCAAACACGTCGACGCCGGTGCCAAGAAGGTCATTATCTCCGCACCCGCCAGCGACGAGGACGTCACGATCGTCATGGGCGTGAACGAAGGGGCATACGACAGCAGCAAGCACACGATCATCTCCAATGCGTCCTGCACCACGAACTGCCTCGGTCCGCTCGCGAAGGTTCTGGACGACGCCGTCGGAATCCAGCGCGGCCTGATGACGACGATCCACGCCTACACCCAGGACCAGAACCTGCAAGACGGCCCGCACAAGGACCTGCGGCGGGCGCGCGCGGCGGCGATCAACATCGTCCCCACATCGACAGGTGCGGCGAAGGCGATCGGTCTCGTCCTGCCGCAGCTTTCCGGCAAGCTCGACGGCTATGCGTTGCGGGTTCCGGTGCCCACCGGCTCGGCCACCGATCTGACCGTGACCGTCTCCCGCGATACGTCGGTCGACGAGGTCAACGCGGCCTACCAGGCCGCTGCCGATGGCCCGTTCAAGGGCATCCTGACCTACACCGAAGACCCCATAGTGTCGACCGACATCATCACCGATCCGGCGTCGTGCATCTTCGACTCGGGGTTGACGAAGGTGATCGGCAATCAGGTGAAGGTGGTCGGCTGGTACGACAACGAGTGGGGTTACTCCAACCGGCTCGCGGATCTCACGCTCTACGTCGGCTCCTCCATCTGAGCGGCCCGATGCGAACCGTCGACGATCTCGTCCGAGTCGGCGTCCGCGGGCGACGAATCCTCGTCCGCAGCGACCTGAACGTGCCCCTGGCGTACGACGGCGAACGGCCGCGGGTGACCGACGATGGACGTGTCCGTGCGTCATTGCCGGTATTGACGAAGCTGCTCGACCACGGGGCCCGGGTCATCGTCGCGGCCCACCTCGGGCGTCCCAAGGGCGAGCCGGATCCGCGCTACTCGCTCAGCCCGGTCGCCGACCGCTTGGCCGCCTTGTTGGGTCGACCGGTCGACTTCGCGCTGGACACCATCGGGGAGAGTGCCCGGCTGCTGGCGTCCGATCTGGACGACGGTGACCTGTTGCTGTTGGAGAACGTGCGCTTCAACGCCGAGGAGACGAGTAAGCACAAAGCGGAGCGGCAGAGTTTCGCCCGCTGCCTGGCCCTGCTGACCGGTGGCGAGGACGAGGGCGGAGCCTACGTCGATGATGCGTTCGGCGCCGTTCATCGCAAGCACGCCTCCGTTTACGACGTGGCCAAGCTGCTTCCGCACTACTGTGGCGATCTCGTGCGCGACGAGGTCGGGGTGTTGCGGCAGTTGACCGGCGAGCCTAAACGGCCTTACGTCGTCGTCCTCGGTGGCAGCAAGGTCAGTGACAAGCTGGCGGTGATCGAATCGCTGCTGCCCAAAGTCGACTCCCTGCTCGTCGGCGGCGGCATGTGCTTCACATTCCTGAAGGCGCAAGGCTTCGAGGTCGGCGATTCGCTGCTCGAAGAGGATTTGGTAGACACCTGCCGACGCCTGCTCGAGCGGTCAGAGGGCAAGATCGGCCTGCCGCCTGACATTGTGGTGGCAACCGAGCTGACCGACGACGCGCAGACCCGGGTGGTGGCGGCCGATTCGATTCCGCCCGGGACGAAAGGTCTGGACATCGGCCCAGCGGCCGTAGCGGCGTTCTCGGCGGTCCTGGCGGACGCGCAGACAGTCTTCTGGAATGGGCCGATGGGCGTGTTCGAGGTAGCGCCGTTCGCGGTAGGTACGAAAGGTATTGCCGAAGCAGTGGCGGCCTGCCCGGGTTTGAGCGTCGTCGGGGGCGGTGACTCGGCCGCGGCCGTTCGCGTGCTCGGCCTTGATGCCGGATCGTTCAGCCACATCTCAACGGGCGGAGGCGCGTCTTTGGAGTACCTGGAGGGCAAGACGTTGCCCGGAGTGGCCGTGCTCCATGGGGCCTAAGTGAGTGAGCAGGTGCGCTTGCGCGAAGAAATGTCCTTGCGAGTGAGCACGTGACCCAGCGCCATCCGTTGATCGCCGGCAACTGGAAGATGAATCTCGGTCATCTCGAGGCGATCGCGCTCACCCAGAAGATCGCTTTCAGCCTGACCGCAGAGCAACTCTCGGCTGCCGAGGTCGTGGTGCTGCCACCCTTCGTCGACATCCGCAGCGTGCAGACGCTGGTTGACGGCGACAAGTTGTTGATCGGATACGGAGCGCAGGATCTATCGCCGCACGATGCGGGCGCATACACCGGGGACATCAGCGGCGCCATGTTGGCAAAACTCGGTTGCCGGTATGCCATCGTCGGTCACTCTGAGCGCCGGCAGTATCACGCTGAAGACGACGTCCTCGTGAACGCCAAGTTGCACGCGGCGCTGCGTCACGGCCTCCGCCCGATTCTGTGCGTCGGCGAATCGCTCGAGGTTCGTGAGTCCGGCCGGTACGTGGAGCATGTTTGCACGCAACTCGACGGCGGGCTCAAGGGAGTGACTGCTCTACAGGTATCGACGGTCGTTCTGGCCTACGAACCGATCTGGGCGATCGGTACCGGGCAGGTGGCCACGCCCGATGATGCGGAGGAAGTCTGCGCCTCGCTGCGGGCCGGACTGGCGGGGTCGTACTCCGCGGAGGCCGCTGACGATATGAGGATCCTGTATGGCGGCTCGGTGAAGGGGTCGAACGCGGCCGACCTGCTGGCCCAGGCGAACATCGACGGCGCGCTGGTCGGTGGCGCTAGCCTCGACGCCGCCGAGTTCGCCGCGATCTGCGGGGCGGCGGCCGGAGGATGACCGGAGCAGCGAGAGTGTGCACCGATCCGCACGGTATCCTGAACCGGTCCTCGTCCCACGACGCCGCGGCGTCGGAGATCGCCCGGAAGCCGGTCGCAGTTCATGATTCTCGCGTTGTCCATTCTGCTCGTACTGGTGAGCCTGCTGCTCATCGTGCTGGTGCTGCTGCATCGCGGAAAGGGCGGCGGGTTGTCGTCGATGCTCGGCGGCTCGTTCTACTCGAACCTGTCCGGCTCGTCTGTTGTCGAACGAAATCTGGATCGGATTACCATCATCGCCGGTCTGGTCTGGGCGATCTGCATCGTTGGCTTAGGACTGCTCTATAAGAACCAGGGAGGGTGACCCTCGCGGCGTGGCCGCGTTGCTCGTGTTCCGTCGGCTGTAAGCGCATTCAGGTTGTGAAAGACCAATGGTTTGCCGTAGCACCGATCAGGAGGAGATGACGTGTCTGGTGGCAGTGCGATCCGCGGGAGTCGGGTCGGGGCCGGGCCGATGGGGGAGCGCGAACGAGGTGAGTCGGCGCCGCGCCGACGGGTCTCGTTCTACTGCGCAAACGGGCACGAGGTTTGTCCCGCGTTCGCCATGGACGCGGCACTGCCAGACACGTGGGACTGTCCGCGATGCGGCTATCCGGCCGGGCGGGAGTCGCTGACGCCGCCGGACGCGCCGCGTAACGAGCCGTACAAGACTCATCTCGCCTACGTGAAAGAGCGCCGC
This sequence comes from uncultured Actinomycetota bacterium, assembly GCA_963809815.1. Classification (GTDB taxonomy): domain Bacteria; phylum Actinomycetota; class Actinomycetes; order Mycobacteriales; family Jatrophihabitantaceae; genus CAVVJA01. The sequence goes on from CAWELM010000012.1 coordinate 66,806, forward strand.
AGCGACGAGGACGGCGCCGCGATCTTGGAAGAGGCGCTGCAGAAACTGCGCGCCCGCCGCGGCGAGTTTTAGCGCGGCCTCTGTTTCAGCTTCCTCGGTTGGCGGCCCGCCAACGCGGACGATTCGATGGACCGCGCGCGTCGTCGTCTAGCTCCGGTCCACTTCCCGAAGACGAGCGGATGGTCAGCGCGGCGATGACTCCCGCCGCGAAAATCAACAGCGCGGACACCATCAACGACGAGCTCAGGCCCGCCCGAAATGCGCTGTAGGCCGCGTCGAGGACCTGGTTGACGATCGGTCCGTACGCGGCGGTAGCCGCGGATTTGCCACCACTTGGCACCGTGCCGTCTTTGATCGCCGCGATGACAATCGACTGAAAGTTGGCCGGTATGCCCAGCGCTTCCAATCGATTGGTCAGATCCGTGGTCAGGTGAGCGTTGACCAACGAGCCCAGCGCGACGACGCCGACGACGGCGCCGAGCTGCCGGCTGGTGTTGGTGGCCGATGCCGCCATTCCGGATTGGGCGGCCGGAATCGCGCTCAAAACGGCGGAGGTGAGCGGGACGACGACCACGCCGAATCCGAATCCGGCGACCGCCAAGGCGGCCGCGAGCGGGACGAAGTTGCCTTCCGCGGTGAGGTAGTGCTCCGTGAGCACGAGGCCGAGCGCCGCAAGCAGGCTGCCTATCGTCATGGGTGCTCGCGGGCCTGCGCGTGCGACCCATCGGCCGGCGAGGAGTGACCCGACGATCATCGCCAGCGTCATTGGGGCGAACTGCGCCGCCGTGCGGAAGCCGGAATAGCCAACCACTTCCTGCAGATACAGGGCCGTAAAGAAGAAGATCGCGAAGATGCCGAAGTAGGTTGCGAACGCGACCAGCAACGGCCCGCCGACAGCCGGTTCCCGCACGTAGCGGAGGTCCAGCATGGGCGCTTGGCTGCGACTCTCGACGATCAGGAATCCGAGCAAAGCCGCGCCGCTGACGACGAACAGCAGGATGATCCACGGCGTCGAATAGCCGGCGTCTTCGCCGGCGATTCCGGCGAAGATTCCGCAACCGAGGCAGACCGCCGCGAGCACGAACCCAGGTATGTCCAGCTCGGCGGCTTGCGGATCGGCCGACTCGGGAACGAAGCGAGCCGCGGCGGCGAACAGCAGGACTCCGAGAGCGACGTTGAACCAGAACACGGTTCGCCAACTGCCGATACCGACGAGCGCACCACCGAGGATCGGTCCAGCCGCTAGAGCGAGGCCGGACACGGCGGCCCACACGCCGAGTGCGCGTGACCGCGTGCGCTGGTTCGGGTAGAGGTGCCGGATCACCGAGAGGGTCTGCGGTTCGCAGCACGCGGCGCCCACGCCCATGAGAGCCCGGGCGGCGATCAGCAAGGCCACGTTCGGCGCCAGCGCGCCGAGCAGCGAGGCGCCACAGAACAGGACCAGGCCGATAAGCATTAGCCGCTTGCGACCCCACCGATCCGCGATGGTGCCGGCGGGCAGCATCAGGCTGGCGAAGACCAGGGCGTACGCGCTGACCACCCACTGCAAGGACACGACCCCCACCTGCAGGTCGGCCTGCACACTGCCGAGAGCGACAGCCACGATCGTCGTGTCAAGGAATGTCAGGAAGAGCACGCCACACAGCGCGGCGAGTGCTCGTCGCTGAAGCAGCAGCACCGGGGGGTTGGTGGAAGTTCGGCGAAGGATCCATGGTGGTTACAACGTCACGATGACCCGGTCGACCCGGTCTTGCACATCGGCGGAGCTGACCCCTGCAAGGCGAGCAACTGGCAGAAGCTCGCATCGCCGACCAGCCACTGCCCGCCGACGTTCACAGCGGTCCCGGTCTGGTTCGTCAACGCTGGTTGGCCGCCGAGCGTGATCGAATAGGTGACTGTTGCCTTGTCGGCGGACTCGACCGTCACCTTGGCTACGGTCGCCTTCGTCGACTTCGCGATCGGGGACGAACCGAGAGCCGTGATCACCGGCGCGAAGGTTTGCCCGTTCTGCAGCAGCTGCGCCTTCCGCGAAGCCGGCGTCGCGCCGTCGAAGAATTCGGACCACGCGGCGGCGATCTTCGCAGCGTCGGCCGATTCCGTGCCGGAGGCTCCGGATGCCGCACTACTGGTCGAGGCCGTTGCACTGGGTGAGGAGGGGGGCGCCGATGGTGACGAGCTGCTGCTTGTCGTCGAGGAATTGGATGACGAAGAGCTGCTACATCCAGCGGTCGCCAGGACTACGGTGAGCGTGATCGCGGCGACGAAGCGGGCTCCACCGAGGATCCAAACCACCACCGCACTGCCTTTCTAGCGCCGGTGGACTGATCATCCAGCCAGCTCCGACGCTACTGCAATTTCTTACCTCGCGGCATTAGGCCTGCGGGCGGTAGAGATCCGAAGGCAGATGTGACGCCGCGTCCCGGTCGATCAGCCACAGCGTCCGGTATCGACCGCGAGGGCCGGCCGCCGGTACCTGTACCCGGCCCGCTCCGGACAGCGCCATCATCACCGCGTTGGCCTTCCCGGTTCCCGCCGCGATGAACCACACCTCGTTGGCCGCGTCCAGCGAGCGAAAAGTGAACGAGAGGCGAGTGGGAGGTGGTTTCGGCGAGTTGTGGACGGCGATCACGGAGGCGTCGAGCTCGTACACGCCAGGGTGTTCGGGGAACAGGGACGCGCAGTGCCCGTCGGGGCCGACGCCGAGCAGGATGACGTCGAAATGCGGCACGTCGTCGTCGCCCTGGCCGGCCGGAACGGCCGCGGACAGCTCCGATGCGTACGACTCGGCCGCGGCGTCGGCGTCTTCGCCGTAGGGACCGTCCGATGCAGGCATCGGATGGACATTGGTGGGATCGAGTGGCAGGGCATCGAGGCCGGCCTTCAGCATCGCCGTGTCGTTGCGGTCATCCGAATCAGAGGGGACGTACCGCTCATCACCCCACCACAAGGCGACGCGGCTCCAGTCGATCGAGTCGCGCGCGGGCGAGTCACGCAACGCGTGCGCGACCTGCTCGAGGATGCCACCCGCGGTCACGACCAGATGCGCGAGCGGCCGCACCCGCTGCGCCGAAACGAGGGTCGCAACCAGCCGAGCTGCGACGTCGTCGGCGAGCTGCGAAGCGCTCGAGGCAACAACCAGTTCCGGAGCCGCTCCCATCAGGACGCGGCGGTCGACGAATCGGCGAGCGCCGGGTCCTTCCAGATGTGCACTCGCTGGCCTGGGCGGTCGTTCAGACCGGTCAGGCCGCTGACGGCGCCGAGCGCCTCGGCGAAGACTCGGTCGGCGTCCAGTCGGCGCAGCTCCTCGGCCAGCAGCTCACCCAAGGACCGCTCGGGGAACGGAGCGACCGAATCCTGCTGCCCCTCGCGATGCAGGATGAGCCGCCCGTAGTCCTCGTTGGCGCTGATGACGGCACCGTCGGCAAGCGTGATGCGCACTTGGTCGATCGGGGCGCCGCCCGTCTTGTTCACTGGGATGTAGAAGCCGAAGCGCGAGGAGAGCCAACCGGCAAGAAGCTGCGCGGAAGGGTCGGCGTCGTCGCCATCGACCACTGCCGACGCGGCACCCTCGTGCCAGCCGTCGAATGCAGAGGCCAAGGCGGCGCGCCAGCCGGTGATCCGGGTCCACGCGAGGTCCGTGTCGCCCGGAGCGAAGTCGACCGCCCGTTGCCGCAGCGCGGCGACCCGGTCATCTGCCCGCGACACATCGGTGATCCGACGGTTGGCGAAGACTCCCAGCGGGTCGTAGGAGATGCGATCAGGAGGTGCCCCGTGCCACCAGGCGACGACAGGCGCATCTGGTGCGAGCAGGGGCAACGTGACCGACTCGGCGTGCAGCGCGAGTCGTCCGTGCATCCGCATGACGACCGCCTCGCCCGGGCCGAGCCGGCCACCCATCAGGACCTCGGCATCCAGCCGAGGTACCGGGGCATCGATATGCCGCCGGATCACCATCAACATGCGCATCGGGTGCTTGCTCGCGGCGAGCGTCGCGGCTTCCTCGGCCTCGTGCACGTCTCGCTCGTCGACGACGACAACGAGCGTCAACGCGTTGCCGCTGGTCACCGCTCCGCCGGTTCGCCGTTCTGCGGCGAGGGCCTTGACGACGGCGGTGCCGGTGGTGTCCCACAGCGTGGTCACGAGGTCACACTCCTCACGGTCGACGCCATTCCCGGCCGTCACGGGCCAGCATCTCGTCTGCTTCCTTCGGTCCCCACTCACCCGCGCGGTACAGGTAGGGGGCCTTGCCGGCCCAGAATTCCTCGAGCGGATCGATCACCTTCCACGAGGCCTCGACCTCCTCATTGCGGGGGAACAGCGTCGCGTCTCCGAGGAGCACGTCAAGGATCAGCCGTTCGTAGGCCTCCGGGGAGGACTCGGTGAAGGCCTCGCCGTACAGGAAGTCCATCGCGACGTCGCGGACCTCCATCGAGCTGCCCGGCACCTTGGAACCGAACTTGAGCGTCACGCCCTCGTCCGGCTGGACTCGAATGACCAACTGGTTGTGGCCCAGCTCCTGGGTGTCGGTGCGGCTGAAGGGTAGGTGCGGTGCCCTCTTGAACAGGACCCCGATCTCGGTAACGCGGCGTGGAAGGCGCTTTCCCGTCCGCATATAGAAGGGGACGCCAGCCCATCGGCGCGTCTCCACACCAAGCCGAACCGCGGCGTAGGTCTCGGTCTTCGAATCCGGCGAGATGCCGTCCTCGTCGCGGTAGGCCTTGGCTCGCTCACCCGCGAGCCAACCCTGGTCGTACTGACCTCGGACGGCACAGGCGTCGAGATCGGATGGCAGGCTGACGGCCCGGAGCACTTTGATCTTCTCGGTGCGGATCTCCTCCGCGGCGAACTCGACCGGCTCCTCCATCGCGGTAAGCGCAAGAAGTTGGAGGAGGTGGTTCTGCAGGACGTCCCGCGCCGCTCCAGTGGCGTCGTAGAAGGCGGCCCGACCGCCGATGCCGACGTCCTCGGCCATGGTGATCTGCACGGAGTCGACGAAGTGTGAGTTCCAGAGCGGCTCGAACAGCTGGTTGGCGAACCGCAGCGCCATAAGATTCTGGACGGTCTCCTTGCCCAGATAGTGATCGATGCGGAACACGTCATTGGCGGTGAACACACTGTCGACCAGCTGGTTGAGTTCCCGCGCGCTTTGCAGGTCGTGCCCGAACGGCTTCTCGACCACAACGCGGCGCCAGCCACCGCTGCGCGCGTTGCTGGCCATTCCCGTCCGGTCCATCTGCTTGAGCACGACGGGGAACATCGCCGGCGGGATCGACAGGTAGAACGCGGCATTGCCCTTGATCCCGTGCGTGTTACGCAAATTGTTGAGCGTCTCGGCAAGTGTGTCGAACGCCTCGTCGTCGTCAAATGACCCTGGCACGAACTGGAGGTTCTCATTCAGCCGGCGCCAAACATCATCGTTCCACTGGGTGCGGGCATGCTCCTTTGCCGCCTTCTTGGCCAGCGCCGCGAAATCGCCATCACCCCAGTCCCGCCGAGCGAACCCGAGCAGTGCGAAGTCCGCCGGCAATAGACCGCGGTTGGCCAGGTCGTAGATCGCAGGCAAGAGCTTCTTGCGGGCCAGGTCACCGGTGACGCCGAAAACGACGAGCGCGCACGGTTCCGGAACTCGCGGTAGCCGCCGATCTCTGGGATCTCGCAGCGGATTGGCGCGCTCGGTGACGGTGCCGGGCGGCGCTGCTCCCGGAACCTGCACCTCGGTCTGGTCCCCGGTGGCGGTCTCAGTCTCTGCTGGCACGGTCGTGACGGTGCTACCCGGTTCGGTCACCGTTACCCCCAATCGGTCGCAGTCAGTTCGAACGGCGTCCAGATATGCCCTGGATCAGGCCGGCCGCGCGGCGTCCAACTGTGCCTGCACACCTTCGAGCAACTGCTTCCAGGCGTCCTCGAACTTTTGCACACCTTCGATCTCGAGCACTTTCACCACGTCGTTGTAGTCGATTCCGATAGCGGCGAGATCGTCTAGAACCTTCTGGGCGGTCGCGTAGCTACCTCGTACTGCGTCTCCAGTGATCACACCATGGTCCTCGACGGCATTGAGGGTAGCCTCCGGCATCGTGTTGACCGTGTTCGGCGCGACCAACTCGACCACGTACATCGTGTCGTCGTAGGCGGGGTCCTTGACGCCGGTCGAGGCCCACAACGGCCGCTGCGAGTTCGCCCCCAGGGCCTCGAGGGCCTTCCACCGGTCGGAGGAGAAGACCTTCTCATAGCGCTGATAGGCGAGCTGCGCATTGGCGACGCCGGCCTTGCCCCGCAACCGCTGCGCTTCGTCGGTCCCGATCTTGTCCAGTCGCTTATCGATCTCGGTATCGACGCGGGACACGAAGAAAGACGCGACCGATTGGATCGTCGACAGGTCGATTCCAGCAGCGTGCGCCTGTTCCAAGCCAGTGAGATAGGCGTCCATGACGCCGTCATAGCGGTCGAGGGAGAAGATCAGCGTGATGTTGACGTTGACGCCGACTGCGGTAGCCGCCGCAATGGATGGGAGGCCCGCCTCGGTCGCGGGAATCTTGATCAGCACGTTCGGGCGGTCGACGAGCCACCACAACCCCTTCGCCTCGGCCGTGGTCTTGTCCGTCTCATAGGCAATGCGCGGATCGACCTCGATCGACACTCGGCCGTCCAGGCCACCGGTCCGGTCGTAGACGGGTCGCAGGACGTCGCAGCCCCACCGGATGTCATAGCTCGTCAGCAGCCGGACGGCTTCCTCGAGCGAAACCCCGCGTACGGAGAGGTCACGGATTTGATCGTCGTATACGTGGCCTTTTTCCAGAGCTTTCTGGAAGATCGTCGGGTTGCTCGTCACGCCGACAATGTGCTTGTCGTCTATGAGACTTTGCAGGTTGCCGGTTACCAGGCGTTCGCGGCTGATGTCGTCGAGCCAGATGGAAACACCCTGAGCGGTCAGATCAGCGAGTGGATCGGACATGATGATCTCCTTAACTGCCGGTAGTAGGGCCGCGGATGTATCCCGCGCGCTCCAGTGATGCGTGGGCGGCCGCCACGACGCGGTCAGGGGTGAAACCGAACTGCTCGAACAGCACACTGCCTTCGGCGCTCGCGCCATAGTGGTTGATGCCGACTATCTCACCCGAGTCGCCGACGAGCTCGCGCCAACCTTGCGGCACACCCGCTTCGACGCTCACCCGCGCCCTGACGTCCGGCGGTAAGACGAGCTGCTGATAGGCGGACGGCTGGGCCGCGAACCATTCCTGGCACGGCATGGAGACGACCCGGGTCGGCCGGCCTTCGGCCTCGAGCCGCTCCCGAGCTTTCCGGGCCAAAGAGACCTCCGAGCCGGTCGCGATCAGGATGACCGTGGGCAGCCCGGCTGACGCGTCTTCCAGGATGTACCCGCCCTTGACCGCGTTCCCGACCTTGGCCGGGTCGAGAACGGGAAGGTTCTGTCGGGACAACGCAAGGGCAGTAGGCCGGTCAGTGTGCTCGAGCGTGACCCGCCAGCAGACCGCCGTCTCGTTGGCGTCCGCTGGTCTAACCACGTCGAGGCCGGGAATCGCGCGCAATGCGGCCAGATGCTCGATCGGCTGATGCGTCGGACCGTCACCACCGAGCCCGATGGAGTCGTGGGTCCAGACGTAGATCGTCGGCAGCCCCATCAGCGCCGCCAACCGGACCGGTGGACGCATGTAGTCGCTGAACACCAGGAAGGTGCCGCCGTAGACCCGGGTACCCCCGTGCAGCACGATCCCGTTCATGATCGCACCCATGGCGTGTTCGCGAATGCCGAAGTGCAGGACGCGTCCGTACGGTCCGCCCGTCCACACTTTGGTCTGATGCTCGGCGGGAATGAAGCTCGGCTCGCCCTCCATTGTGGTGAGGTTGCTTTCCGCCAGATCGGCCGAGCCACCCCACAGCTCGGGCAGCGGGTCCGCCAGCGCGGTGAGGACCTTGCCCGACGCCGCGCGGGTCGAGACCGAATTCGCCTTTCCGTCCTTCTCGGCCGGGAAGCTCGGTATGTTCGCGGCCCAGCCGTCGGGAAGCGAGCGCGTCGACATCCGGCGGAGTAGCGCCGCGCGCTCCGGATTGGCCGCAGCCCAGGCGTCGAATCGCGTCAGCCATTCCGCGTGCGCCGCTTGACCCCGTTCGACGACCTTGCGCGCGTGCGCAAGCACATCCGCGTCCACGCCGAAGTGGACATCCGGGTCGTAGCCCAGAATCTCTTTGGTGCGGCGGACCTCTTCCTCGCCGAGAGCGGACCCGTGGGCGGCGCCCGTGTTCTGCTTCGTCGGCGCCGGCCAGCCGATGATGGTGCGCACACAGATGAACGACGGCCGGTCGGTTTGCTTCCTGGCCCGCTCGATCGCCCGCTCGAGAGCGACGACGTCCTCGCCCGAATCGACGCGCTGGGTGTGCCAGCCGTACGCCTCGTAACGCTTGATCACGTCCTCGGAGAAGGCGACGTTCGTATCGTCCTCGATCGATATGTGGTTGTCGTCGTAGATCAGGATCAGGTTGCCCAGCTGCTGATGCCCAGCCAGGCTCGACGCCTCGCTGGATACTCCTTCTTCGAGGCAACCGTCTCCGGCGATGACGAAGATGTGGTGATCGAAAACGGATTCCCCGAACGCTGGATCCGGATCGAGCAGCGCCCGTTCTCGCCGGGAGGCCATTGCCATGCCGACCGCGTTGCCGACGCCTTGACCGAGCGGGCCGGTGGTCACCTCGATGCCGAGGGTATGGCCGTGCTCGGGATGTCCCGGGGTGAGCGATCCCCAGGTGCGCAGGGCCTGTAGATCCGCGAGCTCCAGACCGTACCCGGACAGATAAAGCTGGCAGTACTGCGTGAGGGAGGTGTGGCCATTCGAGAGAATGAACCGATCGCGGCCCAGCCAGGCCGGATCGGTCGGGTCATGGCGCATGATTCGCTGGTAAAGCAAGTAAGCGAGCGGCGCCAGGCTCATGGCCGTACCGGGGTGGCCGTTACCCACCTTCTGAACCGCATCGGCGGCGAGCAGACGAGCCGTGTCGACGGCTCGAGTGTCGAGGTCCGTCCACCACTTCGGATGAGTGATGACGACGTCAGGCTCCTCGCCGCGATTCTTTGTCGCGGGTGACCCCGATCGCACGCCCGTGGGGCCGCGACGCTCGCTCATATCGGCAACGGTCCCTTCGCTCATCTGGAGCGGGTCAGGCGTCGGTCATCCACCCGCCTGGATCAAGGGTAGTCAGTCCGCCACCGCGAGCACCCGCGGGCTGGCAGTCCGTTGGCACAACGTTCACCCGCGCGTCCGGGGTCTGACCGGCCGCCATGCCGGGGGCGGATACGCTGGCAACGTGACCCAGGCTCCCCTCGCACCGGCGGGCGCCGGTGGGGAGGAAGCGCCAGTGACTCGACCTATCGCGGCCGGGCGGATCCATCCCGTCGGCGGACGTGATCGAGTTCGTGCTCACCCCAACAACCGACGGCGACCCCGGTCTCGCTTGGCCGCCTACGTGGCTCTCACCAAGCCACGCATCATCGAGCTGCTGCTCGTCACGACGCTGCCGTCCATGATTCTGGCGGCGGGCGGCCTCCCGGACTGGAGGACCGTTCTCGCGACGATGGTTGGCGGCACGCTGGCGGCCGCGAGTGCGAATGCCCTGAATTGCTACCTCGATCGGGATATCGACGCGGTAATGCGCCGTACCGGCCATCGGCCGCTCGCGCGCCATGATGTGACGCCACGCGCGGCGCTGGTGTTCGGAGTCCTCCTGGGCGTCCTCGCCGTCGGGCTCATCGGCCTGGCGACGAACTGGCTGGCCGGATCACTCACCGCGCTCGCCATCGGGTTCTACGTCATCGTGTACACGATGGTGCTCAAGCGCCGCACGCCGCAGAACATTGTGTGGGGTGGCGCCGCGGGCTGCATGCCGGTGCTCATCGGCTGGGCGGCGGTAACGGGGTCACTGGCCTGGCCACCGGTCATCCTGTTCGGCGTCGTGTTCTTTTGGACGCCCCCGCACTTCTGGGCCCTGGCAATGCGGTTCCGTGAGGACTATGAGCGTGCCGGTGTGCCGATGCTGCCGGTCGTCGCGGCGCCTGAGCGAGTAGCGCGCGACATCTTGTGCTACTCGGGTTTGACGGTTGCGACATCGCTTCTGCTGTGGCCGGTCGCGACCGGCTGGGTCTACGGCGTGCTCGCCGCTGCAGCCGGCGGGGTGTTACTCGTTGCCGCGCATCGCCTGTACGCGGATGTCCGGGCCGGCCGGACCGCCCGGCCGATGCGCCTGTTCCATCTGTCCAACAGCTACCTGACCTTCGTCTTCGTGGCCGTCGCAATTGACACGTTCCTGCACTGACTCGCCCGCCTCACCGAAACGCCGTGATCACGGCGTCCTGGCAGCGGCCGGTTAGCTGCCAGGCTCCGTACGATCGCGGAATGCCTGCCGTCACGCTTGCGACCTGCGCCCAGTTGCCGACAGGCGACGAGGACGGGCTGCTGCTCACCGAGGCACTCAGTGCGCTGGGTGCCGACTGGCAGTGGGTGGCCTGGAACGATCCCTCGGTCGACTGGAGCATCGCCGGGCTGGTCGTCGTCCGCTCGACCTGGGATTACACAGCGGATCGAGAAGCATTCTTGGGATGGGCCGATCGGCTCCGCCGAGTAGAGAATCCCCCCGCCGTGCTGCGCTGGAACTCGGACAAGATTTATCTGCGCGACTTGGCGGATGCAGGCGTGCCTACCGTTCCCACCTCGTGGGTAGCACCCGGACAGGTTTTGGGGCTCCCGCTCGGCGACGTCGTCGTCAAGCCGTCGGTCGGCGCCGGATCCGTGGGTGCCGGTCGGTTCGACACCCGGCGACCCGGAGTTGTCGAGTCCGCGCGCCGACACGCTCAGGCCCTGCACGATGCCGGTCGGGTTGTGCTCGTTCAGCCTTATTTGGCCGACGTCGATGAGCACGGTGAAACGGCGCTGATATACGTGGACGGAGCCTTCAGCCACGCGATCGGCAAGGGCGCGATGCTGGCGGGTGACACGGTCAACAACGTCGATGTGGGCCTCTCGGGTGCGCTGTTTCTCAGCGAGCGAATCACCGCCAGGGTGCCCTCGGACGACGAGCTGGCCGTAGGTAACCAGGTGCTCGACGTACTGCGCCGCCGGTTCGGCCGGGAACTCCTCTACACCAGAGTCGATCTGTTGCCCGCGGCGGCTGGGCCGGCGGTTGTCGAGGTGGAGCTGGTCGAGCCGTCGCTGTTCCTCGGCTTCGATTCGGGATCGGCCGGCCGGGTCGCGGCAGCAGTCGCCCGCCGGCTCGGTTGACGGGAGCGGTCATGACCCTGCCAATGCCTGCCGCCGAACGTATGGAGGCGCTTCGCCAGATGAAGCTCGTGGCGACCGGAATGCTGGTCGCCGCCGCCGCCGTGTTCGTCGTATGCGTGATCTTCGGCGATGGACACGGGCTGTGGGGTTACGTGCAGGCTGCCGCTGAGGCGTCGATGGTGGGTGGGCTGGCCGACTGGTTCGCCGTCACGGCCCTGTTCCGGCACCCATTGGGGATTCCGATCCCGCACACCGCGATCATCCCTCGTAAGAAGGACCAGATCGGCGAAGCGCTAGCGAGCTTCGTCCAGCAGAACTTCCTCACTGAATCCGTCGTGGGTGAGCGGATAGCCGCTGCGCACGTGGCGCGGCGAGCCGGCGAGTGGCTCGCAGATCCCGGGCACGCCGCCCGAATCGCCTACGAGGCCGGGAGCGCGCTCAACGGCCTCGCCAACGTCGTTCGCGACGACGAGGTACGCGACGCCGTAGCCCACTTCGCCCATCGCCAGCTGAACGAGATCCAACTGGCGCCGCTGCTGTCCCGGGTTCTGGACGCGGTACGGGAGTCCGGGCAGCATCAGGCGGCACTGACCGCAGGGTTGAAGGGCCTCATGCGGTTCCTCGACGACAACCGGGCGGTATTCCGTGACCGGCTGACCGACGAGTCTCCGGACTGGATTCCGGAATGGGTCGACGACCGCCTGTTCGCCCGGCTGTTCACCGGACTGCAGTCCTTCCTGGCCGATGTTTCGACGCAGCCGGATCACGAACTGCGGAAGAATTTCGACCGATACCTGCGCGACTACGCCATCGCGTTGCGTACCGACCCGGAGAAGGCGGCCACCATCGAGAAGGCCAAGATCGACCTGCTGGAACGGCCCGACGTCCGGGAGTGGTTGTCCGGCCTCTGGGCCTACTTGAAGAAGGCAATTCTGTCCGGAGCCGCCGATCCGAACTCCGACCTGCGTCGCACCGTCGAGTCACTCACTATGCAGATCGGCACGGCGCTGCGCGACGACCCGGCGCTGCAAAACAAGGTCGACGGGAGCTTGCAGCGCCTGGTCAGCCACGTGCTCGCCAACTACTCCGACGACATCGCCGAGCTCATCTCCGGGACAGTGGCTCGCTGGGATGCTGCGGAGACCGGCCGTCGACTCGAACTACAGGTCGGGCGCGACCTGCAATTCATTCGGATCAACGGCACGGTGGTGGGTGCTCTCGTCGGGGTGATCATTTACGCGGTCAGCCAGGTTCTCTGAAGCTCGCGCCATCAGCGCAGTGCGCAGCGCCGCGACCCACACCAGGCACGCGCCGAGCATGTGGACGCCTACCAGCACCGCCGGGACCTTGAGAAAGTACTGCGCATAACCGATGGCGCCTTGAGCGAGCTCCGCGCCGACCAGCCACCAGGCGGCTGTCCGCACCCGCGCCGGCGCATGCACGGCGTAGAGCAACGCGAGCAGGCCGATGCTCAAGCCGATTAGCAGCATGACGACGTCGGCGTGCAACTGGGCCATCGCGCGGACGTCTAGTCCGGTTCGATGCACGCGGCCCGAGCTGTTGCGGTCGCCGGCATGCGGACCGCTGCCGGTCACGATGGTGCCGAGTACCAGCACCGCGGCAACGACGACGACGACGAGCCGGGCCAGAACCGCCGCGGCCGGCCCGACCGGAGGCGGCACCCGCGCCTCGCGAACCCGCCACCACAGGAGCACGGTCACGGCGATGGCAGCCATCGACGTCAGGAAGTGGAGAGCGACGACCCACGGATTGAGATCGGTGAGCACGCTGATCCCGCCGATGACGGCCTGTACCGGAATGATGGCGAGGGCGAGCGCGGCGAGGGCAACCTGCCGGCGCTGCACGACCGCCGCAATGAGCGTGGCGAGCGCGATGGCGCCCAGCACGAACGTGAGCTGTCGGTTGGTGAACTCGATCAGGCCGTGAGCGGCGGCCTGCCGGGTCGGCGTGAGCGACGAGTCTGTGCACGACGGCCAGGTCGGGCAGCCGAGGCCGGAGCTGGTCAATCGGACCGCGCCACCGGTCACGACGATCGCGCAGTTGGCGACGATCGACGCGATCGCCAGTCCGGTGAGCACCCGCGGCGATGCGAACCAGGCCCTGACCCGCGCGGTCACTCCCATCGGAACCATCTCGCAGCGGCCGGGACGGCAAACGCGGTCCATGCCAGAAGCGTCACCAAGGCGCGGACCGGCGGTCCCGATCCGTGCTGTAGCACAAGGTGTAACCCGTCGGACAGCGCGGCCGAGGGGAGGAGCCGCAGGACGCTTGCGAGTCCGGGCGGGAACTTGTCCAACGGGATGGCGATCCCTCCGCAAAACAGCAGGATGAGCCAGATGAGGTTGGCTGCCGCCAACGTCACCTCGGCTCGCAGGGTGCCGGCGACAAGTAATCCCAAGCCGCCGAACGCGGCGGTGCCGATGACGATCAGCAGGACCGGCCACAGCGGGTCGCCCTGCGGCTGCCAGCCCAGGATGAAGCCGAGTCCGCAGATCAGCACGATCTGGACGGCCTCCAGGATCAGCACCGCCGACGTCTTGCCGGTGATGAGCACCGAGCGCGGCAGTGCCGTCGCGCCGAGGCGTTTGAGTACGCCGTATTTGCGTTCGAATCCGGTGCCGATCGCGAGTCCGGTGAACGCGGAGCTCATTACGGCGAGGGCCAGGATGCTCGGCACCACGAAATCGATGCGTGGCCCGCCGAGTGAGTAAAGCAACGGCAGGTTGAAGAAGAACAGCAACAACAGCGGGATGACGAGCGTGAGCATTACCTGCTCGCCGTTGCGCACCAGCAGGCGCAGCTCCATCCCGGTCTGGGCCAGGAACATCCGGCCGACCGCTGCCGCACCCGGTGCGGGGGCGAAGGGCGATGTAGTGCTCGTCGCCTTCATGAGCGGGCCAGCACGGTGGTCACGCCCGTACCGCGCGTCCGGTCAGGTCGAGGAACACGTCCTCCAGGCTTCGCCGCTCGACGGCCAGCTCCTCGGCGAGGACGTTCTGGCTGGCGAACCAGGCGGTGAGCGTGGCGAGCAGCTGCGGAGTCACCTCGCCCGTAACGAGGTAGCGCCCATCGCCTTGCTCGGCTACGCGGGTCCCAGGTGGGAGGGCGTCCCGTAGCTCCGTCACGCGCAGTCCCATCGACACCCGCACCCGGATCTGCCCCTCAGCACCGTGCCGGGTCAGCTCGGCCGGCGTTCCTGCGGCGACAACCCGGCCTGCGTCGACCACGACCACGCTGTCCGCGAGCTGCTCGGCTTCGTCGAGAAAATGGGTCGTGAGGACGACAGTGACGCCCGCTGCCCGAAGCTCGCGCAGCAGACTCCAGGTGGCGTGCCGGGCCTGGGGATCCATGCCGGCCGTGGGCTCGTCGAGGAATACGAGTTCCGGGCGGCCGACGAGCGATAGGGCCAGCGACAGGCGCTGCTGCTGACCGCCGGACAGCCGACGGACCTGGACGCTTGCGACGTCGCGCAGCCCGACCCGGTCGAGCAGCATCGAAACGTCAAGGGGTCGAGCCGCGTAGCCCGCGAACAACTCGAGCAGCTCGCCCGCTTTCGCCGCGGTGTATCCGCCGACCCCGCCCTGCAACATGACGCCGACCCGCGGTTTGAGGCGGTTCCCGTCGCGCCGCGGATCCAAGCCCAGTACCCGGACCTCACCGGCATCGGCGCAGCGGAAGCCCTCGCAGATTTCCACGGTCGTCGTCTTGCCGGCGCCGTTCGGGCCGAGGAGGGCGACAATCTCGCCGCGCCGCACGGTCAGCGACAGCCCGTCGACCGCGCGAGCGCCGCCGTAGCTCTTGACAAGGCCCCGCACCTCGACCGCGGCGTCACCCACGCTACGAGTCTAGGAAAGGCGGCTTAGCGTCACCCACGACGCTCATGCTGCTCATGCTGCTTTGGCGTTGCTCGCGTACATGTCGACGTACTCCTGCCCGGACAATCGCTGCACGGCTTTCCGAATCTGCTCGGTGATCTCGCGCAACACGCGCGAGCTGCGTTCTTCGGCCGCGCGGCCGGAGAAGTCCAGCGGCTCGCCGAAGTGAACCCCGACCGCAGCCTTGTGCCAGCGTCTGCTGTCGGGTGGCTGCACGTCCCTGGTGCCGATCAGCCCGACCGGGACGACCGGCACGCCGGACCGCAGGGCGACTCGCGCGACCCCGGTGCGGAACTTGTACAGCCGGCCGTCCGGCGAACGGGTGCCCTCCGGGTAGATGCCGAGGGCACGGCCGTCCTGGAGCAGATCGACGCCGACTTCTATCGACGCCGCGGCGGACCGGATGTCGCCGCGCTCGACCGAGACCTGGCCCATGCCGCCGAAGAACGCAGCCATGGCCCGTCCGCGCAGTCCGGGCGTGTTGAAGTACTCCGCCTTGGCGAAGTAAAACACCTGGCGGCGCGCCGCCAGCGGGGTGAAGAACTCGTCCGCGAAAGAGATGTGGTTACCGGCGATGATGACCGGGCCGGTACGCGGGACGAACTCGAATCCGACGATTTCCGGCCGGTAAAGCACGCGTAAGGCGGGAGCAAGCGTCAGTTCGAGCGTGCGATACAGCACGGTGCGGCAACTTACACGGCACGACACGCTGTGATTTGAGCGGCGCGCCGCCCCCCCACCAGCAGCCAGCCGCTAAATAGGTCATACTGATGTTGTGAAAATCGAGGTCAGCACGTCGGACGCCGGTGCCGTTCGCACCCGCGATGCCGTGGCTCGCCTCATTCTCGAGCGCGGGCCACAGACCGCAGCCGCGTTGGCTGGGGCCTTGCGTTTGTCGCCGGCCGCGATCCGGCGTCATCTGGACGCGCTGGTGGCCGACAACCTGTTGACCGAGTGTGACCCTCGGCCTCGTCCCCGCCGAGGGCGCGGTCGCCCGGCCCGTGCATATGCGCTGACCGACGCCGGACGAGCGGCCTTCCCGCACGCCTATGACGACCTGGCCACGACCGCCTTGCGCTATCTGCGGGAGACAGGCGGCGAGGCCGCCGTCGCCGAGTTCGCTACCCACCGAGCGCGGACGCTCGAAGCCGCCGTTGCCCCGACGATGCCCGTCGGGACCGGTGCGGCGGGTCGCGAACGCCGAGTCGAAGCCCTGGCCGTGGCGTTGACCGGCCAGGGATACGCTGCCAGTACCGAGCACACCGGCGCCGGCGTGCAGCTGTGCCAGCACCACTGCCCGGTCGCGCACGTCGCCGCGGAGTTCCCGCAGCTATGCGAGGCCGAGACGCGGGCCTTCGAGCGGGTGCTCGGCACGTATGTTCAGCGGCTGGCGACCATCGCCCACGGCGACGGGATATGTACCACCTACGTTCCAGAACCACCGAGCACATCCATAACCGCCACGACACCATCCCGATCCGGGAGGACTACCTGATGACCACCGCACCGGAGCGCGTTCTCACTCAAGACGAGCAAATCGACGCGCTCGGCCGCTACGGCTTCGGCTGGGCCGACACCGACGTCGCGGGGGCCAGCGCGCAGCGCGGCCTGTCGGAAGCCGTAGTGCGCGACATCTCGGCTAAGAAGAACGAGCCGGACTGGATGCTGCGGCGCCGATTGCGGGCGCTCGCCATCTTCGAGAAGAAGCCGATGCCCAACTGGGGTTCCGATCTCTCCGGGATCGACTTCGACAACATCAAGTACTTCGTCCGCTCGACCGAGAAGCAGGCCGCCAGCTGGGACGAGCTGCCCGCCGACATCAAGAACACCTACGACAAGCTCGGCATCCCGGAGGCGGAGAAGCAGCGCCTCATCGCCGGCGTGGCCGCGCAATATGAATCCGAGGTCGTCTATCACAAGATCCGCGAGGACCTCGAGGCGCAGGGCGTGATCTTCCTCGACACGGACACCGGATTGAAGGAGCACCCCGAGCTGTTCGAGGAATACTTCGGCTCGATCATCCCGGCCGGCGACAACAAGTTCGCGGCGCTGAACACCGCAGTCTGGTCGGGCGGGTCGTTCATCTACGTGCCGAAGGGCATACACGTCGACATCCCGTTGCAGGCCTACTTCCGGATCAACACCGAGAACATGGGCCAGTTCGAGCGAACGCTGATTATCGTCGACGAGGGCGCCTACGTGCACTACGTCGAGGGCTGCACCGCGCCGATCTACAAGTCCGACTCGCTGCATTCCGCCGTCGTCGAGATCATCGTCAAGCCGGGAGCCCGGTGCCGCTACACGACGATCCAGAACTGGTCGAACAACGTCTACAACCTGGTTACGAAGCGGGCCCGGGCCGAGGCCGGCGCGACCATGGAGTGGATCGACGGCAACATCGGCTCCAAGGTGACTATGAAGTACCCGTCGGTGTGGATGACCGGAGAACACGCCAAGGGTGAGGTCCTGTCTATTGCATTCGCCGGCGAGGGCCAGCACCAGGACGCCGGGGCCAAGATGCTGCACCTCGCGCCCAACACCTCCTCGACCATCGTGTCCAAGTCCGTCGCGCGCGGAGGTGGCCGGACGTCCTACCGCGGCCTCGTCCAGGTGAACAAGGGCGCGCACAACAGCCGTTCGACCGTGAAGTGCGACGCGCTGCTCGTCGACGCCATCAGCCGGTCGGACACCTACCCGTACGTCGATGTCCGCGAGGACGACGTATCCATGGGTCACGAGGCCACGGTGTCCAAGGTCAGCGAGGACCAGCTGTTCTACCTGCGCAGCCGAGGACTGACCGAAGACGAAGCCATGGCCATGGTGGTGCGCGGGTTCGTCGAACCGATCGCGCGCGAGCTGCCCATGGAGTACGCGCTGGAGCTGAACCGACTCATCGAGCTGCAGATGGAAGGAGCCGTTGGTTGAGGTGAGCCTCACCTACACCCCGACTCATTCCCACGGACCGCTGCCCACCGGGAGCCCCCCGGAGCGATTCACCTCACGTGACCCAGAAGCCTTCGAGCTTCCGTCCGGGCGTGACGAGGAATGGCGTTTCACACCGTTGGCCAAGATTCGCCGGTTCTTCGAACCGTTCGTTCCCGATGGCGTGATCGAGGGCACGAACCACGTTCCGCCCGGCGCGCAGGTCGACGTCGTGACGCCGTCATCGCTCCGTTCCTTCGGCGCGGCGCTCGTTCCGGCCGACCGGGTCAGCGCTCTGGCCATGCAGCGCGCCTCCCACGGGCTGCACGTACAAGTGGATGCCGGTGCCGACGTCGTCCCGCCAATCGTGCTGGAACGGATCGGTGCGGGCGGATCGGCTTATGTCCATCACGTCGTCGACATCGGACCAAACGCACGGGCGACAGTGGTGTTCGACCACCGGGGCACGATCGAGGTCGCAGGCAACGTCGAGGTTGTGCTCGGCGACGGTGCCTCGCTGCAGCTGGTCTCGATCAACGACCGCGACCCGGGGTCGATCGAGCTGACGGCGTACGCCGCTTCGGTCGGCCGGGATGCAACCTACCGGTTCGTGAACGTGGCCATGGGCGGTGAGGTCGTGCGAACCGTGCCCACGGTTCGCTTCGCGGGCCCGGGCGGCCGCGCCGACCTTCTCGGCATCTCGTTCGCGGGCGCGGGCCAGCACCTGGAAAGCCGGCTGTTCATCGACCACGCCGCACCGAGCTGCTCGTCGACCGTGCTGTACAAGAACGCGTTGTTGGGCCATTCGGCCCGAACCGTGTGGATCGGCGACGTGCGCATCCGGCCCGCGGCCATCGGCACCTCGACGTTCGAGACGAACCGCAACCTGCTCCTGTCCGACGGAGCGCGCGCCGACTCGGTGCCCAACCTCGAGATCGAGACCGGCGAGATAGCCGGCGCCGGCCATGCCAGCGCCACGGGCCGGTTCGACGACCTGCAGCTGTTCTACCTGCGCTCGCGCGGAATCCCAGAGGCCGAGGCGAGGCGGCTGGTCGTCCGCGGCTTCTTCGCCGATGTGGTCAGTCGCCTCGGGCTGCCCGCCTTGGAGGACCGGTTGATGGCCTCGATCGACGAGCGCCTGTCCATCCCTACGAAAGAGACTGTTGATCAGTGAGCACGCTTGAGATTCGTGACCTGCACGTCAGCGTCGACACAGTTGAGATCCTGCACGGCGTCGACCTCACGGTGTCATCCGGCGAGACCCACGCGATTATGGGGCCGAACGGATCCGGTAAGTCGACCCTTGCGTACTCCATCGCCGGTCACCCGAAATACACCGTCACGAAGGGCCAGATCCTGCTGGACGGGCAGGACGTGCTCGCGATGACGGTTGATGAGCGCGCCCGCGCGGGACTGTTTCTCGCGATGCAGTATCCAGTCGAGGTGCCGGGCGTCTCGGTCTCGAACTTCCTGCGTACCGCGGCGACCGCGGTGCGCGGAGAGGCCCCCAAGCTGCGCACCTGGGTCCGCGAAGTCAATGACGCGATGGCCGGTCTCGAGATCGACAAGGCCTTTGCCGACCGCAGCCTCAACGAGGGCTTCTCCGGCGGGGAGAAGAAACGCCACGAGATTCTGCAGATGACGCTGCTCCAGCCCAAGATCGCCATCCTGGACGAGACGGACTCCGGTCTCGACATCGACGCGTTGCGAGTCGTTAGCCGAGGCGTGAACCAGGTCCGGCAGACCGGTATCGGGACCTTGCTGATCACGCACTACACGCGAATCCTCCGATACATCAAGCCGGACTACGTGCACGTCTTCTTCGACGGCCGCATCGTGGAGTCCGGGGGAGCGGAGCTCGCCGACCAGCTGGAGAGCGAGGGCTATGCCCGCTTCGGCGTGAACGAGACGGCAAGTGCGTGAGCGAGCGAGCATCGCAGATTAGGCAAGCGGCAGCCGGAGTGAAGCGTGCCCATTGACGTCGAGGCGGTTCGCAAGGAATTCCCCATCCTGAGCCGCGAGGTACACGGGGTCCCCCTCGTATACCTCGACAGCGCCAACAGCGCCCAGAAGCCCCAAGTGGTCATCGACGCCGAGGCCGATCTCTACGCGCACCACTACGCCAACGTGGCTCGCGCCGTGCATACGCTCGGTTCGGAAGCAACCGCAGCCTATGAGGGTGCCCGCGACGCCGTGGCGGCCTTCCTCAACGCGCCCGGCCGAGACGAGGTGGTATTCACCAAGAACATTTCCGAGGCGCTGAATCTGCTCGCGTACTCGTTCTCGAACGCGGCCACGTTCCCGACGGCGGAGCGGTTCCGCATCGGTCCGGGCGACGAGATCGTCGTCACCGAGATGGAACACCACTCCAACCTCGTGCCCTGGCAACTTCTGGCCCAGCGAACCGGCGCCACGTTCCGCTGGATCCCGATCGACGACGAGGGCCGGCTGGTCGAGTCAGCCATCGACGAGGTCATCTCCGACCGCACCAAAGTCGTCTCCTTCGTATATCAGTCCAACGCACTCGGCACGATCAATCCGGTCGAGCGGATCGTTGCTCGGGCCCGGGAAGTCGGTGCCCTGTCGATCGTTGATGCCGCCCAGGCGGCGCCACACCTTCCGCTCGACGTGCAGAAAGTCGGTGCGGATTTCGTCGCGTTCACCGGTCACAAGGTCTACGGACCGACGGGCGTCGGCGTGCTATGGGGTCGCTACGACCTCCTGGCCGAGCTGCCGCCGTTCCTCGGTGGCGGCGAGATGATCGAGACAGTGGCCATGACCGGCAGCACGTATGCCGCCCCACCGCATCGTTTCGAGGCCGGCACCCCGATGATCGCCCAGGCGGCTGGGCTCGGCGTCGCCGTGGAGTGGCTGGGCAATTTGGGTATGGAGAACGTCCGGGAATACGAGCACGAGCTCGTCTCCTATGCACTCGGCGAGTTGAGCGGCGTTCCGGGCCTGCGCATCGTCGGCCCGACGACTTCGGTCAGCCGCGGCGCGACGATCTCGTTCACGCTCGACGGCATCCACCCGCACGACGTCGCGCAACTGCTCGACGAGCAGGGCATCGCAGTGCGGGCCGGCCACCACTGCGCCCGTCCGGTCTGCCTGCGGTACGGAATACCGGCGACGACCCGAGCGTCCTTCGGGGTATACACCACGACCGATGAGATCGACGCGTTGGTTCGCGGGCTGGACCGAGTTAGAGGGGTATTCGCAGCATGACGGCGTCGCTGGACTCGATGTACCAGCAGATCATCATCGACCACTACAAGCACCCGCACCACCGGGGGCTGCTGGAGTCGTTCGACGCCGAGGTGCACCACGTCAACCCCACCTGCGGCGACGAGGTAACGCTGCGAGTCCGGGTGCAGGACAACACGATCACCGACCTGGGGTGGGTCGGCGAGGGCTGCTCGATAAGTCTGGCGGCGACTTCAGTGATGAGCGATCTGGTGGTTGGCACCCAGGTGGAGCAGGCGCTTGCGCTGCAGCAGAAGTTTCTTGATCTGGTGCAATCGCAGGGTCACGCCGTGCTGACAGATGACGACGCCGAGCTGCTCGACGACGCGGTCGCATTCGAGGGAGTGGCCAAGTATCCGGCCCGGGTGAAATGCGCGCTGCTCGGCTGGATGGCGATGAAAGGAGCCGTCGCGGACGCGGCGGAGAAGGTAGGAGAGTAGCCGTGACCGACACAACCGCTGCACCGACCCGGGACGAGGTCGAGGAGGCCATGCGCGACGTCGTCGATCCGGAACTGGGGATCAACGTGGTTGATCTCGGGCTGATCTATGACGTCTTCATCGAGCCGGAGACGGATCCCGGCGCCGCGCCGGTGGTGACTCTCGACATGACGCTGACCTCAGCCGCGTGCCCACTCACCGATGTGATCGAGGATCAGGCCAGCGCTGCGCTCACTGGCGGCCCGCGACCGCTGGCGTCCGACGTCAAGATCAACTGGGTCTGGCTACCGCCGTGGGGGCCCGAGAAGATCACCGACGAAGGTCGCGAGCAACTGCGCGCGCTTGGCTTCAACGTCTGAACGCTGATCGGGAGTACCGGCCGCCGCCCGTTGGTTAAGCATGATATGACCTCGCAGCAGACCGTCAACCGCGGCCGTATCCGTCTCGAGCCCTCGCCCAAACGCGTTCGGGTCCAGCTCGGCGGATTGACCGTGGCTGATTCCAGCCGAGCGGTGCTCGTCTGGGAGAAGCCTTATTACCCCACCTACTACTTCCCGATGGACGACGTCCGGACGGACCTGCTCGTCCCCGATCCCGGCGTATCCCATTCCCCCAGCCGCGGCGACGGCACGCCCTACACCGTGACCGCCGGTCCGCGAACGGTGCCGGGTGCTGCCGTGCGCTACGAGCAGTCGCCCATTCCGCAGCTGCGCGATCTCGTCCGCTTCGACTGGGACGCCATGGATCACTGGTTCGAGGAGGACGAGGAGGTGTACACCCATCCGCGCGACCCGTACACCCGCGTCGACATCCTCGCCAGCTCGCGGCGGGTCCAGGTCGAGGTCGATGGGGTGACCGTGGCGGATTCGACCAGCCCGCGGCTGCTTTTCGAGACCGGCCTCCCGACGCGCTACTACTTGCCCAAGACCGACGTGCGAATGGATCTGCTCGGGCACACCGACACTTCAACCGGCTGCCCATACAAGGGAACCGCGGAGTACTGGTCGATAGACGTCAACGGCCGCGCGCACCCCGATATCGCATGGTCGTACAAGGCGCCATTCGCGGAGAGCCAGAAGATCGCCGGCCTGATCGCGTTCTACAACGAGAAGGTGGACCTCGTCGTCGACGGCCTGCGTCTCGACCGTCCGCAGACGAAGTTCAGCTGAGCGCTCAGATCAGGCGAACAGCCGACCCGCAGGTACACTCGCGACATGCATGAGCTCCGGGTCGGGTAGCGGCACCAACCAGCCGCGCTATGCCCGCACCCTTCCTCAGGAGCCATATTCATGATCGCCGCCACCGATTTGGAACTGCGCGCGGGCGCGCGCATCCTGCTTGAACCAACCACGCTGCGCATCCAGCCCGGAGACCGCATAGGCCTGGTCGGCCGAAACGGCGCCGGTAAGACGTCGGCGCTGCGCGCGCTGGCCGGAGAGAGCGTGCCGCACGCCGGACGGATCGAGCGGCGCGGGCCGGTCGGATATCTGCCCCAGGACCCGCGTACCGGCGACCTGGACGTCACGGCTCGGGATCGAGTGCTGTCCGCTCGGGGCCTTGACCGGTTGGTCACGGAAATCGCGAAGATCCAAGTCCAGCTGGCCGAGACGCCCGACGACGAGGCGTTGGTGCGCCGCTACGGACAGCTCGAACATCGCTTCGACGACCTCGGCGGTTACGCCGCGGAAAGCGAAGCCGGTCGCATCTGCTCCAGCCTCGGCCTGCCCGACCGGGTTCTCGGGCAGACGCTGCGCACCTTGTCGGGCGGCCAGCGCCGCCGCGTCGAACTGGCTCGCATCCTGTTCGCGGACGGCGACATCGCGGGGGAGTCCGCCACCCTGCTGCTCGACGAGCCGACGAACCATCTCGACGCCGATTCGATCACCTGGCTGCGGGACTTCCTACGCCAGCACCCGGGCGGGCTGGTAGTGATCAGCCACGAGGTCGGACTTCTCGACGCGGTCGTGAACAAGGTGTGGCACCTCGACGCGAATCGCGCCGCCCTCGACGTCTACAACGTTGGCTGGAAGACCTATCTGCAACAGCGCGAGACCGATGAGCGACGACGCCACCGTGAGCGAGCGAACGCCGAACGCAAGATCGAGGCGCTCCGGAGCCAGGCCGACAAGATGCGCGCCAAGGCCACCAAGGCTCGCGCCGCCCACCAGATGGATCGCCGGGCGGATGTACTCGCAGCCGGCCTGCCCGACCGGCGCGTCTCCGACAAGGTCGCCCGGTTGCGCTTTCCCGCCCCGGCACCCTGCGGACGTACCCCGCTCCGGGCCGAGGGACTGTCCAAGTCTTACGGGTCTCTCGAGGTATTCACCGACGTCGACCTGGCGGTGGACCGCGGTGCCCGTGTCGTCGTGCTGGGCCTGAACGGTGCGGGTAAGACGACCCTGTTGCGACTACTTGTCAGTCTAGAACCGCCGGATACCGGGGAGGTCGTGGCCGGCCATGGGCTCCGCCTCGGCTACTACGCGCAGGAGCACGAGACGCTCGATCACGACCGGACGGTCCTGGAGAACATGCGCACGTCGGCCTCGGCGGCCCCGGCCGACCTCACCGATACCGAGCTTCGCCGCATTCTTGGGGCATTCCTGTTCTCCGGTGACGACGTGAACAAGCCGGCCGGGGTGCTCTCCGGAGGCGAGAAAACGCGCCTTGCACTCGCCATGCTCGTCACGAGCGCAGCGAATGTTCTGCTCCTGGACGAGCCGACGAACAATCTCGACCCGATGAGCCGCCAGCAAGTGCTGAACGCATTGCGGACCTACGCCGGCGCGATCGTGCTGGTCACCCACGACGAGGGCGCCGTCGCGGCGCTTCAGCCGGAGAAGGTCATCCTGCTGCCGGACGGTATCGAGGACGCCTGGAGCGAGGATCTGTCGGACTTGATCGCATTAGCATGATCGACATTCGGCGGAGCGCAGTACGATGAGAGCACCGGTGCGACACCGTCCGTCGCATCGTCCACTCCCACCCACCGGGTCACACGTCGCTGTGGGCGGGCACGTCGGTCCTCGGTCGGGGGCGCGAACATGGGCGATCGGGGACGTACCCAGCGAGCGCAGCGGCGGCGGCGTCAGATCGGCACCGCTGGCCGAATCGTCTGCGGCGTACTTGCCGTGGCCGTGTTGGTCGGCAGCGGCTGGGCCTGGGCCACTTATCGTTCGTTCGCCGCCAAGATCGTCCGCATCGACGCGATCCCGCCTACCCCGACCGCCGGCCCGTCGAGGAGCGCGGCCCACAAAGATCTCGACGGCAAGGATCAGAACATCCTGATCGTGGGGAACGACAGCCGGGACGGCGCTACCCCCGCCGAACTGGCCGATCTTGGAACCACCGCGGACCCCGGCGCGTCGAATACCGACACCATGATGGTGCTGCACGTTCCCTCGGACGGCAGTCGGGCCAGCGTGATCTCCTTCCCGCGGGATTCCTACGTTGCGATACCCGGCCATGGAATGGGCAAGCTCAATTCGGCCTATTCCTCGGGTGTCCTGGATGCGAAGGGCGATCCGGCCGGCGGATACCGATTGCTCATCCGGACCCTCTCGGCTCTCACCGGCCTGACCATTGATCACTTCGTGTCCGTCGGCCTGCTGGGCTTCTACCGCATCAGCAATGCCATCGGCGGTGTGCCAGTGTGCCTGTTGCACGCGCAGAACGCGCAGACCGACTCTGACGAGTACGGGTCGGGCTACTCCGGCATCGATCTCAAGGCGGGGTGGCAGACCATCCAGGGCAAGCAGGCCCTGGCTTTCGTACGCCAACGGCATGGGGTTCCTGGCGGCGA
The DNA here is from genome assembly GCA_963809815.1 of uncultured Actinomycetota bacterium. GTDB lineage: Bacteria > Actinomycetota > Actinomycetes > Mycobacteriales > Jatrophihabitantaceae > CAVVJA01. The sequence goes on from CAWELM010000012.1 coordinate 92,391, forward strand.
CCTCGGGCGCATCAACCGGCAGCACTACTTCCTCAGCCAGGCCTTCAAAAAGATCGCATCGACCGGCACCTTGCTCCATCCGGCAACGATCACCAAGTTGCTCAACGCCGTCCGCTCGTCCGTCCAGATGGACCCGCGCCTCGACCCCTTGTCTCTGCTCACTGAGTTGGGGGAGATGTCGGCCGGAAATATCACCTTCTCCGACATGCCGACCGATGGCAGCACGATCAATAGCGCCGGGTGGGTCTTTCTGGTCAATCCGGCCCAGGTAAAGGCGGCCGTGGCAGCCATTATCCGCAAGCGACCGTCGCCCGTGACCACCGCCGCTCGGGCCCCGGCCGCGCCGACCTCCAGTCGGAGTACCACATCCAGCCAACCCAGCACGCCGGCGCAGAACACTGGTCAATGCATCGATTAGCGCATGTTGTTCCGATCATTGCGGTCGGCATTCCGAACGAATCTGATCTTGCGGCTTCGCAAGTGCGCTGATATCAAGGCGTGAGGGCTTCCGCGGTGCGGAGCTGCCTGCGGACGGTTCGGAAAGGAATGACAATGGCCGCGCTGAAGAAGGGTGTCCGGATCACGGGCGCTGAACGCACGAAGCTCGCGACCGATCTTCGCAAGCAGTACGACAAGGGCCGTAGCATCCGCGAACTCGCCAGCAGCAGCGGCCGTTCATATGGCTTCGTGCATCGGGTGCTGGCCGAGTCCGGGACGACCTTGCGCGGACGTGGCGGCGCCACGAGGAACAAGAAGAAGGCGAAGTAGCACTGACGTTTGGTCCGGCGGCGGTACCAGCTGAGGCCGGCTTCATCATCACCGTTGCTGATGCCGTCGCCCGAATCACGCTGAACAAGCCGGAAAAGCGCAACGCCCAGACGCCCGACACCTGGCGGTGGCTGGCCCGGGTCGGCGCCGACCTCCCTGGGTCCGTGCGGGTCGTCCTCGTTACGGGCGCCGGACCGTCGTTCTCGTCGGGCTTGGACCGCACGCTGCTCGCCGACGAGCACTCGGTCCTCGGTGCCCTGGCTCGAGGCTCGGCGCAGCGCGCCGAAGACGCCATCGCGGACTATCAGGCCGGGTTCGGATGGCTGGCGCAACCCCGGTTGGTCAGCATCGCGGCCGTGCGGGGGCATGCCGTTGGCGCCGGGTTTCAGCTCGCCCTCGCCTGCGATCTGCGCGTCGTCGCCGCCGACGCGCAGTTCAGCATGGCCGAACCCCGATTCGGGTTGGTGCCCGACCTGGGTGGGACCAAGCGGCTCGTCGACCTCGTGGGCTATGCCAAGGCGGCGCACATTTGCCTCGCCGGCGCTCGGCTGGACGCCGACGAGGCACTGCGCGCCGGCCTCGCGGCGACGGTGGTGCCCGCTGATCAGCTCCTGGACGCCGCCGAAGCCATGGTGTCCGCAGTGCTCGCATTGCCTCGAGACGCGGTCGTCGAGACCAAGGCCCTGCTGCGTGCGGCCGGTGATCGCACACAATCGGCGCAAGAGGCAGCGGAACGGGCAGCGCAGTATCGCCGGTTGCGTGACCTCGCCGGTCTCCTCGACGAGCGCTGAGCACGCGCGTTCTGGAATGTTCGTAATCATGTAAGCGTTGACGCAAGTCGGAGGTGGCTCATGTCCATGCACGCCATGCGCGCGATGCATTCGATGAGCCGCCAGGATTCGTCCGTGCTTCAGCGGCAGTTGCCGCCTGGTACCTGGCGGCGCGTGTTCCGCTCTGCGCGCCCATACCGGATGCAGCTGGTGATCTTCCTGGTGGTCGTCGTGCTGGACGCGCTAATCGGCGTCATCACGCCGGTACTCGCCGGTCGGGTCGTCAATGAGATCACGGCCCATGGCGAGGTTCGAGTTGTCGTACAGATCGCCTTCGTGATCGCCGGACTGGCCCTGATCGACGCGGTGCTCTCGGTCGCTCAGCGGTGGTATTCGGCCCGCATCGGCGAGGGCTTGATCTACGACATGCGTACGGCCGTGTTCGATCACGTGCAGCGGATGCCGCTAGCTTTCTTTACCCGCACCCAGACCGGCGCCCTCGTGAGCCGGCTCAACAACGACGTGAACGGTGCTCAGCAGGCGTTCACGTCGACCCTGTCCGGCGTCGTCTCCAACGTGGTGAGCCTGGTGCTCACCGCCGCCGTCATGTTCTCCCTCTCCTGGCAGATCACCGCGCTGGCGCTCGTGCTGCTCCCGCTGTTTGTGCTCCCGGCCCGCCGAATCGGCACCCGACTACAGGGCATCACCCGCGAGTCGTACAACCTCAACGCCTCGATGAACGCGACGATGACCGAACGGTTCAACGTGGCCGGTGCCCTGCTGGTCAAGTTGTTCGGCCGGTTGCCCGCCGAGAACGCATCGTTCTCCGCCCGCGCCGCACGGGTGCGCGATATCGGCATCACCTCGGCCATGTACGCCCGGGTGTTCTTCGTCGCGCTCACCTTGGTGGCGGCCCTGGCCCAAGCCCTGGTGTACGGACTGGGCGGTTACTACGCGCTCACCGGACGTTTGGATACGGGCACGGTCGTGACCCTCTCCCTGCTCCTCACCCGGCTGTACGGGCCCCTGACCGCCTTGTCCAACGCGCGAGTGGACATCATGAGTGCATTGGTCAGCTTCGACCGGGTCTTCGAGGTTCTTGACCTGGCCCCGATGGTCGATGACGCGCCGGATGCAACCGAGCTGCCCCGGGACGCGCGCAGCATCGAGTTCGCCGATGTGCACTTCACCTACCCGACGGCCTCACAGGTATCGCTCGCGTCGCTGGAAGACGTCGCCGTGCTCGACACCGCTCCGGCGCAAGAGGTGCTGCATGGCGTCTCGTTCCGAGCTGACCCGGGTGAGCTGGTCGCCCTCGTCGGGCCGTCCGGTGCCGGAAAGACGACGATCAGCCAGCTGGTGTCCCGGATGTACGACGCGAGTTCCGGGCAAGTGCTGGTGGGCGATCACGACGTGCGAGAGGTGACCCAGCAATCGCTCCGGGACCGGATCGGTGTCGTGACCCAGGACGCGCACATGTTCCACGACACGATCCGCGCGAACCTGGTCTATGCGGCGCCTTCCGCGACCGAAGCGCAGTTGTGGGCGGCGCTCCGGGCGGCCCAGATCGCACCTCTCGTGGAGTCGCTGCCCGATGGGCTCGACACCGTAGTGGGCGACCGCGGATACCGGCTGTCCGGTGGCGAGAAGCAACGCCTGGCGGTGGCCCGCTTGCTGCTGAAGGCGCCGCCCATCGTCATTCTCGACGAGGCCACCGCCCATCTGGACAGTGAGTCCGAGGTCGCACTCCAGGCTGCCCTCGACCAGGCGCTCACCGGGCGAACCTCGCTCGTGATCGCACACCGCCTGTCGACGGTCCTCGGGGCCGATCGGATCCTGGTCGTCGACGGTGGCCGCATCGTGGAAAGTGGGACGCACCTGGAGCTGCTGGCCGCGGGCGGACTGTACTCGGAGCTGTACCAAACGCAGTTCGAGCGCCAGTCACCGGTTCGGGCTATCTGACGCGGCCTGAAAGCCCGGATGCCGGGATGACGGCATCCAGCGCGGCAACCCAGTGTCCGTGCCCGTCGATCTGCACGAGCGGCTCGGGCCGGTCCGTGCCCGGGCCATGCATGATGAGGATTGGCCGCTCGTCGGCGACCTGTCGAAAGTGCGGCGCGGTGGCTGGCTCTTGCCAGGCGTGATACAGCGGCCCCGTCTTGCCAATGGAATCGATCGCCTCGTCGAATGCGGCCCGGCGCCTGAGCGGTACGTGCATCCGCGTCGCCGCGTGGAAGACGAGGCGCGGTTCGCCCAGCGGCAGGTCACGGCCCAGCCGAGGACATACCTCGATCGCGTCGCCGGCGATGATGGCCGGTGGATCGGCCGCCAAGCTGGACAAGGCCGCATCGAGTAGCCGGGCGTCGGTCTGGTTCTCCGGCCAGACCAGCGCGCGGAGCCAGCGCCGCTGATCGGCGTCAGTGGCGAGGATGGGATTCAGGTCGATCCCCACCCGGGTGGCAATCGGCGGTATCGGGTCGAGAACAGGCGGGGGATGCGCGCCGATCCAGCGACTGTCGACTGTCACCGTGGCGCCCTCGAGTCCATATCTCCGGTCACCGATCAGGTACCCGAACCGGTCGACGTGCAAGTGAACGCCGGCGCTCGCACCGACCTCGATGAGGTGGATCGGAGCGCTGGAGGTCTTCGCGACCTCCGCGAGAGCAAGCCTCAAGCCGACGACCCGTCGCACGACATTGGTCTGCACGAGCCGGGTCCGGATCTGCCGATCGAGATCGTCGTGATAGGTCTCGCAGAAATCGACCAGCGCCGGGCTGGCCTGCTCCGGTCCTCGCGACCGCGCACCGACAAGCGACGGGTAGAAGGTCCGTAATGGGTGTGGCACGCCGCTAAGCAACAAGTACTGAACTGCGGCGAAGAACAGGTAGGGCGCCTGTTGCCCGGGGCGCCGATGGAGCAGCATCTCGAGGATCGCAGGCTGCTCGGCGACCGTACGGCGCAGGACCTGGTACAGCGGCGACGTCGGGAAGTGTTCAGCGGACGGTCCGACGAATTGTTCCGACAGCTGCTCGAGCTCGCTCTTCACCCTCAGGCCAGCCGGAGCTGAACCGTGCCGTAGGGATCAGCCAACAGTGGCCGGAACGCGAGTTCGGCGGCACCGATCAGCGACGAATCGTCGCCGAGGCCCGGCGTCCGCAGCGTCACCATTCCTCGCGGCCCGGCCATCGCATGACGATCCAGCTGGGCCTCGATGCTCGTCGCCCCTAGCTCCAGAATCGGCGCGAGCGATCCACCCAAGACGACGACCTCGGGATTGAGCAGGTTGACCAGATTGGCAATCGCGAGACCGAGGGCGGAGCCAACCTGGGCGATGCCCGCCCGAGCGGCCGGCTCACCCAGCCGCGCTGCCTCCAGCACTTCGGCGACGGCGTGCCTGGTGGGCGGACGGAGCCAACCGCTGGCCCGCAGCAACGCCGCTTCCCCGACCAGCGCCTCCATGCACCCGTTGCTTCCGCACCGGCAGACCGGGCCGGCTGGATCGAGGACCATGTGACCGACCTCGCCGGCCAGTCCTCCAGCGCCGGTCAGAGCTTTGCCATCGACGATCATGCCGGCGCCCACGCCGATCTTCCCGATGAGGTAGATCGCGTCGCTCGCGCCCCGGGCCGCCCCTCGCAAGTGTTCCGCCATCGCGCCGACATCGGCATCGTTGGCCAGTCGAATGGGTATCCAGGGCGGGAACCGGGTGGCGAGCAGCTCATGAAATGGCTCGTCCCGCCAGCCCAAATTCGGCGCCTGGACGACCACCTCGTCCCCAATTCGCACCGTGCCCGGCAGGCTCACGCCCACCCCGACCAGGAAGGCACCGGGTGCGACCTCGCGCTCGATCGTCGCCGCGTCAGCCAGGATCCGATCTGCTACCGCGATGCTCCCCGTGTCGTGCGGGCGCAGATCGTGGTCATCGCGGCTGAGTACCTCGCCGCCCAAGCCAACCGCGCTCGTCGCCACGTGGTCGGCGTCGATCTCGACGGCGATGACATAGGGCCCATCCGAGCGTGGGCCGACGAGGTGAGACGGCCGGCCGACCCCATCGCTGCGGGCCGGCACCCGCTCGCTGACGAGGCCGAGGCCGACGAGATCGGCGATGACCGACGCGATCGTGGACCGGTTGAGCCCGAGCAGCTGGGTGAGGTCCGCTCGGGCCAGTTCGCCGTGCTGATGGATGTGTTCCAGCACGATCGCCCGGTTCGTGCGCCGTGCCGTTTCGGGTCGAACGACGTCGGCCAGGCCCATTTGCTAACCCGCGGTGCGGACTCGGCGAGCCGGCTACCCGAGGCCGGAGGCCCGCGCCCGCCGGCGCGACAGGGCGTCGGCGGCCGCCGCGCCGAGCAGCACGACGCAGGTGATTATCAGGTTGTACTGCGGCCCGAGGCTGGGTTTCAGGCTCAGCCCGTTCGGGATGATCGCGATGACCAGACCACCGATTACCGCATCTCGGATGTGACCTTTGCCGCCGAACAACGACGTCCCGCCAATGACCGCGGCGGCGACCGCGAACAGCAGGGTGTTGCCGCCACCGGACGTGCCGTCGACGCTGGCGGTCCGCGCCGCCGAGAGCACGCCGGCCAGACCGGCCAGCGACGAGCAGAAGATAAAGGCTGAGATGCGGATCCGATCCACGTAGATGCCGGCACGCCGCGCTGCTTCGGTGTTGCCGCCAGTGGCATACAGGTGCCGTCCGAACTGGGTCTTGGCCAGGATCAGCGTCAAGATGACAAACAGCACCAGCAGGATCGGCACGATCCGTGGGATGCCCTTCTGGACGATTAGCGGGTTCAGCGATCGGTCCTGGTTGAGCAGCCAGACCGCCACGCCGGTCACCACCGCAAGCGCGCCACCTTTGACCAGCACCACCGAGATCGGATCGGCCACGAGACCATTGGCCCGGTTGTGCGCGGACCGCCAGAGCGTGAACGCCAGGTAGCCCCCAGCAAAGACCGCCCACAGGATCCAGCCCCACACGGGTGTGATGGCCGACGTGGCCGACTCCAGGTCGAAGATGAACTTCCGCCCGCCCACGTTGATCGACGCGCCCTGGCCGACGAACTGCAGGAGTACGCCCTGCCAGCCCAAGAACAGCGCCAGCGTCACCACGAACGACGGGATGCCCACCTTGGCCACCAGGAACCCGGTCAACACGCCGATCGACGTGCCGAGACACATCGCCAGCAGGATCGCGAACAGCGAGTTGTCGCTCAGATGGGTGAACCAGATCACGAGCCCCACCGCGATAAGCACCGCCGCCGGCCAGATCCGGTACACCGCCGCGCCGATAAGCGTGACCAGCATCAGCAGCGCCGTGAGGTAGTACGTGGTGCTGCCCAGGTGCGCCTTCAGGTCACCACCGTTGGTGATCGCGATGCCCATCGCCGCCGCGCACACCCCACTGGCGGTACCCGCCGACAGATCGATCTCCCCCAGCAGCAGCACCCAGACCAAGGCCATCCCGAGCAGGATGATCGGAGCCGCTTGGGTGATCAGGTTCGCCAGGTTCGTCTTGGTCAGGAACTTGTCGCTGACGTTGGCGAAAATGATCAAGAGCACGATAAGGCCGCCAATGGCTGGCAGCATGCCCACGTCGCCACCGCGTACCCGCTGTACGTAGTTGGTGAACGACTCCTTGATCGACTTTGGCCCAACGTCCCCAGAGAAGTCGGTATCGGCAAGCGACGCCGTAGCGGTCATGCCGGCACTTGATCCCGCCGGGGGGGTAGACGTGACGGTGGGCCGGGTCCCCTCAGGGTCTGTCATCTCGCCTCATCCCTCACATGCTCACGTCGGCCGTAGCGGGAGCAAGGCCAATCGACCCTGAGCGCCCGGTCGTGATGAGCTCGACGATCTGGCTCACCGAGCTGTCCGCCGTGCGGACTTCAGCGGCCAGCCGGCCCAGATAGAGCGCGTCCACGCGGTCGGCGACCTGCAGGACGTCGTTCATATTGTGCGAGATGATCACCACGCCGACCCCCGAGTCGGCCAGCCGGCGCACCAATGCCAGCACTTGCGCGGTTTGCGCTACGCCGAGGGCTGCCGTGGGCTCATCCAGCACCACGACCCGGCTATTCCACAGCACGGCCTTCGCAATGGCCACGCTCTGCCGCTGACCACCGGACAGGCTTGCCACCTTCTGCCGCGCTGACTTGATCGTGCGCACCGACAGGCTGGCTAACGCGCGGCGCGCCTCCTTCTCCATGAATCCCTCATTGAGAGCGAGTCCCCCGGCCCGGGCGGCCTCACGACCGAGGAACATGTTCTGCACGATGTCCAGATTGTCGGCCAGGGCCAGATCCTGATAAACGATCTCGATGCCCAGCTCCGCCGCATCACGCGGCCCGTGGATCGTGACGTGCTGCCCGTCGAAGAGGATCTCACCGGTGTCGATCTGGTGGATGCCGGCCAGGCACTTCACCAGAGTCGATTTTCCGGCCCCGTTATCCCCCACGAGGGCAGTTACCTGCCCCTCGTACACGCTGAAGTCGACGTCATGCAGCACATGCACCGGGCCGAAGCTCTTGTTGATGTTGCGCATTTCCAGAAGCGGGGTTTCGGTCACAACGACTCCTGTCTGCCGGCCCGTGTGCTCTCAGAGGTATTTCCTCGCATAACGGTCCATTGCGCAAGAGGACCGAGCGTGCGGGCTTTCCGCTATGGCAAGCCCGCACGCCGGATCAGATGGTGAACCTCCTGTCGAGCTATTGAATACCAGCCGCCTTGCATTGGGTCTCGTAACCCTTGCAGACGTCCGCGACGGCGACCTCACCGGTATCGGTGACCGTCTTGATGTTGGCCTTGGTGACCGACACCGGAGTCAACAGCACGGACGGCACGTCACGATTGCCGGTCGGGTCGTGCACCTTCGTGGTGACGCCGGCGGTCTCCGGGCTCTGGCCCTTGATCAGTGCGATCGCGAGCTTGGAGGCGGCGTCGGCCTCCTTCTTGACGTCCTTGAACACGGTCATGCACTGGTTGCCGGCAAGAATGTTCTGCAGCCCCTGCACGCTCGCGTCCTGGCCGGTCACCGGCACTGTCTTGCCGTTCTGCTTCAGGATGGTGATTGCCGCGTTACCCAAGGTGTCATTCGCGGCCAGAACACCGTCGATGTTCCCGCCGGCCGCGGTAAACATGCCTTGGAAGATGGTGACAGCCTTGTCCTTGTCCCACATAGGCACCGACTGGTTGCCGGCCTTCTTGTACTTACCGGCCGCGTACAGCGGATTGAGGACGGAGTTGTAGCCGTTGGCGAACAGCGTGGCGTTGTTGTCGTCGGGCGAGCCGTTGAGTTCCGCTACCGCGGGGTTCGCCTTGCCGGTCTTGTCGAGGCAAGCGACGAGACCCTGGCCCTGCAGCTTGCCGACCGCAACGTTGTCGAACGAGACGTAGTAGTCGGAGCTGCCGCCGAGGGTCAGCCGGTCGTAGTCGATGGTTTTGATGCCGGCGGCCTTGGCCTTCTGTTGCACCGCGGCTGCGGACGGGCTGTCCAGACCGTCGGTGATAAGTACCGCGACACCTTCCTGGATCATTGAGTCGGCGATGGTGGCAAACTTCGTCTTGTCACCCTGTGCATTCTGGATGTCGGCTTGGATGCCGGCATTCTTGAATGCCTGTTCCAGCAGCGGCTTGTCATATTGGATATAGCGGGGCGAAGAAGTCTCGTCCGGCAGGATTACGCCGACTTTGCCGGTCGTGCCACTGCTGGCACTGCTGCTACCGCCACCGCCACCGCCACTCGACGACTTCGAACTGCTCGAGCATGCAGCCAGGACCAGGGATGCCGCGACCCCCGTTACGACGAAGCCGATTGCGCTCTTGCGCATAGGCGTGTCCCGCCTTTCCGGTCAGGGATCGACGAGAACATGCCCGCACGACCCGAATATGTTTTCTGGGCGAACATATCTCCGCCATAGCCGGGTCGCCAGGATCGAGACCGACTCGTTACGACTTCCCTCCCGACCAGTTAGGTCGGAAACGTTTGTGTGTCAGAGCAGCGACCGCAGGACGTACGGCATGATCCCGCCGTGCCGGTAATAGGCGGCTTCGCCCGGAGTGTCGATCCGCACTCGGGCTAGGAACTCCCGATTATCAGCGGTAACGGTAACGGTGCGCGGAGTAACGCCCTCGTTCAGGGCCTCCACGCCGGTGACAGTGAAAGTCTCCTCTCCCGTAAGGCCGAGCGACTGCGCGTTTTCACCATCGAGGTACTGCAGCGGCAGCACGCCCATGCCGATGAGGTTCGATCGATGGATCCGCTCGTACGACTCGGCGAGAACCGCGCGCACTCCGAGCAACGCGGTGCCCTTGGCCGCCCAGTCCCGAGATGACCCGGATCCGTACTCGGTGCCCGCGAGGATGAGCAGCGGGGTGCCGGTACGGGCGTAATTCACCGCGACGTCATAGACAGTGGACACCGGACCGTCGGGCTCGGTGAAGTCCCGGGTGAATCCGCCCTCCGTGCCGGGTGCGAGCTGGTTGCGCAACCGGATGTTGGCGAAGGTGCCGCGGATCATCACTTCATGATTGCCGCGCCGGGAACCGTAGGAATTGAAGTCACGGCGTTCGATGCCGTGTTCGGTCAGGTACCGCCCGGCCGGGGAGTCGGGCTTGATCGACCCGGCCGGTGAGATGTGGTCGGTCGTCACCGAATCGCCGAGCTTGGCGAGCACCCGGGCGCCGGCGATGTCCGAGACGGGCTCGGGCTCGCGGGCCATCCCATCGAAGTACGGGGGCTTGCGGACATAGGTCGAGTCTGGGTCCCACTCGAAGACGTCGCCTTCGGGCGTCGAAAGGTTCCGCCACCGATCGTCACCAGCGAACACATCGACGTAGCCGTCGGTGTACATCTCGCTGGCGATCGCCTCGTTCACAACCTGCTGAATCTCCTGCGCGGTCGGCCAGACATCACGCAGATACACGGGCTGACCGTCCGTACCGGTGCCGAGCGGATCCGTGGTGATGTCGACATCCATCGACCCGACGAGCGCGTACGCCACGACGAGAGGCGGAGAAGCCAGGTAGTTCATCTTGACGTCGGGGTTGATCCGGCCCTCGAAGTTGCGGTTGCCGGACAGCACGCTGACGACCGAGAGATCGGCCGCGTTGACCGCTTCCGATACCTCGTCCGGTAGCGGCCCGGAGTTGCCGATACAGGTCGTGCAGCCGTAGCCGACGAGGTTGAAGCCGAGCTTGTCGAGGTAGGGCGTAAGGCCCGCACGGTCGTAGTAGTCCATGACCACCTTCGACCCTGGAGCGAGCGAGGTCTTGACCCAAGGCTGGCGAGTGAGGCCCTTCTCGACCGCCTTCTTCGCTAGGAGCGCAGCACCGATCATTACCGACGGATTGGATGTATTGGTGCAGGACGTAATGGCGGCGATGGCCACCGCGCCGTGATCGAGTACGACCTGCTCCCCGTTCTCGAGTGTCACCGGAGTGGGCGTGGAGACGCGGCCATGGGCGCCCGTAGCCGCCGACGGCACCTGGAACACATGGTCGGTGGCCGCCGCCGGATCCGAGGCGGGGAAGCTCTCGTCGACCGCCTCGTCGACCGAGTCCCGGACCGAATCACCGTCGGTGAAATCGGCAAGTGCCGCGCGGAAGGCCGTTTTCGCGGAGGCGAGTGCCACCCGATCCTGCGGCCGTTTGGGTCCCGCGAGGGACGGTTCGATGGACGCGAGATCCAACTCGAGTGTCTCGGAGTACGCCGGCTCCGCGTCGGGGTCATGCCACAGCGTGTTCGTCTTCGCGTAAGCCTCGACGAGCGCAACCTGATCGTCCGGGCGACCGGTGAAGCGAAGGTAGTGGAGCGTCTCGTCGTCGATGGGAAATATGGCGCAGGTCGACCCGTACTCCGGGCTCATGTTGCCGATCGTCGCGCGATTGGCGACCGGCACGGCCGGCACTCCGCTGCCGTAGAACTCGACGAACTTCCCGACGACGCCGTGCCGGCGGAGCATCTCGGTGATGGTGAGCACGAGATCGGTCGCGGTCGAGCCGTCGGGGAGTTCCCCGGTCAGCTTGAATCCGACCACCTTGGGAATCAGCATGCTGACCGGTTGGCCCAGCATTGCGGCTTCGGCCTCGATGCCTCCTACCCCCCAACCCAGCACCCCGAGCCCGTTGACCATCGTCGTGTGCGAGTCCGTGCCGACCAGGGTGTCCGGATAGGCAACGCCTTGGTGCTCGAACACGACGCGGGCGAGGTATTCGATGTTCACTTGATGGACGATGCCGGTACCGGGTGGCACGACTTTGAACTGATCGAACGCCGTCTGGCCCCAACGCAGGAACTGGTAGCGCTCCCGGTTGCGCGAGTACTCGAGTTCGACGTTGCGTTCGAACGCGTCCGGGGTCCCGAACAGGTCGGCGATCACCGAGTGATCGATGACCAACTCAGCCGGTGCGAGTGGATTGACCCGGGCCGGGTCGCCGCCTAGATCGCGGACGGCTTCGCGCATCGTTGCGAGGTCGACGACGGCTGGCACCCCGGTGAAGTCCTGCATGACTACTCGGGCCGGGCTGAACTGGATCTCGGTGTCCGGCTCGGCCGCCGGATTCCAGTTCGCCAGCGCCGCAATCTGCTCGGGCGTCACGTTCACGCCGTCTTCGGTGCGCAGCAAGTTCTCGAGTAGCACCTTCAAGCTGAACGGCAGCCGGTCCGTTCCGTCGACCGCGCTGATGCGGAAGTAGTCCACCGAGCGACCGCCGACCTCGAGGCGATCGAGGGCACCGAGGCTGTTTCTGCTATCGGGCACGAGGGCTCCTTCGTCGAAAGTGTCTCGACGTCAAGATATCACCGGTGGGTCACGCTGGGCGGTTTCGTCCGGCATTCGCCGGAGATTCGTAGTCTGACTAGGTGGAGCAGCGACCGACCCCCGACACGGCGGTCGTCAAGCCGACGGGCGCCGACGGGGTCGAATCCGCAGCCGGCGCCCGCGATGCTGCGAACGACCCCCGCTGGCGGCGGATCCGCCGCCGGGTGGGACTGGGCTATGCCGCCGCCCTGGTCGTTCTGGTCGTGACCGTCGGCGTGCCGACCGATCGGGCCAGCTTGCTTCTCGTCATCCTGGCCGGCCTTGCCATTCCGTGCCTCGGCAAAGGGTGGCGAGCGTTCCGCCAGGTGCTGTTGGACTGGCTGCCCTTCACGGCTGTGCTCGTGGTGTACGACCTCTCTCGCGGGCTCGCGACCTGGGTCGGCTTGCCGTTACACATGTCAGACATCGCGGCGGCTGACCGCGACCTCTTCGGCGGGACCGTGCCGACGGTCTGGTTGCAAGATCACTTCCTGCACCCGGGCGCGCCGACGTGGTACGACGCATTGGCCACGCTGGTCTACATCACCCACTTTTTGGCGACGCCGATCGTGGCCGCGGTGCTCTGGCTGCGCAATCGCAAGGTCTGGATCCAGTTCATCACCCGGGTCATCGCCTTGTCGGTCGCCGGCCTCGTGACCTATGTCTTCTTTCCCGCGGCGCCACCGTGGTACGCGGCGCGGGAAGGCGTCATCGAGCCGGTTATCCGGGCCTCCTCGCGCGGCTGGCTGTGGCTGCATATCAATCATGCGGGGAACCTGCTCAGCGCTGGTCAACTGGCGGCCAACCCTGTCGCCGCGATGCCCTCGCTCCACACGGCGTTCGCCACCCTGATCGCGTTGTTCGTCATCGGCCGACTGCGATCCCCGTGGCGGTGGCTGATCCTGCTCTATCCCGTCGCCATGGGATTGGCCCTCGTCTACCTCGGTGAGCACTACGTCGTCGATCTCGTCGCGGGCGTGCTCTACGCGGTGGCGGTACACCTGGGTGTCTCGGCGTGGGAGCGCCGCCGGGCCCGCCGAGTCGACCCAGTGGTCCGGCTCTAGGCGCTTTTGTCCGGGTTTAATACCCGTTGGTGCGGGTGATTCTCACGGGACTGCTGGCGCATGTGGGACGCAAGTGGCACTCTGGATTCCCAGCGTGGTCGGAGCACGGGGTCATCAAACGAGGAGATCGCGGCGGTGCGCGCACGACGTCGGATTCGGGTAGGCCGTCGCTCTGCCGTGCTCATCTCGATTCTCGCGACGGTGGCAGCGGTCATCGCGGTGCCGGTCACGGCAGTCGCGGACCCGCCGCCGAACCCGTCCGACCAGCAGATCAACAATGCCAATCAGACGAAGGACCAGCTCGCCACCGAGGTCGGGCAACTGTCCGCGCAGATCGCGGTCATGCAGAGCAAACTCGATCGGTTGAACCTCGTGGCCGAGCGTGCCGAGCAGAAACTCGCGCTCGCACTCGAGCGGCTGGAGCAGGCCAAGGACGCTGCGGTGAAGGCGCAGGCACAGGTCAAGGCCGCGCAAGCGGCGATCACGAAGGCCCAGGCTGACTTCGTTGTCTTTGCCCGGGAGGCATATACCAGCGGCCAGCCGCAGGGCCTCGCCGGCGGCCTGTTGACCGCGAGCGATCCCAACGCGCTCCTGCAGCGGGGCGACTACCTCCGCTACGTCGCAAACTCGCAGCTGGCGGCAATTGGTGGCCTCAGCCGGGCGACGGTGGCCAAGTCCAACGCCGACGCGGCCGCGCGCAAAGCGGTCAACGATCAGACGGCCGCCACCGCCGCTGCGGCGCAGGCCAAACGGGACGCCGACGCGGCCGTCGTCGCTGCCCAGGCCGAGCGGGCCCAGCTGACCCAGCAACTGGCTGATAGCAACTCAAAGCTGGATGCCGCCAAGAGCAAGCTCGCGGAACTGAACAACCAGCGCACCGCCTATCTCGCGTGGAAGGCGGAGCAGGAACGGATCGCGCGGGAGCGGGCGCTGGCGCTAGCCCGGGCCCGGGCGGCCGCCGCGGCAGCTGCGGCGGCGCGAGCAGCGGCCATCGCCGCCGCCGCTGCGCAGGGTGGCCCGGCGGCTGCTGCCGCGGTCACCATGAACCCCGGTGCGAGTATCGCGATCGGCGCGAGCGCGGGTGGCGGATGGTCGTCCGCTGCGGCCAACACTGCAGTGGCGCGCGCGATGTCGACACTGGGCATCCCGTACGCATTCGCCGGCGGCACCTTCTGGGGGCCGAGTCGAGGCGTCCCGGTGGACTTCGACTCGCGCAACGACGGCAACGTCATCGGCTACGACTGCTCCGGGCTGACCTTGTTCGCCTGGGGGCCGTACCTGCACATGTCGCACTACGCGCCCAACCAGTGGGGCGTCGGCTCCTACCACCCATCGACCGATCAGCTGCTCCCAGGTGACCTGGTCTTCTGGAGCGAGGACGGCACGGTGGCCGGGATCGGGCACGTTGCCCTGTACATCGGCGGCGGCAACGTCATTCAGGCGCCCTACAGCGGGTCTTACGTCCAGGTGACCCCACTCGGGCAAGTCGAGGCGGGTTACTTCGGCGCCACCCGCCCGCTCACCTAACGATCGTCGACGTCCGGGACACCTGGGTCCGTGGCGCGCTCGTAGAGGTCGACGAAGCGGCGGTAGGCCTCGTCGACCTCGGCGTAGTCAGCGCCGGCGACCAGGTCGAGCAGCAGGCCGCGGCTGACGGCGACACCGACGCGCAGCTCGGCCGGGTCAGAGGCCACTCCGATTACCTTCGCGACCTCGGCCGCGTCGGTGAGCCACGGTTGGGTCAGCGTTTCTCGCAGTCCTTCAGTACCCGGAGCGCCTTGCGCGACAAGCCCGAACACCTCGAAGAAGAGCTTGACGAACGGACGAAGCTCCTCCCGGCTGACCTGCTCCCATAGGCCGAGCATGAGCTCTCGCGGCGTGTTGGCCTGCTCGGCCATCGCGACCATGACGGCCCGCTGCGAAGCCTCGATCGCCGCGACGATTGCCGCAAGCAACCCTTCGCGCGAGTCGAAGTGGTAGAGCAGCATGCGGTGGCTGGTAGCCGCGCCACGTGCGATCTCGCGCAGGCTCTTGTCGGCGATTCCCTCCGCTGCGGCGAAGGCGATCACCCGCTCCAAGAGCTGTGCTCTAGCACTCACTTCCTCCGGCATGTACCAAATGGTACAGTACTTGTCATGAAGTGGACCAACACCCTCATGATGGACGCGCCAGCCGAGCTGATCTGGGAGCTCAACACCGATGTCGAGCGCTGGCCGACCCGTACCCCGACCGTGCAGTCCGTAGAGCGGCTCGACGACGGCCCGTTCCGGGTCGGTAGCCAGGCGCGGATCAAGCAGCCCGGCCAGCCGACCGCCACCTGGACAGTGACCCGGATGCTGCCGGGGCACGAGTTCAGCTGGCAGAGCAAACGCCGCGGGCTGGTACTGACCGGAACGCACCGGGTGCAGACCGCGGGTCCGGAAACCCGAAACACCCTCGAGATCGAGGTCACCGGGCCACTGTCCCGGGTGTTCGGGCTCCTGTTCGGGGTTGCCATTCGGCGCGCATTGCGGCTGGAGAACGCGGGATTCAAGTCCGAGGCGAGTCGCCAGACTTCAGCCGCCTAGGGCCAGCGGCGATCACCTTCGACTTATCGTTGCTATCCGGCATCAAGTCCAAGATCATCGAGTCACGTCGCGGCTTAGCAGGAATCCCCGCCGTTGCAGAAAGTCCGCCAACTCGTCGGCGTGCAGGTCGCAAGCCAACCAGTGCTTCACCCGCTGCGGGTCGTGCAGGCGGGGGTTGCGCCACGACAAGTCGGTGGTCGCGGCCGCCCGGCAGCCGCGAGCCGAACACCGCGCGGCTGGATCAGTGTCGGCTGTGGACGTTGATCGCATCACAGGCAACATAACTCGCTGTCCCGTACCGTGAGTCGGACTTGAGCTGATGCGCGGCCCGCGCCGCAGTGGACGGAGATTCATGTGACAGAACAACCGAGCGGGCAGCCGCTATCGACTCCCGCGGCTGACGCGTCGGCGCTGGAACGGGTGATGTTCGAGGTCAAGCGGGTGATCGTCGGCCAGGAGCGCCTCGTCGAGCGAATGCTGGTCGGACTGCTGTCACAAGGACACTGCCTGCTGGAGGGTGTACCGGGCGTAGCTAAGACGCTGGCGGTCGAGACCCTGGCCCGCACGGTCACCGGATCCTTCGCCCGGTTGCAGTTCACACCCGACCTCGTGCCGTCCGACATCGTGGGCACCCGCATCTACCGGCAGTCGGGCGAGCGGTTCGACACCGAGCTCGGGCCCATCTTCGCGAACTTCGTCCTGGCGGACGAGATCAACCGCGCGCCGGCCAAGGTCCAATCAGCGTTGCTGGAGGTCATGGCCGAGCGTCAGGTGACCATCGGCGGGGTTCGTTACCCAGTGCCAGCACCGTTCCTCGTTCTCGCGACCCAGAACCCGATCGAGAGCGAGGGTGTGTATCCGCTGCCCGAGGCACAGCGGGACCGGTTCCTGATGAAGATCGTCGTGGACTACCCCACGGCCGGCGAAGAGCGGGAGATCATCTACCGGATGGGCGGCGAGCCGCCGGTCGCGAATCCGGTGATCACCACCGACGAGTTGACCCGGCTACAGGTGACAGCCTCTCGGGTATTCGTGCACCACGCGATTGTCGATTACGTCGTACGCCTCGTGCTGGCCACGCGCACTCCAGCGCAACACGGCATGCCTGACGTCGCGCAGTGGGTGTCCTACGGCGCGAGCCCGCGCGCAAGCCTGGGCCTGATCGCCGCCGGCCGGGCGATCGCGCTACTTCGCGGACGGGACTACGTGCTGCCACAAGACGTGCTCGACGTGGCCACGGACGTGTTGCCGCATCGCATGGTCATGTCATACGACGCGATCGCCGACGGCATCCCCGCGGTTCACGCGGTGCGGCGCATCCTGCAGACGATCCCGCTGCCTCAGGTCGCGCCCCGTCAGCGGGCCGCGGGGCCCCAGCCCGGCTACGGACAGGGCGGCTCCTGGGAGCGCACTGCGTGAGCGAGCGTTTCTAGGTGAGCGATGTCGGGCGTGACCTGCCGACGCTGGACCTGGCGTCGGCGGAGCCGTTGTTGCGGCGCCTCGAGCTGACGGTCCGCAACAAGCTCGACGGACTGTTGCAAGGTAACTATCTGGGCCTGGTGCCCGGTCCGGGAAGCGAGGCAGGGGAGTCGCGGCTGTACTACTCGGGTGATGACGTGCGGCGCATGGACTGGCCGGTTACCGCGCGCACACTCGTCCCGCATGTTCGCCAGACGATCGCGGATCGTGAGTTGGAGTCCTGGCTGGTCGTCGACCTTTCGCCGAGCATCGACTTCGGCACAGCGTTCACCGAAAAGCGCGAGCTCGTGCTGGCTGCCATCACGGCGGTGGTGCACCTGAGCTCGCGCGGCGGAAACCGCGTCGGCGCGATCGTGACGACCGGCGAGGGAAGCTACCGAATCCCGGCGCGCTCGGGCCGGTCGCACGCCCGGTATCTGATCCGCAAGATCGCGCAGACGCCCCGGGCAAGTTCCGGCGGGCGAGGCGACCTGGCCGCGGCTATCGAGCAACTGCGCCGGCCGCCGCGCCGCCGCGGGCTGGTCGCGATCATCTCGGACTTTCTGGACTCCTCCGCCGACGGGCTCAACAGCACGATCGTCAGCGCCAACTGGGAACGTCCGTTGCGCGCGCTGGGTGGGCGCCATCACGTCGTCGGAATCGAGGTCGTCGACCCGAGGGAGCTGGAGCTTCCCGCGGCCGGGCTGATGACGTTCGTCGATCCGGAGACCGGCGAGCAGGTCGAGGTGCAGACATCCCGCCCGGACATCCGCGCTCGATATGCCGCGGCCGCGGCCGAGCAGCGGGACCGGATCGCGACGACGCTCCGGCACGCCGGAGCCGCGCATCTGCAGCTGCGCACAGACCGAGACTGGCTCACGGACGTCGTCCGCTTCGTGGTGGCCCAGCGCCGGGCCCTGGTGGGAAGTGGGGTGCGCTGATGGAGTTTCTCTCGCCGGCGTGGCTGCTTCTTCTGATACCGGTCGGTCTAGCCGTCGTCGGCTATTTCATCCTCCAGTTGCGCAGGAAGAAGTACGTTGCCCGCTTCAGCAACGTCTCGCTGCTGGCCTCTGTGGCGCCGAAGCGTCCCGGATGGCGGCGGCATCTCACGTTCGCGCTCCTCATCGCGGGACTGGCCGTCCTGGCATTCGGCGCGGCCCAGCCAACCGCAGCCGTCCATGTGCCGCGTGACCGGGCGACGGTCATGATGGCGATCGATGTCTCTGAGTCGATGCGGGCCGACGACGTGCTTCCGACCCGGCTGCAAGCCGCGCAGCAGGCGGCGAAGCAATTCGCCGACCTTCTTCCGCCCCGCATCAACCTCGGCTTGGTCAAGTTCAGTGGAACGGCGAGCGTGCTCGTGCCACCGACGATCGACCGCGACTCCGTCAAGGTGGCCATCGACGGTCTCGAGTTGGACCGGGCGACGGCCATCGGCGAAGCCGTTTTCACCTGCCTGGATGCGATCAAGACGTTCAGCAAGTCGACGACCTCCAGTGGCGACCAGCCACCACCCGCGCGAGTCGTGCTGATGAGTGACGGAACCTCCAACACGGGGCGTGCGCCCGAGGCCGCAGCTGCGGCCGCCGCAGATGCCAAGGTGCCGGTATCGACGATCGCGTTCGGAACCGACAACGGCACCGTCGACATCGAGGGTGAGCGAATCCCGGTTCCCGCCGACAAATCGACGCTGAAGGCGATCGCCCAGACCACGGGCGGCACCTTCCACACAGCGGCGTCCGCGGCCGAGCTGCAGACGGTTTACAAGGACATCGGCACCCAGATCGGGTACACGACCCAACATCGGGATATCAGCTGGCGGTTCCTGCTGATCGGGACGCTGCTCACGCTATCGGCCGCGGGCACGTCTCTCCTCTGGGCCGGCCGCTTGCTGTAGATCGTCCGCCCGGCAAACACGCTCCGTTTGATGGACGCTAGGTTGTGACTCCGTGACGCGTTCAGTGCTGGTCACGGGTGGCAACCGGGGTATCGGCCTGGCAATCGCTCGTGCCTTCGCCGCGGCCGGAGACCAGGTCGCGGTGACTCATCGCAGCAGTGGTCCGCCAGAGGGGCTATTCGGCGTGCCGTGCGATGTAACGGACACCGCCTCGGTCGACGCTGCGTTCAGCGCCGTGGAGGCAGCGCACGGCCCGGTCGAGGTTCTCGTTGCTAATGCCGGGATCACCGACGACACGCTATTGATGCGCATGAGCGAGGAGTCCTTTGTTCGGGTGCTGGACGCGAACCTGACCGGTGCGTGGCGAGTAGCGAAGCGAGCGACGCCGGCCATGCTCAAGGCCCGCCGTGGGCGGATGATCTTCATTTCCTCCGTCGTGGCGCTCGTCGGCGCACCGGGACAAGCGAACTATGCCGCGAGCAAGGCAGGATTGATCGGGCTGGCCCGCTCGATCACCCGTGAACTCGGCGGCCGGTCGATCACGGCCAACGTCCTCGCTCCGGGCTTCATCGAGACCGATATGACTGCCCGGATGACAGAGGCGCGCAAGGCCGAGATCCTCGCCAGCGTCCCGGCCAAGCGGTACGGCTCGGTCGAGGAGGTGGCGGCGGCCGCGGTATTTCTGGCGTCCGAGCCGGCGGCGTACATCTCCGGGGTGGTGCTGCCAGTAGACGGCGGCGTGGGCATGGGCATTTGAGAGGACGACGATGGGTCTGCTGGACGGCAAGCGAGTCCTGATCACCGGTGTCATCACTGAAGCGTCGATCGCCTTCTCGGTGGCTCGGATTGCCCAGGCGGAGGGGGCGCAGGTCGTGCTCACCGGCTTCGGCCGGATGTCGCTCGTCGAGCGGGTAGCGAAAAGACTGCCGGAGCCAGCGCCACTGGTGGAGCTGGACGTGACGGATGACGAGCACTTGGCGTCGCTTGCGGACAAGGTGCGCGAGCACGTCCCCGCTCTCGATGGGGTGGTCCACTCGATCGCTTACGCGCCGCCGTCTTGCCTGGGTGGTGACTTCCTGGACGCTCCCTGGACCGACGTGGCCACCGCCTTACAGGTGTCGGCGTATTCGCTCAAGTCCCTGGCGGTCGCCACCCTGCCATTGATCGGCGACTCGGGTGGGTCGGTCGTCGGAATGACATTCGACGCGACCGTCGCCTGGCCCGCCTATGACTGGATGGGCGTTGCGAAGGCTGGGCTCGAGTCCACCGCTCGCTATCTGGCCCGGGAGCTCGGCTCGCGCAAGATCCGGGTGAACCTCGTCGCGGCCGGACCCCTGCGAACCATTGCGGCGAAAAGCATCCCCGGGTTTGTGACGTTCGAGGACGCCTGGGACGGACGCGCGCCTCTCGGCTGGGACAACAGCAACGCCGAGCCGGTGGCTCGCGGGGTCGCCGTATTGCTCTCGGACTGGCTGCCCGCGACAACGGGTGAAATTGTGCACGTCGACGGCGGCTACCACGCGATGGGCGTTTGATTGGCCGGCTACGACGCGCTGTTGCTGCTGTCCTTCGGCAGCCCGGAGGGCCCGGACGAAGTCCTGCCGTTCCTGCGCAACGTGACCCGAGGCCGCGACGTCCCCGATGAGCGGCTGGCCCAGGTGGCGGAGCACTATCAGCACTTTGGCGGTGTCTCACCCCTCAACGAGCAGAACCGAGCGTTGCTCGCCGCGATCCGGGACGACTTCACCGCTCACGGACTGGACCTGGGCCTGTACTGGGGTAATCGCAACTGGTACCCGTACGTCGCCGACACGATGCGGACGATGGTCGCGGATGGCGTCAAGAGCGCGCTCGTCCTCGCGACGAGCGCGACATCGTCGTACTCGGGATGTCGGCAGTACCGAGAAAACCTGGCCGACGCCCAGGCCGAACTCGGGCCGTCGGCTCTGCTGTTGCACAAGTTGCGTCACTACTTCGACCACCCGGGTTTCATTGCGGCCAATGCGGACCGCGTGCGGACCGCCCTCACCGACTTGCCGTCGGACCTTCGCGATGCCGCCCGTCTCGTGTTCACTGCGCACTCCATCCCGGTGGCGATGAACGCCACGTCCGGACCCTCGGGAGGGCTCTACCTCGACGAGCATCGCGAGACGGCGCGCCTGGTCGCCGAGGCGGTGCGTGGGCCACGCGCCGAGTTCGATCTGGTCTGGCAATCCCGCTCCGGCCCGTCTCGTGTGCCGTGGCTGCAACCCGATATCAACGATCACCTGCGAACCCTGGCCGCTGAGGAAATAGCCGCAGTCGTCGTCAGCCCGACGGGTTTCGTGTCGGACCATCTCGAGGTGCGCTGGGATCTCGACACGGAGGCTCGGGAGACGGCGGCTCAACTGGGCCTTCCCTTCGCGCGCGCGGGGACCGCCGGCACTCATCCGGCATTCGTGGCCATGGTCCGAGAGCTGGTGGAGGAAGAACTGTCCGGTGCGCCCCGGCGAGCGCTCGGCGCGCTGGGTGTCTGTGGCCTGAACTGCCCCCCGCGATGCTGTCCGCGCCCGGCGCGGCATTCGCCGCAACCTCGGGCCGGCGTCAGGCGCGCGTTCTGAGCCGGACCAGTCGGAGGACGACACCGACGGCGAAGATCGTGACGCCCGCGGCGATACCCGCCATCGGCAACGTGGCGACCAGGCCAGCGCAACCGATCACGCCCAGGACTTGTACTGGTCGTGGATACCGGCGGTCGTCGCCCGCTTGGGTGAACGCGGCCAGGTTCGCGATCAGGTAGTAGATCAACACGCCGAACGAGGAGAACGCGATCGCTCCGCGCAGGTCGGTGAATGCCACGAGCACGCATACCGTGAGACCCACGGCCAATTGAGCCCGGCGCGGTATCTGGCGCCTTGGATCGACGGCCGCAAGCCAACGGGGCAGGTCGGAGTGCCGAGCCATCGCGAGCGTGGTCCGTCCGATCCCGGCGATGAGTGCGAGCAGCGCGCCGAGTGACGCCGCCACCGCTCCGACGCGCACCAAGGGAACCGCCCAGGTCCACGATCCGGCCGCCACCGCGTCGGCCACGGGCGCGGACGACGCTGCCAGCCGCTGCGGCCCGAGGGCTGCGAGCGTCGTCAGGGCGACCGCCGCATAAACGACGACAGCGATGAGTAACGCGATGAGGATGGCTCGCGGGATCGTCCGCCTCGGTTCCCGCACCTCTTCGCCGAGCGTCGCGATGCGGGCGTAGCCCGCGTAGGCGAAGAAGAGCAAGCCGGCGGACTGGACGATCCCGTACCAGCCGTGACCGGCGTGGGTGGGCTCCCATCGGGTCATGTGCGGTTGTCCCCCCGCCCACGCGGCGACGACGGCGATGCCAAGGATCGCGAGCACGACACAGACGAGGATCGCCGTCACCCGCGCCGTGCGGGTCACGCCCAGGCACGTGACGGCTGTCATCACGGCGACCGTGCACACGGCCACCGGGCGTTGCCACTCAGTAGGGAAGACGTAGGCAACGATGGTGAGTGCCATCGCCGCACAGCTTGCGATCTTGCCGACGACGAAGCTCCAACCGGCGACATAGCCCCACCACGCCCCAAGGCGCTCCCGGCCGTAGATATACGTACCTCCGGACGTCGGATACGTGGCGGCGAGCTGCGCGGACGACGTGGCGTTGCAGTACGCGACGACGGCGGCAATCCCGAGACCGATGAGCAACGCCGCACCAGCCGCCTGCGCCGCCGGGGCGAACACGGAAAACACGCCTGCCCCGATCATCGAGCCGAGGCCGATGATCACGGCATCGACGAGGCTGAGCCGTCGCGCCAGCGGGGGCTGGGTGGCTGCCACAACCGGCTTGGGCGTCTCCGGCCTCGCTGGAGCGATTGCTATCCGCCCGCGTTGTAGCCGGCGACGCGGGCTCGCCGCACCGCCGTAACGAGGGGGCGCAACGCGTCTGTACGGGCGGCGACCCCGGTTCGGTCGATTGCCCCACCTACCGGATCGAGCAGTGCGATCCGCAGCACGTCGTCCATGCGTTCGGCCTGGGCCAGCAAGGCGACAGCTCGCGACGGGTATCCGCTCGGCAGATCGAGCCGCTCACCGGCCCGACGCGCGTGGGCCAAGGCCTCGCCGACCTCTCCGGAGGTGCCGGACACGTCTGCGGCGAGCAGGGCTCGCGCGGAGTCCCGAATGGCCTCCACGAGCGCCTGCTCGGCCTCGCGAACGTCGATCTGGTCAGGCGGCGCCGCCTCCACGGCGAACGGTCGCCATCGCACGTACGGGCGCGCACTACTCGCCGGGTTGGCGGCCAAGATCTCCGGCACCAGCCCGAATCCGCCGCCGAACACCGCCTCACCGGCCTCGACCGCGGCGGCTCGGAACCCGATCGGTCCGGGCACTCCACGCAAATCGCCGGGGACCGGAAGGACGGCCCGCACGTTCGCTCCGCGGGTCCGCCACTGAATCAGCGCCTCCGAGAGCGGCATCTCGGCGGCATCGTCCGCCACGATGCGATGACCCTCGTCCCCGGCGGTGACAGCCCGCAACACCTCGTCCGACGCGGCCCGGCCGGCGAGCCACGTCGACGTCCAGGCGGCCAGGATGCCGCAGCGAGGCGCAGACACCCATCCAGACTACGGGCCGGCCTTCGGGATTGATGACATTTGCGAGCGCTGTGCATGTAGTCGAGGACTCGGTCATTTCTTAACCGGCGCGTGACCTAGCGAACCGGCGCGACGAAGTGGATCGTGCCAGGATTGAGGTATGCCCGCGTGGCTGATCTGGGTGATCGCCGCCGGCGTGCTGGCCGGCGCCGAGACGTTGTCGATGGACTTTGTCTTGGTGATGTGCGCCGGCGGCGCCGCAGCTGGCGCCGTCACCGCGGCCGCCGGTGCACCACCTGCGATCCAGGTCCTCGTGGCGGCGTTCGTCGCGATCGGCTTGCTGGCCTTTGTCCGCCCCGTCGCGCGCCGCCACTTGGCCGGGGAAGGTGCGCAACTCATGGGCACAGAGGCGCTGATCGGCAAGCAGGCCATCGTGCTGTCCGAGGTCGATGCCCATCACGGCCTGGTGCGGCTCAATGGGCAACCGTGGACGGCCCGCGCCTACGACACGACGCAGACCATGACCGCGGGAAGCACAGTACGGGTCATGGAGATCTCCGGCGCGACCGCAGTCGTGTGGCAGGAACCATGACGATCAGCCCATCCATCCTGCGGGAGGAGACCACATGGCTGCGTTGATTGCGGCGATCGTTGTCGTCGCCGTTTTGTTGATCTTGCTGGTGCGCACGGTACGGATCGTGCCCCAGGCTCGGGCCGGCGTCGTTGAGCGACTCGGGCGTTACGTGCGCACCCAGGGACCGGGTGTCGCCATCCTGTTGCCGTTCGTCGACCGCATGCGCCCGCTGATCGACCTACGCGAGCAAGTCGTGAGCTTCCCACCGCAGCCGGTGATCACGAGCGACAACCTGACCGTGGCGATCGACTCCGTCATCTATTTCCAGGTCACCGATCCGCGCGCGGCCACCTACGAAATCCAGAACTACATCCAGGCGGTCGAGCAGTTGACGATCACTACCCTGCGCAACGTCGTCGGCGCGCTCAATCTCGAGGAGACGCTGACGAGCCGCGACTCGATCAACACACAGCTGCGCGGCGTACTCGACGAGGCGACCGGCCCGTGGGGCATTCGGGTCGCCCGGGTCGAGATCAAGGCGATCGATCCGCCGCCCTCCATCCAGGACGCCATGGAGGCGCAGATGCGGGCGGATCGCAACAAGCGCGCGGTCATCCTGCAGGCCGAAGGTCAGCGGGAATCGGCGATCAAGACCGCCGAGGGCCAGAAAGCGGCGCAGATCCTGTCCGCGGAAGGGCAGAAGCAGTCGGTGATCCTCGCGTCAGAGGCGGACCGCCAATCGCGAATCCTGCGCGCGGAGGGTGAACGAGCCGCGAGATACCTCACTGCGCAGGGCCAGGCCAAGGCCATCGAGACGACGTTCGGTGCGATCCACGCGGCGAAACCCGATCCGGCCCTACTCGCCTATCAGTACCTGCAGATGTTGCCGCAGATCGCCCAGGGTGACGCGAACAAGATGTGGATCGTGCCGAGCGAGTTCAGCAAGGCCCTCGAAGGGCTGGCGAAGCTCATGGGCGCTGAAGGCGAGGGGGAGAGCCCGTCCTGGCTGGCTGCGACCGGAACGACCGGCCCGAATGGCGGGACGCCTGACCTCGACACGAGCCGATGGTTCGATTCGAACCTGCCACCCGCCGCCGAGCAGCCGGAGGCGATGAACCTGCGTGCGTCCGATGACGATGACGAGACGCGCGAGGCCCATACCGGACTGGTTTCGCCCAACCTGCGAATGACCGAAATTCCGGCGCCGATAGCTCGACCGGACGAGGAGTTCGACCCCGATTCGGCCGCTGCGCACGCTGCCCAGCAACCTCCGCCGTACCTGCAACCACCCCCGCCCTCCGGTTAGGGAGGAGGCGCGCCGGCCGGCGCCTCGCGGCAAAATGACAGGTTCGGCTTGTTGCCATAAGTTGCAACAACGCCGGATCTGAGGAGCTGCTGATCGCCGCACAGCACCTGCCGCTCGGTCAGAAGTCCGTGGCACACCACGGTGCGATCGCCGTGCCGAACATCGCGTCGGCCCGGTCTATGGCACCCGGCGTGATCTCCTCGATCTGCCCGGCGTCGAGCTGGGCTCGCAGGCTCACCCCGCCGAGGTAGCAGGACGCCAGTGCGCGCTGGCCAATCCTCAGGTCGACCGCCGAACCTGGTGACGATACGCACTCGGCGCCGTCCGGGTCGGCGCGGAGCATGAATCGGCCAGCCGCATAGCCGCCGACGTCGTCATCCACCACGTCGAACGTCAGCTCGTCGGCGACTGCGTACCGGCGCGCCGACAGCGCGGCTGGCACATCCAGCAGTCGCAGCCACAGGCCATCGCCCTGACGAGTCTGGCGAAGCGCTCGCCCGTCACCGAGCAACCACCGCACCGGCTCGTCGACGGGGCGTCCAGTCAGCCGAATTCGCTCGACCAGGTCAAGGTTGGTCAGGTACGCCCACAGGTTTCGGTATGCCTCCGGCGTCGCAGCACACAGGTGGATGACATCGACATCCGCTGATCCGTCGTCCATGGTGCTGTTGCCGGCCCAGCCGACGTAGCCGTCGGGACCTTCGGCTCCGGTGTGCAGGACGAACGTTGGGATCCGGCCGCGCACCTTGGTCGGCGCGAGTCCGTGCAAGCCGAGGGTGCGCTCCCACCAGAACGGCTCGCGGTCGATGTTCCCGGCCCGTTGCCGCCGCGCCGCTTCGAAGATCTCCGGTCCGTACTTGCCGAGCTCCGAGCGCTCGACCTGTCGTAGCGTGCGGCCGCCCGCAGCTACCATCGGCAGCGAAGCGCCCCGCAGCCGGGGGTCGAGTTCATAGGACGCGGCGAAACTCGCCGGCGCGTAGCCGAATCGGCCGTAGATAGCCCACTCGGCGGCGAAGAGGATCGCCACCGCGTCGCCCCGATGGCGCGCCGCATCCAGAGATTCGGACAGCATCCGGCGAAGCAGGCCGCGCCGACGGTGCGTGCCGGCGACCGTCACCATGGTGAGCGCGTCCGCCGCGACCAGCTCGGTTCCACCATCCGAGCCGGGGACGCTCAGAGAATGCGTCGCGGTGCCCAGGGTCGCGACCCAGCGCCCGTCGGCGCGCGCCCCCCAGTGCCTGATGGTGGACCAGCCGCGCCGACGCCTGACATCAGCCTGCTCGCGATCCTGCGGATCTGGATCGGCCAGGAACGTCGTCGCCATCGACGCGAACCAGGCCGACGCCTCCTCGACGTCGATCGGATGGACGATCTCGATGTCCGCCACGGTGATCACTTTGCCAGGCCGGCTGGGCCGTCGCAGCCGACTTTCGCGCCGGTCATCGCGGAGTGCAGTATGTCGGCATGCTCTACGGCGAGGAACACGTGCGGCGCTACCAGGAGACCAACGGGGCGGAAGGCTACGAGTGGCGCAATGGCACGCCGATCCTGTTGCTGACGACCACCGGACGCCGTAGCGGCCAGGCGCGGACGTCGCCTTTGATCTTCCAGCCCTATGGTGCGGACTACCTCGTCGTCGCGTCCAAGGGTGGCGCCGACCAGCCACCCGCCTGGTATCTCAACCTTCAGTCGAATCCGACGGTGCGGGTTCAGATCAAGGACGATACGTTCACCGCTCGCGCGCGGACTGCCTCTCCGGAAGAGAAGCCTGATATGTGGCGGGCGATGACCCGAATCTGGCCCGACTACGACAACTACCAGAAGCGAACGGGGCGCGAGATCCCGGTCGTCGTGCTGGAGCGCGCATCCTGACGAAGATCCCGGTCACAGCCACTTGATGGAATCGTGCAGGTACACGTAACCGATGAAGCTGACCGCGTCGATGACGGTATGCGCGACCGCGAGTGGCAGCACTCGACGGGTCCGCTGGAACCACCAGCCGAAGATGATGCCCATCACCATGTTCCCGAGGAATCCGCCGAGGCCCTGGTACAGGTGATAGCTGCCGCGCAGCACGGCACTCGCGGCAAGTGCACGAGAGTCACTCCAGCCCAACTGGCGGAGTCGGGTCAGCAGGTAGCCGACGACGACAATCTCCTCGAGAATTCCGTTCTGGGCCGCCTCGAGAAGCAGCAAGGGCACCCGGTACCAGATGTCGGGCAGGTCGACGACGGCCAGGCTGGCGTTGATACCCAGCTCGTGGGCCGCCCACACCAATCCGATGCCGGGTATGCCGATCAGAGCCGCGAACCCGATCCCGGCGATCAGGTCGGAGCGAAGGCGCCGCGTATCGAGGCCGATTCCGAAGCCGACGCCACCCGGATCCCGGGACAGCAGGACGATGGCCAGAAACGCCGGGGCCAGCCCGTGCAGAACATCCGCGAGGTTGTCGAGGACGTCCAGCCAGACGTAGCTCGTGTTGGGTCCGGAGACGACGGTCGCCGTGGTGCTGGAGATGCCTCCCTTGACCGTGATCTCGGCCCGCACGTAGTACAGCAATGCGTAGATTCCGGACAGGCCGAGTGAGACGCCCAGGACGCCCAGCACCTCGAGCCCGCGGTACCTCGAGTGGCCGACGTCCGACGCCGTCCGGCTCGGCCGGCCTGGTCCCGGAGCCCGACCATCATCGGTCGTCGGCGCATCAGCCGATCGCTCAGCGGGTGCGGGCGAGGTCACCGGGCCAGTGTGCCTGCTAGCGCCGTGCGCTTCCTATAGCGGCCGCTTGGTCACAGCAGCCCGACGTCGCGACACGTGACCGGAAGACTACGAGATAATGAGCGCTGGATATGACGCGGGGCTGGATACGACGCAGGCTGGAGACGCAGAGCGCTATTGCGTGCGCGACCGCATCATGCAATAGAGTTCTTACGAAGGGGCGTGCGGCACATCCCTCCCGTGCCGGCGCTCCTTCCTCATTCGTTCCCCATCCAATTGCGCAGACCAGGCGCGGTTACCGTCGAAGGATGCACCTGCCGGCCCGGCCCGCCGCCCGATGAGCGCCTTCGCGAGCGACCAGTTCTGGCTGACGCTGCCCCTTACGGCAGCGGCGATCGCGTTTGTCTCGCTGACCACCTTTGTGATCTCCCGTATCGTCGACCGGCACAACGTGATCGACACCGCGTGGGGCTTGATGTTCGTCGCCGCGGCTCTCGTCGCCTTCATAGCTTCAGCCGGCTACGGGGATGACAGGCGTCGCTGGCTGCTGCTGCTCATGCCAGTGCTATGGGGACTCCGCCTAACCCAGCACATCGGACGGCGCAGCCTCGGAAAGGGAGAGGATCCGCGGTACGAAGCCTTGCTTCGCAAGGCGAAGCGCAACCCTGACCTGTACGCGTTGCGGATGATCTATCTCCTACAGGCCGTCCTCGTTTTCATCATCTCGGCACCGATCCAGGTCGGCGTGTTCGAGTCCGGCGCGGTCGGGGTCATCGGCTGGACCGGTGTGGCCGTATGGCTGGTGGGCGTCGTCTTCGAAGCCGTTGGCGACCACCAGATGGAATCGTTTCGCCGAGACCCCGCGCACAAAGGAAAGGTCATCGACAGCGGGCTGTGGCGATACACCCGGCACCCCAACTACTTCGGCGACGCATGCGTCTGGTGGGGGATCTTCCTGGTCGCTGCCGAGCGATGGCCTGGCGTCCTGACCGTGTTCGCCCCCGTCGTCATGACCCTCCTGCTGACCCGGGGATCGGGAGCGCGCATCCTCGAACGACAGTTGAGCACGCGTGAGGGGTGGGGTGAATACGCTGCCCGGACGAGCGGCTTCTTCCCGCTACCTCGGAAGCTGCGGGAGCGGATCAGTAATTGACGGCCGGATGCGGGTGCACCTCGTGGGTCTCGGGAGGCGGAGGCTGCTCCGAGTGTGACTCGTGATAGCCGTGCTGGAAGTCGGGATGCTCTTCGCGACAATGATGGTCGCGCTCCGTCCGCCACGAGAACTTGAGTTCACACTTCGGGCATTGGTACACGGTCATAGGGCCTCCGTCAGCGGGTGCTAACACCGAGCATAGGACGTCTTCCTGAGTGCATGCTGGAGACCTCCCCGCGCGTCGGCGAGTCGAACTCATTATCGATAGCTGCCCCGCAGCACGCTCTTTCCGGAGAACTCATACGCCTGACCGACGTCCTGCACACTCACCTCGATGTTTGTGAACTTGTCGAGAAGCGACGAAGGAATCTGCAGCTTGGTCCGGCCGTTCGAGCCGATCCATCCCACCGGCTGGAGGCTCTTGCGAGCGGTGTCGGTAAGCCACACCTCGTAGTTTTTGCCGCTTTCGGGTGCCGGAAGGGAGCTCGCGTCCACCTGGACCTCGTTGCTCCCGACCAGCTTCGCCGATGCCGCGACTCGACCCTGATCGAATGCGCCGAGCTGTACCGTTCGCGCGGCCGGGGAACCACCGAGGTTCTGGGCAGCGAGCACCGCGCCGCCACCGACCAGCACCCCGGCGACGGCCGCGGCCGCGATCCAACGAGCCCGGCGCGAGCGAGCACGCGGCACGACCGAATGACGCGGCGCCCGCGCCTCCTGCTTGGCCATCTCGAAGACCGGAGTCAGGTCCGGGAGGTCCGCGGGTTCAGCCGGGCGGTCTTCGGCGTCGTCCGTGGACAGCAGCGAGCGGAGGTCGGGAGCGAATCGGGCGGCGGACGACAGCGACGCATGGGCGATGAGCGCGGAGACGAGTTCCTGCTGGCACTCCTCGCACTCCCGAAGGTGATCAGCCGCTAAGGCGACCGTCGCCCGGTCGGCTTCCCCGGTGAGTAAGAGGGGAAGCTCGTCGAAAATGTGGGTGCTCATGATTGCTCCCGGCTCTTCTGGAGTAGACCGGCCAGGCGTTGCAACCCTCGTGAGGTGCGTGTCTTGACCGTGCCAAGAGGTATGTCCAAGGCCACGGCTATCTCGCTTTGCGAGTAGCCGTCGAAGTACGCCATCTGGATGACCTCGCGCTGCATGTCGGGCAGCCCTCGGAGCGCTTCGCGCACCTCGTCGGCCCAGGCCAGCCGGTCCGCGATGTCGCGGCCGTCCTCCCCGGTGATCTCCCGGACCGAGTCGAGCGAAACGACCGTGTCGCGCCGTTTGCGGAGATGATCGATCGCACGTTTGCGCGCGATACCGAGGACCCACGCGCGCAGACTCAGCGACGGGTCGTACCGGTCGTGCGAACGCCATACCTCGTAGAACACGCGCTGCATGACGTCTTGGATATCGGCTTGCTGGACATAACGGGTCAGGTAGGACATGACGAGCGGGCCGAGAGTCCGATAGCAATCCTCGAGTGCCTCAGGTTCGCCCGCTTCTAGCCTTTCCCCGATGTCGGCGTACGCGGCGTCCACAGTGAGACATTCGTACTCACGGAAGGCGCTGGTTCCACGAGGCGCGACGTAGCGGGCGCAGGTTTTAGGCGGTGGGCCGCTGCACTATTCGGGTAATTTGCCCTAACCGGGTCAAGGCAGTAGGCCCAGAGCAAGCAGGTCGTCGACGGGCTCGGTGATGCTGCACGTTCCGAAGGTGCGGAACAATGCTCGAATAGCGCGGACATCGGAGGCGGCCAGTTCCCGCACTTGGGCAGCTACGTCGCTGGCGTCGCGCTGAGCGAGCACGTCGCGCGTCGCCGCGTGATTGCCGGTGCTGGCGGCCACCCGCGCCGCGAGCGCGATGTTGAGAAAGCCGTGATGCTGGAACAGCGTGCTGTCGTCGCGGTGCCGAACCGCGTGGTGCAGCCCGGCCGTGCATTTGAACGGTTGACGTTCCGCGGCACACAGCAGGATGGCGTGCGCGAGTTGGTCCTCGGTCTGGAACGCATCGAGCGTCGTGCCGCCGGTCCGAAGTTTGATCCGGACGCCGGTGGCAGCGACGGCGTGCACCGATTCCTCGCGCAGGGCGACGACCGGAATTTCGAGGTAGACGGCCCGGTGCGAGGCCACGAGCGGAGCCAACGCTCGAAGGGCATGCGGCAGTGCGGTCGTGCCGCAAGGAACCTCCAGCGCGACGACCTCAACCTGCGGGGCCCGGGACGCGGCGGCCAACGCCTCCGGAACTGCGTCGATGCCACCCGGCACGACGAGCGAGGCGGAAAGCCGGGGAATAGCGCGCAGGGCGAGCTGGGCCGACAGCGACGGCAGGCGTCCGGCCGCGCAGACGAACGCTGCGACGAGGTCGCTGTACCAGGCCAGCCGATGCGCTGCGTGTCCGACGACGGCATCGGCCAAGGGCGCGTCCTCAGGAGGGAACATCGCGGCATCGTCGAGAAGGCCGTCGAACAGTGCGGTCAGGGCTGTGCTGCTCATGGGCTACGCCGGCCTCCGACGAGATGCGGGCATGCCTACCTCCACTAGCAAGCGCGGACCACCTCCATGAAACTCCGCCTAGCCGCGTTATGTGACCTATTTAAGGGCTTCGGTGCGCCACTGGGTAGCGTGCGCCTATGGTCTCCGAACGCGAGTCATCTCCCGTCGCGGAGGACTTCGCCACCGAGGCGGTTCCGACCGGAGTGCGGTTTCGCCTTGCGGATCCGTCGCGGACGTATGCCGAAGTTCGGCTCTGGCTGGATCTGGAACACCACGTCGAGCCGCCACGGCTCGTTCGAGTGGATCAGGGGTGGGAGACGACGCTACGGCGCCCCCCGGTGCTGCGGGTCGAGTATCTGTTCCTCGTCCGCCACCACGATGGCTCCGAGGCCATGATCTGCGATCCGGCCAATTCACGGCGGGTGGCCACCGCCTTCGGCGATCATTCGGTTCTCGAGTTCCCTGGATATGAGGTACCCCCTTGGCTCGCGGCCGCCGCCGGGCCGGGTGAAACGGTCGGCTTCGCGGTGCGCGCCGCCGGCCTTCGCCGGACGATTGCGGTCACTATGTGGTCCCCACCGGGTACGACTCCCGAGGATCCGCTGCCGATGCTCGCGTTGCACGACGGGCCGGAGCTCGCCCAGCTCGCCGCCATCACTCGGTTCAGCGCCGCCATGATCGCGCTCGGACGGCTACCGGCGCATCGGCTCGCACTGCTTTCACCGGGACATCGTGACAGCTGGTATTCCGCCTCGCTTGCCTATGCCCACGCGCTGTACCGGTCCGTACTACCGGCGGTGCGCAATGTTGTCGGAGTCGGGCCAGCGCCGGTTCTCGCCGGAGTGAGCCTCGGCGCGCTGGCGGCGCTGCACGCCGCCACGACGTTTCCGGGGACGTGGGCCGCCCTTTTCCTGCAGTCCGGGAGCTTCTTCCGCCGGGAGTCCGATGAGCATGAGAGCAGTTTTGCGGGATTCGACGCCATCACGCGGTACGTGCAATCGCTGGACGATGCCCCTCCACCCACACAACGCCTGGATATCGGCATGACGGTTGGTCTGGCTGAGGAGAATCTGACCAACAATCGTGTGATGGCCGCGACGTTGTCGCGCCTCGGACACCGAGTGACGCTCGTCGAGGTGCCCGACGCACACACGTTCGTCGGCTGGCGCGACGCGTTCGACCCTCACTTGACCAACCTGTTGGCCCGCACGTGGAGGGAGCATCGCGGTGCGTCGTGACGTGTACGACCTCTACTCGCCGGCAATCGGGGCGAGCGGCAGCGTCATCGCCTACGGCCACTGGGGCCGACCGCTCCTCGTCTTCCCGTCCGAGCAGGGCCGGGCCGTCGACTACGAGAACAACGGCATGGTCGGCGCGGTCTCCTGGCTGATCGACGCCGGCCGGGTAAAGCTGTACTGCGTCGACTCGTTCGACACGCAAACCTGGTCGCGCGAGGACCTGCCGGTCGAGGAACGCGCGGCTCGTCACGGTGCCTACGAGTCGTGGATCCTCGATCAGGTCGTGCCCTTCGTGTATGACGACTGCGGCGGCCCGCTCGAGATCATGACGACCGGATGCAGCCTCGGCGCATATCACGCGGTCAACCTCGCACTACGCCGAGCCGACCTTTTTCCACTCGCTATCGGCCTGTCCGGAAACTATGACCCGGCGACGTGGAACGCTTGGGGAGCACGCGGTGACGCGGTCTACTTCCAGAACCCGTGCGACTACGTGCCCAACCTTGGTGGTGACCACCTCGACTGGCTGCGGTCCCGAGTATCTCTCGTCCTCGTGGTCGGGCAGGGGGCCTGGGAGACGCACCCTACCGGCGCGCTGCCATCCACCCGCTATCTGGCCGAGCAGCTGTGGCTAAAAGGCATTCGGTGCGAACTAGATCTCTGGGGTTTCGACGTCGCTCACGACTGGCCCTGGTGGCAACGCCAACTGGCGCATCATCTGCCGAGATTCTGCTGAGAGGAGCCTGCGCGTGAACTCAGAGGTTCGCCACCTGGTTGGCTTGTTGCTCGGTACGGAAGAGGATTGGCCCCGAGCCTTTCAGTCGTTTCTCGGTCTGGTCGGGCCGGTCGACGATGCTCGCGGCCGTCGTCATGTGTTCGATACGGAGCGCCTGACGATCGAACCGTTCTCGTTACGGGCAAAGCCACGGACGGACCTCGTTATCGATCGGCTCGCCTACTGGTACTACCACCCCAGAGAGTGGTTGAAGAAGATCGCCTTGATGAACGACGTGTACTTGCTCAACTCGCCGTTCACCTTCCAGGCCATGGAGAAGCACGCCGCCTACTGCGCGATGATCCGGCTCGGCCTGCGGATACCCGAAACCGCGCTCGTTCCGTACAAGAATCCGCCCGACAATGCGAGGTACGCCTACACAGCTGCGCGATACAACCGGCCGTTCGATCTCGACGCCGTTGCGGCCGAGATCGGCTATCCGCTGTACATGAAGCCGTACGACGGGGGAGCGTGGCGCGGCGTCTCACGGATCCGTGATTCCACCGAGCTGCACGATGCCTATGACCAGTCGGGCGAGATGCTCATGCATCTGCAGGCAGCCGTCGACGGCTACGACGTGTTCGCCCGGGCGCTGTCCATCGGGGCCGAGACACTGGTCATGCGCTTCGAACCGAATGCGCCTATGCACGAGCGCTATCGAGTCCAACACGACTTTCTCTCACCACCCGTGGGCCATGAAGTCGTGACGATATCGCGTTTGATCAACGCGTTCTTCCGCTGGGAGTTCAACTCCTGCGAGGTGCTCGTCAAGGACGGTGTGGTCTACCCGATCGACTATGCCAACGCGTGCCCGGATGTCGCGGTGACGTCGTTGCACTACTACTTCCCGTGGGCGATCAAGGCTCTCGTGCGGTGGACCGTCTTCTGCTGCGTTACCGGACGACGCCCGCGCATCGATCTGGACACGCGCTCCTATTTCGACATCGGAGACCGGGACGAGCTCTCCTACGGAGAGAAACTGGCGGCTTACCGCGAGCTGGCGGACGTCTACTTCGACACCGACCATTACGAGGAGTTCTGCGCGGAGCACTTGGCCGAGCTCGACGAGCGAGTTCTCGAATGGATCAAGAGCGCACACTTCGAGCGGCTGCTGTTCGATACCGTCCGGATGGGTTACCCGCCCCATGAGCACGACCAGTTCCTGGGGCATTTTCACGGGCTCATCGACCTATGGGTCCGGGACGAGAGCGCTCGGCTGGAGAACGCTGCCCGCTGACCAGCGTCAGGGCTCAGGAACGCGTACCGGAGCGAGCAAGCGGATCGTTATGGCCACAACA
The DNA here is from genome assembly GCA_963809815.1 of uncultured Actinomycetota bacterium. Taxonomy (GTDB): domain Bacteria; phylum Actinomycetota; class Actinomycetes; order Mycobacteriales; family Jatrophihabitantaceae; genus CAVVJA01. Next base: position 127,845 of record CAWELM010000012.1, read on the forward strand.
GCTGGCGGGTCAGGCGATCCATGACTGCTTCCTCGTCAGCCGGCACCGTCAAGACCCGGATGCCACGGGCGGCCAACCGGTCGGACGCCAATGCCGAGGGCGATCTGGCATCCGCCGTGGCTCCGGGAAGGCTCAACAACCGCGCGCAGATTTCCTCGCGGATTTGACTGGAATGCTCGCCGATTCCTCCCGTGAACACCAGTGCATGCCACTGTTCGAGTGCGGTGGCGCACGACGCAATCGCCATCGCCACCGACCGCGTGAACGCGCGAATAGCAAGATCCATCCGAGGGTCGGCCCGAGCCGACAGCAGGTCGCGCATGTCGACGATGCCTCGCGAGAACGCGGCGATTCCGCTGCGGTGGTTGAGCATGTTCCGGACGGCCTCGGCATCCCACTCGGGATGCGCCAGCACGAACAGCACGATCTCCGGGTCGAGATCGCCGCTGCGAGTCGCTGACATGGTTCCGCCCGTCGGTGTCAACGACATTGTCGTGTGACGGGACCGGCCGTCGGCCACGGCCGTAACGCTGCAGCCGCTGCCGAGGTGGGCAATGACCGCCGAGCCCAAGTCGGGGACGGTGTCCACGACCGACTGCACGGCAATCCCATGGAAGCCGTAGCGCCGCACGCCCATGGCTGCCACTTCGTCGGCTACCGGAAGGCAACGCGCCTCGTCCGGCAGGCCATGATGGAAGGCGGTGTCAAAGCAGGCAACCTGCGGAACTTGTGGCCAGGTGCCCCGGGCCAGTTCGATGGTCTCGATCGCCCCAGGCAGATGGAGCGGGGCGAGCGGGACGATCTCGTGCAGGTAGCTCACCAAGTTGTTATCGATGACCGTGGGTCGATCGTGAACCGGACCGCCGTGGACCACGCGGTGCGCGACGGCCTGCGGCTCGATGGCGTTCCGCTCGACAATCGACCGGACCGAGGTGACGGCCTGGCCGAGATCACCCGACACCGGCATCGACGTCGGCGTCCGTTCAGGTACTGAAATGGTCGCCTGGGCCTTGTCGGTTCCCAACCGCTCGACGTGCACGGATAGGCGCAAGGTTGGGTCGCGCACCGCTGCTTTCAGTGATGACGATCCAGGATTCAGCGCAAGGACGGCTCTTGCCTCCGAGGTCATTCGCCCGACCAGGTCCAGTTCCGAACCTCAGGCATGTCCTCGAGATGCTCTCGGACGTAGGTGTAATGACGCTCGAGCATGCGCTGGCACAGCCGGGCGAGCTCCGGCCCGGTCTCCGCGGCCCGGCGGGACCTCCGCAACGCTTCCAGCACCAGGTGATATCGACTCATCTTATTCAGGACGACCATGTCGAACGGTGTCGTCGTCGTGCCTTGTTCGGAGAAGCCGCGCACGTGGAACCGCGTTGGAATCTCTCGGCCATGCAGGAGTTGGTGAACCGCGCGGGGGTACCCGTGGAATGCGAACACGACATCAGTGTCATGGGTGAACAACTCCGCGAACCGGTCATCGGAGAATCCGTGCGGGTGTTCGTCGCGAGGCAGCAACGCCATCAGGTCGACGATGTTCACGACCCGGACGCGCAGGTACGAGGTGTGCTGGCGCAACAGCTCGGCCGCAGCAAGAATCTCCATTGTGGGCACATCGCCCGCCGCCGCAAGCACGATGTCGGGTTCATCCGGAGCACCCGGCGAGGCCAGCTCGGTGCCGGCCCAATCCCAGACCGAGGCGCCGGCGGCACAATGTGCGTTGGCCTCCTCGAGGTTCAGGTACTGCAGGTGCTCCTGCTTGTCGACCACGATGAGGTTGACATGGTCGTGACTGCGCAAGCAGTGGTCCGCAATCGACAGCGTGCAGTTCGCGTCCGGCGGTAGCCATACCCGAACCACGTCTGGTGCCAGCGGGATCATCGAATCGATGAGGCCAGGCCCCTGGTGGGAGAACCCGTTGTGGTCGTTGCGCCAGCACGTGCTGGTCAGGAGCACATTCAGGGAGGCCACGGGCGCGCGCCACGGCAGCTCGAGCGCGTGTTGCAGCCATTTCGTGTGCTGGACGAGCATCGAGGTGGCTACCATCGCGAACGCCTCGTAGGTTGCGAAGACGCCGTGCCGCCCGGTCAGTACGTAACCTTCGAGCCACCCTTCGCAAAGATGCTCCGACAGCACCTCCATGACCCGGCCGTCCGGAGACAGGTGATCGTCCGAGGGAAGCACCGGTGCCTGCAGGCACCGGTCGGTGGCCTCGAACACCGCCTGCAGGCGGTTACTCGCGGTTTCATCGGGGCAGAACAACCGGAAGGTGCCGCCGCCTTCGTCGGTCGTCGTCGCTTTGTAGATGTCTCGCATCAGCTCGCCGAACGGCCGAGTCGTCTCGTGGGAGACCGAGCCCGGGCTGGGCAGCCGCAGCGCGTACGACTCGAGCGAGGGGATCGGCAACGCGCGAGTAAGGCGCCCGCCGTTGCCATAGGGAGACGCCGACATTCGCTTGTCGCCGGCGGGCGCCAGAGCCGCGAGCTCAGGTATCAGCCGGCCGGACTCGTCGAACAGCTCTTCGGGCCGGTACGAACGCATCCAGCGGTCGAGAATCGCCAGGTGCTCTGGATTCTCCCGAACGTTCGCGAGCGGAACCTGGTGCGCGCGGAACGTGCCCTCGACCAGCACGCCATCCACTTCGTGCGGCCCGGTCCATCCCTTCGGGGTGCGCAGCACGATGGCAGGCCAGCCTGGGCGCAGCGCGCCGCTGCCCGTGGAGCGAGCCTCCGTCTGCACCTCGGTCATGCGGTCCAGCGACCGGGACAGTGCGTCGTAGAGGTCGGGGAAGACCCGGTCGGGCTTGTCCCCCGCGACGACGATCGGATCCCACCCTTGGCTGCGAAGCAGCTGGCTCACGCGCTCGTCGTCGGCCCGCCCGAGTGTCGTCGGGCCGGAGATCTTGTAGCCGTTGAGATGCAGGATCGGTAACACCGCGCCGTCACGCTTGGCCCGCAGGAAGTCGGGCAACTTCCAGGACGCTGCGAGAGGGCCGGTCTCCGCTTCGCCGTCGCCAATGACGCAGGCGACAAACAGGTTCGGGTGATCGAAGGCGGCGCCGGCGGCGTGAGCCAAGGCGTACCCGAGCTCGCCGCCTTCGTGGATGCTCCCGGGGGTCTGCACGCTCACGTGACTGGGAATGCCGCCCGGGGTCGAGAACTGGCGGACGAGACGAAGCAGGCCGTCGAGGTCCGGGCCGACCCTGGGGTAGACCTCGCTGTACGTGCCCTCCAGGTAACAGTTGGCCACGAGGGCCGGTCCGCCGTGTCCGGGTCCGGTGACGTAGATCCAGTCGGTATCGGTCGCGCGGATCGCGCGATTGAGCAGGGTGTAGATCATCGACAGGCCGGGGCTGGTGCCCCAGTGGCCCAGCAGTCGAGGCTTGATGTGTTCGCGGCGCAACGGCTCCCGCAGGAGCGGGTTGGCCTGCAGGTAGATCTGCCCGACGGTCAGGAAGTTGGCGGCCGCCCACCATCGCAAGTCGAGGTCGAGGTCCGCGTCGGTATACCGGGCCAGGCTGGTCATGGTCACAATTGCTCCTCGGCGTCAAGCGGTCATCGTGTCCATCGCATCACGCCCAGGTGATCACGAATCGACTACCCTGCGTCGGGCGAGTGAACCGAGCCGGCGACGCTCGGGGTAGAAAGTGCAGATGCACTCCTCTTCGGGAGGTGACGAGATGGACGTCGAATCGGAACGCCGCGCCCCGGCTTGTGTACTGGTGATATTCGGTGCGTCCGGCGACCTCACCGAACGCAAGCTGCTGCCCGCAGTCGAACGGCTGTGTGCATATAACCGGCTGCCCCGGGAATTCGGCCTCGTCGGCGTCGGCCGTACGCCAATGACAGACGGCGAGTTCGCGGAACGGCTGCTGCGGGCCACGCGCAAGGACGGCAGCGACCAATGGGCCGATCTCGTGGCGTCGGTCCGGTACGTCAGTGGGGGCTACGACGACCCAGCCACATACGCGCAGTTGGCCGATGTGCTCGACGAGTTCGATCGCACGCGCGGCACTGCCGGCGGCCGGGTCTTCTACCTGGCCACCCCGCCGCAACTGTTCGGCGACGTTGCTGCCAGCCTGGGCAAGTCGGGGCTCAGCGACGTCCGAGGCGACGGGTTCGTCCGCATCGTCATCGAGAAGCCGTTCGGATGGGACGAGGACAGCGCGCGTGCCATCTACGCCCAGGTGACGACCGCGTTCGAGGAGTCGCAGGTCTTTCGCATTGATCACTACCTCGCCAAAGACACCGTGCAGAATCTGCTGGCGCTGCGCTTCGCCAACTCGATCTTCGAGCCGATCTGGAACCGCACGTGGATCGACAATGTCCAGATCACAGTCGCCGAGACGATCGGCGTGGAAGATCGCGGCGGGTTCTACGAGACGGCGGGTGCGGTTCGCGACATTGTGCAGAATCACGTGCTCCAAGTGCTCTCGCTCTTCCTCATGGAGCCCCCGACATCGTTTCATCCCGAGGCCATCCGGGACGAGAAGGTCAAGTTGCTGCGCGCGATTCGCCCGATAGAGGACCCCGCTGAGATCGCCCTCCGGGCGGTTCGCGGGCAATACACCCGAGGCGGAACGCGCGCGCACCTCATGGCGGGCTATCGCGAGGAAGCGGGCGTCGATCCACTCAGCTCGACCGAGACCTTCGTTGCGCTCCAACTGGACATCAACAACTGGCGATGGGCCGGCGTACCGGTCTATGTGCGTACCGGGAAGCGATTGCCCAAACGGATCACCGAAGTCGCGGTCGAATTCCAGCGGCCGCCACAACTGCCGCTGTTCCCCTCGTCTGGTTCGAATCTGGAGCCCGACGCCCTGATCGTGCGCGTCCAGCCGGACGAGGGTCTGAGCCTGCGGTTCGGGGCGAAGGTCCCGGGCCACGAGTTCCGCGTGCGCAAAGCGTCGATGGACTTCTCCTACGCGGCCGGCTACGACGAGGAACAACCGGAGGCCTACGAGCGAGTCATCCTGGATGCTCTCGTCGGCGATCCGACGCTGTTCATTCGCGCCGACGAGGTCGGTCGGTCATGGAAGATCGTGGATCCGCTGCTGCGGTTCTGGGCGGCGGAGACCGGGCCCATCCCTCAGTACCAGGCGGCGACCTGGGGGCCACGGGAAGCGCAGGAACTCATCGAGCGCGACGGCCGGCGCTGGCGAGAGGTCTGACCGCAACGCGGGAGACGACACCAGATCTAGACGTGGGCTCAATGATCGTGATGTGTAAACGCTTGCAGGCCCTCGCGATGACTCACCTAGCTCTCGCTGAGGGCCTGCGGGTAAGCCTGACGGCAGTCCTATTCGAACGCGCCCACAACGATTGCGCGGTAGACCCGGTTCAGACCGACACATCGCAAGCCGTAGGCGCGCATCTCCTCGATCAAGGATTCTTCGGTGTAGTGCGTGATGTGCTCGTCGGCGTATCCCTTGGGTTGGGCTGCGGCATAGAGCTTCTCAACGATCGGCCACATCGGAGTCCCATAATCGGGTGTGCTCAGCACGAGCCGTCCTCCGGGGCGTAATACTCGGACGAGTTCGGCGATTGGCGAAGGGTCGTGAGGCACATGTTCGACCACCTCGCAGCAGAGAACGCAGTCGAAGGTGTCATCCGGAAACGGCAGGTGAAACACGCTTGCCGTCACGGCCGGGTTGACGTTGTACCGGCGCATGTACCGGAGCTTGGCGTGCACGATGTCGACGGAGATCGAACCCGGTAGGTCGAGCGACAACCGGCCTGAACCGGCTCCAACGTTGAGAATCCGCTGGTTCACGAACGGTGCGACCAGCTCGTACGTCTTTTCATGTCTCTGACGCTGCCAGGCCCGCTGAGGGGGCAGGCGACTGTTGAACGCGCGCATGTCGTAGTCCGCGGAATCGATGCCGTTACGTCGCGCCCAGTGATGGAACAGTGCAGCCGCCGTCGGTCGCCGCGGCGCCGGGGGTTGTTCGGTGTGCAACGGCCAGAACGGCTTCTGCACCTCCCGTGTCGTCCAGCCGTGAATCGCGGTTCGGACACAGACATCGACCGGATCGTCGAGGTCGGCCCCCTGAGCCACGAGGTCTGTCAGAGTGTCGCGCCGGACAAGTTGAAAGCTGCTCCTCACATCGTTGGTGTCGAGTGTCAGGATGCGCGCGAGAAACCGATCGACATATCGCTCGGCCTCTCGGCGCAGTTCCTTGGGCCGGGTCCCGCGGTCATCCGAGTAGCGCGAGGAAATCAGCAGGTCGGCCGTGTCTCGTTGCGCCCAGAGCTCCTTGATCCGCTCGGGCACGTCGTGTACCGAATCGTCCACGAAGATCACGAACTCGCTATCCATACCCGACGCGATTTTTCCGATGTCTATGCCGGCTTCAGCCACCTCGAGTGCGACACAGATATCGAGATCTCGGGCTGCCTGCCTCGCCGCTTCCACGATCGTTGACCGCGCGGTGAAGGCCGTTCGGCTACGCACGATCACAGCAAGGTCGGCCCGACCTCCTATGCGCGCGCCACCGCCGGGGCGATCCATAGGCCACGATCCCTTACAGATTCACGGTGCAGAGGTTCACGTCGGCAACGGGGCGGACGACGCAATCACCTATACGGCCTACTTCGGCCGAGACCTGATCAAAATTGTGCATCTCTCGGGTAACGACGATCACCGAGATCCGGTAATCCCGCAACGACTGCTGCGCCGCGACGACCTCTTGGTCGGTGAGGTGCGCGCCGTTGGTCGACACCCGACCGAGCAGCGACCAGGCGCGCGGAAGAGGCGGGAAGAAGGTGCTACGACCACCATTTTTGAAAACGCTGTATCCGCCGACCATGTTGAATCGCATATGCGAGCGGATCTGCCACTGCATGGCATCAACGCGGGGAAACCGAGCCACGGGAAGCACCATCGCCGTGGCGTGAGCGGGAATGGCATTAACTGCGGAGGTCGTGAAGAACCGCGGCGTATCGGCAACTCGGCCAGATCGGAATGGCACATTGGGCCATAGGGGGATCATCGCCGCGGTGAGCGCGACAGCCGTAACCAGTTGCCAGCGCAGGTCCAGCCCTCCCAACGTATGTGCAATCAGAAAGCCGATCATCAACGCTGTGATCGCAGAGAACCGGACCACTTGGGTGCTGTTGAGGAAGGGCACGATCCGGTAGACGTTCCACGGTCCATGGCCGATTGCGTGGCCGTTCACCTGCATGATCGTGCCGAAGCTCAAGGAAACCACAGCGGCGGTCGAGAGCAGCCACCATACGCCGAAGCGGTCCCGGTGGATGATGAGCCAGGCACACAAGACCAAGCACGCGATGATCAACGGCCAGCCGAGAAAGGCGGTGTTCTCAGCGCCATTGGCTGGGAAGTGGAGATTGGCTCTTCTATCGGCCAGCGATGCGAAATGCTGTAACAGGCTCGGGCGTACGAGGCTCGCGATATCGGCCTTCGATTGGGAGCTCGTCACGCCGTTGGTCAGGGCGACAGGTCCGAACAGCTGGTAGCCGAGCGGTACGCTGGTCAGCACCAGTGCCACGAGCGCACCGATGCCCAATGCCGTCGCCGCGTGCCGGATTCGACCGCGTACGGCACGCGGATTGAGCGCGGCCAGGAAAACGAGCATGGGAATTGCAGCCGCGATTGAGAGGACAACGAGTTCTTCGCTGAGTAGAAACTGCAGACCGACGAGTAATCCGAGAACGATTCCGGTCTGAATGGGCGATCGGGTTTGAGTCACAAAAAGGTTGTGGCAGACGAGCAGCAACAATGGCAGAGCAGGCGCCAGGATCAGATTGAGGTGGCCCCAATGCCCGACGAAGAACGGTGAGAAACCGAATAAGGCAGCCCCGAGCGCGGATCCGATCACTCCGCCGGTTATCCGCCGGAACACGAAATATGCCGACGTCGCTGACAAGAATGGCGCGAGAGTGAACATAATGCCGACGGTGATGAACGGGCCGATTACCGCAACCACCGGAAAGGCGACCAACCCCAAGAGGATGATGGATGTGTTCCACATGAGGTTGACGCCAGTCGGGGCGTTCAAGGCCGCGCTCACGAACGGGTTGTGCCCGTGGACGATGGCTTGCTGAACCCACTCCAGATACCACGCATACGCGACGCCATCGGCGCCCCCGATGAGCGCATGCCGAGGATCCCCCAAGAAATGGGAGTAGTTGTGGGCCGCCGCGAGCAAGAACAACAAGGGCGGAACCAGGCGGGCCGTCCACAAGGTCCAGCGCCTGGACGAGTGAGTAGTGCTGGGCACCTCACTCCCGGCGGCTGAGACTTCCGCGCCTACCTGCACGTTCGGCAGTTTAGCTAGCGCCGTCCTCTCGCTCCCTCAAACAGTTCATCGAATCTACATCTTCGCGGGGGGACAGTCCGACCCACAACCATCAATCCCAGGCGGCGCTTCAGGGACCAGTCAGTCTCGTCGGCACAGCGACCCACGCTCGCGCGACATCAGGTGCTGGGCGGGTAGCCATAGTGCCGGTGGACGTCGAATTCGTAGATGAGCCGTCGCTCCTCGGCCATTCTCGCGAGGAATGCCGGCTGATCGAGTTCCTCGCCGTACCAGGTCAGTGGACCGGTAGGCCGGTTCTGCATCACACGGAACAGTTGCAGATTCTGCATCGGCGCGTCCGGGCCCTCGAGTATTGAGACCGTGGTCTCGAGCGCAAGCCACGCGTATCCCCCCTGCTCGAAGACGAACACGCTGCAGCGGGGATCTCGCCGCAGCCGAGGGGTTCGGACCCGACCTTGGATACCGCTGCTCCACAGCTTGCCGTCGACGAGGGCAACGCCGACCCGCACCGGTCGCGGAAACCCGCTGCGTGCGATCGTGATCATCGCGGCTGAATGGTTGCGCTCCAGGAAGAGGCGTGGCGCCTCACCTAACATCACAGCCGAACCCTAGGCACACTCAAAGCATCACGACCCAATCGAGGACCCGTCATGTCGGCGACCGCCCGATCCAGTGCACCCATCGGCAGCGAGCTATTCCTGACCGAGGCCAATTGTCACGTGGCGGACCTCGCGGCGGTCGTCGCGGAGACCACGGATGTGAGCGACTACTCCGGAGCCGAGGCGGTGAGCGGGAACATTCTCGTGTACGACAGCGAGCGGTTGCGGGGCGCCATCGCGACAGCGACGGGACGCCGGGAGGCGCAGGCGGAGCTAGCGCGCGCCCTGATGGACGGTCCGGGCGTCGTCGTCTTCAAGCAGGCCTTCAGCGACGCGTCGGTGGTCGACGCGGCGACCGACGCTTTCGACGCGATTATCGCCGATCAGCGGGCGAGCGGTGCCGCCGGCGGAGACCACTTCGCCAAGCCGGGTGCGAACGATCGGGTGTGGAATGCGCTCGAGAAGCTCGCGGTCCGCGCACCGTCGGTCTTCGCGGCTTACTACGCGAACGACATCCTCGCGCTCGTCTCGGCCGCCTGGCTCGGGCCCGCCTACCAGATCACCTCTCAGGTCAACGTGGTCAACCCGGGCGGCAATCCGCAGACCGGACACCGCGACTACCACCTCGGTTTCATGTCCGGCGACCAAGCGGCGCAATTCCCCGCTCACGCGCACCGCCTGTCTCCGGTGCTGACCCTCCAGGGTGCGGTCGCGCACTGCGATATGCCGGTGGAAAGCGGCCCGACGATGTACCTCCCGCATTCGCAGAAATACGAGCCGGGCTACGTCGCGGCGGCCCTCCCTGAGTTCCGGGCGTACTTCGAGGCAAACCAGGTCCAGCTGCCACTCGAGAAGGGCGACGCGGCGTTCTTCAACCCGGCGCTATTCCACGGCGCCGGGCGTAACCGCTCGTCCGACATCAGGCGCATGGCGAACCTGCTTCAGGTGTCCTCGGCTTTCGGCCGAGCGATGGAAAGCGTGGATCGGCAACGGATGTGCGACGCGCTCTTCCCGACGCTATTGCAGCTCAAGGCGTCCGGAATCGCAGAGACCAGGCTGCGGAACATCATCACGGCCTGTGCCGAGGGATATGCCTTCCCGACCAACCTCGACCGCGATCAGCCGGTGGGCGGCATGGCACCGCAGACCCAGGCTGAACTGGTCTGGCAGGCTGTGGCGGAGCAGTGGGACCCGTCCACATTCCGCCACGAGCTCGCCGCACACACGGCCCGGCGCGACACCGGCGATTAGCGTCACCGAGCCCGGGCCTGCTAACGCGGTGCCGGCTATGAGCAAGCGCCCCGCCACTCGGCCGACGGGGCGCTTGGTTCAACCGGCCTCGCGCTGGGGACGCAAGGTTGGCGAAACGCTAACCGACCGTAACCGGCACCGGTAGTCCCATTGCCGAACGCTCAGCTGTTTCCTAGACATTGCGCAGGTTGACCCCACCACGCGCGCCGACGCCGGGCGCCGCTATAGTGCGGTCGGCTTGTGGCCTGCGGAGACACCAGCGGAGCCACACGGTCTGATGCGCGGGGGGGTCCGATGATGACGACAAGCGAGCGCGAACCCGACGTGATTGGCGAGGCCGGCTCCTACGCATGGTGGGTAGCGAGGACTGTCGCGCGTCAAGAACGTCCGCACCGGAGCCAGCGATATGCGGGCCGGCACCGCTGGGTGCCGGCGGACCGCGCAGATGCGCAGCACACCACCAAGCGAAGCGCCTGACTCGCCCCGCCACGCATCGCATCACCGCGATGCGTCGACGGCGTACGAGCTCGAGCGCTACCAACGGACGTACGTGATCGGGAACTTCGTCGATGCCGCGTACGACCCGGCGAGCATGGACCTGTTCGCCAACGCGGTCGCTGCGGAGTTCGCGTGACACAGGCGGCCCTCGACGGACGGATCGTCGTCGACGACTTGACGAAGGTGTTCCGCGGCAAGATCCGCGCAGTCGACCGGCTGAGCTTCACGGTCGAACCCGGTTCGGTCACCGGCTTCCTCGGTCCCAACGGCGCGGGCAAGACCACCACGCTGCGCATGGTGCTCGGTCTCGTCCACCCGACTGCTGGGCACGCGACCATCGGCGGCCTGCCGTACCACCGACTGCACAACCCCACGTTGGTCGTCGGGGCGGCGCTCGAGTCGGCGAGCTTCCACCCGGCTCGCACGGCGCGCAACCACCTGCGCATCCTCTGCACGGTCGCCGGCCTGCCGATGGCCCGTGCCGACGAGGTGCTCGAGCTGGTCGGGCTGCGTGATGCCGCAAGGCGCAAGGTCCGCGGCTACTCGATGGGGATGCGGCAGCGCCTCAGCCTGGCCGCCGCGCTGCTCGGAGACCCGCGGGTGATCGTGCTGGACGAACCGGCGAACGGGCTGGACCCGGAGGGCATCCGCTGGCTGCGCGGGCTGATTCGCAGGCTCGCTGACCAGGGCCGCACCGTTCTCATCTCGAGCCATCAGCTCGCCGAGGTCGAGGCGGTCGCCGACCGGGTGGTGATCCTGAATCGGGGCCGCTTCGTGCGGCAGGGCACGATCGCGGAGCTCACCGCCGGTTCGGACGTCGTTGTCGTGCGCACACCTACCCCTGATCCGCTGGCCGTGGCGGTGTCGTCCGATGGCGGCACCGTGGCCGCTGCCGACGGGAACGTGCTGCGCATCAGTGGGCTGACGCTAGAAGAAGTGGGCCATCTTGCGTTCCGCGCCGGCGTCGAGTTGCACGAGCTGAGCGCGTTGCGTTCCGATCTCGAGGACGTGTTCTTCGCGCTTACCGCTGAAGAAGCCGCCGAATGATCCAACTGGTCCGCGCCGAGCTGTTGAAGCTGCGCACGACGCAGGTCTGGTTCTGGATGCTCTTGCTCGCCATAGCGGTCGGCGTGCTCGCCGTCGTGGCCACGTTGGCTTCGAACGACGTGAAATCGCCCGCCGACGTTCCGCTGCTCTTCGCGAACGCGAACGGTGCGATCGTCACGGCGTTCATCCTCGGCGTACTCGGCATCACGACCGAGTTCCGCTACCAGACCATCACGCCGACCGTCCTGCAGACGCCCTCCCGGTGGACGGTCGTCGCCGCAAAACTCTTCAGCTACGCGATCATCGGCCTGGCATACGCGCTTGCCTGCCTCGCCGTCCAACTGATGATCGCGCTGCCATGGCTGTCCGCGAAAGGCATCGACTTCTCGCTGTCCGACCCCGACCTGCGGCGCGCGATCTTCGGCTTCCCGGTCATATTCCTGCTGTTCGCGATCATGGGCATCGGAGTCGGCGCCCTGCTCCGCAACCAGATCGTCGCGATGGTCGTCGGGCTCGTCTTCCTCCTCGCGCTCGAAAACATTCTCGTGGCGATCCCGAAGGTCAGAAACGCCTACCCGTACCTGCCAGGCGGCGCCATGCAGGGCGTCCTCTATCCAGCTGACGAACCCGGGCCCGACGGCGTAGACCTCTTCGGCACTACGGGCTCCCTGCTGGTGCTGCTCGCGTGGGCGCTCATCCCCGCGCTCATCGGCGCGGCCTACACGCTGACCCGGGACATCACGTGATCCAGTTCGTCCGTGCCGAGTTCTCCTACACCCACAATTACATTTCGCGATGGTCCGTAAATTGCGGGCCCGTGTGTGTCCGGAGGGGGACTTGAACCCCCACGCCCGCTAAGGGCACTAGCACCTCAAGCTAGCGCGTCTGCCATTCCGCCACCCGGACGAGCGACTAGCGAGTCTAGCGGATTGCCGTGAAACGACCGCTGGGCCACCGCCTCACACCGGCCCAACATAAGGGGTCCAGAATGTCCCCGCGCAGGGCCCGTTAGCGCTACGCTTTGCTCAGGCGGGCCTAACAACTACTATATAACGCATAGGTGGTAAATCGGACCTAGAGCTTAGATTAGCGACTCGCTGTTTGCTATGCCAACGAACCCGATCCGATTCGACAACCTAGGACGTCACCGGTGACCCACCGAGCGCCACAGCAGGCCCCGTGGCGGGCTCTTGTGCTGGCGAGCGTCGCGGCCGTCGCCCTTGGCGTGATGGCGCCCGGGGTCTCGGAGGCACTGGACGGGAGTTCGGACCCGGGCTGCCCCCCGAGATCTGATGGCGCGCACTGTCAGCGTTCGCAGGCATCCGATCCGACCGGAGACTCTGCGCCTACGCCGAAACCGCACCCGGAAGCGTGGCCGACATCGCCAACCACGTTGGATAACTCTCCGGCTTGGCCGACCAATTCGAGACCGGACAACAAACCGTCCAAGCCGGCTGGCACGTCGGCCCACCAACCACCGACGAGGCCGTCGCGTCCAGCTACCTCAGCTGGCGGCCTGCCGTCGTCGACGCCACCTTCGACAACGGCACCACCTTCGTCGAGCGAGCCGGCAACCACCGAGCCTCCCTCGACGCGTCATCCCACGCGGCCGCCCTCGAGTTCAGAGCCGGCACCCTCAACGAGCGAGCCACCGCCCACGCCGACAGCATCAGAGACCGGGGAACCGACGCCGAGCGAACAGCCGACGTCGACCGAATCTGAGACCTCGTCGCCGCCGACGCCGAGTGAGCCGCCATCCTCGCCCGACGAGACCTGGAGCTGGACACCAACTCCATCAGCGACGAACACCCCGATCCCCGGAGGGCATTCGAGCGGCACACCGCCGGTGGGGGTGCCGCCGCCGCCGACGGCGCCGAGTTCGACCTCAGAACCGTCGCCAGCACCGACACCACTGCCGACCCAGAGTTCCGGAGGCGCAACGAGTGTTGGTAGCCCGGCGCCGTCGGCGTCACCCGAGCAGAGCGGGACGCCACCGGTCGCGCCTGGCGGCGGTCCGAACGGAGGTGGGGGCGCCGTAGCGGGGGGCGCAGTGCTGCCAGGAGGCGGGCCGACTTCACCGGTCCCAGAACTACTGTCATCCGCCCCGGGCGGGGAGATGAGCATGTCTCGCCCGCCAGCGGCCACGACACACGACGCTAGTGCTCTTGTCTCGTCGGCTCCCGGCGGCCTCTCCTCACAGGCGTCGAGTGCGGCCAACAATCAGCCCCTGGCAACGCCACATGCCGTCAGCGACAACGGGATCGGATTACTGGCGGCCCTGGTTGCCGTATTCGCCGTCGCCGTTACCGCCGTGGTTGGTGCCGCAGGATTCCGCAGTTCCCGGCGCCGCTACTGATACGCGGCCCAAGCCGCCGGCGTGAGCTGGTATGAACGCAAGCATGACCACGAGCGGCGTCCTGGATCCGGCAGACGAGGTTGTCGTCCTGCTCGGTGATCTCATCCGGATCAACACATCCAACCCCACCCATCCGGAGCGTCCGGCCGCCGAATGGGTCGCCGAGCGGCTCGCCGAGGTCGACATCCACGCCCAGATCTTGGAGTCCGAACCTGGCCGAGCCTCCGTGGTGGCTCGGGTGCGTGGCACTGATCCAGATCGCCCCCCACTACTCATTCATGGCCATCTCGATGTGGTGCCCGCGGACGCGGCGGAGTGGACCGTCCATCCGTTCTCCGGGGAGGTGCGTGACGGCTATGTCTGGGGTCGTGGCGCCATCGACATGAAAAACATGAACGCCATGACGCTGGCCGTTCTCCGGAACTGGGCGAGACGTGATCGCCAGCCGCCCCGGGACATCGTGCTTGCCTTTGTGGCCGACGAGGAGTCGGGCGGCGCGCGTGGCGCGCACTGGCTGGTTGACAACCACCCGGAGCTCTTTGCTGACTGCTCGGAGGCCATCAGCGAGGTCGGCGGCTATAGCTTCTCGATCGGTAACGACCTGCGGCTCTATCCAATCGAAACCGCGGAGAAAGGCATCAACTGGCTGCGGTTACGAGCGACCGGCACACCGAGCCACAGTTCGATGTTGCATGACGACAATGCGGTCACGCGGCTCGCGGCCGCGGTATCCAGAATCGGCGCGCACGAGTTTCCGGTGATCGTGACCGACACGGTGCGGCGCTTCCTCGAAGAGCTGGCAGGTCTCACCGGGCTTCCCATCGACCCGGACAATCCCGAGCCTTCGCTGCGGATGCTTGGCAGCGCCGCGCGCGTGATCGGTTCGACGATCCGCAACACGGCGAATCCGACCATGCTTTCGGCCGGATACAAGGCCAATGTCATTCCCGGTACCGCGGAAGCCACGATCGACGCCCGATTCCTCCCCGGGCACGAGGAGGAGCTGCTCGAGACGCTGGACGAGTTGATCGGTGAGGGGATAGACCGGGAGACCCTGGTCCGGGACATCGCGGTCGAAACCAGCTTCGACGGTGCCGTCGTGGACGCGATGGCCGAAGCATTGCGTTCGGAGGATCCCGGCGCTCGGCCCGTTCCCTATCTGATGAGCGGCGGCACGGACGCCAAGTCGTTCTCTACTCTCGGCATTCGGTGCTTCGGGTTCGCGCCATTGCGTCTGCCACCCGACCTGGACTTCGTCACGATGTGGCACGGAGTTGACGAGCGGGTTCCGATCGATGGTCTGCGCTTCGGCGTGCGCGTGCTCGACCGCTTCCTGTCCCGCTGCTGACATGCTGTTCGTCGCCGTGGCCGCGGCCTCCGATGACGTCGCGGCGGCGTCGGCCCGCAGGGCCAAGGTGGCCCGACTCGCCGCCCTGCTGCGCGAACTCTCGCCGGCCGAGGCCGCGGTTGCCGTCTCGTGGCTCTCCGGTGCGCTCACGCAGAGGCAGATCGGCGTCGGTTGGGCGTCTCTGCGAGGTGAGTTGCCATCACCCGCGGCCGGCGCCACCCTCACGATCGAAGCGGTCGAGGAGACGTTTACCCGCATTGGAGCGGTCACCGGCGCAGGCTCGCAGCGTGAACGGCGACAGCTGTTGGACGGCCTGTTCGCCGCCGCTACCGAGCGTGAGCAGGCCTTCCTGAGACGGTTGTTGGGCGGGGAGCTCCGGCAAGGCGCGTTGCTCGGGGTCATGACCGACGCGGTTGCCCACGCCGCGGAGGTGCCGCCCGCCGACGTGCGCCGGGCGGCGATGCTTCGGGGCGATCTTTCGGCCGTCGCCGCCGCGGCGCTGGCCGGCGGCCGTTCGGCCCTCGCCGACTTCAAGCTGCAGGTCGGCCGCCCGATCGGGCCGATGCTCGCCCAAACCGCGGAAAGTACGCAGGAAGCGCTGGCCCGGCTCGGTGGCGAGGCCGGGGTGGAATGGAAGCTTGACGGCGCGCGCTTGCAGATCCATCGCAGTGGATCGGACGTCGGGTTGTTTACTCGCACGCTTGACGATGTGACCGCACGATTACCTGAGATCGTGGACTACGTAAGTGGCTTGCCGGCTCGGGACTTCGTGGCCGACGGGGAGGCGATCGCGCTCACGAAAGGCGGGCGACCGCTTCCGTTTCAGGTCACTGCCTCTCGGGTCGGATCTCGCGACCCGGCCGCCGGGCAGGCGCGGACGCCGTTGACGCTGTTTCTGTTCGACGCCCTGCGCGTCGACGGGGTGGACCTGCTCGACGAACCGACCGCCGAACGTCACCGCATCCTGTCCGACGTGGTTCCGGCGGCGAACCGGCCGGATCGGATCGTGACAGCGAATCCGGACGAGGCAAGCCAATTCCTCAGCACAACGTTGGACCGCGGCCATGAGGGGGTCATGGTCAAATCGCTCATCGCGCCCTACGAAGCCGGCCGGCGCGGCAGTGGCTGGCTCAAGGTCAAGCCGGTGCACACGCTCGACTTCGTAGTTCTCGCCGTCGAATGGGGTTCGGGCCGTCGTCGCGGCTGGTTGTCCAACATTCATCTGGGCGCGCGGGACCCGGTCACCGGCGGATTCGTCATGCTCGGCAAGACATTCAAAGGCATGACGGACGAGATGCTGGCGTGGCAGACGAAGCGCTTCCTACAGCTCGCCAGCGGCCCGACTGACGGCTGGGTGGTGCCACTGCGACCCGAGCAAGTTGTGGAGATCGCTTTCGACGGGGTACAGCGCTCGTCGCGGTATCCGGGCGGGTTGGCTCTTCGTTTCGCCCGCGTTCTCCGTTACCGAGACGACAAACGTCCCGAGGAGGCGGACACCATCGATGCGGTCCGGGCGTTCTCCGCGGAGTGACGATCGGCACCCGAACTGTGGCTAGCGCTGGCCTCCGCACCAAGACGGCGCCGACGCCGAGCGATTAATGGATGAGTCCGGGCAGCGGCAGCAGGTCAGTCGCCGGCGGCCGTGGACGGCGGAGCCAGACTCGCCGGCTGCCGTCGGTATAGCGCAGGACGCGGGCTAACTCCCAGCCGCCGTACTCGGCGTGCAACGAAAGTCGCACCGCTGCGGAAACCCGGGTGACATCGGCCGGAATCCGCAGCGGCGCGTATTCCCAGTCTGGATCGGCGTCCGCTTCGACGCCTGCTGCCGTCATAACAGGCCATTCAACCCCGACCGCCCGGTTTACTCCACTGGGCCGGCCAAGGTCTGTCGCGCGCAGTCCCGGATCAGCAGATCGGTCAGTCGGGTCCGGCGTGGCTCCGCACCGACCGTTCGTACCGCTCGCGCCAGTGCGGGACCCACCGCGTGCACGACCGACAGGTGACGCTGGGCGCGGGTCAGTGCGGTGTAGACGAGGGGACGGGAAAGCATCGTGACCGACTCGGGCGGCAGCACCACGACCACCCCGGCGAACTCGGAACCTTGCGCCCGATGCACCGTGATGGCCCAGCCGTGCAGCAGGTCGCCGAGCGCCTTTCCCTTGACCTCGGCCGGGCCAGAGGCGAACTCAACCGTGACGGTCCCGTCCGGGTCGACCTCGGCCACGACGCCGACCTCACCATTGGCGTAGCCGAACGGCTCCGCTTCCAAATGGTTGGCGGTCGCAACCACCCTGTCGCCGACGTCGAACCGATGGCGTCCGTCGCCCGGGTTGAGCTGCGCCTTGAGCGCGACATTGAGTGCATGAGTGCCGGCCGATCCCCGATGGATCGGGGTGACGACCTGCACCTGGTGAGCCGGTATCGCCAGGACTCGCGGAATCGAGTCGGTCACGAGCTGGGTGACCCGGCGCGCGGCGTCGGCTGATCCGCGGGCAGCCACGATGACCACCTCCCGCGACGGATCGCTGACAGGTGGCAGCGTCCCCTCGCGGACGCTCGTCGCCAGCCGGGCGATCGTTCCGCCCTCCGCCTGCCGGTACAGCGTGCGGAGCGGAGTCACGGGAGCGACTCCCGAGTCGATGACGTCAGCGAGCACTCGTCCGGGACCGATCGACGGCAGCTGGGCCGGATCACCGACGAAGAGCAGATGCGTGCCGTCCGCGCAGGCGATCAGCAACGCGTTCGCGAGCTCGACGTCGAGCATGGATGCCTCATCGACGACCACCACGTCCTCGTCGAGCGGCCAGTCGCGATTGCGCGCGAACCCGCCGGCGAAGCTGACCTCCTCGCCGCGCGTCCGGGGCTGGGCGCCCAGCAGCCGGTGCAGAGTCGACGCCGGGGTGCTGCACAACTCCTCCAAGCGTTTGGCCGCCCGGCCGGTCGGAGCGGCGAGTGCCACCGAGCGGCCCGCTCGCTCGGCCAAGGCCACCAGGGCAGCTACGGTGCGGCTCTTTCCGGTGCCCGGTCCTCCGGTGAGCACACTCACGCCGGCCCGCAACGCGTGCTCGACGGCCGAGCGTTGCGCCTCGTCCAGGTCGAAGGGATCGCTTTCCGAATCGACCTCGATTGGGCGTCCCGTGGCCAGCAGCCGGGCGATCCCCTGGGCGACGGCGGCTTCCGCTCGGGCATAGCGCGCTAGTCCGAGAAGCTCCTGGCCGTCGGTTCCGGCTGGAATCACCGACCCATGCGCCACCGCGGCATCGACTGCCGCAGCGGGCTCACCGGCAGCGAACGGACGCAGGGCCGCCTCGATGTCGGTCCGCGGGCTCACGGTATGTCCATCGCGGGCGTCACGAGCGAGAAGAAAGCCCACGATCGCGCGGGCCCGGCGTGGATCGTCGCGGGTGACGCCCGGAATCGCGGCCCGGGCCAGCTGGTCAGCGTCGGCGATCGTGACCCCAGGCACGCCGAGGAGCAGCCAGGGATCCTCCCGCAGCAATCGAGCCGCGGGTGGCCCCAACTGGTCATGCAAGCGGGAGGCGAGCCGTGGATCGAGCGCGGCCGGGATCAGCAGCTCGACCACCTCATACACCGGTGCCGCCGCGAGAAACGAGGACAACAGCCGTCCCGCGCGGACCGAGCCGACCTTGGGCAAGGTGGCCAGGTTGGCCGTCGAGACGTCGGCCGGCGTAAGGATTCCGGCGTCGGCCAGCGCCGGGACCAGCTTGGGACCGAGTCCCGGCCACAGGCCGGCGTCGCAGAAAGCGACGAATACCGGGTCGGAATCGCTCAGAGGCCGGCCTCCGGGTAGCCAAGCCGTGGCGCCGAGACGTCGTCGAGTGCTTCGCTGATTTCCTCGGGCAATTCCAGCATTTCGCAGCCCAGCGCGGCGGTCAGCTGACCCAATGTGCGGGCCCCTACGATCGGCGCGGTGACGCCCGGGCGATCGCGCACCCAGGCCAGGGCCACCGCGACGGCGGAAGTTGCGAGGCCCTCCGCTGCGGTCGACACCGCTTCCACGATTCCGATCGTCGCCGGATCTTGTAGTGGAGCTAAATGGCGCACGCCGCGCGCCGCCCGCGAGTCCGCGGGCACACCGTCGCGGTACTTACCGGTCAGGACGCCCCCGCCGAGCGGCGAGAAGGGCAGCACCCCGACACCCAGCGCCTCACAGGCCGGAAGCACCTCGCGCTCGATGCCTCGCTCCAACAGGGAATACCGCACCTGATTGGACACAACGGGTGAGCGGCCCGGTGCGCTCTGCTGCCAGGTCGCGGCCTGCGCGGTTCGCCAGCCGGTGAAGTTCGACACTCCGACGTAGCGAACCTTGCCTGAGTGCACGGCGTCATCCAGAGCCGCGAGCGTCTCCTCGATCGGCACCTCGTCGTCCGGCACGTGCAGCTGCCACAGATCGACGTGATCAATGCCCAACCGTCGTAACGACAGGTCCAGCTGACGGAGCATTGCGCCGCGAGACGCATCGATCATGGCCTGCTCGCCCCGCCAGCGCAGGCCGCCCTTGGTCGCAATGACGAACTCCTCGCGCGGGATGACGTCGCCGAGCAGGCGGCCGAGGATCTCCTCCGAGCGTCCGGCGGAGTACGAGGTGCCGGTATCTACCAGCGTGCCGCCGGCTTCGTGAAACGCGATCAACTGGTCAGCGGCGTCGTCTTCGTCCGTCTCGCTACCCCATCGCCAGGTGCCGAGCCCGAGATGGGAGACGAGCAATCCGCTGCGTCCTACCCTGCGCTGTTCCACGGCACGAACCTATCGGCCCCACAACGGGGCATCTGGCTGAGGCTCTAAGGTGGCCCGCGTGAAACTCGCGTCGTATCTCGGTTACGGGGAGCTGGGTGCGGACGTGGGCCGCGTCGGAGTCGGCGGGTGACGCTGGTCAATGGGCTCATAGCGCACCCATACGCTCTCGCCGCGGCATCGGGCAGCGATCTCACCTTCGGCCAGGCTGCGGTTCTCGGCATCGTCCAGGGATTGACCGAGTTTCTCCCGATCTCCTCGACCGCCCATCTGCGCATCGTGCCGGCGCTGCTCGGGTGGCCGGATCCCGGCGCGGCGTTCACTGCGGTGATCCAGCTCGGAACCGTCACCGCGGTCGTGCTGTACTTCTGGCGAGAACTGTTGCAGGTCGTTGCGGCCTGGGCTGTTGGTGTCGCCTCCTGGGGGTTCCGGAGCCTCGACCAGTCGGTCCGCGACACCCTGGAGTATCGAATGGGGTGGTACCTCATTCTGGCCACGATTCCGGTCAGCGTGTTCGGCTACCTCTTCAGCGATCAGATCGAAACCGGCGCCCGCAATCTGTGGCTCATCGCCGTCGTCATGATCGCTTTGGCCGGCGCCCTCTACCTGGCCGAACGGCACGGCACCCGTACGCGCGATGAGGAGCAGCTGAACGGGACGGACGCGATTGCTGTCGGCGGGGCGCAGGCGCTCGCCCTCATCCCGGGTGCGTCGCGATCTGGTACGACCATTACCGCGGGCCTGTTCCGCGGCCTCGACCGCCCGACTGCCGCCCGGTTCTCGTTCCTGCTCTCGGTTCCTGCCGTCGTCCTGTCGGGTGCCTACGAGGCCCGCAAGGTCGGCGAGCAGACCGGCCCGGGGCTCGGAGTCACGCTGCTAGCGACGTTCTTCGCGTTCATCGTGGGATTCGCGTCGATCGCATGGTTCATGCGGTGGATGGCGCGGCACAGCACGTACTTGTTCATCTGGTATCGCATCGTGGTCGGCACCCTGCTGATCGTGTTGCTGTCCATCGGCACGATCAGCGCGACTTAGTGTCCGGCGAGGGAAGTATGTCCACCGTATTGCTCGTGCGTCACGGGCTCACCGAGCTGACCGGGCGGGTGCTGGCCGGACGTTCCCCGGGTCTGCATCTCGACGACCGCGGCCGGGTCCAGGCGGCAGCGGTTGCAGGTCAGATCGCCGTGCTACCGCTCGCCGCCGTTGTGTCCAGCCCGATGGAGCGGTGTGTGGAGACCGCTGAAGCGATCTTCGCCGCACAACGCGCCGCCGGAAGCTCCCCCCAGTGGCACATCGACGAACGGCTGACCGAGTGCGACTACGGCGAGTGGACCGGCCGCGCTATCCCGGATCTGGCCAAGGATTCGCTCTGGCGAACGGTGCAAACGCAGCCGTCCGCAGCCCGTTTTCCGGGCGGGGAGACTCTCGCTGAGGTCTCCACGCGCGCCGTGGCGGCCGTGCGCGACTGGGATGCCCGACTCGGAAGCGCCGCGGTCTGGGTCGTCTGCAGTCATGGCGATCCGATCAAGTCGGTGCTGGCCGACGGCCTGGGGCTGCACCTCGACCTATTTCAGCGCATAGTCGTCGACCCGTGTTCGGTGTCAGCCATTCAGTACACGACCGCTCGTCCGCTGGTTGTACGCAGCAACGACTTCGGGGGCGACCTTACTGTTCTCGCCCGGCCCCACGCCGCCGTGGCACCCGGAACTGACCCTCGGAAGGAGAGCCCGACCGAAGCTGACTGAACGCGCTGTGCAGGCTCGATGGTCGTACCTGCGTTCGCTGCGATGCACACCCACGCCGGATAGGCTGGATTGCGCTATGGCTCGCCAGTTCTACCTCTTTGACCGCCCGCGCCGATTCGTCGCCGGGACCGTTGGCGTGCCTGGGGGACGCACGTTTTACTTGCAAGCGGTCGATGGCGTGCGGGTGGTTTCGGTCTCGCTGGAAAAGCAGCAGGTATCCATCCTGGCCGACCGCATCGAGCAGTTGCTCGACGAGGTGGTGGCGCGGACCGGTACGGAGGTCGCGGTATCGGCGCATCGCGACAGTGACGCGCTCGAGCAGCCGGTAGACGAGGAGTTTCGCGTCGGCGCGATGGGTCTGGCCTGGGACAGCGATGCCGAGCTGGTCGTCATCGAGGCGCAGGCGCCGGTGGAAAACACCGAAACTGCGCAGGAAACGCTGTTCGAGGACGTTGAGGACGGTCCAGACGCGCTGCGCGTCCGCATCGAGCCGGGCGAGGCGCGAGCTTTCGTTGATCGAGCGCGGCGGGTGATTTCCGCCGGCCGGCCACCGTGCCCGTTGTGCGGGCTTCCGCTTGACCCGACCGGGCACATCTGTCCACGGCATAACGGCTATCACCGGCCGACGTCGGGATCGTGACCTCCGACGAGCCGACCGGCCTCACGCCCGCGCGGGAGCTTCCGGTCGATGAGGCGATGGCCCTTCTCGAGCACGGCGAGCTCGGTGTCGAGGGTCGCTTGGTGGTTGCCTCCAACGCCACGCTCTACTGCTCGGTATGCCTGAACGGGGTGACCGCTGCGTGCGTTTACAAGCCGGTCGCCGGTGAGCGGCCCCTATGGGACTTTCCTGACGGGACGCTCGCCGAGCGCGAGGTGGCGGCCTACGAGGTGTCGGCGGCGACCGGATGGCTCATCGTCCCGCCGACCGTTTTTCGCTCCGGCCCACTCGGACCGGGCATGGTCCAGCTGTGGATCGACACCGACGACGAGGTCGATATCCGCCGACTGATTCGCGGCACGTCGTCCGACCAGCTGCGGCGCATTGCCGTGTTTGACGCGGTCATTAACAACGCCGATCGCAAGGGCGGTCATCTGCTGCCGACTCGAGCCGGCCATATCTATGGCGTCGACCACGGGGTGAGTTTCCATGCCGAGCCCAAACTGAGGACCTTGCTGTGGCAGTGGTCGGGGCGCCCGTTGCGGGGCAACGCCAGCGAGACGTTGCGCCAGCTGCAGGCCGGGCTCGCGGGCGACTTGGGCGAGCGACTCGCCGGCCTGTTGACACCGCGGGAGGTTCGCAGCACGGCTCGGCGCATCGAGCAGCTGCTCGGGAGCGGCCGCCATCCGGAGCCGAGTGGTGAATGGCCGGCCGTCCCCTGGCCACCGATCTGACGGGTAACGGCACCATAAATCGGGGGACGCGGTCACATCAGAGTCCTAGATTGAGGTCGGTGCGGCCGGTCCGGGCACCGGAGAGGTGGTTACCACAACGTGTCCCGTCGCAACTGGCTGCTGTTCGCCGCGATGTGCGTGATCTGGGGAATTCCGTACTTGCTGATCCGAGTAGCTGTGCGGGACGTGCCACCCACGGCCCTCGTCTTCGCGCGAACCGGGATCGGGGCGGCAATCCTGCTGCCTATCGCCTGGCACCGAGGCGCACTGAAGCCCCTGTTCTCCCGGTGGGGACCACTCCTGCTGTTCACCATGGTGGAAGTCGCCCTGCCGTGGCTCCTGCTCTCGCGCGCCGAGACCAGAATCTCCAGCTCGCTCGCCGGACTACTCGTTGCGGCCGTTCCGTTGGTCGGTGTGGCCATCGCGCGGCTCATGGGGGATACAGAGCGGATCGACAGCAGCCGCCTCGTGGGTCTGCTGCTCGGCGTTGCCGGCGTGGCCGCGCTGCTCGGACTCGATTTCGGGAACGTCGACGGGCTGGCCGTGCTCGAGGTCGCGGGCGTCGTCGTCGGTTATGCGCTCGGTCCGGCCATCCTGGCCCGGACGCTCAGCGACCTGCCCTCGATAGGCGTAGTGACGGCATCCTTACTCATCACGGCCGCCATCTATCTGCCATTCGCAGTCCTCGACCCACCGCACCGGCTAACCGCGCAATCCATCGCCTCCGTGATCGTTCTCGCAACGGTGTGTACCGCGCTCGCGTTCGTCCTGTTCTTCGCGCTTATCGCCGGCATCGGGCCGGCCCGCGCGACCGTCATCACCTACGTCAACCCGGCGGTGGCTGTCCTGCTCGGCGTCATGGTGCTGGGGGAGTCGGTCACTACCGGCATGATCGTGGGATTCCCCCTGATCCTCGCAGGGTCCTTTCTCGCGGCCCGTCGCCGGGTGGAAGTCGTCGAGGAGCCCGAGCTCGTCCCGACGTCCGGTGCGGAATGTCGGTGATCGAGGAGGTCACGGCGACCGGAGGATAGGTTGGTCAGGTGCGTTCCTGGCCAGCACCACAGCTTCCCCGGCTGCCAGGATCCGGGCGCACCCTCCGCGTGTTCGACACCGCGACCGGTTCGCTGCGTCTCGCGGCGCCAGGAGGCACCGCCCGCATGTATGTGTGCGGCATCACGCCGTATGACGCCACACATCTCGGCCACGCCGCGACGTACCTCGCGTTCGATCTCGTCCAACGGGTGTGGCGGGACGCCGGGCTGCGGGTGCACTACGTGCAGAACGTGACGGACGTCGACGATCCCCTTCTCGAGCGGGCCCACCAGATCGGCGTCGATTGGGAGGCTTTGGCCCATCGGGAGATCGAGCTCTTTCGCGCCGACATGACCGCGCTGCGAGTCCTGCCGCCCGACGATTATGTGGGCGCGGTCGAGAGCATCCCCGAGATCGGGAAGGCAGTGCGCCGGCTGCTCGACAACGGAGCCGCCTACTACGTGGACCAGGACGTCTATTTCTCCGTTGCAACTACTGGCCGGTTCGGCTACGAGTCGAACTACTCGCGGGAGCAGATGCTCGCGATATCCGCCGAGCGCGGCGGAGACCCGGACCGCCCCGGCAAGCGAGACCCGCTCGACGCCTTGTTGTGGCGGGCCAAGCGTCCCGGCGAACCGTCGTGGGAGACGGACCTCGGACCGGGCCGGCCCGGATGGCACATCGAGTGCGCCGTAATCGCCCTGAACCGGCTCGGAGAATCCTTCGACGTGCAGGGCGGCGGCTCCGATCTGATCTTTCCGCATCACGAGCTGTCCGCTGCGCACGCCGAAGCGCTCAGCGACTCCTTCCCGTTCGCCCAGAATTACGTGCACACCGGCATGATCGGGCTGGACGGCGAGAAGATGAGCAAATCAAGGGGCAATCTCGTTTTCGTCTCCAAGCTTCGGGGTGCCGGCGTCGATCCCATGGCCGTGCGATTGGCGCTGCTGGACGGACATTACCGATCCGATCGGGAGTGGACCGGCGGCCGGCTACCAGCCGCCGAACGGCGGCTCGCCCGCTGGCGCGCTGCCGTCGCCCGCGGCTCCGCTCCGCCGGCGGAATCCCTTCTCGATCTGGTGCGTGACCGGCTCGCGGACGACCTCGACACAGCCGCGGCCATCGCCGCCGTCGACCAGTGGGCCGCTGATCAGCCAGGTCCGGATGCCGACCGCGACGCACCAACCCTCGTCGCGAATCTGGTCGACGCCCTCCTCGGCGTGCGGCTGTGATCGCGGAACCCTTCGCGGCGGACATCCCGCGTCGGCGGAGTGGCTAACCTCCGTGGCCGAAGCCACCCCCGCGCTCGCGCCGCCGGAGGTAGCGCTCGAACTCGCGAGCGATCGTGTCTCCGGATGCCTCCCGCATCTCGCCGAGATCGGCCTCGTCGTCACGCTCCTCGAGGTTGCGGATGTACTCCGTCACCTCCTCGTCCTCGGCGGCCATTTCGTCCACGAGCTTCTGCCACTCGCTGGCCTGCTGCGGCAGCTCGGCCAGAGGCACTGGCATGTCCAGGACCTCTTCCACGCTGTGCAGTAGCGCGATCGTCGCTTTCGGGTTCGGCGGCTGTGACACGTAGTGCGGGACTCCCGCCCAGAACGAGATCGCCGGAATGCCGGCGCCCACGCAGGCATCCTGCAGGACTCCGACGATGCCCGTCGGGCCCTCGTATCGAGACTTCTCCAGACCGAACCGGGCCGCCGACTCCTGGTCATACGACGTGCCAGTCACTTGGGTGGCCCGGGTGTGCGGCGTGTCCGACAGCAGCGCGCCGAGACTGACGACAAGCCGCACGTCGAGCGCCCGCACAACATCGAGCAGTTCTTCGCAGAAGGCCCGCCATCGCATGTTGGGCTCGATACCTCGTACGAGGACGAGGTCGAATTCTGCGCCCGGGGGTTTACAGAGTGACACCCGGGTCGTCGGCCAGGCGACTCGCCGGCTCACGCCATCCACGTGGGAGACCGTCGGCCGGTTGACCTGGAAGTCGTAGTACTCGTCCGGTTCGAGTTCGGTCAGCGGGCGAGCGCCCCAGAGAAGTTCCAGATGTTCGACTGCATCCGTCGCGGCATCTCCGGCGTCATTCCATCCTTCGAACGCGGCCACGAGGATCGCGTCGCGCAGTTTTGGCCACCCGGCGGACCCGTCGGTCATGCACCCAGCCTACGACCCAGTCCGGGTTGCCCCGTCGCGCAACGTGCGCTAATGCCCGTGCGGCTCTCGGTAGCCTGGTGAGATGCCGGTGAACTCCCCTGGACCGTCACTGCTCGATGCGCTCAAGGAGCGGGTCGTTGTCGCTGACGGCGCGATGGGCACCATGCTTCAGGCGGCCGACCTGAGCATCGACGATTTCGCCGGGCTCGAGGGCTGTAACGAGATCCTTAATGTGACCCGGCCGGACGTCGTCCGGGGCGTGCATGACGCCTATTTCCGGGCGGGATCCGACGCCGTGGAGACCAATACCTTCGGCGCGAACTGGGCCAACCTGTCCGAGTACGACATCGTCCACCGGATCCGGGAGCTCGCGCAGACCGGGGCGGCACTGGCCAAGGACGTCGCTGCTGACTGGTCCACGCCGGATCGGCCGCGTTGGGTTCTCGGATCGATCGGGCCGGGGACGAAGCTGCCGACGCTCGGTCACGTGCGTTATGCGGTTTTGCGCGACGCGTACCAGGAGCAGGCCGCAGGCATGATCGACGGCGGCGTGGACGCGATCATCGTCGAAACTTGCCAAGACCTGCTCCAGGCGAAGGCGGCAATCATCGGGAGCAAGCGCGCGATGGCGGCCGCCGGCGTACGCCTCCCGCTGATCGCCCACGTGACTGTGGAGACAACGGGAACGATGCTTCTCGGCTCGGAGATCGGTGCGGCGCTGACCGCGTTGGAGCCACTTGACGTGGACGTCA
Source organism: uncultured Actinomycetota bacterium (assembly GCA_963809815.1). Taxonomy (GTDB): domain Bacteria; phylum Actinomycetota; class Actinomycetes; order Mycobacteriales; family Jatrophihabitantaceae; genus CAVVJA01. Next base: position 155,052 of record CAWELM010000012.1, read on the forward strand.
TGGGCCTCAACTGCGCGACCGGCCCCACGGAGATGAGCGAGCATCTGCGCTACCTGTCTCGCAATTCGTCGCTGCCCGTTTCCGTGATGCCGAACGCCGGCCTGCCCGAACTCGGGCCGAACGGGGCGGTCTATCCGTTGACCCCGGACGAACTCGCCACCGCGCTGTCCCAGTTCGTGACCGAGTTCGGTGCCGTGCTTGTGGGTGGCTGCTGCGGCACCACCCCGGAACACATCACGCGCGTCGTGCAGGCCGTCGGAGATCTCTCCCCTACGCCCGGGCAGGTTGTGCCCGACGCCGCGGTCGCGTCCTTGTACCAGTCCGTGCCGTTCCGGCAGGACGCCAGCGTGCTGATGATCGGCGAGCGAACGAACGCCAACGGCTCGAAGGCGTTCCGCGAGGCGATGCTGGAGGGCCGGTTCAGCGACTGCGTCGAGATTGCCCGCGCGCAGATCCGCGACGGGTCGCACCTGCTCGACGTCTGTGTCGACTATGTCGGCCGGGATGGCGCCGGCGATATGCGGGAGATCGCCGGGCGATTCGCTACGGCGTCGACACTCCCGATCGTGCTCGACTCGACTGAGCCGGCTGTCCTCGAAGCGGGACTAGAGATGCTCGGCGGACGGTCGGTGATCAACTCGGTGAACTTCGAGGATGGCGACGGGCCCACTTCGCGGTATGCCCGGACCATGCCGCTCGTCCGTGAGCACGGGGCCGCCGTCGTCGCGCTGACGATCGACGAGGAGGGGCAGGCCCGAACGGCCGAGTGGAAGCTGCAGATAGCCGAGCGATTGATCGCCGACCTCACCAGCCGTTGGGGAATGCGGACCAGCGACATCCTGGTCGACTGCCTCACCTTCCCGATCGCGACCGGTCAAGAGGAGACACGGCGCGATGCCATCGAGACGATCGAGGCGATCCGCGAGCTCAAACGCCGCCACCCGGACGTACAGACCACTCTCGGGCTGTCCAACGTCTCCTTCGGACTGAATCCGGCTGCGCGGCAAGTGCTGAACTCGGTATTCCTGCACGAATGTGTGGAGGCCGGCCTGGATTCGGCGATCGTCCACGCGTCGAAGATTCTGCCGATGTCGAAGATCCCCGACGAACAGCGCGAAGTCGCGCTGGACATGGTGTACGACCGGCGCCGGAAAGCCGATCATCCCGACGGCGAATACGACCCGTTGTCCCGGTTCCTGCAGCTCTTCGAAGGAGTTTCAGCCCAATCGTCGGCGGCCTCGCGAGCCGAGGAGCTGGCGGCACTGCCGCTCGAGGAACGGCTACAGCGTCGAATCATCGACGGCGAGCGCAACGGGCTCGAGGCCGATCTCGACGACGCCCTGAGCACCCGGTCGGCTCTGGCCATCATCAATGACACTTTGCTGGCCGGCATGAAGACCGTGGGTGACCTGTTCGGCTCCGGCCAGATGCAGTTGCCGTTCGTGCTGCAGTCAGCCGAGGCCATGAAGGCGGCCGTCGCCTATCTCGAACCACACATGGAAAAGGCGGACTCGGCTGGCAAGGGCACGATCGTCCTGGCCACGGTGAAGGGCGATGTGCACGACATCGGCAAGAACCTGGTCGACATCATCTTGTCCAACAACGGCTATTCCGTCGTGAACATCGGCATCAAGCAGCCGATAAATGCGATCTTGGAGGCGGCGGACGAGCACGACGCCGACGCGATCGGGATGTCCGGACTGCTCGTCAAGAGCACCGTGATCATGAAAGAGAACCTCGAGGAGATGAATGCTCGAGGGCTGGCCAATCGATACCCGGTCATGCTGGGTGGTGCCGCCCTGACGCGGGGCTACGTCGAACAGGATCTCTCCGACATCTTCGAGGGTGACGTGCGATACGCGAGGGACGCGTTCGAAGGCCTCCGTCTCATGGATGCACTCATGGCTATCCGCAAGGGACATGTTGCGACGACCCCGGACGGACCGGACGACACCCGTCTTTCGGACGAGGAAACCCGAAAGCTCGCCGAGCGCCGGGCCCGGCGGCAGCGGTCGCTCAAGATTGCGGAAGACCGGCGCCGCGCCGAGGAGACCGAACCGGTGGCGGAGCTGCCGGCGCGGTCGGACGTGGCGACCGACAATCCCATCCCCGTGCCGCCGTTCTGGGGAGATCGGGTTGTCAAAGGCATCGCGCTCGCCGATTACGCCGCGCTGCTCGACGAGCGCGCGACATTCATGGGCCAGTGGGGCCTGCGCGGAGCACGGGGCGGCAAGGGCCCCACCTACGACGAGTTGGTCGAGTCCGAGGGACGTCCTCGGCTGCGCTACTGGCTAGATCGGTTCCAGACCGAAGGGATCTTGGAAGCAGCTGTCGTCTACGGATACTTCCAATGTGTCAGCAAGGGCGACGACCTCATCGTCCTCGACTCGACGGGAACGGAGCGCACCCGGTTCACCTTTCCCCGTCAGCGGCGTGAGCGCCGGCTGTGCCTCGCCGATTTCTTCCGCGCCGAGGATTCCGGCGAGCTGGATGTCGTCGCTTTCACCGTGATCACGGTGGGGGACAAGATCAGCGAATTCACCCACCAGTTGTTCGAGGCCAACGCATATCGCGACTATCTGGAAGCCCATGGACTATCCGTCCAGCTGACCGAAGCGCTCGCCGAATACTGGCACCGGCGGATCCGCGAGGAACTGGTGCTTCCGAGCGGGGTGACCGCCGCATCCGAGGATCCGGCCAACGTCGAGGACTTCTTCAAACTGGGCTATCGGGGAGCGCGGTACTCCCTGGGCTACGGCGCGTGCCCGGATCTCGAGGATCGCTCCAAGATCGTGAGCCTGCTCCGGCCCGAGCGCATCGGGGTCCAGCTGTCGGAGGAGTTCCAGTTGCACCCGGAGCAGTCGACGGACGCCATTGTCGTCCACCACCCCGAGGCGAAGTACTTCAACACGTAACGGCGATCAAGCTAACGGCGATCAAAGCTCGCCTCCCCCGATTGGGGGTAGCGCGGATCCTGCTGGACATCCCCCGGTTGGGCGACAGCGGTAATGCCGAGGCGCGCCGATGCTGAAGCGAGCCAATGTTGTCGCCAGTCGTTCGGAGCGTTCTCATGTCCGCCACATTCACGCAACTCAGCACCCGCCGTGGTCTATCACGTGCTGTCATAGCCAGCGCGCTTCTGGCGTCAGCCGTGGTCGTCTGGGGTGGCTACACTAGCCACTGGTCCTGGACCGGGCTAACCCAGAACGGCACGTTGTGGGACTGGCTTAAATTGCTCGCCCTCCCGCTCTCGTTGGCCGCGTTACCGCTGTGGCTGCAATCGCATCAGCATATGAGCGTGATCCGGCGCTGGACGTTGGCCGCCGTCGCCGTGGCATTCGGCATTCTGGTGGCGCTCGGCTACTCGCTGCACTGGACATGGACCGGCTTCGCCGGCAACACCCTCTGGGACTGGCTAGAGCTGCTGTTGCTGCCCGTCATCATCGCGACGGTCAAGTTCTGGACTGCCGAGCGCTCGCTGGAAGCCCGCCACTGGATCGCGACCGCGGTGGTCATGATCGGGTTCGCCGCCTTTGCCGCCTGCGCGTACCTGCTGCCGATTACCTGGACCGGTTTCGTCGGCAACACGATGTGGGATTGGATCAAGCTCCTGTTCATTCCGATCCTTATGCCACTGGTACTGGTTCCGGCTGTGACCGACTGGATGAGCGCCGGCATCAGCGAGCCGACCGAGGATGCCGAGTCGACCGCGGAGGCCGAGCCGACCGAGGATGCGAATCCGGCCGGGCAACCGGTACCGCGCGGATATTCACCAGTCAGCTACGAGATCTGGTTGAGCCCAACCAAGAAGATCATCGCCGAGGTTCGTCCGCCGGCTGACCCGGCCGAAGGTCCTGCGCTGATCGTCAACGAGGCCGTCGCCGTTCACCGCCTGATGGCGACGACGAACCAGAGGTAAGCGCTCCGCTGGGGTCGCGCGGACAGTACGGTCAGGTCCGTGGCGACACATTTGCCGCGGGCGTTCTCGGCGAGACCGTCGCCGACCGGGAGAACGACGAGAAGCCACCCGCGAACGGAGCGCTACCCGTATGACAGCAACGCCGGGCGTCCCGATTACCCCAGGCGTCGGGGGGTGGCGGGGCGCTCTGTTCTCTGGGCTAGACAGTTAGAACACCGGAACGCGAGGGTAAACATTGGCCACGAGATCGGGGGGCAGCATGGGCAAACTCGAGGAGATCACCGCGGCACAGGAGGCTTGGCGGGACGCCAAGGGGGCTTACGACGACGAAGCCGCGAAATATATCGGGGTAGCTTGGCTGCCCTCAATCGCCCGACTCGGCCCGGTCGACGGGGTGACACGGGAGGCAAGCGAGAAGCTAGCGCAGCTGGGTGAGGCGGAGCAGGCAGCCGCTGCCGCCTTTTTCGCGGCTTTCGACGACAACTGACAGCAGTACGTGAGCCCCGTACCCGTGGTTCGCGAGCTTTCGACGGGGACGAGAGCTGGGCGATGCGAAGAACGAGAGTCGCCCCGCCCACACACCCGCGTCTCGGGTGGCGTTTGTGCGGGTTGACAACAACCCAGATTCGTCCTGAGAAGCGAAGAGCGGTAACGTCAGGACACGTCGGAGTGGTCCTCGACTACGTACTCCGCGCAGACCTGCTTCGGTTTACAGCATCTATGAGCATCGTCAGGCAACGGCGGTGTATCGGTCCGGAACCTGACATGACCGCCACTAAGCCCCAGATTCCGACCAGCAACGGGCGACGGGCAGGGCTCGATGCGGTGAGGCGCCCGAGTCAAGGGCACCACCGCGCCGCAGCACCTCCGGAGCTCGTGCGCGACATCGACCGGATACTGCTAGATCACGGCATAGACCTGCCGAAGGCCGATATCAAGGCCGCCCTGGCGTGGCTACTGAGCGGCAGTTACGGCGACGCGATCGGAGGCCCTACAAGCCCGTAGTCTCTCTCTGCGTTGAAGGCGCCAGCGGTGCTGCCGTAGGACTGGTTTCGCCCGACTGACAACCGCACGACACGGCCGTCTTGTTCAACTAGCCAAAGCTAGTCGCCCCACCCGTTACAGTCCCCCGTCGGAGCCAGAGGCGGAAGGTGTCTTGGTCGGAGGGGTGATATCCGCTACCGAAGCTGCGATCGCCAACCACCGTCTATGCCTACGGAAAAAACGCGACGGGGGCGCGAAGACGGCCGACTGTTCTCCAGCATCACCGGGCGGGCGTTGACGAGGGCGATCGCCGGGCATGTGTTCGACGACATTGAGGAAGCGACCGGGATTGAGGTGTCGCCGCGCTCGTGCCGACCTTACTTTGGCGCGTCGCTGATCTCGGCGGGCGTTTCGGTGGTCGCGGTCTCACGATGGCTAGGCCACTCGTCGCCGGAGATCACCTAGCGTGTGTACTCCTACCTGATGGCGAATGACGACGAGGTGGGGCGTGTGGCCATGGCGCGGACGATGCGTCGGCTGACCGGTGATGTGTCCCCGATGTGTCCCGAAGAGCCGCTGAGCAAACCGCAGGCCCCGGAACATGGGGGGTGAGCTGCAAGGTGTCCTGTTCGACATGGACGGCACATTGCTGGACTCGGAGAAGCTCTGGGATGTCGCGCTGGAGGATCTGGCCACCGTGTTGGGCGGTGACCTGTCGGCGCGCGCACGCCGGCGCATGGTCGGATCGAGCTTGGCCCGATCGGTCGCGATCATGCACGACGACCTCGGCATCGACGCGGACCCGGAGAGCAGTGGTGCTTACCTCACCGAGCGCGCCGCGGAGCTGTTTCGCACTTCTCTGGTGTGGAAGCCGGGCGCGCGAGAGCTGCTGCACGCCGTTCACGCGGCCGGTGTGCCGGCCGCCCTCGTGACCTCGACGAATCGCCCGCTCACCGAGATCGCCCTGGACACCCTCGGGCGCGAGTTGTTCGCGGCCAGTGTGTGTGGCGACGAGGTCGTCCATCCCAAGCCGCATCCGGAGCCCTATCTCACCGCCGCGGCGTTGGTCGGCGCCAACCCGGAGCACTGCGTCGCGATCGAGGACTCGCCACTCGGTATCGCTTCGGCCGAGGCGGCCGGATGCGTCGTGCTCGCGGTACCCAGCGAGGTCGCGATCGAGCCGGCACCCACCCGTAGTGTGCGGGATTCGCTGACCGGCGTGACGTTGCCGGATCTGGCGGCGATGGTCCGTTCGTGGTCTGACGCTCGAACCGAACCGGATGGACAGCGCGCGTAGATCAGCGCAGGCCCGGGCTGACCGACCCCATGATGCCTCGGTCCGGCAGGTCGGCTGACCGACTCGAGTGCCTCGCATGGCGGCCAGTAGTTCGCGGCATCGAACCGCGTGGCCGGGGAACGGTCGCCAGGTCGTGCCGGGCCGCCGCGGCGAGCCGCGCGCGGGCGTGGGCCGCATCGACCGGGTTGCCCGGCCGCCGCAATACCAGCGTGGCGCATTGATCGGCCAGCTCCACGATCTCCGGTGGCGCCAGCAACTCGAGATCGACGATCGCCGCGGTAAGAGCGCGCGCGGCATGCCCAAAGTCCGCGTGGTCGTCGCGCATGTACAGCAGGTCGTCGATCGCCGCCAAGGTCTGCTGGTAGAGCGTGTATCTGCGATCGAGCATGTAACGCTGGAACTGACGCCGAGTTCGCCAGCGCTCCGTGACTGACGCGACGAGAAGCGTGAATCCGCAGCCGAGCAGCACTCCGACCAGCGCGAACACGCCGGGCCACAACACACCAGCATCACACCGTGTTCGGATGGCTGCGAGACGGAGCCACGCCGTAGCAACCTGTCTCGCGTAAACTTCGGCCAAGCCCCAGACCATCGGAGACGCCATGTCGGGCCGCAAACGCCCCGATGTCGATCTCGTGGCGGTCGCCGATGCCGGCGCGACCTACGAGGGCGTCGACGAGGTCGTGGATTCCACCCGACGCCCGGCGGCGCGCGCCTACGGCCGGTTGGCGCTCGCGTCTCGCCGCCCGCTCTTCCGGCGGGTCGCACAGGTCGTCATCGTGCTCGGAGTCGGAGCCGCCGTGGCCGTCGCGGTGTTTCGCGGACCGCGGCCGGGTTCGCACCCGACCTCGCCGCTCGTGCCGCCGGCCTGCGCCACCGGACTGTGCAGCGCGACCAGCATGACGGACGCGGAGCTGCTCGATGTGCAGGTTGCGCTCCCGGGCGGCAAGCCCTCCGGCCTGCAACAACGTGACCCGCACAATGTTCCGGTGTCGATCCAGGTGGTGTCCACCGACGGCCACGGTGTGCTGACTATCAACGCGGCCCGGGTATCCCATGCGCCAGCCGGCTGGGCGTCGGAGAACATCGCTCCGGTGGCCCCGCAGGGACCGAACCGGATGGTCGTGCGCGGTGTCGTGCGAAGCCCCACCGATCAGGCCGAGTGGGTGGTCGAGGTACGCGCCATCATCCCGTCGGGGTATACGACGCTGCTCCAAGCCACCCGCGATCTGGCCGTCGACGGATCACTCGTGGCGTGACCCGCGCCTCGCTGGGGGCCACACGACTGGTCAGCCGGCCGAGCGGGGGGCATCGACGCTAGCGGCGTCTGACTCGGTGACGGCGTCAGCTGGAAACGGCGGCGGCGTGCCGCCGAAGGCGGGGCACCGGACCCGGTGGTGGCACCACTCGCACATCCGGCCCGGGCTGGCTCGAAACTCGCCCAACGCGGTGGCGCGCTCAATGGCTGTCCACATCGCCCGCAAGGTGTGCTCGAACTTGGTGAGCTCATGCTCGTCGGGCGAGTAGGACAGCGTGTCCCGGTCGGCCAGGTAGATCAGCTTCAGCTGGCGGGGAAGCACGCCCCGGGTGCGCCACAACACCAAGGCATAGAACTTCATCTGGAACAAGGCCCGGGCCTCGAACGCTTCGCGCGGCGTCGAGCCCGTCTTGTAGTCCACCACGCGCATGTCCCCGCTCGGCGTGACATCGAGACGGTCCACATAACCGCGCAGCCGCAGCCCGTCAACGACGACCTCGACCAACTCCTCCCGCGCCGCGGGTTGGAGTCGGTTGGGATCCTCCAGCGTGAAGTACGCCGCAACGAGGGCGCGCGAAGACTCGAGCCATTCGGCAAGCCCTGCGCCTGCCTCGTCATCAGCAAACAACTCCGCCAACTCCGGCGCCCGCTCGAGCAGGTCAGCCCAGGCCGGCCCCACGAGCGCCTGAGCCGCCTCGACGGAACGGGAGCCTGCCGGCAGGTCGAACAGCCGCTCGAGGACGGAATGTACGAGTGTCCCGCGTGTCGCAATCCGGGAGGGCGGCTCTGGAATCCGATCGATCGTGCGGAAGCGGTAGAGCAGTGGGCAGACCTTGAAGTCAGCGGCTCGGGACGGCGACAGAGAGCCGATCACCGGCGTTTCCGGCTCGCACGGCGATACAACGCTCATGGCCAGCACTGTAAGGCCGAGCGGCGACAGTTTCTGGGAGAACACCAAGCGAGGAGCCGTAGCATCGCCGAGGTGAGCAACACACCGCCCCCTAGACCGGCGCCGGGCGGTCGGCTGCTTCCCGTGGGTCGGTTCTTCGGCGTGCCGCTGTACTTCGCCCCGTCGTGGATTCTGATCGCCGCGCTGATCACTGTGACGTACGGCGGTGTGGTTTACGAGGCAGTGGACGGCTTGAGCCGTTCGGTGTCCTACCTCATCGCCTTGGCCTTCGCCGTCGCGCTCGCCCTCTGCGTAATGCTGCACGAGCTAGGCCACGTAGGCGTCAGCCTGGCTCTCGGTCGGCCGGTGCGCCGCGTCGTCATCTTCCTGCTCGGCGGCATTTCCGAGATCGAGGGCGACATCGAACGGCCGCGCGACGAACTGTTGGTCTCTCTGGCCGGCCCGTTGGTCTCGCTGGCCGTTGCCGGGGGCTCCTGGCTCGGCTACGAGGCGACTTCGCCCGGCAGCATCGCCGAGGTGTTTTGGTTCCTGCTGCTGTGGAGCAACTTGATTGTCGCGGTGTTCAACTTGCTGCCCGGTCTGCCGCTGGACGGTGGGCGGGTGCTGCGCGCCGTCATCTGGGGTGCCACCCGGTCCCGTCTGACCGGTACCCGGGTAGCTGCTTGGGCGGGCCGAATCATCGCGATCTTGGTGGTGCTGCCTGGCCTGTTCACTCGCAGCGAGAACTGGTCATTGGGGACCGCTGTGTTCAGCGCCATCCTCGGCGCCTTCATCTGGATCGGTGCGACCCAATCGCTACGCGCGGCGGAGGTCAGCGACCGAGTGCCCGAGCTCAGCCTGGCTCGGTTGATGCGACCGGGGCTCATGGTGCATGCGGATGTTTCCGTGGCCGAGGCAATACGCCGGACCTGGGAGAGCAATGCGCGCGGATTGATCGTTATCGATCGTGCCGACGCGCCACAGGCGATTGTCGACGAGCAGCGCCTGGGCGCCGTACCGATCGAGCAGCGACCCTGGGTGCGCGTCGTGGACGTGTCCCGTCCGCTCCACCCCGGCCTCGTCTTGCCGGCCAACCTCACTGGTAATGACCTGCTGAACGCGGTCCGAGCGACGCCGGCGACCGAGTATCTGGTCGTGCATCGCGACGGATCGCCGGCCGGCATTCTCTCCTCGGCCGACCTCGCTGCCGCGCTCACCGGTCCGCGCTTGTGACGACCCCCGCTTCCGGACCGTTCGCGGAGGGCGAACGGGTGCAGATCACGGACCCGAAGGGTCGCCCGCATACCGTCACGCTGACGAGCGGGAAGCAGTTCCACACGCACCGCGGGGCGATCGAGCACGATGACCTCATCGGCCGGCCGGAAGGAAGCGTCGTGGTGGCGAGCTCTGGCACGCCGTACCTGGCGCTTCGACCGCTGCTTTCGGATTTCGTGCTGTCCATGCCGCGCGGCGCCGCCGTCGTCTATCCCAAGGACGCGGCGCAGATCGTCGGGCTTGGCGACATCTATCCAGGAGCGACGGTCATCGAAGCCGGCGCCGGCTCGGGCGCGCTCACCTGCTCGCTTATTCGGGCAGTGGGCCCGACCGGTCGGGTCGTGTCCTACGAGCTGCGAGCCGACCACGCGGAGGTCGCGCAGCACAACGTCGTGACCTTTTTCGGCACTATTCCCGCGACGTGGACGCTCCGGGTAGCGGACTTCGCCGAGCATCCCGTCGACGAGCCGGCCGACCGGGTAGTCCTGGACATGCTCACGCCGTGGGAGGTGCTGCCCGTAGCGTCCGCGGCGCTGCGGCCCGGAGGGGTGCTCGTGGGCTACGTCGCTACCGCGACCCAGCTGTCGCGCCTGGTCGAGGGGCTGCGCGACTGTGGCTACACCGAACCAGCGGCGTGGGAGTCACTGACTCGACAATGGCATGTCGTCGGTCTGGCCGTGCGTCCGGAGCATCGGATGGTCGGGCACACGGCGTTCCTGGTCACCGCGCGCCGGCTGGCTCCAGGCGTGATCGCACCACCTCGGCAGCGGCGCCCGACAAGTACCTGATCAGGCGTCGGGTCCGGCTACCTCCTGGCCGTCGCTCGCCCGCTCTACATGGATGCATGCACCTGGACACTCGTGGGCCGAGTCGATGACGTCGAGTCGGAGGCGTTCTGGCACGTCGGCCCGGGCGCCCGCGTCGCACAGCAGCGTGCCGTTTCCGTCCTTGACGTAGGCGAGCCCGTCCACGTCGAACTCGAAGACCTCCGGGGCGTACTGCACGCACAGTCCGTCACCGGTGCAAAGGTCCTGGTCGACCCAGACATGTAACGAGTCGGTCACGATGCCGATTGTCCTCCTGCCGATGAACCCTTGCCGCCGCCATAGCTGCGACGTGGCGACTCCCACACCGCGAGACTAGTTCGCTGCCGAGTAGGTCCAGCGTGTGTAGGGTGGTTTTTCGCGAACCACAGCATCGGAGGTGGCCGCATGTCTCGTGAGTCCGACGAGTACGGACGCTTATCCGATCGCGGCGATGAGTCCAGCCGAGACCTGCGTCGGCGCACGGCATTTCTCGAGCAAGAGGTCGAGCTGCTGCGGGCGAAGGTCGCAGAGTCTCCTCGCCATATCCGGGCACTTGAAGATCGATTGGCCGAAGCGCAGGCCCGGGCGGCGAACCTCGGCGAACGGAACGAACGCCTCGCCGAGACGTTGCGCGAGGCTCGTGACCAGATGGTTGCGCTCAAAGAAGAGATCGACAGACTAGCGCAGCCGCCGAGCGGATACGGCGTTTTTCTCATGCGCTACGACGACGGCACGGTCGATATCTTCACCGGAGGCCGAAAGCTGCGCGTGGCCGTCTCTCCGGACGTCGAGGTCGCGGAGCTCCAACACGGTCAGGAAGTCATGCTCAACGAGGCCATGAACGTCGTGGCCGCTCGCGGGCATGAGCGGGCCGGCGAGGTCGTGATGCTCAAAGAGCTGCTCGAAGGCGGCGACCGCGCCCTCGTGATCGGGCACACGGACGAGGAACGCATCATCCATATCGCCGACATCCTCCGGGAACAGCCATTACGCGTCGGTGACTCTCTCCTGCTCGAGCCGCGTTCGGCGTACGCGTATGAGCGGGTTCCCAAGAGCGAGGTCGAGGAGCTGGTCCTCGAAGAGGTTCCGGACGTCGACTATGGCGACATCGGCGGGCTGGCCCGGCAGATCGAGGCGATCCGAGACGCGGTCGAGCTGCCGTTCCTGCACGCCGAGCTGTTCCGAGAGCACGAGCTGCGGCCCCCCAAGGGGATCTTGTTGTACGGACCTCCGGGCTGCGGGAAGACGCTGATCGCCAAGGCGGTGGCGAACTCGCTGGCCAAGCAGGTCGAGAAGACGCAGGGGGACGGCGACGGCCACGCCAAGTCCTATTTCCTCAACATCAAAGGCCCGGAACTACTCAACAAGTACGTGGGGGAGACCGAGCGTCACATCCGCCTGGTGTTTCAGCGGGCGCGGGAGAAGGCAAGCGAGGGAACGCCGGTCATCGTCTTCTTCGACGAGATGGATTCGATCTTCCGCACCCGCGGTTCGGGGGTTTCCTCCGACGTGGAGAACACGATTGTTCCGCAGTTGCTGAGCGAGATCGACGGCGTAGAAGGCCTGGAGAACGTCATCGTCATCGGCGCGTCCAACCGGGAGGACATGATCGACCCGGCGATCCTGCGTCCGGGCCGCCTCGATGTCAAGATCAAGATCGAACGGCCGGACGCCGAAGCGGCTCGCGACATCTTCTCCAAGTACATCACCCGGACACTGCCCATCCACGCCGACGACTTGGCCGAGCATGGCGGCAACGTCGACGCGACGGTCAGCGCGATGATTCAGCACACGGTGGAACGGATGTACTCCGAGGCGGAGGAGAACCGGTTCCTCGAGGTGACTTACGCCAACGGAGACAAGGAGACGCTGTATTTCCGCGACTTCAACTCCGGCGCGATGATCCAGAACATCGTCGATCGCGGAAAGAAGATGGCGATCAAGGATCTGCTGACGACCGGCCAGCGAGGCTTGCGGATGCAGCATCTGATGGCAGCCTGCGTCGACGAGTTCCGAGAGAATGAGGACCTGCCCAACACGACGAACCCAGACGACTGGGCCCGGATCTCCGGGAAGAAGGGTGAGCGGATCGTCTACATCCGAACGCTCATCTCGGGCAAGGGAAGCGAGACGGGCCGGTCGATCGACACGATCGGCAACACCGGGCAGTACTTGTGACGTACGGCCGGGCGGTCCACGCGCCGTCGGCGGTTCGGGAACGTAACCTGGCAACGTAGCCTGGCAGGGTGAGCGTCCGCCGGGTGATGGGGACCGAGGTCGAGTACGGCGTCAGCCTGCCCGGCCAGCCGTCCGCGAACGCGATGCTGCTCTCGGCTCAGGTGGTCAACGCCTACGCGAGCGGCCTGCCTGCCGGCCGAGCTCGTCGGGCGGCCTGGGACTTCGAGGAGGAGTCGCCGCTTCGAGATGCCCGAGGTTTCGAGCTCGGGGGAGCCGGCGGAGTTGCGCAAGAGTTCATCGAGGCCGAGGAAGACGCCGGCATGGCCAACGTAATCCTGCCCAACGGCGCCCGGCTCTATGTTGACCACGCTCACCCGGAGTATTCGACACCGGAAGTGACGTCACCGCTGGACGTCGTGCGGTGGGACAAAGCGGGTGAACTGGTCATGGCTGAGGCGGCCCGCCGCGTCGCGACCATGCCTGGGGTCAACGCGCCGATCAACCTCTACAAGAACAACACCGATAACAAGGGCGCGTCCTACGGCGCGCACGAGAACTACCTCATGAGCCGGGCCACGCCGTTCGTCGCCATCGTGCGCCATCTCGTGCCGTTCTTCGTCTCTCGTCAGGTCGTGTGTGGTGCCGGCCGCTTAGGTCTGGGTCAGGACGGCCGGTTGCCGGGCTTCCAACTCTCGCAACGGGCGGACTTTTTCGAGGTCGAGGTGGGCCTGGAGACGACGCTCAAGCGCCCGATCATCAACACCCGTGACGAGCCGCATGCTGACGCCGACCGATACCGGCGCCTGCACGTGATCCTTGGCGACGCGAATCTGTCCGAGGTCTCGACCTACCTGAAAGTCGGCACAACCGCCCTCGTACTCGCCATGATCGAGGATGGCTTCCTGCCGGATGACCTGACGGTGGCCCAGCCGGTACGAGAACTTCACGAGGTGTCACACGACCCGTCGCTGCAGCATCTGATCCGGCTTGCGGATGGTCGCCGGCTGACAGCAGTCCAGTTGCAGGCCGAGTATTACGACCGGGCGCGGAAGTTCGTCGACGATCGCCAGGGGGAGGACGCCGACGAGCAGACTCGTGACGTTCTCGAGCGGTGGGAATCGGTTCTCAGCCGCCTCGAAGCCGACCCCTACCAACTCGCGGGCGAGCTGGACTGGGTGGCGAAGTTACGGCTGCTCAACGGATACCGTGATCGCGACGGCCTCGATTGGGATGCTCCGCGGCTACAACTCATCGACCTTCAGTACTCCGACGTGCGGGCCGACAAGGGCCTCTATCACCGGCTCGTCGCACGTGGCGCGATGCAGACGTTGCTGCCAGCCGGGGCGGCACAGTCGGCGACGTCGGCTGCGCCGGAGGACACCCGTGCGTACTTCCGCGGAGAGTGTCTGCGCCGCTACGGCTCTGCCGTCGCGGCGGCGTCGTGGGATTCCGTCATCTTCGACGTAGGGCGTGAATCGCTTGTGCGGGTGCCAACCCTGGAACCGCTAAGGGGCACCCGCGCGCATGTTGGTGCGCTACTTGATCGCTGTCCGACAGCCAGCGCGCTCATTGACGCGCTGGTCGGGCCGCGTTAGCTCAGGTCCATTCGTGACCGTTCAGCATCAGAAATTCACCTCCTGTTCAGCTATGTGGGTAATGGCTACTCACAGTGACGCGACTCAGGTCCACTCGTGTCCAGCAAACATTGGTGAATTCACCTCCTAGACGAAATTTTCGCGGGAAACTATATGCTTGGAAATGGCATAGTGAAATCGTGCATTGGGTAATGGTTCAATGACACAGAATTCACCTCCACGGAAACCGCTTCCTGGGAAAGTATTGATTCGACGGTGCCGTGAAACGGATTGGTCGCTTTCCGGATAGCGAACGACGGCGTCACCTCCTCAGCCACGACCGGGCCACGGGGATCGGCGGGTTGTGCCTCCAGCGGTCGAGAATCTGTATCGAACGAGATATTCCCGCTCGACGACCAATCGACTCGCCTCCTCGCGTACTATTCAGGCCAGCGCGGCTGATTACTGCATTTACCGAGAGCTAGTGTCAATGAGCACACGGCTTGCCGCAGTCACGGAGGGATACAGCCGTAGACACGTTTCGTACACGGTCAAACGTGTATCGTGACGTCTGGCTCGTCATGGGCTATTGTTCGCCAGTGACCCTAGCGCGTCGTTGAAGGGACGCACCACGATCAGCCTTGCCCGGCAGACTCCCGCCGTGCGCCGATCCGGCGGACGCGGTCTTCTGAGCACTCCGAAAGTGGCGCAATCGTGGGTCGCGCTTGTGGTCGTTTCGGCTGTCGTTTTGACGGCTTGGGTTCTGATATCTGATCCGGCCCGCGGGGCTCATCTCTATCTCGCCGGAATTCTCGCCGTGCTGGCCGGGGGCTACCTGGAGTTCACCAGCCAGGTCGAGAAGCGGCGGCGGTTGCTGTCGGCCAAGTCGTCCACGATGAACATGAACTCGGTGTGGATGCTTCCGGCGGCCATAATGCTTCCGCCCGGCATGGCTGCCTGTTTCATCGCGCTTGTGTGCGCGCACACCTGGATCCGAGTAGGCCGGCCGTCCGATCAGCACAAGTACCGCGCCGTGTACAGCGCGAGCGCGTACGTGCTTCCGGCTCTGGCAATTTCGGTGGCGCTTCGCGCGCTCGGCTTCCCGCCCATGACCCTTCCCGATGGCATCGGTCTCCTGGGTGCTGTCGCAGTTGCGATCATGATCTTCCGGGTTGGCAACACGGGTCTGATCAGTGTGGCGGTGCGCCTGACGTCTCCGTCTGCGGGGAAGTCAACCCTCTTCGGTTCGTGGTTCGAGAACGGCCTCGAGTTCGGCACGCTCGTGCTGGGTGGCATTACCGCGATCTGCCTGGCTCGCGAGCCGTGGCTCGCCGTCTTGGTGCTGCCGGCCGTGTTCCTGCTCCAGCACCACGCGCTGATTCGCGAGCTGGTCGAGGCGGCGACGACCGACGTCAAAACCGAGCTGCTCAACGCCGCGTCATGGCGCCAACTGGCTGAGCAGGAGCTGGCCACAGCGCGCCGCCGCCGGTCCAGTGCCGCCGTGTTCGTCATCGACATGGACTACTTCAAGCGCATCAACGACGAGTACGGCCACCTGGGCGGCGATGCTGCACTGCGGGCGGTCGGCGAAGCGCTCGCCGACGAATTCCGCGGGCACGACGCCGTTGGCCGGTTCGGCGGTGAAGAGTTCGTCGCCCTGGTTCCCGGAGTCGACGCGGAGACGGCATCCGGCGTGGGCGAGCGGGTTCGACGGCGCATCGAGTCCCTTCGAATCACCAGCGATGTGATCACGTCGGCCGAACCGCTGACCGTGACCGCGTCGATCGGTGTCGCGGTCACCGGCACGCACGGTGACACGCTCGACGAGCTGCTGCACGCGGCCGACCGCGCTTTGTATGTCGCGAAGGACGCCGGGCGCAATGCCGTCCGTGTCGCGGCCTTGCCGCAGGCCGTTACGAAGGCGACGGACGCCGCCTGAGCGGTTGGCCTGCCCGCAGCTAGTCTTCTCCGTTCTCCCGCTCCGACCGGCAACCGAATGTGCGCCGTCACGTTAGGGTGAGATCGAGTACGAACGAGGGGAGTGCCACGATGCCGACCCATGACAGTGGTCAGAGCCGCGCGCAACGGCAATCCGACGATGTCGACCAGGTCGAGGCTGACACCGAGTCGGATGTCGCGGAGCGACACGAGAAATTGACCGAGGACGTCGATGCGATCCTCGACGAAATAGACGACGTCCTCGAGACGAACGCCGAGGACTTCGTTCGCTCTTTCGTCCAAAAGGGCGGCCAGTGACGATGCTTGAGCGCGCGTGGGAGCGAGCGGGGGTCCAGTGAGCGACCTTCGTTTGCCGTCCGCGCCGGGAGTTCTGCGATACGCGACGACGCCGGGCTCGCCGTCGTTCACCGATTTCCTGGCTGCGGCCGCGCCCGACCTTCTCCCACGCGGTACTCCGGCCGACGCGATACCCCACGGCACCACGATCGTCGCCGCCGTGTACGAGGGCGGGGTTGTAATGGCCGGCGATCGGCGATCGACCGCGGGCAATCTCATCGCGCAGCGCGACATCGAGAAGGTGTTCGCTGCCGACGACTACTCGCTGATCGGTATCGCGGGCGCAGCCGGATTGGCCATCGAGATCGTCCGGCTGTTCCAGGTCGAGCTCGAGCACTTCGAGAAAATCGAGGGGACCCAGCTCACGCTGGATGGGAAGGCGAACCGGCTCGCCACCATGATCCGCGGCAACCTCGGTCAGGCATTGCAAGGGCTGGCTGTCGTGCCGCTGTTCGCCGGATTCGACGTGGACGCCGCTAATAACGGCCGGGGCCCAGCGTCCGGGCGGATCTTCAGCTTCGACGTTGCTGGCGGCCGATATCCGGAGCAGTACTACGAGTCGATCGGTTCGGGGTCACTGTTCGCCAAGGGTTCCCTGAAGAAGCTGTGGACACCTGGGCTGGACCGGATGGGCGCCGTCCGGGTGGCCGTCGAAGCTCTCTACGACGCAGCCGACGACGACTCGGCGACGGGCGGTCCTGACCTGACTCGCGGCATCTTCCCGGTGGTACGTCTCGCGTCGGCGGAGGGTACGGCCCGAATTCCCGACGACGAACTCGGCGGACTGGTCCGCGACATCGTCGAGCAGCGCCGCGCACGACCCGGCTCCTGACCGGGACACCAGAGGACACCCGCCGACGTAACCGAGGGGAGGTGCCATCATGACGATGCCGTTCTACGCGTCCGCCGAGCAGATCATGCGCGACCGATCGGAATACGCGCGCAAGGGCATCGCCCGCGGCCGCAGCGTGGTCGTACTGACCTACGCCGACGGTGTCTTGTTCGTCGCGGAGAACGCGAGCTCGGCGCTGCACAAGGTCAGCGAGATCTATGACCGCATCGGCTTCGCGGCGGTCGGAAAGTACAACGAGTTCGAGAACCTACGGGTTGCCGGAATCCGGCTCGCCGACTTGCGGGGGTACTCCTACGACCGGCAGGACGTCACCGCCCGAGCGCTGGCCAATGCGTACGCACAGACGCTGGGCAACATCTTCACCGAGCAGCAGAAGCCGTACGAGGTCGAGCTGTGCGTCGCTGAAGTCGGTGCTGAGCCGAGCGAAGACCAGATGTACCGCCTCTCCTACGACGGCACGATCGTCGACGAACCGCAGTTTCTGGTCATGGGCGGGCAAGCCGATGCTCTGACGTCGTCACTCCGCCAGATGTACAAGGCCGGCTTGCCGTTGCGGGACGCGCTGCACGTCGCAGTCGGCGCATTGGGCTCCGTGGGCGGCAATGGTGCGGCGCGTGAGCTGCCGGCGACTCAGCTCGAGGTTGCCGTCCTGGATCGGACCAGGGCGAATAGGAAGTTCCGGCGGTATGTCGGACCTGCATTGACAGCATTGCTTCCAACCGCGACCGCCGAACAGCCCGCTGCGCCGGCCCCCGCGGACACGCCACCGCACGACGTCGGACTCGATCAGCCAGCGGATCGGGCTCCTGGAGACATCTCCGATTGAACCCGCCGGCTGTTCGAACCGTGTCTAATACGGAGGTGGTGTGGCCGGAAGCGAGACCGACCTCCTGCGCGCCCTGCACGAAGAACATGCCGGGGCCTTGTGGTCGTATGTCGTCAGCCTGACGGGTGGCGATCGTGCTCGCGCCGAAGACGTGGTGCAAGAGACGATGCTCCGAGCGTGGCGCCATCCCGCCGTGCTCGATCAAACGGACGGTTCAGCCCGTGGCTGGCTGTTCACAGTGGCTCGCCGAATCGTCATTGACGATTGGCGGGCGACCCGGCATCAGCGGGAGCTGGTGACGGCCGACCTGCCCGAGAACCCGGTGTCCGACGGTACCGATGAGCGCGTGAACAGCGCCGTGCTGACCGCTGCACTTCGCCGGTTGTCGAACGAGCATCGCCAAGTCCTGCTCGAGTGCTACTACCGTGGCTCGAGCGTCGCTCAGGCCGCGGCGCGACTCGGCATTCCGGTTGGCACCGTGAAGTCGCGCACGCATTACGCCCTGCACGCTCTCAGATTGGCCCTCGACGAGATGGGAGGCGTGGGATGACCGACGAGTTCGCAACATACGACGGCGCCTACGTCTTGGGCGCGCTGTCAGACGATGAGCGTCGCCGTTTCGAGGACCACGTTCTGGTCTGCGACAGTTGCGCCGAATCGGTGCGGTCGTTGCGAGGGTTGCCGGCGTTGCTCGCGACCGTTCCGCCAACGGTGCTTGAGAAAGAGCCCGAAGATCCGCCCGCCAACCTGTTACCCGTTGTGCTCGACCGGGTTCGGCGATCCCGGCGCCGGCGAAGGCTCGTCTTCACGGTGGTTGCTGGGGTGGCGGCCGCGTGTCTGGTGCTGGCTCTGGTCCTGGCCTGGCCGTCGAGCCAGACCGCCACGTCACCGCCCACTCCCAACCCGAGCCGGCAGGTAGCGATGTCCGCCCCCGCCGGAGAGGAAGTCGGCGTTGCTGCGTCCGCGCGCGTCCAGACCGTACGGTGGGGCACCCGAATCGATCTGTCGTGCCGCCAGGTCGCCGGCGGCACTCCGTACGCCGGCAACGCGCCGCCGTATCAACTGGTGATCGTGGACCGCACTGGCGGCACGGAGACATTGGGCACCTGGAATCTGCCCACCGGGCGTGACATCACGTTCACCGGAGGAACATCGGTCCCCGTTGAACGCATCAAAGAGGTAAAGATCACTACGCTCAGTGGTGAAGATCTGCTCGTCGGCTGGCCCTAGTCCGTCCATTGGTTCGCATACGCTGGGGACGTGCACAAACGCATCTTCGGCATCGAGAACGAATACGGCGTGACGTGCACTTTTCATGGCCAGCGCCGGCTGTCTCCGGATGAAGTCGCCCGTTACCTGTTTCGCCGGGTCGTGTCCTGGGGCCGTTCGTCCAACGTCTTCTTGCGCAACGGAGCCCGTCTGTACCTCGATGTGGGCAGCCATCCGGAGTACGCCACACCGGAATGCGACGGGCTGCCAAGCCTGGTCGCGCACGACAAGGCGGGCGAGCGGATCCTCGAGGGGCTCGTGCTCGACGCGGAAAAAAGGCTTCACGACGAGGGCATCGCGGGGGACATCTACCTGTTCAAGAACAACACCGACTCCGCGGGCAACTCATATGGCTGTCACGAGAACTACCTCGTCGGACGGCATGGCGAGTTCAGCCGGCTCGCGGACGTCCTGATCCCGTTTCTCGTCACCCGTCAGCTGATCTGCGGGGCGGGAAAGGTCTTGCAGACGCCACGAGGCGCGGTCTACTGCGTGAGCCAGCGCGCCGAACACATCTGGGAGGGTGTGTCCTCCGCGACGACCCGATCCCGTCCCATCATCAACACCCGTGACGAGCCGCATGCCGATGCGGAGCGCTATCGCCGGCTACACGTCATCGTCGGCGACTCGAACATGAGTGAGACCACCACGATGCTCAAGGTCGGATCCGCCGATCTCGTCCTGCGCATGGTCGAGCAGGGCGTCACGTTCCGTGATTTGACGCTGGAGAACCCGATCCGGGCAATCCGTGAGATCTCCCACGACCTGTCCGGTTCTCGCTCGGTCCGCCTTGCCGCCGGACGCACCGCGTCGGCGCTCGAGATCCAACGCGAGTACTACGGCCGCGCTGTCGACTTCATCGAGCGGACCGGGGGCGACCCGATGTCCAAGCAGGTTCTCGAACTATGGGGTCGCACGCTGGATGCCGTCGACGCCGGCGATCTGTCGCGCATCGATCGGGAGATCGACTGGGCGACCAAGTACCAGTTGATCGAGCGTTATCGCGCCAAGCACAACCTTCCGCTGTCTTCGCCTCGCATTGCCCAACTCGATCTGGCGTATCACGACATCCAACGCAACCGCGGCCTGTACTACCTCCTGCAAAAGCGCGGGGCGGTCGACCGGGTGACCACGGACCTCGCGATATTCGAGGCCAAGAACGTGCCTCCGCAAACGACCCGCGCGAAGCTGCGGGGCGACTTCATCCGCCGGGCCCAGGAGAAACGTCGGGACTTCACGGTGGACTGGGTGCATCTGAAGCTGAACGACCAGGCCCAGCGCACCGTGCTGTGCAAGGACCCGTACCGCAGCGTCGACGACCGGGTTGAGAAGCTCATCAACTCGATGTGATGCCGAGGTGGCCGACAAGGAGCAAGCAGGTGGCGGGAGGGACGGAACAACGATCCTGCTTGTCCGGCACGGCGAGAGCACTGACAATGTCGAGCGCAGATTGGGCTCGCTCGGCCCGGGTGCGCCGCTGACAGACCGGGGGCGGGCTCAGGCCAGCGCGCTGGCCCTTCGGCTCGCTCCTCGTGAGGTCGCGGCGGTGTACGTCTCGCCGTTGCTCCGCGCCCGCCAGACCGCCGACATCCTGGGCGCGATGCTCGGCCGCGGAATCTCCACTCGCGACGAGCTGCGGGAGATCGGCCTCGGCCTGACGGAAGGAAGCACCGCCGAGTCGGACATCGCACGGGTCGGCGCGCAATACCTGCGGTGGCTGTCGGGTCACCTCACCGAAGGGCTCGACGGCGACGAGTCAGGCGAGGATGTGGTCGCCCGGATGTCGACGACCCTTGGGGCGCTGGCTAGCGCTCATCCCGGCGGAACGGTTGTCGCGGTGAGCCACGGTGGCGCGATCGGCCTGGCGGTCTCGATGCTCGCCGGCAACATCACCGACGACTACGCGATGGCCCACCCGCTCGCCAACTGCGGCGTCGCTGAGATCGTCCACAGCGACGGCCGGTGGACCTTGCGGTCGTGGAGCGGGGACCCGGACCGGGCGCCTCACCCCGGTGACTTGATCGACCTCGTCGGTCGGTCCGATGCCGAGCAGGTTCGAGCGCGGCAGGGAAACGCGGTCGCTGCGGTCGACGTCGGAGGTGTTCCGTGCGTGCACCTCGGCATCGCGCAGGCGTGGGGGACACACGCATCGTTCACCGAACGGTCCGATCTTCCTTCCGACGAGATTGTCGACGCGGTCTGTCGTTGGCTTGACCAGCGGAGTCCGGGGTCGTGGCAGGTCACGGTCCGGCCGGAGCAGGTCGAAGCCGTGGCCGCTCGCCGTCTGCACGTGCTGCGCGAGCTGGCCGTTCTGATTACCGATGCCGCGCCTGCGCCGACTGCGCCGGACGGCCTGACCATCGGCCCCGCTTCGAGTGCGGAGGAGTTCCTGGCCGTGTTCGGGGCCGACCTCGCTCCCGCCGTAACGGGCGAATTCGGCCGGTCCGGCCAAGAGTTCTTGATTTTGCGGGACGACGATCGGGTCGTGGCGTGCGCACGGCTGAGTGCGGCGGCCGGCTGCGAGTGTCTTTCTGGCGTTGTCGTGCTCCCGGACCGGCGCGGCAAGGGCCTCGGGACCGTTGTGTCGGCTGCCGCCACGGCCCAGGCGGTGAGCCAGACCGGGCTGGCGTGGCTGCACTGCGAAGCGGATCTGATCGGCTTCTACGAGCGGCTCGGCTATCGCCAGCTCACCCGGCACGTGCACCTCGGGCCATCTGTGCCCGCCTAGCGTCCCGGCCTCACAGCAGCGCGGCGGCGTGGCGACCAGCTGCCCCGGCAGCGAGGAAATACGCGCGGTCCTCGTCGATACCTCGTCCCATGGTTGACAAGGTCACGGGCAGCCCTCGGAGCGCGGCGTCGAGGCCATCCGTCGCTACCGTCACGATGCGATGGTGTTCGGCGAGCGGCGCGAGATCGGCTGCCACCGCCTGAGCAAGCTCGGCCGGCAGACCGGCCGGGACGACGAGGTCGGCCGTCACCAGCGCTACCCGACCAAAGGCAGTGAGCGCGTGGTGCGAAACGCCCCGGTGCCGTTCCCGGGGATCGGCGTCTGACATCCGCAGCGCGCCGACCGGCCGGCCGCCCAGGACACCGACGGCGTTGACGACCTCGCCAGCGGCGACTCCGGAGAACCCCCACGGTGTGCTAGTCCCCAGATTGCCGGGTCCCTGAGCAACGACCGCTATGTCCGCCGTGAGCACGTGGCGAGCAGCCAGCAGACCCGTATGCACTGTCACGGCCTCCAGATCGCCACCGAAGGCTTGTCCGGTCGAAACGGTGCCGCAGAGCAGACCGCGTAGGTCGGCGACCGTGTGGGAGTACCACAGCGGCAGCGCGCCACCGTCAGTCAGCACAAACGCGACGCGGGCGTCCGGCCGATCGAGGAGCGCGCCGGCGAGGATGGCCGGTAGGGCCGAGTGGAGATCGGCCACCACGACCGGCATGCCGGAAAGCGACGTTGCTGCGGCGATCGTGGCGTAATGCGGCGAATCCGGTTCGTCAACCCCTAACACGGTGGCCTGGGTCGGGGTGTAGCGGGCCTTGACGAGATGTCCTGGACCCGATGGGTCCTCCGGTAGCCGATCGGGCAAGGCGACGACGATCGCGTGCCCACCGGTACCCAGGCCGGCCTCCAGGGCGGTCGTGTTGAGCACGACCCGATCACCCGGCTGTGGGGATCCGACCAGCGCGACGTAAGCCAGCGCCGGCGTCAGGCCATCGCCAACTACGTCCACGACGACCTCGCGCACCCCGGTCCACTGCCGTCCGACCGCAGTTACGGTCCCGGCCCGCCAGCGGATCACCGGCCACACTGTAATGCCGTGCGCGATACGGCTCTCATCAGCAATGATCGGGGCCATGAGTCTGCGCCGCGGCGACCTCGCGCAGACCGTTGCGAAGCGGTCGGTACCGGGCAGGTGGAGTCATGGCGGGTAGGCGAGCCGCCACCCGGCGGGGCCGGCCGCGCATTAGTTTCGAGGACATGGCAGCGCGACGCGCCGAGCGGCTGGTGAACCTCGTCATCTGCCTGCTGTCAACCCGACAGTTCCTCACGGCGGAGCGGGTCCGAGACGCCGTGCCGGGGTACGAGCCGGCCGACGGGGATCCGAGGACCGACGAAGCGTTCAAGCGGATGTTCGAACGGGACAAGGCGGAACTGCGTGACCTCGGCATCCCGCTGGAGACGGGCCGGAACAGCATTTTCGACGCCGAGGACGGCTACCGGATCACCCGGCGCAAATACGAACTCCCGCCGATCCCGTTCGACCCGGCGGAGGCGGCGGCGGTCGGCCTCGCTGCCCGTTTGTGGCAGTCCGCAACGCTCGGCGCGCCCGCCCGCAACGCACTGATCAAACTGCGGGCCGGCGGCACGGATGTCGCCGCAGGGGATGCACCGGGCGCACAACCGCACGTCGACGCAAGCGATCCAGCCCTGCCACCGCTGCTCGACGCCGCCAGGCACGCCCGAGTCGCGACCTTCGACTATCTCAAGGCGGGCAAGCGCGATCCAGAACGACGCACGATCCAGCCGTGGGGGGTCCTGTCCTGGCGGCGCCGCTGGTACGTCGTGGGGCACGATCTCGACCGCGATGAGGCGCGCAGCTTCCGGCTGTCTCGCGTGGTAGGCGGTGTCGAAGTCAGTGGCCCACCGGGCGCGTTCCAGCGGCCCGACGTCGACCTGCTCGGCTATGTGGCCAGCCGCGGCCCCGATTCCACGCGGGTGGCCCGGGTGGCGGTCTACGGACCGGGGTTAGGTGAGCTTCGACGAATCGCCGAGAGCGAAACGGACGGCGTGCTGACGATCCACTACGCCGACCTGCGCTGGATCGCGAGAATCGTTGCCAGCGCCGGGCGATCGGCTCGGGTGCTCAGTCCACCCGAACTTGTTGACGCCGTTGTCGCGCGGCTCACTCCCACCGCGCGAGCGGCACATCACTTGACCGCGGGGGGAGTCGGACGATGACCGGCGAGCGTGAGCGACTGCCTCGGCTCCTGTCGCTGGTGCCCTACTTGCAGGCGCACCCGGGCGTGGCGATCGCAACGGCGGCGGCTGATTTCGGGGTAAGCGAGGAGCAGCTGCGTCGCGACCTGCAACTGCTGTGGATGTGCGGGCTGCCCGGGCACGGGCCGGGGGATCTCATCGACCTGTCGTTCGAGGGTGACTCGGTATCCGTGATCTTCGACGCCGGAATCTCCCGGCCGCTGCGGCTCACCGCTGAAGAGGCCCTTGCGCTCGTCGTCGCCCTGCGCACCTTGATGGAGACGCCCGGCCTGACCGACCGGGCTGCCGTCGAGCGGGCTCTGGCCAAGGTGGAGGCTGCCGCGGGCGGATCCGTCGACGCAGCGGACACGGTGGCCGTGGCCTTCGACCAGGTGGACCGCCTGCAGCTCGTCGTCGAGCAGGCGGTCGAGGGCAAGCGGGCGCTGGCCCTGCGTTACTACACGGCCACCCGGGACGAAACGACCGACCGGACCGTCGATCCGATGCGCATCTTCACCATGGACGGCCGGTTCTACCTGGAGGCCTGGTGTCGGCGGGCCGAAGGAATGCGGATATTCCGGCTCGACCGCATCGAGAACGCCCGGCTCCTCGACGAGCCCGCGCGGCCGCCGGCCGAGGCCCACCTGCGGGACTTGTCCGAGGGCGTATACACGCCGGCTCCTGAGCATCTGCTGGTCGTATTGCGGGTAGCGCCCGCATACGGCTGGGTAGCCGACTACTACCCAGTTACCGAGGACACCGCGATCGAGGACGGCCAGCGCCAGATCAGCGTGCGGGTCGCGGACCCCGCCTGGGTGCGAGCACTCGTCCTCGGCTCGGCGGGGCAGGTCGAGCTGTTGTCGCCGGAGTGGTTGGCCGAGTCGGTGGCCAACGAAGCGGCCGCAGCAATCGACGCGTACGCGGCGTTCTGACAGGCCCTATCCAGGCCGCCGCAGTAAAGTCTGCGGAGTGTGGTGGGTCGTGGCGATCGCGTGGGGCGCTGCGTTGATTGTTGCTGCGGTCGTTCTTGGGTCATGCCTGTATGAGCTGTCCTGGAAGTCTGCCCGGCTGAGAAAGGACGTCGCGCTGCTCACCGAGGCGGAAGCTGAGCTCGCCGGGTTGCAGGCCCAGATACGGGCAGCACAAGAGCGTCTGGCCATCGTTCGATTGGAACGCTGAACCGATGGTCCGGCTGCGGCTGCGTCGCCGTCGACGCAGCAATCCCGAAGGCCGCATGTCGGTTATGTCTCACCTGCGTGAGCTCCGCCGCCGGATCGTGACCATATTGCTGATCATCGCGGCCGGCGCCGTGGTGGGCTGGATTTTCTACGATCCGATATTGGCCATCCTCAAGCACCCGTACTGCAGCGTCCCAGCGTCGCACCGATTTCCGCCGAACTCGAAGGATTGCGAGCTGATCTTCACTGCACCGTTGGACGGCTTCACCACCCGGCTCAAGGTGTCGGTGCTCGCCGGCGCGGTCCTGACCGCGCCACTGTGGTTGTATCAGATCTGGGCGTTCGTCACGCCGGGGCTGCGCAAGAAGGAGCGCAAATACACCCTGATTTTCGTGGCTGCGTCGACCGTGCTGTTCGCCGCCGGCGTGTGCCTGGCCTACGTCGTACTGGCCAAGGGCTTGCAGGTGCTGATCGGGGCCGCCGGCTCCGGCGCGGTCGCGACGCTGACGGTCAACAGTTATCTGTCGTTCGTCATTCTCATGCTCGTCATCTTCGGAGTGTCCTTCGAACTGCCCCTGCTGATCGTCATGGCGAACGTGGTCGGCGTGCTTCCGGCCAAGCTGCTCAAGCGATTCCAGCGTGGCGGCATCTTTCTGATCTTCCTGTTCGCCGCGATAGCAACCCCCAGCACCGACCCGTTCACGATGTGCGCAATGGCGATACCCATGGTGTTGCTGTTCGAGGCCGCGGTGCTCTTCGCCGTCGTGCACGACCGGCGCAAGGCGCGCCGGAAGGCAGAAGCGGAGGCGCAGGCCCGAGCGAACGCGCTGGATGACGACACCCCGTCGGCCATCGATCCGATTCCGCGCCGGCTGCCGGAAACCTGGTCGGAAGCAACGTGAGGACCGCTCATGACTGACGATGCCCTGACCCGGCTGCTCGCTGACACGCACCATGGCATCCTGGTCACCTTGCGGTCGAACGGGCGTCCTCAGCTGTCGAACGTGAGTCACACCTACGACCCCGAGACCCGCCTCGTGCGCGTCTCCGTGACCGACACTCGAGTCAAGGTCCGCAACGTGCGCCGCGATCCGCGGGCGAGCTTCCACGTGACCAGTCGAGACTTCTGGCGCTGGGCAGTTGGCGACGGCATTGCCGAGTTGACGCCCGTCGCGACCGATCCGGGCGACGCTACCGTCGAGGAGCTGATCGAGATCTACCGCGCCATCGCGGGCGAGCATCCGGACTGGGACGACTTCCGACGAGCGATGGTCGCCGACCGTCGGCTCGTGCTCCGGCTGCGAGTAGAGCGCATCTACGGCACGGCCTGACCGCAAAACCGCCGGGGAGCAGCGACCGCGGCAGCCTGAGCCTCGGCCGGTATCTCTCGCAACCTCCCGACCGATACCTCTCGTGCTGTACGCTAATGAACATGATTGTCAATTCGACTTTCATTCGCTGGTGGCGGCGAGCCGCCCGCGCGGCCGTACGTCCAGGGGCGTTCGTCCGTGCGACTACCGCTGTCGTGGTGACTCCCGTCGCCGCGTTGATCGCACTGACGGCTTGCAGCTCGGACTCGAACGACTCCGCCTCTACAACCCCAGCCGGCCAGCCGGTGCGGGTCGTGGCCTCTACGAACGTCTACGGGGACATCGCCCGGCAGATCGGGGGCGACCACGTACAGGTGACCTCGATAATCAACGACCCGAACCAAGATCCGCACTCCTACCAGGCCGCCCCCCAGAACCAGTTGGCCCTGTCCAAGGCCCGCGTGATCATCGAAAATGGCGGCGGATACGACGACTTCGTGGACGTGATGCGGCACTCGGCTGCTCGACACGACGCGGTCGTGCTCAATGCCGTGAACATCTCCGGTCGAAATCCTGCGGACCCAGAGCTCAACGAGCACGTCTGGTACGACTTCCCCTCGATGCGCGAGCTATCCGCGAAGCTCGCCGACGCACTCATCCAGGCCGATCCCGGATCGGCCCCTACGTTCCGCGCCAACGCCGCCGCGTTTGCCGCCAAGCTGGCTGCCCTGGAGAAGTCGGAGGCTGCGATTCGAGCCAAGTTCGCGGGCGTGGGCGTAGCGGTCACGGAGCCGGTGCCGCTGTACCTGCTCGAGGCGTGCGGCCTCGACAATCGAACGCCTGCTGCCTTCAGCCACGCGATCGAGGAGGGAACGGGCGTACCGCCGCGGACGCTGAATGAGATGCTCGGCCTGGTCGAAGGACAGAAGGTCGCCCTGCTCGCCTACAACGAGCAAACGTCGAGCCCGGAAACCGAGAAAGTCCTCGACGCGGCGCGCCAGCACGGCATTGCGGTCGTCCCGGTCACCGAGACGCTCCCGCCCGGCCAGGACTATCTGAGCTGGATGACCGCCAATGTCACCGCCGTTGACGAAGCGCTGCGGTCATGACTGCTACATCAGACTCGGTGCTTGCGGTGCGCTCAGCTTCGCTCACACTCGCGAACCACACCTTGTGGTCCGGGCTCGATTTGGACGTGCGGGGGGGCGAGTTCCTCGCGGTACTGGGCGCGAACGGGTCCGGCAAGACCACCTTGCTACGGGCTGTGCTCGGCCTGCAGCCGCTGACCCGTGGCTCTATCACTGTGTGCGGGCGCCCGGCTGAACGGGGCAGCGAGCTGATCGGTTACGTGCCGCAAGAGCGACGGCTGGCCCCGCCGGCTCCGCTCCGGGCGGCTGACCTCGTGGAGATGGGGCTCGACGGCCATCGATTGGGACCGGGCTGGTTCGGGGGTCGTCAGCGGCGCCAGCGAGTGGCCGAAATTCTCGCCGCAGTCGGCGCGAGCGAGCTAGCAAACGTACCCGTGGCGAACCTGTCCGGGGGCGAGCAGCAACGGGTGCGCATTGCCCAGGCGGTCGCGACCGAGCCCCGCCTGCTGCTCTGCGACGAGCCCTTGTTGTCGCTGGATCCGCGCCATCAGCGCGAAGTGGTTCGGCTGATCGACGACCGGCGCCGAACCGAAAGAACCGCCGTCCTGTTCGTGACCCACGAGATAAATCCGGTCCTGCCGTACGTCGACCGGGTGCTGTATCTGGCTGACGGCCGGTTCCGAATCGGCAGCGTCGACGAGGTCATGACCTCCCAAAGCCTGTCGACGCTCTACGGCGCCCGGATCGAGGTGCTCCGTATCGACGGGCGGATTGTCGTGGTCGGAGTCCCCGACCACGCGGATGAGCTCGACAGTGCTGACGACAGCTACGCGACCGCGGAGAGCGCCTCATGACGACGTTTACTCTCGCGTCGAGCGAACCAGGCCTGTGGAAGCAGATCTTCAACTTCGACAGCTACGGCGACCTGCTCTCGCTGCTCCACAACTCCGTGATCGCGGGAGCGGTACTGGGCATCATCGGCGGGCTGATCAGCGTCTTCGTCATGATGCGCGACCTGCCGTTTGCAGTTCATGGCATCAGCGAACTGTCCTTCGCCGGTGCGGCCGGTGCGCTACTCATCGGCGTCAACGTGGTCGTGGGCGCGGTCACGGGCTCGTTGCTGGCCGCCGTCGTGATCGGTGCGCTCGGTGTCCGGGCCAGGGAGCGCAACTCGATCATCGGCGTGCTCATGCCGTTCGGGCTCGGTCTGGGCGTGCTGTTCCTGTCTCTGTACAAGGGCCGATCGGCCAACAAGTTCGGGCTGCTGACCGGCCAGATCGTCGCCATTGACACCCCTCAGCTTTCCTGGCTGATCGCTATCGGCCTGGTGGTGCTGGCGAGCTTGTTTGTGATGTGGCGGCCGTTGCGGTTCGCGAGCCTTGATCCGGAGGTGGCCGCCGCCCGGGGGGTTCCCGTACGGCTTCTCTCGCCGATCTTCATGCTCGTCCTCGGGCTGGCGATCGCCGCATCGGTCCAGGTCGTCGGTGCGTTGCTCGTATTGAGCATCGTGTGCACCCCTGCAGCGGCGGCGATGCGAGTGACGGCATCGCCGAGGGTTACCGTCGCACTTAGCGTCGGGTTCGGGACGGTCGCCATGGTCGGCGGCACGCTGCTCGCGCTCGGCAGTTCCATTCCGATCAGCCCGTACGTCACGACGATCTCGTTTGCCTTTTACGTCGTGTGCCGACTCATCGGATCGCGGCGCGGATGGCGCAGAAGTACGAGGCGCGCCGCCGAAGAGATTGCCGCACCGGTTCCTGAGGCCGCGGTTCCGGCGCACCACCCCTGACGTCGTACTTCGTCGAATCGCTCAGCCGAATCCCTTAGTGTCGATAACGATTACCAGCAAAGAGGTGCTGACATGGCAGCCCCGCACAGAATCCGCCGCGGCCGGGCGTTCCGGTCGACGCGCCAGGGCGACCTGGTCCGGGCGCAACTAGGGGCGGGGGACGGCTTCCGCAGCGCGCAGTCCGTCTTCTCCGAGCTGCGCGCCCAAGGCGAGACGATCGGGCTGTCGACCGTATATCGGCACCTGCAAACGCTGGCCGACGCCGGCGATGCCGACGTACTGCAAACGCCTGAGGGTGAGGCCTTGTACCGGCTCTGCGGCCAGACCAGATCTCATCATCACCATCTGGTCTGTCGGACGTGCGGACGCACCGAGGAGATCGAGGGTGCCGCGGTGGAACGCTGGGCGGCCCAGGTAGCTCATGAGCACGGATTCACCGATGTCGATCACACTGTCGAGCTGCTGGGCCTGTGCGCGGCCTGCTCGACGACCAGACCGGTTAGGACCTGATCGACTGTGCCCGAATTTGTCGGAGGGCTCGGCTAGCTTCATCGTCGTGGTGATGACGGATTCCCTTTCTGCTGAAGTGCTTTCTCCTTCTTGTGTGCTGGGTGTGGTCGACTCGGGCCGGCCGGATGAGTCGCTGTCGGTGGATGAGTTGGGGTCGCGGATCGTCGGGTTGGCCGGGCGTTTGGCGGCGGCGACGTGTCGGTGGCTGCTGTTGGTGGCGCAGTTCGACGCTCGGGAGGGTTGCGCGGTGTTCGGGTTGGCGTCCACGGCGCGCTGGCTGGGGCATTACTGCGGGGTGGCGCATCGCACCGCGGTGGAGCATGTCCGGGTGGCGCGGGCGCTGGCCGGCTTCCCGGAGCTGGCCGCGGCGATGGGTGCTGGGCGGTTGTCCTATTCGCAGGTGCGGGCGATTTCCCGGCTCGCCCACGACGGGCGGCACCGGCTGGTCGAGGATCTGATCGACGCGGCCGGGCACGGTACGGTCGGGCAGCTGGAGGTGTTGGTCCGGGGCCTGCGCACCGTCGAAGAGGTCGACAGCCCGGACCGGCGCCCGCAGGAGTATGAGTCGCATTCTTGGTCGAGCCAGGGGCAGTGGCGCATGCAGGCGCGGCTCGACCCGGAACGGGGCGCGATCGTGCAGTCCGCGATCGAGACGATCGCCGGCGTCGACGGCATCGATCAGGCGGCGGCGCTGGTCCGGATGGCCGAGATCGCGTTGGCCGCCGTCGGCGACACCGCACAGCCGGCCCGCGGGCTGCGGGGGGACGAACGGGCCGCCGTGATCATCCACCTCAGTGCCGCCGACCTGGCCGCCGCCGATACCGGCGCCGATGGGGCGTCGCGGCAGGCATCCGGCGAGCCGCGTTCCGCTGAACGCGCTACCGACGCCCCGTCCCGTCCGTACGCACACGTGGCCGGTGGGCCGGGGTTGCCGGATGCGGTGGTACAGCGGTTGACCTGCGCCGGCCGGATCCGCACCGCCGTGCACGACCGGGACGGCACCGTGCTGGACCTCGGCCGTTCCCATCGGGTGGTCAGCGACCGGCTGTACCGGGCGCTACTCCTGCGCGACGAGGGCTGCTGCACTTATCCGGGCTGCGCCAACACCCGCGACCTGCACGCTCACCACGTGTGGCACTGGCTGCACGGCGGCCCGACGAACCTCACGAACCTGGTGCTGCTGTGCGCGGGGCATCACCGCGCCCAGCACGATGGGGAATTCCGGATTCAGCGGCTCGGCCGAGGCCGGTTCCGGTTCCGGCGTGCCGACGGGCGGCTGCTACCCGACCACGTCGACCCAGCGCAATTCAGCGACACGCCGACTCCGGTCGAAGACGACTACGCCGACATCGCCGCCGACGCGGCCACCACTCGCTGGATCGGCGACCGCCTCGACCGGCACTACGCCATCAGCGCCCTCGCCCAACACCGAAAACAACCGGCCCATCGGGCCAGCTGACAAGTCCTGGCCGCGGCGACGAGTCGCGACCATCGCGAGCACGCCGCAAGCAGTCGGACTCGTCATGCCACTTAGGCTGAACTCATGACTCCGGCGATCGGTCCGTCGCCGGCAGAGCGATACGCAGCCAGCCGAGTGAGAGCCGCACATCCGGCGGTAACGGAGTTCGCTGGGCAGTACCCGTTCGAGCTCGACGACTTCCAGGTCGAAGCGTGTCGATCCCTAGAGGACGGATCGAGCGTGTTGGTATGCGCCCCTACCGGTGCCGGCAAGACGGTCGTGGGGGAGTTCGCGATATCTCTGGGGCTGGCCGGCGGGCAGAAGTGCTACTACACGACACCGATCAAGGCGCTGTCGAATCAGAAGTACAACGACCTGGTCGACCGTCATGGCACCGACCGCGTCGGCCTACTGACCGGCGACAACTCCATCAACGCGGCGGCACCTGTCGTGGTCATGACGACCGAGGTCCTGCGCAACATGCTCTACGTCGGCAGCGACGCGCTGACCGGCCTGGGCTACGTCGTGATGGACGAGGTGCACTACCTGGGCGATCGGTTCCGCGGTGCAGTGTGGGAGGAGGTGCTGATACATCTGCCGGACTCCGTGCGACTGGTCGCGTTGTCGGCGACCGTGAGCAACGCAGAGGAATTTGGTGCCTGGCTGGTGACCGTGCGCGGAGACACCCGGGTGATCGTCCACGAGCAACGCCCGGTGCCGCTGTGGCAGCACGTGCTGGTCGGCTCCCGCCTGTTCGATCTGTTCAAGGACGCTGACCCGACGAGCGCGACGGTCGAGGGACCGGCGGACGTCAATCCCGAGCTGCGGGAGTACCTATCCGATCGGATGCGCGCCTGGGACGTCGGAACGCGGGGACGCGTTCGTCGGCGCGGACCGGGCTGGCGCCCGCCGCATCGGCCGGACGTGGTCACGCGGTTGGATCGCGAGGGCTTGCTACCGCTCATCACCTTCATCTTCAGCCGCGTCGGGTGCGACGCGGCCGTGCGCCAGTGCGTGTTAGCGGGGCTGTGGCTGACCGAACCGGCCGAACGCGACGAGATCACCACGCTCGTGGAAGAGCGAACGGCCGGGATTCCGTCAGAGGACCTCGAGGTGCTCGGATACTGGGAATGGCTCGACGGATTGCGCCGCGGGGTGGCCGCACATCATGCCGGTTTGATACCAGCGTTCAAAGAGACGGTCGAAGAACTGTTCGTCCGCGGTCTGGTCCGCGCGGTGTTCGCCACCGAAACGCTCGCTTTGGGCATCAACATGCCAGCCCGCTGTGTGCTGCTCGAGCGGCTGACGAAATTCAACGGTGAGACCCATGCCGACATCACGCCTGGGGAGTACACACAGCTCACCGGTCGGGCCGGGCGACGGGGGATCGATATCGAGGGGCATGCCGTCGTCTTGTGGAGCCCAGAGATCGATCTGGCCCGGGTTGCCGGGCTGGCCTCAACCCGGACGTACCCGCTGCGATCCTCGTTCCGCCCGTCGTACAACATGGCGGTCAATCTGGTCGGTCAAATGGGCCGGTCGGCGGCCCGCGCACTGCTCGACGCGTCGTTCGCGCAGTTCCAGGCCGACCGTGGCGTGGCGGGCCTGGTGGCACAGATCCGGCGTAACGAGAAGTCGCTGGACGAGTACGGGACGCGAATGAATTGCGATCGTGGCGACTTCCGCGAGTACATGGCGTTGCGCCAGGAACTCTCGGAGCGCGAGGCCGCGCTGTCGCGCGTGGCGTCCCGCGAGAGACGAGGAGCGGTGGCGGCTTCCCTGGAGGCACTGCGGACCGGGGACGTCATTCGGGTGCCGGCCGGCCGGCGGGCGGGGCTCGCCATCGTCCTCGATCCGGGCCTGACTGCCCGGGACGACCCCCGCCCGTTGGTACTGACCGAGCGCCGGTGGGCTGGCCGGTTGTCCATGATGGACTTTCCAGTCGCTGTCGAGTCGATTGGCAGCGTCCGCGTGCCGCGCCACTTCAACCACCGGTCCCCGCAGGAACGGCGGGATCTGGCCGCGGCCTTGAGACGGGTTGCCGTGCCGCCGGGCCCCAGCCGAAGGAAGGGGAGCCCGCCGGACGCCGATGAGGAGGTCGCGCGGCTGCGTGCCGCGGTTCGTGCCCATCCCTGTCATGGATGTCCCGACCGCGACGAGCATGCCCGCTGGGCCGAGCGCTATCGCCGGTTGCAACGGGAGAATGCCGGCCTGGTCCGGAGGGTAGCGGGGCGTACGGACTCGCTTGGGCGCACGTTTGATCAGATCTGCGAGCTGCTGGATCAGCGGGGTTACCTGGCCGGCGACGAAGCGACACCTGCCGGTCGGCGGCTAGCGCGCATCTGGTCCGAGTCAGATCTGGTCGTCGCCGAGTGTCTGCGCGACGGCGTCTGGGATGGGCTCGATCCCGCCGAACTTGCCGCGGTGGTATCGGCGCTCGTCTACGAGGCCCGCCGCGACGAGCCCGCCGCCGACCGGATGCCGAGCCCAGCTGTTCGCGACGCGCTTGCCGACACCCTGCGGGTGTGGGGCGACGTCACCGAGGACGAGGCCGAGCTTGGCTTGCCGGCGAGCCGGGAACCGGAACCGGGCTTCATCTGGCCGGTGTACCGCTGGGCCCGGCGCGAGAGTCTCGGCCGTGCGCTCGGCGGTTCCGGGGACGCGATCAGCGCAGAGCTGTCTGCCGGCGACTTCGTCCGATGGTGCAAACAGGTCCTCGATTTGCTGGATCAGATCGCGAGCGCGCCCAGCGAGGCGGACTCCCCAGTGCCCGAACGGGCGAGATCTGCGTCTCGAGCCCTGCGGCGAGGGGTTGTGGCGCAAGGCATGCAGCCGTAACTTCCGCGTGTGGTCGCTGCATAGGCGCGCAGTAGCGTAGACCAGTGGCACATGGGACGGGACCAACGGAGGGCGAGATGGAACCCGAGAACAGGGCGCAGCCCGCACCGGAGCCTCCGGCCCAGCGGCCCGACGACCCAAGCGAGTCCGGCAGGCTAGACCGACCGAGGTCCGAAGGCGGCTCCACCGAGAGCGACGACCCTACTCGGGTCATGCCGGCTGTATCGGGCTCCGCAGGAGACGACGCTCCGACTCCACCACCGGCCCCGCCGAGCCGGTTCGACGACCGGTCGACCCAGCCGCCCCCGTCGAGCTACCCGCGCTATACCGACTCCGGCCATACCCAGCCGGGACGGGACCAGCAGGGCTACCCCCAGTCGGGATACGACCAGCCGGGATACGGATACGGGAGCTACAGCCAGCCTGGCTACGACCAGCCCGGCAGTCAGGCGCCCGGCTATGGCGGTTATCCGCCAGAGGGCTACGGACGATCGGGATACGGCCAGCAGTCCGGCTATCCGAGCACGGACTACGGCCAGTCCGGTTATGGCCAGCGCGATTACGGCGCTGGGCAATACCCGCCGCCGTCATACGGCCAGCAGGACTACCCCACGCAGGCGTACGGGCAGGCGGGGTACTCCGCGCCGGGCTATGGGCAGCAGTCCTATGGCCAACAGGACTATCCGACCCAGAGCTACCCCCAGTCCGGGTACGGATCCGGCGGTTATGGCGCTCAGGCGGGCAGCTACCAGCAGCCGGGCTACCCGACGGGCTATCAGCCGGGTTACCCGGTCGCCGAGCCGACCCGGCGCAAATCGCGTCTCGGAACATGGCTGAGCCTTCTCGCCATCGCCGTCGTACTTGCCATTGCGGGAGTCGTCCTCTTCGTCACACCCGGTCTGCTCGTTACGAAGTACCTCAGCCACTCCGCGGTCGAGCGATTCATTCAGAGCGACCCGGCGACCGGATTCACCAACGTCAAGTGCAACGACAGCAAGGACGTCAAACTCAAGAAGGGCGCCACGTTCACCTGCACTGCGGATGGCGGCAAGAAGGCAACCGTCACGATCACCAGCGGCAGCGGGGACTACACCTGGTCACCGAGCTGACCGCGCGGCGGCCATTCCGTTGAGCACTCGGTTGAACGAAGGCTCGATTCCGTAGCGGTCTGCGAGCGATACGACCGCGTCCGGATCGACCGGCTCAGGGGGAACGGCGTCGTCGATCGTGTCGATCGGAGCGTCCGTCCGGCCCCGGACGACGGCGGGCGCAGCCAGCAGGTAGTCCTCCGCGGCCAGCACTTTCGCCGCCGCGCCGGCCGGGAAGCCGGCCGACCGGCTGTGCGCGGCCTCGAGGATCGCCTCGACCGTCCCGAACCGGACGACGAGCGCTGCGGCTGTCTTCGCGCCGATTCCGCTCACCCCCGGTAGCCCGTCGCTCGCATCCCCGCGGAGCACGGCGAAATCGGCGTAATGAGCGGCCGGCACGCCGAACCGCGCCCTGATCTCATCCGGCCCGAGAACCTCGAGCTTCGCGACCCCGCGGCCGGTGTAGAGGATCGTGACCCGTTCCGTGGCAAGGGCCATCAGGTCGCGGTCACCGCTGACGACATCGCACGGCTCACCGTCACGTGCGGCCAGCGTCGCGATCACGTCGTCGGCCTCGAAGCCTTCCGCCCCAGCCGTCGCGAGCCCCAGCGCAGCCAACGCGTCGAGCAGCACCGGAACCTGCGGCACCAGAGCATCGGGGATCTGCTCCCCGCCACCTGGCGCCATCCGATGAGCCTTGTAGGACGGCACCAGCTTGACTCGGAAGGCCGGGCGCCAGTCCAGGTCGAGGCATGCCACGTAGCGGCTCGGCCGACGGCGCTGCAACAAGGTGGCCGTCATGTCGAGGAAGCCGCGTACCGCGTTGATGGGCCTCCCGTCCGGCGCGGTCACCGATTCCGGGACGCCGAAGAACGCCCGAAAGTAAAGGGACGCAGCGTCCACAAGCATCAAAGGCACCGCATGACGGTAGCCTGCCGATCGTGCTGACGATCATCGGCGAGGCACTGGTCGATCTCGTGGACTCGGGCGACCTGGAGACTTTCACGGCACACCCGGGCGGGAGCCCGCTCAACGTCGCGGTGGGTCTCGCCCGGCTGGATCACGACGCCAGCATGATGGCTCGCCTGTCCGGCGACACGTTTGGACGGGTATTGCGGCGGCACGCCGAGCGGAATCGCGTCGACCTGCGGGCGGCGGCGGCGGCGACCGAGCCGACCACGCTGGCCGTCGTCTCGTTGGACGAGGAAGGGCGCGCCTCCTACGACTTCTACCTCGACGCCACCGCCGATTGGCAGTGGTCGGCCGAGGAACTAGCCCGCCTGCCCGAGCAGACGACGATCCTGCATACCGGCTCCCTCGGGTCGTGGACGCCCCCGGGCAGCGATGTGATCGCGGCTTTGGTGCGCCGAGTCCGCGCGGCGGGTCGGATCATCCTCAGCTACGACCCGAACGTGCGGCCCAGGTTGCTCGGGACCCCGGAACGCGGCCAAGCGCTGGTCGAACGCAGCGTCGCCGCCGCGCACGTGGTGAAGGCCAGCGACGAGGACCTCAGCTGGCTGTATCCGGACAAATCGCCCGCGACCGTCGCCGCCGACTGGCTCAACCTCGGGGCCGCGCTCGTAGTCGTCACCCAGGGGGCACAGGGCGCGACGGCATACACCGACCACACCCGTCCGGTGCAGCGGGCTGCTCCGGTCATCACGCTGGTCGACACCGTCGGCGCCGGCGACGCGTTTACCAGCGGCTTGCTCGGCGCCCTCGACGACATGCACATCGATGCCTCCGGCCTCGCTGCGCTCAGGGAGGCGGAGCTCGCCGAGATCGTCGACCACGCGATCCTGGTGTCGGCGCTGACGTGCGAGCGGGCCGGGGCCGATCCGCCCAGCCGGGCCCAGGTTGCCGAGGCCCGTTCCCGGCTCGTGGGGCGCTAGTAGACGCTGCGGGCCGGATTGGTTGAGCCGCGGACCATCAGCTCGGTCGGCACGACCCGGTCGAACGGCTCGGCCGACGGATCGCTCAGTGCGGCCAAGACGCGACCGGTGAGCTCACTAGCCTGCGTGCCGATCGGCTGCCGAATGGTCGACAAGTCCATCAGCTCGGCGCTCGCGTGATCGTCGAAACCGATCACAGCGACGTCTTGCGGCACCCGGAGTCCGCGGCGGCGAATCGCTCGTATCGCCCCGTAGGCCATCTCGTCGGACTCCGCGAACAGCGCGGTCGGCGGATCGGGCCGGTCCAGCAGGACGTCAGCGGCATGTTCGCCACCCGCGACGGTGTAGTAGCCGAGTTCCTCGAAATCGGCTCGGTACTCGATGCCGGCCTCCTGGAGGGCGCGAGTGTAGCCGCTGCGGCGGTGCAACGGCGGAGTAAAGCGCATCGGGTCCTCGGTGTCGCCGCCGATCAGGCCAATCCGGCGATGCCCCATGGCCAACAGGTGCTCGACCGCGGTTCGCGCGCTTCGCGTGTCGTCAATGCGGGAGGAGTGGAAGCCAGGTCGGGCGAACCCGAGCAGGCCGATCGGGCAGCCGAGCGTGCGGAGGGCGTCGGCTTCGCTATCGGTGAGGACAAGACTCGCGACGAGCAGAGCGTCAACACGCTTGCGCACCCGCATCATGGTGAAGAAGCGTTGCCGCCCGTCCGGATCAGCGAGGTTGTACAACAGCAGATCGAAGCCGCTCGCGTACAACTGCGACTCGGCGCCGGCGAGAAACTCCCCGTAGTACCAGCGATTGACGAAGGGAACGACCACGCCGACCGTGGCCGTACGACCGCTCGCCAGCCGGGCCGCGAACGGTGAGGCTACGTAGTCCAGCTCGCGCGCGGCGACGAGGACGCGGTGGCGGGTCGACGGCGCGACATCGGGAAGGCCGCGCAGGGATCGCGAGACGGTCGCGATTGACACGCCCGCCCGCTTGGCGACGTCCTCGATGCTGGCCGTCATGACCTCTCACGGGTACCTGCGCGGTTCGGCGCTCCTCGTGAGCTTCACCGAACGGTGTGCAGCACCGAGTGCGCGCCCCACAGCCGTCCAAAACGGTAGCTCAGTAGGGCGCAACCGTACATACCCTTCGCCAGAACGGCCCTCGGGCCGGCGGCGCGGCTGCGGTGCGTGATCGGACCCTTAACGCCCGTCGAGCCGATGGCAACCAGACTGTGATCCGCGGCAGGAATACTGAAACCCATGCTGCTACGCCGTGATGACTCGGGCGCGCCGTTCCGGACGCGGTGGGCGGCTCTCGTGGCGGTCGCGTCCGGCTTGATAGGTGTGCTGGCCTTTCCACGTTTCGGACTCTGGCCGCTCGCCGTCGTCAGCGTCGCCGGCCTGTCGCTAGCGGTTCACGGGCGGCGCTGCCGCACCGCGGCTTGGTTGGGTCTGCTCTATGGCGCAGCGTTCTTCGTTCCCCTGTTGAGCTGGACCGGCACCTACGTGGGACCGGCCCCATGGCTGATCCTGGCTGCGGCGGAGGCCGGCTATTACGCGGGCGCAGGCGCGCTGCTGACTCTCGTCCAGCGACTGCGGGCGGCGCCGCTCTGGATCGGCGCTGTCTGGGTGCTAACCGAAGCCGTGCGGGACCGAGGACCGTTCGGCGGCTTTCCGTGGGGGCGGCTCGCGTTCAGCCAGGCCGAGTCGCCGCTGCGGTGGTTCGCCGCGCTCGGCGGCGCTCCCCTCGTCACGTTCGCGGTGGCAACGGCCGGCGGCGGGCTGGCGCTCGGAATCCTGGCGCTACGGCCCGACCGCCGCTCCTGGCGTGCCGTCGTGGCCGGCGTCGCCTTCCTGGTTGCTGTTCCACTGCTTGGTGCCGTCCTGGCCTGGCCGCTTCGGCCGCCACCGGACAGCTCCGGCCGCACCGCGACCATCGCCCTCGTTCAGGGAAACGTGCCGGACGCAGGCCTGGAATTCGACGCTCGCCGCCGCCAAGTTCTCGACAATCACGTGACGCAGACGTTGGCACTGGCCCAACGCGTGAAATCGGGCGCAGTCGCACAACCCGATCTGGTCCTCTGGCCGGAGAATTCCTCGGACATCGATCCGTATCGAAATCCGGATGCGGCGAATCAGATAAACAAGGCCGTCGACGCGATTGGTGTGCCAATTCTCGTCGGCGCGATCGTCGACGGGCCGGGTGACAATCACGACAGCAATGAGGGCATTCTGTGGTTCCCGAAGACCGGGCCGGGCGCCGTGTACACCAAGCGACATCCGGTGCCGTGGGGTGAGTACATCCCGTTGCGCGGTATCGCGCGGATAGTGAGCTCCAAGGTGAGCCTGGTGCCGCGGGACATGATCGCCGGGAAAGGCAACGGGCTTCTCACCGGCGGCCCGTTCGAGTTCGGCGACGTGATCTGCTTCGAAGTGGCCTACGACAGCCTGGTGCGATCGTCGGTCCACGCAGGGGCGCAGCTGATCGTGGTGCAGACCAACAATGCGACATTCGGTCACACCGCGGAGACCTATCAACAGCTGGCCATGACGGAGCTGCGGGCGGTCGAGCACGGCCGCACGGCGTTGCAGGTGTCAACGAGCGGCATTTCGGCGGTCATCGGACCGGACGGCACAGTGCGCCAGCGGTCAGGAGCGCTGTTCACTCCTGACGTGATCGTGGCCACCGTCCCGCTGCGCACGTCTGAGACGCCGGCCACTCGGCTCGGCCCGATCCCCGAATACGTACTGTCGGGTTTGGCGCTGATTGCCGCCGCGGTGGCGGTACTGTCCAGCCCTCGTGGCAGAGCGCTCATCGCCCGGCGGACCCGACGCCGTGCCGATGTAGACGAGATAGCGGACCAGGAGAGAGTAGGGATTGCCCGTGACTGAGCAGCCGACTGACGCCGGTGTGCTGGTCATCGTTCCGACGTACAACGAGCGGGACAACATCGAGATGATCGTCGAACGGTTACTCGCGGCCTCGCCCGAGGTGCGTGTGCTGATCGTCGACGACGCCAGCCCCGACGGCACAGGCAAGATCGCTGAGGCGATGAGCGCCGACGACCCACGCGTCGACGTGTTGCATCGCCACGGGAAGGCGGGACTGGGCGCGGCGTACATCGCGGGTTTCACTTGGGGCCTCGAGCGGGGGTTCGGCGTCCTCGTCGAGATGGACGCGGACGGGTCGCACGCGCCTGAGCAACTTCCCCAACTCGTGGCAGCTCTGGACCATGCCGATCTCGTGTTGGGATCCCGGTGGGTCGACGGCGGGCGGGTCGTCAACTGGCCCAAATCTCGCGAGCTGCTCTCGCGCGGAGGGAATATCTACACTCGACTGGCGCTCGGGATCGATCTGCATGACGCGACCGGTGGATATCGCGCGTACCGGCGGGTCGTCCTCGACACGATCGACTACCGGGCGGTGGCTTCCGAGGGCTACTGCTTTCAGGTCGATCTCGTGTGGCGCGCGGTCCGGGCGGGCTTCCGGGTAGTCGAAGTTCCGATCACGTTCGCCGAGCGGGAGCGAGGCGACAGCAAAATGAGCCGTTCGATCGTGCGCGAGGCCTTGTGGCGGGTCACCGAGTGGGGGGTCAAGCACCGAACGCAGCAGGTCAGGGATCTCGTTCGCGGACGTCCGTGATCGCAGCGCGGACCACCGAACATGCGATCGAGCAGATAGTGAACCGCGCACCAGTCGGGGGCGCCTGGTGCGCGGTTCGATCTACGGGCGGTGGGCGGCGACGAGTTAGGCCGATTTCGTCCCGCGCCGGGCCCTAAGTACATCCAAGCGCTCGGCGAGGACCTCTTCGAGGTCGGCAACCGTGCGCCGTTCCATAAGCATGTCCCAATGAGTGCGCGGCGCCTTGGTCTTCTTCGTCTCGGGCTCCGGGCCATCGATCAACTGGGCCGCCAGTCCGTCGAGCCGGCATTCCCACGACGCTGGGATGTCAGCGTCCTCCGAGAACGGCACCGTGAACTGATGCCCGCGCGGGCACTCATAAGCAGCAACGTTCCGCGGAGCTGGCTCAGCTCCGTATTCCGTCTCATAGCTCACAGCGCCCAGCCGGCTACCCCGCAGGGTGCGATCTGCCATAGTGGGCACCTCCCGTTTCACATCCTGGATTCCACTCACGTAAACGATCGACGCAAGGGCAGGATTCCCGCCGCTACCGGTAATACGAGATGACGGGTTGATTGGTTCTCGATCTAGCTGTGACCTCGCTGAGGAGATGGCGCCATGACCGTGATGCCGACCGACGTGAGCCGGTTGGAGCGGGAGAAGATCTTGCCTGTAATCGCTTCCACCCAGGCGCGAGTCAATCATTTGCCCGCTAATCGCCTGATTGCGGCGGGAATCGGCGGCGGGCGCATTGCGATCGGTGTGAGCTTCCTCTCATCTCCGATCACGTTTCTCCGGCTGATCGGTCTCGACACCGCCAGCGCGGCCCGGGTGACCTGGCTTGCCCGCATCGCTGGTATTCGCGACGTCGTTCTCGGTACTGGGACGCTCGTCGCTTCGGTGACCGGCCGCGATGAGACGTCCTGGCTGCTCGCGGGAGCAGCGTGCGATGCCGTCGATGCCGTGGTTACCGGCGCAGCAGCGCGCGATCGCCGGATCGGCCGGTTCCGCGGCGCTCTGGTGACCGCGGGTGCTATCGCTTCGGCCGCCGCGGGCGTCGCGGCGTTGGCAATGGGTCGGCCAAGGCCTGAACCAGACTGACGGTCGTTCGGCTCTCGTCGGGATGGCCTCCTGATTTCAGCCATCTCGTGGTGGGCCCGCGAGCCACTGGCCGCGCTGCGTGAGGACCTCTCGCAACACATCGGCCCGGTCCGTCATCACTCCGTCAACGCCCAAGTCGAGCAGCTGACCCATCTCCGTGGCGTCGTTGACCGTCCATACGTGCACAGGCAGACCAAGCCGGTGCGCGGCCGCGAGGAAGTGCCCATCGACAAGCCGCGCCCGGCCGAGCGCCGCGGGCACCTGCGCACACGCACCGCGGATTTGCCGGACCGGAAGCCGTCCGACCATGGCGGCGGCGCGCAGCCTAATGGCTTCCCGCGGCCCCAACGCGGTGCACAACTGCGGGCCGAGCGCATCGCGGACCGCCCCGACTCGGGCGTCGGAGAACGCTCCGACACAGACCCGGTCGATCGTCCTGGTTCGCCGGATGGCATCGATCGTCGGGCCAATGCTGTGTTCGGCTTTCACATCGAGGTTGATGCACACACCGGGCCAGGCCGTCAGAACGTCGACGAGCAACGGGATCGGCTCGGTACCCGCGATGCGCGCCTGCTGGACGACCCGCCACGGGAGCCCGGCGACTCGGCCGCGCCGATCGGTCACCCGATCGAGCGCGGCGTCATGAAAAGCCAAAGCCACCCCATCGGCAGTCACCCGCACATCCGTCTCGAGGTACCGATAACCGAGCCGCACCGCGTTCTCGAAAGCGGCCATGGAGTTCTCCGCACCGTCGGGCGCGAATCCCCGGTGGGCGAAGGCGACCGGAGGGGTCGAATCCAGAAACGCCATCACAGTCCGAGCAGCGGGCGCAGGTGCCGAACCGGGGGAGATCCCAAGCTGAGAACGGTGTCGTGCCGCCGCCGCTCGGTCCATTCGGGGTGCGCCTGCCGCAGATCCCGTAGCAAGTCGCGAACCTCGCAGTAGCCGACGTAATAGGTCGACAGCTGGGTAGCGGTCAGTTGTACCCGACGCCACTTGCCCGCCGCCTCGCCGTGCTCCTGAAACCCGCGGCCGACCATCAGCGCCATAGCCTGCGCCTCGTCCAAATCACCCAGGTGATAGCGGACGTCCATGATGGCGTTGATGATCATGCGCAGCTGCATCTTGAGCTGCTGCATGCGCAGAGCTGCACCGGCGGCGGGGGAGACCGCTGACCGATAGCCGTGATCGGCCATGAGTTCCTCGCCGTAGACTGCCCAGCCTTCCACGAACGATCCGCTCCACCAGACCGCGCGGACCGGCGTGGTGCCGCGATAGCGGTTGGAGTGCGCAAGTTGTAATGCGTGTCCAGGCATAGCCTCGTGCGCAACGAGATCGTGCAGCATGTGCCGGTTGTATTCGCGGTAGAACGAGTGGACTTGATCGACGGACCAGCCAGCGGGCGTGGGCGAGACCGCGAGCTCGGTCGGCGGCGGGGTGACCTCGAGCGGACCGGCGGGGCGGCAGTAGGCCACGGCCACACCGCGGTCGATCTCCGGCATGGCGACGACGTCGATCGGATCGTCGAACACCGTGATCAGGTCGCGGCTGCGTAAGAAATCAGTAGCGCTGGCCAGCGCATCCCGGCACTCGCGC
The DNA here is from genome assembly GCA_963809815.1 of uncultured Actinomycetota bacterium. GTDB lineage: Bacteria > Actinomycetota > Actinomycetes > Mycobacteriales > Jatrophihabitantaceae > CAVVJA01. The sequence continues at coordinate 198,917 of CAWELM010000012.1, forward strand.
AGCACGGAAATGTCCGAGGGCGCGTCGCCGGCCAACTCATCCAACACCTGCCGGACCGTGCCCGTGTCCGGCCGGGCGACATTGGCCAGGCGTCCGGCCGCGTCGACTATGCGCTCGGTGACGGCCGTCAGGTCGGCCTCGGCTCGGGCCAGTAGGTCAGCCGGGTCGAACACCGTATCCAACGTGAGCGCGAGCTGGGCGGCGAATCGCTGGCGACCGAGCCGCGGATCGTGGTCAGCGAGTCGGCGCTGGTTGGCCAGCCATTCCTTGTGGGCGATGATCGCTGCGCGGGCTCGGTCAATCACGGCGCTGAGGTCGCCCGCAGAGCGCGTCTGGGCGATTGCCACCGAGATCGTGTCGTCAAGGAGCCGTAGTGTGCCGTCGAGTTGAGCCTGGGCGGTGTCCAGATGAATGACCGACATCACGCCCAATCGTTCGCGGGCGGCAGCCAGGTAGGCGGGGACCGCGCGCAGACGCTGCGTGAGGTGGCGTAACCGCTCTTCCAGTGGCGCGAAGTCGCGCGACACCAGGGCATAAAGGCCGTTGCCCGGGTTGTGGTGCATCGGGTCCCACTCGGCCGAGCGAATCTGATCCAGCTCGAACAGCTCGGCCCGCAACGCGGTCCGCAAGATCGCGGCGTCCACCCGGTCGTCGGCCGAACTGACGCCGGCAGCGTCGACCGCGGCCAGCTGATCGTGTAGCTCGGCCCGGCGAACGTCCGCGGCTGCGGGGGACGGGTCGGGCAGCATGCCATCATGGCGGTGCTCTCCGAGGAAGGTCGCATTGACCGGATCGTGCGCGAGCGTGCTCGCGAGTACCTGGGTGGCAACGTCGGAAAACGGTCGGGCCCGAGTTGCCATCATCACCGCGCCGGCTGTGCGGAGAGCGATCGCGGCGAGCCGGAGACTCCTGGCGATGACGCGCCGCGGCCCAATGTGAAGGCAAGAACGACAGCAGCAATGGCGAGCAACGCGAGAGCACCGATAGCGACAAACGCAACCATGCGATTTCCCCGAACTATGTCGGCGTGAGCCGGCCCTGACGGACGTCCGGACGATGTCGCGTCCGGCTCGGGATCGGTCATGAGCCGCCTTCCGTCGATAACTCCGCCGGATAAAACCCTAGTCTCGGACGGTCGCCGAATCGGATCTTGGAGCAGCGCTCGGCGACCGCTTACCTCGAGGATCATCGCGGCGGACCGGCGGCGGATACGCTCACCTGCGATGCGCATTACGGATTGGGTGGCGGCGAAGGACCCCGATTACCTCGCGCTCCGACGTGCGGTGCGGGCGGCCATCGTGGCGCCGATCTGCCTGGCACTCACCGTCGAGGTTATCGGCGACGCCGCCATGGCGACATTCGCCGTGTTCGCTGCCATCGGCCTTTTGATCTTGGTTGACATCCCCGGCCCGATGAGACAGCGCCTTGCGAACTACGCCGCGCTCGCCGGGGCGGGCGCCGTCCTGGTCTGCCTCGCCACGCCGCTCTCCGGCAACGTGTGGCTGGCGACGATCAGCATGGCGCTCGTCGGCTTCGCGATCGTCTTCGTCGGGGTCCTCAGCTCGGTGCTGGCGGCATCGACCACCGCCTTGCTGCTGGCCTGGATCCTCCCGGTCTCGACGCAAGCCCCCGCAGCGGACATTCCCGCCCGAGTGTCCGGCTGGGGTCTGGGGTCCGCACTGGCCATCCTCGCGCTTGCGCTGATATGGCCGCCGAAGGCTAACGACCCGTTGCGCGAGCAGGCCGGCGAAACGTGCCGGCGAACCGCCATTCGGCTCCGCGGGCAGGCAACAGCAGCAATGGATCGTTCGAGCGCACAGGCGCGGGCCGAAGATCCCGAGCTAGCGGCCGCCGCGGACGCGGCGATGAGCAAACTCAAGCGGACCTTCCGCCGGACACCGTACCGGCCTACGACTCTCTCCACGGGTGGTCGAGCGATGGTTCGGATGATCGACGAACTCGACTGGGTCTCTGTCGTCGCCAACCAGTACGGGTTGGCCGTCAAGCAGGCGCCCGCGGTCGCCGATGTGGCCGCAGTGTGGGACGCGGCCGCTGATGTGCTTGATCGATGCGCCGACATACTCGGTTTGCCGTCCGACGCCAATTCGCAGGCGGCACGAGCGGCGTTGGACGCTGCCCTCGAGCGACTCGAGGCTGCGATGCACGTCGTCCGGCACAGCGCCACAATTCGCAGCCAGCTGGTGTTTACGTCGTGTGAGCCGTCGTTCCGCGGCCAGGAGCTGAGCTACGCCGTGCGTCAGGTCGGCCGCAATGTCGCGCTGATGGCAGCGGCGGACGCACGGTCGTTTGTCGATCGGCTGCTCGGCCGCACGCCCGACATGCAAAGCTCGCTAGGGGTGGCACGGTTTCGTGCGCGATCACACTTCGACGTCCGGTCGGTGTGGTTGCACAACAGCCTTCGTTCGGCGGCGGCCTTGGCTGTCGCCGTTTTCGTGGCAACCACGCTCGGGGTGCAGCACTCCTTCTGGGTGGTTCTCGGCGTGCTCTCCGTCCTTCGCTCAACGGCACTCAACACCGGACAGAACGCAGTGCGCGGCCTGGTCGGCACCGTTGTCGGATTCGTCGTCGGCGGCGCGATCCTGATCGGAATCGGCACCAACACGGTCGTGCTCTGGGTGCTGCTGCCGATCGCGGTGCTCGCAGCTGGCTTCGCCCCGGCGGCTATTTCCTTCCTTGCTGGTCAGGCCGCATTCACGGTTGTGGTGGTGATGCTGTTCAACATCATCCACCCGGCCGGATGGCGAGTAGGTCTCATCCGGGTCGAGGACGTCGCAATCGGGTGCCTCGTCAGCCTGGTCGTTGGCTTGGTCTTCTGGCCGAGGGGTGCGGCAACCGCGCTCGGCGTCGCGCTCAGCGCCGCATATCGCAGCAGCTCGCACTATCTCAGCCGGGCGATCGACGCGAATCTGACCGGTCGAGGGGGAGCTGCGACCGCGGAGAAGGCCGCCGCACTCGCTGACTTCGGTCGTCTCGACGACGCGTTCCGTCAATTCCTGGCCGAGCGCGGTGCCAAGCACGTGCCGTTGGCCGAGGCCAGTTCGCTCGTGACCGGGACCGTCGCGCTTCGCCTTTCGGCCGACGCAGTGGTCGATCTGTGGCACGACGTCGATGGCGCGAAGAACCTGGCGAACGCCGACCGCGCGGTCGTGGCGTCGGCCGAGCAGATTGAGCGCTGGTACGACTCGCTGGCCGAGAGCTTGAGCCTTGACGGGCAGCTGCCACCTGATCCGATCAGCGGGAAGCAGATCGGAGAAGATCGGTGGGCTGCCGCGCTCGCCGCGGACACCGTGCCCGGAACCGAGATGGCCGCCGTCCGGGTCATCTGGACGGCCGACCACTTGGACGCTGCGCGCCGGCAGCAGCCAAAGCTGGTGGAGGCGGCTCGGATGGCCGCCAAAAGCCGGGGAGCCTGGCTGACCTGAGCGGTCGGCCCGCCGACGTGGCAGGATTTTGCAGGTGACGAGCAGACCGGCCGAAGCGCAGCGCCTGCGCGACCTGGCGCGGCTGCGACAAGTCCGAGACCGGATCGATCGGGAATATGCGCAGCCGCTGGACGTCGAGGCGCTAGCCCGGGACGCGCACATGTCGGCTGGGCACCTGAGCCGGGAGTTCCGGCAGGCCTACGGCGAGTCGCCGTACAGCTACTTGATGACGCGGCGCATCGAACGCGCGATGGCGTTGTTGCGTCGCGGTGACCTCAGTGTCACCGAGGTCTGTTTCGCGGTCGGCTGCTCGTCGCTGGGCACCTTCAGCACCCGCTTCACCGAGCTGGTCGGTATGCCGCCGAGCGCATATAGGCGTCAGGCGGCGCAGGCGACCGCCGGGATGCCGCCGTGCGTGGCGAAACAGGTGACCAGACCGATCAGGAATCGAGAAGCGCCGGCCACCGAGCCGCAGTTAGCGTGACCGTCATGGACATCACCATTCACGCGAGCTTCCTGCCCCACAACGACCCGGAGGCAACGCTGGCCTTCTACCGTGACGCCCTCGGCTTCGAGGTCCGCAATGACGTCGGATACGGCGGGATGCACTGGATCACGGTCGGCCCCGCCGACCAGCCCGACACGGCCATCGTCCTGTATCCACCGGCCGCTACTCCGGGCGTCACCGACGACGAACGCCGCACCATCGCCGAGATGATGGCCAAGGGCAGCTTCGGCCAGGTTCTCATGGCCACCAAGGACGTGGACGGCACGTTCGACCGGCTGCAGGCCCGCGACGTCGAGGTCGTCCAGGAGCCGACCGACCAGCCGTACGGGGTCCGTGACTGCGCGTTCCGCGACCCTTCCGGCAATCTGATCCGCATCCAAGAGCTGGGCTGAGCCGGCGGGATCCTCGGCCTGGAAACGATGAGCATGGCAGCGAAGACCCGGCTACAGTCGCGTGCCCCGGAGGTCGCGGACAGCCATGATCTGATCCGCGTGCAGGGCGCGCGCGTGAACAACCTCAAGGACCTCAGCATCGAGCTCCCGAAGCGCCGGCTGACGGTGTTCACCGGCGTTTCCGGATCGGGCAAGAGCTCGCTGGTGTTCGGCACGATCGCGGCCGAGTCGCAGCGGCTGATCAACGAGACCTACAGCGCCTTCGTGCAAGGCTTCATGCCGACACTCGGCCGCCCCGAGGTCGATGTGCTCGACGGTCTGACAACGGCGATCATCGTCGACCAGGAGCGGATGGGCGCCAACCCGCGCTCCACCGTCGGCACCGTCACCGACGCGAACGCGATGCTGCGCATTCTCTTCAGCCGACTCGGCCGACCGCACGTCGGATCGCCCCAGGCGTTCTCGTTCAACGTCGCGTCGATCTCGGGCGCGGGGGCGGTCACTATGCAGCGCGGCGGCACCACCGTGAAGGAGCGGCGCAGCTTCAACATCACCGGCGGCATGTGCCCACGCTGCGAGGGCATGGGCTCGGTCACCGACTTCGACCTGTCCGCGCTGTACGACGACAGTTTGTCGCTCAACGAGGGCGCGCTCACGATTCCCGGCTACAGCATGGAGGGCTGGTACGGGCGCATCTTCCGTGGCTGCGGCTTCTTCAACCCGGACAAGCCGATCCGCAAGTACACAAAGAAAGAGCTGCACGACCTGCTCTACAAGGAGCCAACCAGGATCAAGATCGACGGGATCAACCTGACGTACGAGGGGCTGATCCCGAAGATCCAGAAGTCGATGCTGTCCAAGGACGTCGACGCGATGCAGCCGCACGTCCGCGCCTTTGTGGAGCGGGCAGTCACCTTCTTCACCTGCCCCGAATGCAACGGCACCCGGCTCAGCGACCAGGCCCGATCCTCGAAGATCAAGGAAAAGAACATCGCCGACGTCTGCGCCATGCAGATCAGCGACCTGGCCGATTGGGTCCGGGGCCTCGACGAGCCGTCGGTCGTTCCGCTGCTCACCGGGTTGCAGCACCTTCTCGACTCGTTCGCGGAGATCGGGCTGGGCTACCTCTCGCTCGATCGCCCGTCGGGCACGCTGTCGGGCGGCGAGGCCCAGCGCACCAAGATGATCCGCCACCTCGGCTCGTCGCTCACGGACGTCACCTATGTGTTCGATGAGCCGACGATCGGCTTGCACCCCCATGACATCGAACGGATGAACGGCCTGTTGCGGCAGCTGCGTGACAAGGGCAATACCGTGCTGGTCGTCGAGCACAAGCCAGAGGCGATCGCGATCGCCGACCACGTCGTCGACCTCGGCCCTGGCGCCGGCACGGCCGGTGGCGAGGTGATGTTCGAGGGCACCGTCGACCGGCTGCGGCTTAGCGGCACCATCACCGGCCGCCATCTGGACGACCGTGCTTCGTTGAAGTCATCGGTGCGAACGCCGTCCGGAGTGCTGGAGGTACGCGGCGCGAGCACGCACAACCTGCGTAACGTCGATGTCGACATCCCGCTCGGCGTGCTGGTCGTCGTGACCGGCGTGGCCGGGTCGGGAAAGAGCTCCCTGATCGACGGCTCAGTGTCTGGCCGGGACGGGGTGGTGTCGGTCGATCAGGGCGCGATCCGCGGCTCCCGGCGGAGCAACCCGGCGACATACAGCGGGCTGCTCGAGCCCATCCGCAAGGCGTTCGCCAAGGCCAACGGGGTGAAGCCGGCGCTCTTCAGCGCCAACTCCGAAGGCGCCTGCCCCAACTGCAACGGCGCCGGCGTCATCTACACCGACCTGGCCATGATGGCCGGCGTCGCCACCACCTGCGAGGAGTGCGAAGGGAAGCGCTTCGAGGCGTCGGTGCTGGAGTACCACTTCGGCGGCCGAGACATCAGCGACGTGCTCGCGATGTCGGTGACCGAGGCCGACGAGTTCTTCGGCAGCGGTGCAGCGAACACGCCCGCGGCCCACAAGATCCTGACCCACCTGGCCGACGTCGGGCTCGGCTACCTCAGCCTCGGCCAGCCGCTCACGACGCTGTCCGGCGGCGAACGGCAGCGGCTCAAGCTGGCCACCCACCTGGCCGAGAAGGGCGGCGTCTACGTCCTCGACGAGCCGACCAACGGCTTGCACTTGGCCGACGTCGAGCAGCTTCTCGGCCTGCTCGACCGCCTGGTCGACGCCGGTAAGTCGGTCATCGTCATCGCGCATCACCAGGCGGTCATGGCGCACGCCGACTGGATCATCGATCTCGGCCCCGGCGCCGGCCACGACGGTGGCCGGATCGTCTTCGAGGGCACGCCCGCCGACCTCGTCGCCGCGCGGTCGACGCGGACCGGCGAGCATCTCGCGGCCTACATCGGCGGTTGATCGAGGCCTTTGGGTGGGCCGGCCGGCTGGGGCCGCCCCGCTCATCGATCGTGATCTTGGACGTACGTACCGCTCTCAGGCGACGGTACGGCCAGGATCATCAGCCAAACCCCGTCCGCCGATAATCGACATTATGTCAGGTTGAGGCCAGATGGAGGATGCTGAGCCCTCCTGATGCTGTTGGGGCTGTTGGGGCTGTTGATATCCCTGAGCATTGGGCCACGGCCGCTCCCCCGGTGCCAGCTCAGATCAACCACTCTGCAGTAGGCGCATGAGCGGGCTCGACTCGCCCTCCTACCCGCCACGGAGTTGACCGTTGACCGATTCCAGTCAGCTGCACCAAATACGCAATGCGTTATGTCAAGTCGAACTCATCTTGATCGCGATGCCAGCCACCGCACTACCTAGCCGGGGGTGACTTCGACCGGCCGTCGTTGGGAGGCAGCCGGGCCGGCAGTCGGGCGCTGCTCTACCCCGCGTCGGGCCTGGGCCGCGCCGCGCAGGGCGGCCCAACTGCGGTACCGCTGGAAGGGAATCTCGAAGATCGCCGCGAACCACCGCGCGGTCAGCAGGGAGATCGGCACCCCCAGTCCCAGGGTGACCCAGAACGCCGGCAATCCGGGCGCAGCGTAGTGGGCGGCGACGGTGCGGCTGATGCCCAGCACGATGGGCACGTGGAGCAGGTAGAGGCTGTAGGAGTAGCTGCCGAGGCGGCGCACCGGCCGGGTCGTGAGCAGACGGACCAATGCACCAGGTTGGTTCGTGGCTACTCCGGCCAGGAGCAGGGCGATCCCTGGGCTGACCGCCAGGTCGATCCAGAAGTAGTGACGCACCGTCCAGACCGAGCCGTTCAGAATGATCAGTACGAGCACCGGGGCCGCGGCCAGTGCGGCCAGCCACGGCCATGGCATGCGCCGGATGCGATCACGCGCGGCGACGATGCCGGCGGCGAGCACGCCGACCGCGAACAACGGCGCGAACTGCGGCGTAACGCCGGTCAGTTTGTCCGCCGTGGCCATACCCGGGCTGAGCAGTCCCATCGCAACGACCGGCACGGTGACCGCGGCCAGCACGGTGGCAGTGCTCAATCGTCGGCGCATCAGCACCAGCAGCGGGAAGATCAAATAGAGCTCGGCCTCGACCGCGATGGACCAAAACGCGCCGTTGGGTATCGGTGCGGTGGTCACGTCCTGCAAGAGCAGGCCATAGACAAGAACTGATCTTCCCGTCGGCGGACCGGAGTGCAATTGCGGGGTCACCGTCCAGGCAATGATCAGACTGAAGATCAATGCCGCCCAGTACGGCGGCAAGATCCGCCAGGCGCGGCGCTGGGCGAACCGGAGCGTCCCGCCGAGCTGCCACCCGCGGCGAGCCGGAGCGATGGCCAAGGAGAATCCGGACAGCACGATGAAGACGACCACCGCGAGATGCCCGTACACCAGCCAGCCGAGCCAGGCCGGACCGGTGTTGGCCGGGTATCCGTGAAACGTCACCAGCCAGCAGTGATGCACCACCACATACAGCGCGGCCAGGCCACGAATCCCGTCCAGGCCCACGGCACGGCTGGATCCGCTCGGCGCGGCCGACTGATCCACCGCAGAGCCAGACTCTGCATACGGCCGCGACCCACGGCGCAGCGCTTCCCCGGGATCAGAGGTCACAGATCGTGGATGATGCTCCACCACATACTGAATACGTCGGCGGGACGCCTGCGGTTCGAATAGTGTCGGTTCGACCACGGCCGCGTCGCAGAGTCAGATGCGGATCGACCCGTCGTCGGCGATGGTCCAGCCAGGATTGTGGGCGACCTCCCAGACATAACCGTCGGGGTCAGCGAATGCCCCCGTCGTGCCGCCCCAATCCGCGGGTGCAGCGGGACGCACGATCGTGCCACCGGCTTTCTCGGCGTCGGTGAGCACCGCGGCCACGTCCTCGGGCGTACGAACGTTGTGCGCTAGCTCGATGCCAGGTCCGCCATGACCGCCGAGCGCGGTCCACAGCCCGAAGACCATGCCGCCCGCCTGGAAGAAGCACACCTCGTGGTCCGGCTGCTGTGCGTTGCTCCAGCCCATCGCCTCGTAAAACGACCGAGCTCGCGGCAGATCGGTCACGCCCAGAGTGACCAGACTGATTCGTTGTTCCATGCGATCAGCTTCGCAACACCCTACGACAACAGACGGCGACGTTACGATCTTGTTCGTGGCGCGGCAACGTTTCGTGGGCGTGCTCGAGGCAGCCCGCGGCGGTGGCGCCTTCGTCTTGCTTCCCGAGGCTGTGCTGAGGGCACTGGGCGGCGGCAGTCGGTTCCGGGTACTCGGCGCGATCGACGGCGTCGAGTTCGAGAGCTCGACGATGCCCGCAGGCTCAGGGCAGGTTTGCCTCGGTGTGCACAAGGCCACCCGTCAAGCAGCGGCCATCGACATTGGTGACGACGTCATTCTGGAGATCGAGCGAGACAATCGGCCCCGCACGCTTGCCATCCCGCCCGACCTCGCGCGAGCACTCGCCGACGACCCGGCAGCACAGACCGCGTTCGACCGGCTGTCCTTTTCTCATCGCCGCGAATATGCCGAGTGGCTGACCGGCGCCAAGCGCGCTGAGACTCGCAACCGACGCCTGAGCAAGATACTCGACGCTCTGCACGGCTAAGGGGCAGCGAGGTGGGTACCCCGCCGTCAGGACTACGGTCGTAGCGACGATTGATCCGCCGGCTGTTGCTCGAGCGGGGCGCGGGGGGACCAGGCCTGGAGATGACATCGAGGAGGATGCCATGGACCCGGAACGGGCACGACGTCTGCTGCAAGACGAGCGAGCCGAGGTGCAACGGCTGCTCGCCGAGGCGACGGCTGCCGGTCGGCAGGACTGGGTCGCCGAGCGGGAAACGGGAGACTCGGCCGATCCCGCGCAACCGCTCACCGACGAGGGTGTCAACAACGCCGTGGCGGAGTCCTTGCGCGATCGGCTCGCGGCGATCACTCGGGCCGAACAGCGGCTCAAGGATGGGACATTCGGGCAATCGATTCGCAGTGGACTGCCCATTCCGGACGAGCGCCTCGAAGCCGATCCCGCCGCCGAGCTGACTGTCGAAGAAGCCAGAAGTCAGCGGTAACGGCCGGCCGGTGGCGTTAACTGTGCCCAGGGAGTTACCGCCGAGCCCGAGCGAGCGCACTGTCCCGGCAGAGCCAAGCTAAGGAGACCGTCGTGTCGAAGTCCGTCGCGCTCGTTACCGGGGCCTCGTCCGGAATAGGAAAGGCGACTGCACTACGACTTGCCGCTCTGGGCTTCACGGTCTATGCGGCCGCCCGTCGCGTCGAGCGGATGTCCGACCTGGCCGACCACGGCATCCACGTGGAGTCGCTCGACGTCACAGATGACGGATCGATGGTCACGGTGGTCGACAAGATCGTGTCGGAGCACGGTCGCATTGACATCCTGGTGAACAACGCCGGCTACGGCTCCTATGGGGCAGTCGAGGACGTGCCGATCGCCGAAGCACGCCGGCAATTCGACGTCAACGTGTTCGGGCTGGCCCGGCTGACCCAACTTGTCTTACCGCATATGCGCGCCCAGCGTGATGGCTACATCGTGAATATGTCTTCCATGGGCGGCAAGATCTGGGAGCCGCTCGGTGGGTGGTACCACGCCGCCAAGTTCGCTGTCGAAGGATTGAGCGACTGCCTGCGCGCCGAAGTCGCCGAATTCGGGATCAAGGTCGTCGTAGTCGAACCCGGCAGCATCACCAGTGAATGGGCGACAATATCCGCCGACAACTTGGAGGCAATCTCGGCCGACACTCCCTACCGCGGCCAGGCGAAACTGATCGCCCGGGGACTCCGCAAGTCCGACACCTCGTTTCTGGCGTCGGAACCCGAGGTCGTCGCGGAGGCGATCGGCAAAGCCGTCCAACGAACGAAGCCGCGAACGCGCTATCCCGTTGGCGGCGGTGCGCGCACATTCCTGTTTGCCCACCGGGTGCTGACGGATCGCGGATTCGATCGGTTTATCCGCCTCGCGTATCGCACGGCCGGTCGCCTGTGATGAGTGTTAGCGTTTCCACCAGCGACGCGACGGAGGAGGTGAGACGCATTTCCGCAAGTTCAGGACGGGCGTTCTCCCCTCGTGGCTCCGCAGTCGACCTGCACGACTGATACGACGAGAGCGCGCCCGTCGGCATCAAGAAGGGCGCGTGCCGTGTCATCGTTGGTTTCGCCCTCGGACATCGTGGCGAGGCTTCGAGCTGCCGGCTGTGTTTTCGCCGAGGAAGAAGCGCGCTTGCTTATCGCAGAGGCGCGAACGGCAGACGAACTCGGTGCCATGGTGGATCGCCGGGCGGGAGGTCTGCCGCTCGAATACGTCGTCGGATGGGCCGAATTCTGCGGCCTGCGAATTGGCCTCGACGAGGGGGTATTCGTACCTCGACGTCGAACTGAGTTTCTCGTCCGGCAGGCGGCCGACACGGTTCGACGTACCGCCGCCTCCGGCGACCCGATCACCCCAGTACGAACCATCATCGTCGACCTCTGCTGCGGCTCGGGCGCGATCGCCGCGGCTCTATCCGTGGCGCTGCCCCCTGTCGATGTGCATGCGGTCGATATCGATCCGGTCGCGGTTCGGTGTGCTCGCCGAAATCTCAGCCGATACGGCGGTCAGGTATACGAAGGCAATCTCTATGAAGCGCTGCCCGCGGCGCTGCAGGGTCGCGTCGATATTCTGGTGGCTAACGTCCCCTACGTTCCGTCTTCGGCCGTCGGGCTGCTGCCCGTCGAAGCGCGGGTGCACGAGCCCCGGGCCGCGCTCGACGGAGGCGCGGACGGCCTCGACATCGTGCGCTTGGTCGCGGCACGCGCCAAGCCTTGGCTGGCGGAGAACGGTCATCTGCTCGTTGAGACGAGCGAACGTCAGGCGGCGGAGGCTCAGGAGATATTCGCGAGCAATGGCCTACTCCCCCGGGTGGTCGGCTCGGCCGAGTGGAACGCGACGGTGGTCGTCGGACGACGGTCGTCCGCACCGACTACGGCGGCGTAATCAGGTCAACGCCGGTGAGATGACGGACCTTGTCCGACCGGTGCTCGCCCTCGATCGTGCGCACCGTGCCACTTAGCGAACGCATCACTATCGAGTGCGTTCGCGCACCGGTCGTCCGGTAGCGCACGCCGCGGAGCAGCTCACCGTCGGTAATGCCGGTCGCCACGAAGAAAACGTTGTTGCTACGGACCAGATCATCGATGCCCAGCACGGCATCGAGATCATGTCCCGCGTTGATCGCCCGACGCCGCTCAGCCTCGTCCCGTGGCCACAACTGGGCCTGGATCGTTCCTCCGAGGCACTTCATCGCGCAGGCAGTGATGATGCCTTCCGGTGTGCCGCCGACGCCGAGCAGTAGATCGACGCCGGTGCCCTCTCGGGCCGTCATGATCGCGCCAGCCACGTCGCCGTCTGAAAGGAACCGGATGCGGGCTCCGGTCTGACGCACTGCTTCGACCAGCTCCTCATGGCGGGGCCGGTCCAGGATGACGACAGTGACGCTCTCTGGGCGCTCGCCCTTGGCCTTGGCTACTCGTCGCACGTTTTCGGCTGGCGGCGCGGTGATATCGACGACATCGGCCGCGAGGGGGCCGGTCACGACCTTGTCCATGTAGAACACAGCCGACGGGTCGTACATCGTGCCCCGTTCCGCGACGGCGAGAACGGATATCGCGTTGCTCATGCCTTTGGCGGTGAGGGTCGTTCCGTCGACGGGATCGACCGCGACGTCGACTGATGGGCCGAAACCGGAGCCGATCTCCTCGCCGTTGTAAAGCATCGGCGCTTCGTCCTTCTCCCCCTCGCCGATCACGACGACGCCGGCCATCGATACCGTGGAAATGACCTGGCGCATCGCGTCGACGGCGGCTCCGTCGGCGCCATTCTTGTCGCCGCGGCCGACCCAGAAACCCGCCGCGATGGCCGCGGCCTCGGTAACCCGAACCAGTTCCATGGCCAGGTCGCGGTCGGGCGCCGGATAGACGTTGGGCGACGGCTGAACGGTCATGGAGCCTCCTCGAACGCAAGCTGGCGACGCCATCACTGTCCTGTACCAGCTCGGTCGAGGGCAAGATCCGTCGCTGACCCGGGGGGCTGGTGGCGCCGCTGTAACCGGCCTCAATCGCGGGCTGAGATCGCTTCGTACGCCGGCAGCGTCAGGAAATCGGTGAAGTCGTCGGCGAGCGCGACGCGTTCGAATAGCTCGCGCGCCAGCTCGAAATTGCTGTCCGCGTAAGCCTCCTCGCCAAGCTCGTTCCGGATGTCCGCGAGCTCCTCATCGGCTATACGCCGCACGAGATCGGCCGTGACGGTGACGCCGGTGTCGAGCCGGACGTCGTTGTGCACCCATTGCCAGATCTGCGATCGCGAGATCTCGGCCGTAGCAGCGTCCTCCATGAGATTGTGGATTGCCGCCGCTCCGTTACCGCCTAGCCACGCCTCCAGGTACCGCAAACCGACGTCGATGTTGTTGCGCAGGCCGGCCTCTGTCGCTTGGCCCGGCACCGCCGCGATATCGAGGAGGGCTGCTGCAGTCACCTCGACGTCATCGCGGTGCCGATCAAGCTGGTTCGGACGGTCGCCCAGCACCCGGTCGAACACCTCGCGGCACACCGGCACCAGGTCGGGATGAGCCACCCAGGACCCGTCGAAGCCATCAGCCGCCTCTCGCTCCTTGTCCTCCCGAACCTTGGCCAGAGCGCGTTCGTTGATCTCCGGATCCCGTCGGCTGGGAATGAAGGCGGCCATGCCGCCCATCGCGAAGGCGCCACGCCGATGACACGTCGACACGAGCAGCTCCGTATAGGCGCGCATCGGTGGCGCCGTCATCGTGACGGATCCCCGATCGGGAAGCACAAACGTCGGGCCGGCGTCCCGGAAATTCTTGATCATGCTGAACAAGTAGTCCCATCGCCCCGCGTTGAGGCCGCTGGCATGATCACGCAGCTCGTACAGGATTTCGTTCATCTCGAAGGCGGCCGTGATCGTCTCGATAAGGACCGTCGCCCGGATGGTGCCGTACGGGATGCCAAGCCGCTCCTGCGCCCAGGTGAACACGTCGTTCCAGAGCCGAATCTCAAGGTGGCTCTCCGTCTTCGGCAGGTAGTAATAGGGACCGGAGCCGCGTTGCAGTAATTCCGCCGCGTTGTGGAAGAAGTGCAGGCCGAAATCGACGAACGCGGCTACGGCCGGAACGCCGTCGACCATCACGTGCTGCTCGTCGAAGTGCCAGCCGCGCGGGCGCACCACCATGACTGCAAGCTCGCGCTCAGGTCGCAATTCGTAGTTCCGGCCGTCTGGCGACACGTAGCGCAGCTTCCGGCGGACCGCGTCACGCAGGACGAGCTGTCCGGTGATGACGTTCGACCAATGTGGCGTATTCGCATCCTCCAAATCGGCCAGCCAAACCCGAGCCCCCGAGTTCAACGCGTTGATCGCCATCTTCGGCTCGGTCGGTCCGGTGATCTCGACGCGGCGGTCTCGGAGGTCAGCCGGAGCCGGCGCCACGGTCCACTCAGCCGCCCGGATCTCGGCCGTGTCAGAGAGAAAGTCGAGCGTGCCGGTTCGTGCGATCTCCTCTCGGCGCGCCTTCCGCCGACGAAGGAGCTCAGCCCGCCGGGCCTGAAACTGTCGATGCATATCGGCCACGAAATCCAGCGCATCGGCCGTCAGGATCTCCTCGGATCTCTGGACCGGCGGGCCGCCGATGTCGACCGAATCCTCGGAGGCAAGCGGGGCGTCAGACATGCGGGTCAGTCCCTTCCAGCGGGGTACGGGCATGTTCTGTATTAGGAGATCACCAACGGGCTCGGCGCGGTGGGGTGACTCGCGACTTCCCGAATGGCCGCAGCGACCGCGGGAGCAACGGAGATGTCGAAGACGCTCGGCACGATGTAGCTGGGATTGAGCTGGTCCCCTGCCACGACGTCGGCGATGGCTTCGGCGGCGGCGATGAGCATGGCGTCCGTGACTTCGCGGGCGCCGACGTCGAGAAGCCCGCGGAACACGCCGGGGAACGCCAGCACGTTATTGATCTGGTTCGGGAAATCGCTTCGGCCGGTGGCCACGATTGCCGCGTGCTCGCGGGCGGCCACCGGGTCGACTTCGGGCACCGGATTGGCCAGGGCGAAAACGATCGCATCCGGCGCCATCCTCGCGATGTCCTCGCCGTCGAGCAGGTTCGGGGCTGACACGCCGATGAACACATCGGCCTCCGCGATCACGTCCTTTAGCGACCCGGATAGTCCCTCGGAGTTCGTGCGCTCAGCCACCCAGGCCCACATCGGCTCGACGAATGGGTCGGCACGATTCAGCACACCTTGGCGGTCGCTGGCGACAATCCGCTTGGCCCCTTGGGTGAGCAGCAACCGGATGATCGCCGAGCCGGCTGCACCGACGCCAGAAATGACGATGCGGACGTCAGGCAACGACTTTCCGACGACCCGCAGCGCGTTGCGCAGGGCGGCGAGCACCACGACAGCGGTGCCGTGTTGATCATCATGGAAAACAGGAATGTCGAGGATCTCGCGCAGCCGCGCCTCGATCTCGAAGCAGCGAGGCGCAGCGATGTCCTCGAGATTGATGCCGCCGTACGCCGGGGCGAGATAGCGGACCGTGTCGATGATCGCCTGGGTGTCCTGGGTGTCGAGGCAGACCGGCCAGGCATCGACGTCGGCGAATCGTTTGAACAACGCGGCTTTGCCCTCCATGACGGGCATGGCGGCTGCCGGCCCGATGTTGCCGAGCCCGAGAACGGCCGAACCATCGCTCACGACCGCGACCGTGTTGCGTTTGATCGTCAGCCGGCGGGCGTCCTCGGGATTCTCGGCGATCGCTAGGCAGACCCGCGCCACACCGGGCGTGTAGGCACGGGACAGATCGTCCCGGGTACGCAGGGACACCTTCGGTTCGACGCGGATCTTGCCGCCAAGGTGCATCAGGAACGTGCGGTCACTTACCTTGCGTACCTCGAATCCCGGCAACCGGGCCAGCACGGCGGTGATCGCCTTCGCGTGCTCGTCGTCAGTAGTGTTGCAGGTGACGTCGATTACTAGCTGATCGTGGTGCGACTCGACCACATCGAGGGCAGTCAGGGCCCCTCCGGCCGCCGCGATGGCGGCAGTCAGCTGTCCCGTGGCTTGTGCTCCGGAGGGACTCACCACGCGCACCGTGATCGAGTTGCCCGGACTGGGTGTCGGCATCTCGGTTCTCCTCTATTCCACGATGCGGATCATAGGCTCCTCGCCGGCCAAGGCAGGCTCGGAGAGGTACCACGTGAATTGGCAGCCCGAAGTGGAAGGTCGGGTTCCACGTCGATGTCAACCACTCGGATAGGGGTGTGACCGAAGACAGTTGCCGGGCCGCCTACTCGACGAGCCTCAGCTGGATACGGATGTCCTTCTGCACGGTCGCCTTGTCCGGCCGCGCGTCGACCGTTACGACGAATTCCTTGCGCCGGAACAGCTCGAGCACTGGGTTCGTCTTCGAGTGATAGTCGCGCAGCCGGTTCGCCAGCGCCGCTTCGGTGTCGTCCTCCCGGCGGACAAGATGACCACCGCACACGTCGCAGCGGTTGCGGACCTTAGGGGTGAGTGCGATGAGGTTGTAGTCCATCCCGCAGTTCGAACACAGCCGCCGGGCCAGAACCCGTCGGCGCACCTCCTCGTCGGGCAAGTCGAGATAGATGACCCCGTCGATGTCGTAGCTCTCCAGGAAGAACTCGGCCTGGCGAGCGTTCCGCGGAAACCCGTCGACGACGAAGCCGTAGTTCCAGTCATGATCGACTAGCCGTTGCCGCACGACCGCCTCGACCATGTCGTCATCGACCAGCCGGCCCTCGGCCATGGTCCGGCGTACCTGCGCGCCGAGCTTGGTGTGGTTCTGGACATGCCAGCGGAAAATGTCGCCGACCGCGATCTGCGTCAGGTCGAACTCCCGGGCCAGCATGGCGCCCTGCGTTCCCTTCCCGCTGCCTTGCACACCCATGATCACGTACTTCTGCATGCTTGTAGCGTCGCAGACTGGTGACGGCCCGGCGACTCGTCAGGTCCGGCGAGTCCGCGCGGGTACCAGGCCCGCACCGCGCCCGGCGCCCTCGTCCGAATCCAGATCCACGGCGGACGCAGCGAATTGAGCGTTGTAAAGCCGGAAATAGGCACCCTCGGCGGCGAGCAGCTGCTCGTGTTTGCCCTGCTCGACGATCTCGCCGTGCTCCATGACGAGGATCAGGTCGGCGTCTCGGATCGTAGACAGGCGATGGGCGATGACGAAGCTGGTTCGATCGGACCGGAGAGCCGCCATAGCGTGTTGTACGAGCAACTCGGTGCGCGTGTCCACCGAAGAGGTCGCCTCATCGAGAATCAGCAAAGATGGCTCAGCGACGAACGCCCGAGCGATCGTGAGCAGCTGCTTCTCACCGGCGCTGACGTTACTGGCCTCCTCGTCGATCATGGTGTCGTAACCGTCGGGAAGGCTGCGCACGAAGCGGTCAACGTAGGTGGCCTCAGCCGCGCGGCGAATCTGCTCGTCACTCGCATCGGGCCGGCCGTAGGCGATGTTGTCACGGATCGAACCATGGAACAGCCAGGTGTCCTGTAACACCATGCCGATCTTCGACCGCAGTGCGGCCCGCGGAAGCTGGGCGATATCCGTGCCGTCGAGCGTGATTCGGCCGCCGGACAGCTCGTAGAACCGCATGATCAGGTTGACCAGCGTGGTCTTGCCAGCACCGGTCGGCCCCACGATGGCCACTGTATGGCCCGGCGCGGCGACGAGTGACAGGTCCTGGATGAGTGGTACCTCCGGGTCGTAGCTGAACGACACATGCTCGAACTCCACCCGTCCTTTGGCCACGGGCGGTCGAGAGAGTGGCTCAGGGTCAGCCGACTGCTCCGGTTCATCGAGTAGTTCGAACACCCGTTCCGCGGAGGCCACGCCGGACTGCAGGAGGTTGGCCATGGACGCCACCTGGGTCAATGGCTGAGTGAACTGGCGCGAATACTGGATGAACGCCTGTACGTCTCCGAGGCTGATCGTGCCTGACGCGACCCGCAGACCTCCGATAACGGCGATCAACACATAGCTGAGGTTCCCGATGAACATCATCGCCGGCATGATGATGCCGGACACGAACTGGGCACCGAACGAGGCTCCGTACAGCTCCTCGTTCTTCTCGCCGAAGGTGCGTTCGACGTCACGCTGACGACCGAACACCTTGACAATCGAGTGGCCGGTGTACGCCTCTTCGATCTGGGCGTTGAGCTGGCCCGTGTTTCGCCACTGGGCGACGAACTTCGGCTGGGACCGCTTGCCGATCATCCGCGTGACGAGCAGCGAAAAGGGAACCGCCACTAGAGCCACGACAGCGAGCAGCGGCGAGATGACGACCATCACCGTCAGGACGCCGATCACGGTGAGCAAGGACGTGAGCAGCTGGCTCATCGTTTGTTGGAGGCTCTGGCCCAGATTGTCGATGTCGTTGGTCACGCGGCTCAAGATCTCGCCGCGGGGCTGCTTGTCGAAATATGACAGAGGCAACCGATTGAGCTTGGCTTCCACGTCGGCACGTAGTCGGTACACGGTGCGCTGGACGACACCGGCGACGAGGTACCCCTGCGCCCACATGAAGATCGACGCCGTCACGTACAGCAACAACACGAGGAGAAGAACCCGTCCGAGGGCAGCGAAGTCGATGCCGGACCCTGGCACGGCATCGGTGCCGCTCAGCAGGTCGGCAAACCTACCGTTGCCTCGCGCCCGGGCCTCGGCAATTGCCTGATCCTTGGAGATGCCGGCCGGCAGCTGTTTTCCGACGACACCGGCGAAGATCAGGTCAGTAGCATGCCCGAGGAGCTTCGGGCCGATGACGCTGAGCGCGACACTGATCACACCCAAGCCAACAACCAGCACGACCATGCGCCGCTCAGGTGCCAACCGCTTGAGCAGCCGGCGGGACGAGGCGCCGAAGTTGAGCGACTTCTCCCCGGGCTGGCCGAGTGGTTGCCCGAATGGCCCCCGTCCCGATCCGGGCCCGCGACCGATGGGCGGCCGGGGTGGCGCAGCTGTCGAGAGTCTGGTCACGCCGGCACCTCGGCGGCCATCTGCGACGCGACGATCTCCGCGTAGGTCGGGCAGTTCTCCAGCAGCTCGCCGTGAGTACCCAGTCCGATGATGGCGCCGCCGTCGAGCACGACGATCTGGTCCGCGTGCATGATCGTGGACACCCGTTGGGCGACGATGATCACACTGGCGGCGCGGATGTGCGGCGCGAGCGCGGCGCGCAATCGAGCGTCGGTCGACAGGTCAAGCGCTGAGAATGCGTCGTCGAACAGATAGACGTCGGGTCGGCGGACGATGGCGCGGGCGATGGCGAGCCGCTGGCGTTGACCGCCTGAGACGTTGGTGCCGCCCTGCGCGATGGGTGCCTCCAGCGCACCGGGCATGTCCGCGACGAAGTCGCTCGCCTGAGCGATCGTGAGCGCGCGCCACAGTTGCTCGTCGGTCGCGTCCGGATCGCCATAGCGCAAATTGGACGCGATCGTTCCGGTGAACAAGTACGGCCGCTGTGGCACGTAGCCGATCTGCCGCCACAATGCTTCGGGATCTTGGTCCCGGACGTCGATGCCGCCCACCCGAACCGCCCCGCCGGTGACGTCGAACAGGCGTGGGATGAGCGAGATCAGCGTGGTCTTGCCTGAACCGGTGCTGCCGACGACGGCTGTGGTCTCTCCCGGCCGCGCCCAGAAGCTGATGTCTTGCAGCACTGCTGCCTCGGCACCGGGGTAGCGGTATTCGACGCCAGTCAGCGTGACCCCTGCTTCGGGGCGACCCGCTGATACTGGAGCTCTTGGCGCGCGCACGGATGTCTCGGTGTCGAGCACCTCGACGATGCGCTCGGCGGACACCGTTGCCCTCGGCAGCATCACTGCCATGAACGTCGCCAGCATCACCGAGAGCAGGATCTGCACGAGATAGCTGAGGAACGCGATCAGCGAGCCGATCTGGATCTGGCCGGCCTCAACGCGGTGCGCGCCGAACCACAGGACCGCCACGCTCGACGTGTTGAACACGAGCATCACGGTCGGGAACATCAGCGCCATCAACCGGCCGGCCCGCACCGCCGAGTCGGTCAGCTCCGCGTTCCCGCTCGCGAAGCGCTCCGTCTCGAACGGCTCCCGGACGAAGGCCCGAACGACGCGGATGCCGGCGATCTGCTCGCGCAGAATCCGGTTCAGCCCGTCAACCTTCACCTGCATGATCCGGAACAGCGGCACCATCTTGCGGATGATGAGTCCCACCGCTATCAGCAGGACGGGAATGCTCACGACCAGGAGCCACGCCAGTCCCAGATCCTGCCGGAGGGCCAGAATGATGCCGCCAACGCACATGATCGGCGCGACCACCAAGAGTGTGCACGCCGTCAGGACGACCAGCTGCACCTGCTGTACGTCGTTGGTGGTCCGGGTGATGAGCGACGGCGCTCCGAAGGTCGCCACCTCTCGTGCGGAAAACGTGCCGACCCGGGCGAAGAGACCGGCGCGCACATCACGTCCGAAGCCCATGGCGGTTCGGGCGGCGAAGTAGACCGCGGCGATCGAACAGACGATCTGAACCACCGTGACGGCCAACATGATGCCGCCGGTGGAAATGATGTATCCGGTGTCCCCCAGCGCCACGCCACGGTCGATGATGTCCGCGTTCAAAGTCGGCAGGTACAGCGAGGCGAGCGTGCTGAAAAACTGCAGCACCACGACGGCCAGCAACGCGCGACGATAAGGCTGCAGATACTCTCGAAGCAGGCGAATCAACATCTCATCTTGACGCTAACCGAGCGCGACGATGCCCGACCACGACTTTTGTCATGGCCGGCGGACTACCAGCTGACGTCCAGCGGGCGGCCTTCCGCGAATCCGGCAGCGCTCTGCACTCCGACGACGGCGCGGCGAGCGAACTCGCCGAGGTCTGCCGCCCCCACATATGTACAGGCGGACCGTACGCCGGCCACGATCTCGTCGATCAGGTCCTCGACCCCGGGACGGAGCGGATCGAGGAACATCCGGCCGGTGGAGATCCCCTCTTCGAACAACGCCTTGCGGGCTCGCTCGAATGCGTCCTCACCTGACGTCCGGTTGGCCACCGCACGGGCGGAAGCCATGCCGAAGCTCTCCTTGTACAGGCGGCCGTCGGGAGCGGTGTGCAGGTCACCCGGCGATTCGAAGGTGCCGGCGAACCACGAGCCGATCATGACGGCGGAGGCGCCGGCGGCCAAGGCCAGTGCAACGTCGCGAGGATGGCGTACCCCTCCGTCGGCCCATACGTGCCGGTCGAGGTCACGCGCTGCCGCGGCACACTCCAGGACCGCGGAAAACTGCGGACGGCCGACGCCGGTCATCATGCGGGTGGTACACATCGCACCTGGGCCCACGCCGACCTTCACGATGTCGGCCCCGGCCGCGATGAGATCACGCACGCCCTCGGCCGACACGACGTTGCCGGCAACGATCGGGACGGTTGGTGTGAGTCCGCGTACCGCGCTGAGCGCGTCGATCATGCGCTGCTGGTGGCCGTGTGCGGTGTCTACGATCAGCAGATCGATGCCGGCGTCGAGGAGCTGGCCGGCCTTACCGGCGACATCCCCGTTGACACCGATCGCCGCCGCAACCCGCAACCGGCCGGACCCGTCGATCGCTGGTTGATAAAGGGTCGCCCGCAGAGCCGCCGTGCGGGTCAGGATGCCCACCAGGCGGCCCGTCGCGTCGACGACCGCCGCCAGCCGGCGGTGCTCCGCGTCGAGCATTTCGAAGGCCTTGCGGGGATCCACCGAGTCGGGCACCGTCACGACCGGCGTCGACATGACCCGGTGCAGCTGAGTGAATCGATCGGCGCCGAGGCAATCTGCTTCTGTCACCACGCCGACCGGCCGTCCGTCGTCGATCACGATGATGGCGCCGTGCGCCCGCTTGGGCAGTAATGCGAGTGCGTCTCCGACCGGGCTGGTCGGCGTCAGCGTCAAGGCCGTGTCGAAGACGAGGTGCCGGGACTTCACCCACGCCACGACATCCCGCACGACATCGACCGGGATGTCCTGGGGCAGTACGGCAAGGCCACCCCGGCGCGCGACCGTCTCGGCCATCCGGCGGCCGGCCACCGCCGTCATGTTGGCGACGACGATCGGGATCGTCGTGCCACTGCCGTCGACCGTGGACAGGTCGACGTCGAAACGGGAGCTCAAATCCGAGCGGGCCGGCACCATGAACACGTCGTCGTAGGTCAGGTCGTACGGCGGCGGGGGCCCGAGGAAACGCACGGGCCCATCATCCCACCGGCCGGCACGTAGGCTCATGACCGTGACGGTGGCCGTCTTCGACATCGACGGCGTCGTCGCCGATGTTCGGCACCGGCTGCACCTCATCGAGGGCCGGCGCAGGGATTGGGTGCGATTTCACGAGTCGGCGGTCTACGATCCGGCTCTCGTCGAGGGCATCACCCTGGTCAACGACCTGGGCGGGCAACACGAGGTTGCCTGGCTATCCGGCCGCCCGGAGTGGCTGCGGGCGGTGACTCGCGACTGGCTCGCGAAACACGACCTGCCGCACGCCGAGATTCATCTGCGCGGCAACAGCGACCGCCGGCCGGCGCGGCTGTTCAAGCTCGGTGTCTTGCGCAGGCTCAGCGCGCGCTCGATCGCGGCGTTCGTCGACGATGACACCGAGGTTGTGCAGGCCGCGATCGCGGCCGGCTACCCCGCTACCCTGGCCGACTGGGTGCCCCGCGCGCCGAGCCTGCGCGAGGCGCAAGACTGGCTGGGACGCGCGTAATGCATGCCAAATAGCGGGCCGCCGCTCACTTCCCGCCCAGGGTATGTGGTGGTCGACAACAATTTGATGACGGTGCCGAGCGATTTGCGTATTACACACCTAAATTCATATGTTTGAGATGCTGGACATCTGGGAAACACGGAGCACACTTGACGTTGCAAGAACAACCTGCAAGCGATTACGGGGAACTACGAAAAGATGATCACTGCACCACCCGCCCCAGCGCCGCACGTGTGCACGCACACTCCGCCGTGCCCCTCTGCCGCGCAGCTCGACCGCGACGCCGCACACGTCATTGTCGCGCACCCCGAGCAAGGGTGGAGCCTCCTTTGCAATGGGGTCGTGCTGTTCGAGGACACCGGAGAGCTCCTGCCCGACGGTCGTAGCATCGCGGCACGTCGTCAGGAGTTGCTGGCTGCGGCTGCGCACCGCAAGTCCTGATCCCTACCGGCTCGCCCGCCCTGCGACGTGGCTGGGCGGGCGATGATATGCCACCCGCCGGTCAGGCGTAGTCGGCCACCGGCGGGCAGGCGCACACCAGGTTGCGGTCGCCGTACGCTCCGTCGATGCGACGGACGGGTGGCCAGTATTTGGCCGCTGGATCGACCCCATCGGGGTAGGCCGCCTCGGCCAATGTGTACGGGTAGGCCCACTTCTCGGTCAGGCACCACGCCGTGTGGGGAGCGTTGACGAGCGGGTTGTCCTCCCGAGGCCAATCCTCGGACGCGACCTTCGCGATCTCAGCCTTGATAGCGATCATCGCGGCGACAAACCGGTCCAGCTCCGCGAGGCTCTCCGACTCGGTCGGCTCGACCATCAACGTGCCCGCGACCGGGAAGGACATGGTCGGCGCGTGGAATCCGTAGTCGATGAGGCGCTTGGCCACGTCCTCGACCGTGATACCCGTCTCCCGCGTGATCTGCCTCAGGTCGAGGATGCACTCGTGCGCCACCAGGCCGCGCGCTCCGGTGTAAAGCACCGGGTAGTGGGCGGCCAATCGTTTCGCCAGGTAGTTGGCCGACAGGATGGCGACCCCGGTCGCGCGGGTCAGGCCGACCGGGCCCATGAGTCGCAGATAGGCCCAGGTAATCGGCAGGATCGATGCCGAGCCCCAGGGCGCTTCCGCGATGGCCCCGGCTCCAGAGGCGGGACCCGCGTCAGCACGCAGCGGGTGATTGGGGAGGTACGGCGCCAGGTGGGCGCGCACTCCGATCGGACCTACCCCCGGCCCGCCACCGCCATGCGGGATGCAGAACGTCTTGTGCAGGTTCAGGTGCGATACATCGGCGCCGAACTGACCCGGGCGAGCCAGACCAACCATCGCGTTGAGGTTCGCTCCGTCGACGTAGACCTGTCCACCGGCCTCGTGGACGAGCGCACACACCTCGGCGATGTGCTCCTCGAACACGCCGTGGGTCGACGGGTACGTCACCATCACCGCAGCCAAGGCGTCGGCGTGCTTGGCGATCTTGGCGCGCAGGTCGTCGAAATCGATCTCCCCCGCCTCGCCAGCCGTCTTGACGACGACGACGCGCATGCCGGCCATGACCGCGCTGGCCGCGTTTGTGCCGTGTGCGCTGGCCGGAATCAGGCACACGTCCCGATGCTCGTCGCCCCGTGCACGGTGGTAGCCACGGATCGCGAGCAGACCTGCGAACTCGCCCTGGGATCCGGCATTCGGCTGCAGTGATACAGCGTCGTACCCGGTGATCTCGGCAAGCCAGTGCTCGAGATCGTTGATGATGTGGCGGTACCCGTCGTACTGGCCTTCCGGCGCGAACGGGTGCACGTCGGCGAAGCCAGGCAGGGTGATCGGCTCGAGCTCGGTCGTGGCGTTGAGCTTCATCGTGCACGACCCGAGCGGGATCATGCCGCGATCCAGCGCGTAATCCTTGTCGGCGAGCCGCCGCAGGTAGCGCAGCATTTCGGTTTCCGAGCGGTGGGCGGAGAACACCGGGTGCGTCAGATACGGGCTGGTGCGCCGGACCGCCGGCAACGCGTCGGGCGTGGTCTCGTCCAGACGGTCAATGTCGGGGTAGCCGATGGTGAGGCGGAACGCACGCCAGACCGCGACGAGGGTGTTGCGGTGGGTCGTCTCGTCGCACGCGATGCCCACGCTGTCGGCGTCGACAAGTCGCAGGTTGATGCCTTCGACGAGGGCGGCCGCCACTACCTCCGCCGCAGCGCCCGGCACGCGGGCGGTCAAGGTGTCGAAGAATGGCGCGCTGGAAACCTCGATGCCGTTTTCACGCAGACCGGCCGCCAGGATCGCCGCCATGCGGTGCGTGCGTTGTGCGATGCGCTGGATGCCCTCAGCGCCGTGGTAGACGGCGTACATGCCCGCGATCACCGCAAGTAGCACCTGCGCGGTGCAGATGTTGCTCGTAGCGCGTTCGCGCCGGATGTGCTGCTCGCGTGTTTGCAAAGCGAGCCGGTAGGCCGGCCGGCCGTCCGCGTCGATCGAGACACCGACCAATCGGCCGGGCAGCTGGCGCTCGAGCCCGCTGCGGATGGCCATATAGCCGGCGTGCGGGCCGCCGAAGCCCAGTGGCACCCCGAATCGCTGTGAGCTGCCTACGGCAATGTCGGCATCGACCTCACCGGGTGGCACCAGCAAGGCCAGGCCCAGTAGATCGGCGGCGACCGTGACCAGGGCACCGCGGTCGTGGGCCGCGGTGACGATAGGCGTCAGGTTCCGGACCCGACCGGACGCGCCTGGGTACTGGACGAGCACGCCAAAGATGTCACCGTCGGGCAACGGGTCATCGAGATCGTGGGTGACCACCTGCAGTCCCAGGGGTCGCGCTCGGGTTTGCACGACATCGAGCGTCTGCGGCAGCACGTCGGCGTCGACGACGAGCGTGTCGCCCTTCGGTGCCGCGCGATGCATGAGGGCCATGGCCTCGGCGGCCGCGGTGGACTCATCCAGCAATGAAGCGTTCGCCACGGGCAACGCCGTGAGGTCCTCGATCACCGTCTGAAAGTTCAGCAGAGCCTCCAGCCGCCCCTGGCTGATCTCGGGCTGGTAGGGCGTGTACGCGGTGTACCACGCCGGGTTCTCCAGCACATTGCGCCGGATGACGGCCGGGGTGATGGTGCCGTAGTAGCCGAGCCCGATCATCGAGGAAAGCACCCGGTTGCGGCCCGCGAGCTCCCGCAGCTCTCCGGCGACCTCGGCCTCAGAGGTGGCCGGCGGCAGAGCGAGTGGCCGCCGGTCGCGGATGCTCTCCGGCACCGCTGCGTCGAGCAACTCCTCGAGCGAGCCGAAGCCGATCGCGTCGAGCATCCGTTGGGTGTCGGCGGGATCGACCACGCCGATGTGCCGGCTCGCGAAAGCTTCGTCGTGCTCGAGATCGAATAGGCTCATGAGGCGGGCTCACTCCTGAACAGAGACGGAACAGCCGCGCCGACCGGCGCAGCGTCCCCCTCTGTTGGTGAGCCCTCCAGAGCGACCTCGGCGACGTGCCGTCCGCACAGTCCTGGTGCCTGAGAGGTTCCGGGGAAGTTGCCCCTTCGGCGCCGCCCCGCGATAGCCGGGCGGACTCTCCCGCGCGGGGAAGGTCAAGTCCGAAGATACCAGCCGGCCGTGCGCCCAGGCGATCCGGGTAGTGGTTGCAGCAGTAGCTGATCAGCTCGCAGCGATGCGCTGCTGCCGTCGCCGCGCCAGCTCGTCGTGGCCGCTCGAGGCCGGTTCAGCCGGCGTCGCGTCAGCACTATCCGCCCGCTCGCTCGGCAGCTGGGCGAGTGACCCGATGAGTTCACGGAGCGCGCCGCTGACCGCGATCCCGAAGACCCCCTGCCCGCCGCGCAACAGATCGACGACTTCTTCCGACGAGGTGCACTCGTAGACCGTCGTGCCGTCGGAAAGCAAGGTGATGCGGGCCAGATCATCGACACCGCGGGCCCGCAGGTGGTCGACCGCGCTGCGGATGTTCTGCAATGAGACCCCGGTGTCCAGCAGCCGTTTGACGACCTTCAGGACCAGGATGTCTTTGAACGAATACAGCCGCTGACTACCGGACCCCGTCGCCGAGCGGACCGACGGCACAACGAGGTCCGTGCGCGCCCAGTAGTCCAGCTGCCGGTAGGTGATACCCGCGGCCGCGCAGGCGGTGGGGCCCCGGTAACCCACATTGTCGCCAGGTGCTGCCCCTAGCGCCGGGTCCGCGAACAGTGTGCCCTGTTCCGGGTGCTGCCCGGGTTCGGCTACCTCGCCCATGCCGCACCTCCAGATCTGCCTTGCGGCCTCCGCCGCTGCAGCATGCCTACACCAGCGGCCGGGTACCGTCCGACGACGGTATGTCCGGGACGGCGTGGCGGTCAACGCGACGCGCGGGCACAGAGACCAATCCGTAACTCTCAGCTTGAGATCGAAGGTTGGGCTGCGAACGACCGCAGGCGATCAACTTCCCGAGGCGAAGTCCTCGGGCGAAACGTTGTCGAGGAACTCCCGGAACTTCTCCACCTCGTCCTCCTGCTCGTCCGGGATCTCGATCCCGGCGGCATCGAGGACACCGTCGCTACCCAGAATGGCGACGTCACAACGCAGCGCCACGGCGATGGCGTCCGACGGCCGAGCGCTCACTGTGATTCCGCCGGCGAATCGAAGTTCGGCGTAGAACACGTCGTCTCGAAGCTCCGTGATATGCACGGCCTCGAGCCGTACCCCCAACGCCCTGATCATGTCCCGAACGAGATCGTGCGTCAGTGGTCGCGGAGTCTGTACGCCCTGCTGGTGAAACGCAATGGCCGAGGCCTCGACGGCGCCAATCCAGATCGGCAGGTAACGGACCCCGTCTTCCTCCCGCAGCAGAACGACCGGTTGATTGGCCGGCAACTCCACCCGCACTCCGACGACACGCAACGGATGCACGGTCACGACGCTACACGCTCGTTCCAGGTTCGCGTCCGCTCTAGCTACTTCCAGCCATGACATCGCGTAACCCGATCTGGACGAGCGCGGCATGCAGCCGCACTGACAGCGCCGCGAGTTCTCGAACCGTCTCCTCGGCCCGGGCGCGCGCCTCCGATCCGCGTTGCCGGGCCATCGGTCCCACGACCTGCGAGAACAGGCCGACCTCCCGTTCGGCCGCGCTGCGAAAAGCCCGCAGATGACGCCCCTCGAGCCCGTACCGGGCCATCTCGACCACGACCTGGCCGATCGCGAGAGCGTCGTCGTCATAGCGGCCACCGGACCGTGGTGTGATCATCCCGAACTGCTCGAGCTCCCGCAATTGATCAGGGGTCAGACCAGTCGCGTTGAGCAGCTCGTCGCGGGACATGCGCAAGGTCGCTGCCGCCGGAACGAAGTGATCAGCGCTCGGCGCATTGTCAGCAATGGCGAGGTGCGGCACGCGCGGCACGCCACCCTGGGCGGGCACGAGCCCGCGGTCCATCGCGTCCAGTTGATCCTTGATCACCCGTAACGGCAGGTAATGGTCGCGTTGCTGGCCAAGGACATAGCGCAGCCGAGCGACGTCGTTCGCCGAGAACTTGCGATAGCCGGACGGTGTGCGCTCCGGACGGATCAGCCCTTCGGTCTCCAAGAACCTGATCTTGCTGATCGTGATATCCGGAAAGTCTCCGCGGAGCTGGCTTAGCACCTCACCGATCGACAGCGTTGGCCTAGGTCCGGCCGCCGAAGCGGCGGCACCGGACGGGCTCACGAGGTCATCATTCCTGGCCGGCCCCAATACCGCTGCGTACGGCGGCGGTGAGATATACCAGGCGGAACTTGCCGATCTGCACTTCGTCCCCTCCCGCCAGCGGAACCGCATCGATGCGTTCGCGATTGACGTATGTGCCGTTGAGCGAACCGACGTCATGCACCGTATAGCCGCTGCCTTCGCGGCGAAACTCGGCATGCCGACGCGACACGGTTACGTCGTCCAGAAAGATGTCACTGTCCGGGTGCCGTCCGGCCGTGATCGCGTCTTGGTCGAGCAGGAATCGGCTGCCGGCGTTCGGCCCTCGCTTCACCACCAGCAGGGCCGAGCCAGGAGCGAGCGCGTCGATCGCACCCTGATGTGCTTCGGTGGAGAATTCCCCGTCGGATTCCGGCACCGTGACGTGCGATCCGATAACACTGGTGGTGTCCGGCAGACTTTCCGCCAGCACGGCGCCGCAGTTCGCACAGTAGCGGCTACCCGTCGGATTCTCCGTGCCACAAGCAGTACAGAACACTCGCGGTAAGCCCTTCTGTGCTGGCCGGTGCGGTCTCTGACCACCCCGCCACGTGGGGATTCGACTGCGCAGTCGCGATGCCGCCGGTGCGCCGCCCCGCCGTCGTTAACTGGTGTGCCGGTAGCTGCGGCGAGCCTAGTTCCGCCTGATCCCAAGGGTCAATCGCAGCTAAATGAGAGTCAACCGCTCAGCGTGCCGTACGTCCCAGCGTCCAGCAGAGCGTCGAACTGGGCGGTGTCAGCCACCTCGACCTCGATGATCCAGCCGGCCCCGTAGGGGTCAGAGTTGATCACCTCTGGCTGGCCGTCCAGCGTGTCGTTGCGCGCAGTAACCGTGCCGTCGACCGGACCAAATAGCTCCGACACGCTCTTGGTCGATTCGACCTCGCCAAATGGCTCCCCCTTGGTGATCATCGTGCCCACGTCGGGCAGCGACACGTAGACGACATCGCCCAGTGACTCCTGGGCGAAGTCCGTGATTCCGATTCGCACCGATGAGCCGGAGATCCGCGCCCATTCGTGCTCTGCGGTGTATTTCAAGTCATCGGGTACTTCCGCCATCGCTGCCGATCCGGCCTTCCACTCGGGTTGTGTGGTTCGAGGGCACCCTACCTGCCGCTCGGCGAGGCGTACTTGGGGTTCGGCAACTGACGCAGAGCTGTGATCGTCACGCGTTGCATTTCGGCTACTGCGGCGTCACCGCCGGCCGCGCGGGCAGTCGCGGCGACGCCCCCCGGGATGTTCAGCGCGGTGTCTAACGTCTTCGGGTCGCCAATCGCGCGGACCACGTACGGCGGCTGCTCAACTGTGTCGTCGACCTGGACGCCACTGGGCGCCGCGGTGAAGCTGGTCGACACGCCGACTCGAACGCCGCCGAACTGGATCGCCTCGGCACCGGCTCCCCGCAGCTCTTGCACGATGTCGAGCAAGTCCTCCGGCTGCAGCTTGCGCGCCGGATCGGTAACCGTGACCACGACTCCGGGCCCGGTAGCCGGCAATGTGCCCAGCAGTACGCCCAGTGCCGCGAGCTGCTGCTCGGCCTGCTGCAAAGCGACCGAGTTTCGGTCACCGCCCGCCTGCAGCTGACTGACCGTCAGCTGCAGATCGGCGATTTGCTGGCGCAGCCGAGCCGCCTGCAAGTTCTGATCGTCGAGGATCCGGATGAGATCCTCCTCGCGCGCGCCGGACAGGCTGTCCGACGACGAGTTGGACCGCACCTGGACGGCAATCGCGAAACCGAGCAATGCGACCAGCACGCCGATCAGGACGCCGGCCCGCACCCGGAATGACCTGCTCCGAGTGCGGTTGGCCGTGCCGCCGGCGTGATCGTCCGACGCGCTTTCGGCGTGGCCGTCGGCATCCAGATCGCCCTCGATGGCCTCGTCGACTGGGCCCTCCGTGTTCGGCTGGGTCTCGTCGGAGTGGACAGACGTGTCGGCGGGGTCTGCGGCCTCGGATCCGGCAGCGATCTCCCCGAGATCGTCGGTTTGCTCGTCGACGCGGGTTTCCGCGTCGTGCTCGGCCGTCATGCCCGGAAGATGTGCCGTCGGATCGCTGCGGCATTGCCGAAGATGCGGATACCGAGCACAACGACAACGGCCGTCGAGAGGGCTGCACCGACTCCGAGCTTGTCGCCCAGGAACACGATGAGCGCCGCCACCAGAACATTAGACACGAACGAGATAACAAAAACCTTGGCATCGAACAGGCCGTCCAACCTCGCTCGGATACCGCCGAAAACGGCGTCGAGCGCGGCCACGACAGCGATTGGCAAGTAGGGCTCCAGCCAGCTCGGCACAGTTGGTCGCAGGACCAGGCCGAGGACGATGCCCACGACCAGGGCGATGGCAGCGATCACCGGCTACGTCCCGGAGTGGCGGACGGCGAGGTCGTGGGTTGTGCGTAGCGAGGCGCGACCGCCGCGCTCGTGGGCAGGGTCAGATGGTCCGCCTGGCTGAAGGAGAATGCCACTCCGCGGGCTCCGGCCAGGGTCTGATAGCGGCTGGAGATGGCACTATCGACGAACGCGGTTTCCAGAGCGTTCCGATCGCCTATGGCGCGGATCGTGTACGGCGAGGTGACTGGGCGGAAGTCAACGAGCACCGCTTGTCCGGCGAACCGGATCGCGGTCGTAGGGGTCAACCGGACGTCGTTGACCGAGATTGCCTCGGCGCCGTCGTGCCAGAGCTCGTTGACCACGGCGCGGACGTCCCGGTCGGTCAGTACAGCGGTATCCGCCAGAGGGGTCGTTCCCGGGCGGCCGCCTACGGCAGCGGGAGTGGTCCGCGGCGGATCGGCCAGCCGGACAACCATGCCCGGCCCGGTGACCGCAGTGATACCCGCAAGCAGCTCGTCTCGATCGAGCTGCGAACGTACGGCACCGCCGGACGGCAAGGCCGCGTCCCGCAACCGATTGGCCTCGCCGGCGAGGGCGCCCGCGGTTGCGGCCAGACTGCTGTCCGCTTTCTGGGCCGCCCGCACGCGATTGACGAGGTCGGCGTGGACGCGGGCTGCGGCTGGAGCCCCCCGGTTGGTGTGTACCCAGGCGACAGCAACGGTGAACCCGATGAGCAGGCAGCCGATCGCGACGGCCGGACGGTTCCAGCGGTCCCACCACGTCGATCGGGGATCGGCGCGCCGGCGGGCGGCGGCGGCCGCGTAACCCGGGTCCAGTGTGTTGGTCACCAGATCCGTGAGGTACGCCGTGGTCAGCTCGCGGGATGACTGTGAAGGTGCGCTTGTCATTTCGGTCGCCGCCGCCGCAGTCGGTTGAATTGCATCAGGTACAGCACACCGGCCCACCAGTACAAGGCAACGCCCCAGATGGTGAACGCCCAGGCGATCGGCCGGGCGATGTCTGCGGCGGTCCCCTCATGCGAGGCCAATAACAGGAGTGGAAACGCATACAGCAAAGCGAATGTGCCGGCCTTGCCGAGATAGTGCACCGGCAACGACCAATATCCTCGTCGGCGCAAGGCCGGGACGGTCGCGAGCAAAACCAGGTCCCGCAGCACGATCAGCGCGGCGAGCCACCACGGAATGACGTCCCGCAATGTCAGGCCGATCAGTGTCGCGAGGATGTAGAGCCGATCCGCCAGCGGGTCCAGCAGCTCACCCAGTCGACTGGCCTGGTTCAGCCGTCGGGCCAGGACGCCATCGGCCCAATCGCTGATGCCGGACAGTGCCAGCACGGCGAGGGCCGCAACGTCGGCATGGGGACCGAGCAACAGCCACAGGAACAGCGGAACCCCGAGCAACCGCAGGACGCTCAGCAGGTTCGGGACGGTGAACAGCCGGTCGTAGGAGTCGGTCGACGGTGATTGGGCCGTAGATTCCGGCACGTCACCTCCCCACCCGACCTTGCTGATGATCTTGGACTTGCCGCCTCCCGGGGCCGGCAAGTCTGAGATCACGACCGTTCACACTATTATCGGAGCTTCTGCGCGCCGGCCGACCCGCCTATCCGACGTCAGCCCGCGTCACTCGTGAGCCGGTTGGCTCGAGCCTCAAGGTAGCGCCGCTCGGCGAGGCTCGTCGTCCGGCGGGCCGCTCTCCGGTAGCTCGAGCGAGCCGCCGTTCGATCACCGGCCATTTCCAGCAGATGAGCACGCACCGCATCCAGGCGATGGTGCTCGGCGAGGCGGCGATCGTTGTCCAGCGGGCCGAGAAGCTCCAGCCCGGCCTGTGGTCCCTTCACCATCGCGACCGCCACGGCGTGATTGAGCGTGACCATCGGATTGGGCGAGATGCGCTCGAGTAACTCGTAGAGGACGAGGATCTGGGGCCAGTCGGTGCCCGCGGCCTGCGCCGCCTCGTCATGAACCGCTGCGATGGCCGCCTGGAGCTGGTACGGGCCGAGTGGCGATCGCGCCAATGCGGCTGTGACCAGGGCGACGCCTTCCTCGATGTAGCTCCCGTTCCACCGCTCCCGATCCTGTTCCGCCAATGGCACGAGGCTTCCGTCCGTGCGCGTGCGCGCCGGCCGCCGGGCGTCGGTCAGCAGCATGAGAGCGAGCAGCCCGGCTACCTCGCCGTCATCCGGAAGGAGTCGACGCACCTCGCGGGCGAGGCGGATCGCTTCCGAGGTCAGTTCGCCGCGCTGCAGGTCGGGCCCGGACGACGCCGTATAGCCCTCGTTGAAGATCAGGTACAGCACGTGCAGCACGACCGTCAGCCGCGCGACCCGCTCGGACTCCGCGGGGAGCGTGAAGGGGATATGGCTCGCCTTGATCTGCTGCTTGGCACGGCTGATCCGCTGGGCGATAGTCGCGTCCGGGACGAGGAAGGCGCGGGCGATCTCCGCGGTCGCAAGTCCGCCGACCGCGCGCAAGGTCAGCGCAAGCTGAGACGCCGGGGAAAGGGCCGGATGAGCGCAGAGAAAGAAAAGCGTCAGCGTGTCGTCCTCTTCGGCGGGGACCTGCTCGGGGTCGGGAGACGGCTCGACGTGTTCGCGGGGCAGCTCTGCCGCCGCCCGCTCCTCGCGGCGCCGTCGAGCCTGGTCGCTGCGCAGCTCGTCGGTCAACCGGCGAACGGCGACCGTGATCAACCAGCCCCGCGGGTTCTCGGGGATTCCCTGCTCGGGCCACTGGAGCGCGGCCGCGAGCAGGGCCTCTTGCACGGCGTCCTCAGCCAGGTCGAAGTGGCCGTAACGGCGAACGAGTGAGCCGAGAACCTGCGGCGCGAACTGGCGCAGCAAGTCCTCGACCACGACTCCGTCCTTCGTCGTCACATCTCTGCACCGGCGGTGTCCATGATCGGCCGCACCTCCACCGCCCAGAACCGGGCGGCCGGGTCACGGGTCACGATCTCGGTCGCCCGCTCGAGGCTCTCCGCGTCGAGCACGTAGAAGCCGGCGAGCTGCTCCTTCGCCTCCGCGAATGGGCCGTCCGTTACCGCCGGAAGGCCGTTTCGCACCCGTACGGTGCGGCCGGTCGAGGGATCGGCGAGCGCGAACCCTTCACCGAGGAACTCTCCGGACTCGGTGAACTCCTTGAGGTAGGCGTCGGCCTCGCTCATCATCGCGTCGCGTTCTGCTTGCGACAGCGCTTCGAACGCGCCGGGATTGGTGTAGACGAGCGCGACGTACTTCATGACTTTGTCCTCTCTGTCGCGGGAAGGTCTGTCACTACGTAGGTCGAAGCGACGAGCCTCTTCTCGACATCACCATCCCGCAAGCTGATTTTGCGGCCAATTTCGTGCGTCATCGCGGCAGCCGGCGCTCTCGACATGTCGAAACGCGGATGTCCGCTCCGACTTCTGTGTGACGACCACAGAGGAGGCATCCCCGATGACCGGACCGGCGACCGACAGACACCGATGGCTCGCACTGGTCATCGTCTGCCTTGGCGACCTGATGATCGTCCTGGACGTGACGATCGTTGGGGTCGCGCTGCCCTCGATCCGCGCGGATCTCGGGTTCTCCGAGAGCTCGCTGGCCTGGGTGGCGAATGCCTATCTGTTGACGTTCGGCGGGCTCCTGCTCCTGGCCGGCCGGCTGGGGGATCTCTTCGGCCATCGACGCCTGTTCCTGATCGGAATCGTGATCTTCACCCTCGCGTCGCTCGGTTGCGGGCTCGCGAGGTCCCAGGACATGCTGATCGGCTCCCGGGCGCTGCAGGGCTTCGGCGCGGCCATCGTCTCCGCTGTAGCGCTCTCGCTCATCGTCACCCTCTTCACCGAGCCGATGGAGCGGGCGAAAGCGATGGGGGTCTTCGGATTCGTCGCCGCCGGCGGCGGAACGATCGGCGTCCTGCTGGGCGGGATCCTGACGGACGCGCTCAGCTGGCACTGGATCTTCCTCGTCAACGTCCCAATCGGCATCACGGTGCTGGCGCTCGCGAGGCTCGTGCTGCCCAAAGCCGACATCGCGCCCGCCTCACGACGCTTGGACAGCGCCGGGGCGATCGCTGTCACGGCATCACTGCTGCTCGCGGTCTACGCGATCGTGAACGGCAATCAGGTCGGCTGGACGACTGCCCGGACGCTCGGCCTGCTGACCGTTGCCGGCCTGCTCTTCGCTTCGTTTGTCGTGCACGAAGCAAGAACGCCGACGCCGCTCGTACCGCTCGGCCTTTTGCGGCGGAGAAACACCTCGACCGCCAACATCGTCGGCATCCTGTGGGCGGCTGCGATGTTCGCCTGGTTCTTCCTCTCGGCTCTCTACCTCCAGCTCGTTCTCGGCTACAGCCCGCTGCAGGTCGGCCTCGCGTTCCTGCCCGCCAACGTGATCATGGCCGTGCTCTCGCTCGGCCTGTCCGCGAAACTGGTACTGCGGTTTGGCGTCAGGGCGCCACTGGCGATCGGGCTACTGCTCGCGGCGGCCGGCCTCGCGCTCTTCGCACGGGCACCGGTCGACGGCGCGTTCGTCACAGACGTGCTACCGAGCATGATCCTGCTTGGCCTCGGCGCCGGAATGGCTTTCAACCCGCTGCTGCTCGCGGCGATGAGCGACGTGCAGCCGAATGACGCGGGTCTCGCTTCGGGTCTCGTCAACACGTCGTTCATGATGGGCGGCGCCCTCGGGCTCGCGAGCCTCGCGAGCCTCGCGGCCTCGCGGAGCGAGACGTTGCTGGCGTCAGGGGACAGTCATCTCGCGGCACTGGCCGGCGGATATCACGCCGCGTTCCTCAGCGGGGCCGTCTTCGCAGCTGTTGCGGCCGGGCTGGGCGCCGCGCTTCTACGCCGGGGAACCGGCACCGCCGCCACGGATCCCGGTGACACCGCAACGGAGGCGCTGGAGCCGTTCGCCGACGCCGTGTAGCCGGCCTGGAACGACGACAACCTCCCGGCGCAGGACACTAGTTCCAGTTGCGACGCTTGAGCAGGATGACGGTCACCACCACGCAAGCCGCGCTGAGTCCCACGCTGAGCAACAGGAACGCCGGCCAGCCTTGCTCGATGGTGCCGGTGAGTACGTCGAAGTTCTGTCCCCAGAAACCGGCCAGGAACGAGATTGGCAGGAAAATGGTGGCTACCGTCGCGAGCCGGCGGCTTACGACAGCCACATGCTTGTTGACGAGCGCAGCGTGCATACCTAGCAGGACGACGCATCGCTCCTCGATCGCGGTGAAGTCGGCGACGACTTGCTCCAGCTCGTCAGTGATGTCTTCGGCGTACATCTGGGTTTCGCTGGTCGCGCCGGGCAGGGACTGGAGCAGCGGCGCGCGGGCGGCAAGATCCCGGCCGGGCGTGACGATCCTCCGGATCAGTCCGGCGCGACGCCGAATAGCGGTGATCTGCGCTAGCTCCGAGTCGTCGGCCTTGAGCACCACCCGCTCCTCGAGCACCTCCAGCTGTTCGTCCAGCTCTAGCGCGAGCGCGGAGAACTGGGTGTAAAGCGAGCTGATCAGTGGATGAAGCGCCCGGACCGGGTCTCCGCCAAGCTGGGGCTGAACGGAACCGGCCTGGCGCAGCCAATCAATGGCCGGGCTTGACGCGCGACGCAGGGTGATTAGGAATCCGGTCGTGAAGTAGCAGTGCACTTCGACGGGTTCGCGGAGCTGCTCATCGAGGCCGAAGCCGACGAGCATTGCCCCGTTCCCGTACACCTGCAGCTTCGCTCGCTGGCCGAACTGCTTTGAGTCTTCGACAGCTAACGGGTGCAGCCTCAGTCGCGACGTCAGCTCGTCAATGGCCTCGTCGGTTGGATTCTCGATGTCGAGCCAGAAGGGCTGGCCGGCTTCGATGAGCTCCGCGATCAGTGACGCGGAGGG
Source organism: uncultured Actinomycetota bacterium (assembly GCA_963809815.1). Lineage (GTDB taxonomy): Bacteria > Actinomycetota > Actinomycetes > Mycobacteriales > Jatrophihabitantaceae > CAVVJA01. The sequence continues at coordinate 235,411 of CAWELM010000012.1, forward strand.
CTCCCAAACGACCTCGCCGGCGCTATCAATCCAGCTCCGCACGGGCAGGAGACTACGCGATCCCGCGAGTCGGGACGGCGGGATTTGAACCCACGACCCCCTGACCCCCAGTCAGGTGCGCTACCAAACTGCGCCACGTCCCGCACGTCCGGCCGGACCAGCCGATCGCCCGATCAGCGTAGCTCACGGCGCCGGCCGGGCCGGTTCTTCGAACCGCGGCGCTCCCGCACCCGCACCACGACCTGGATCGGGGTGCCGACGAAGTCGAAGTCCTCGCGCAACCGGCGCTCCAGGAAACGTCGATAGCCGGCCTCGAGAAAGCCGGTCGCGAAAACGACGAACCGCGGCGGCCGGGTATCGGCCTGGGTGGCGAACAGCACTCTCGGGGCTCTGCCACCGCGGGCTGGTGGTGGCGTCGCCGCGACAATAGCCATAAGCCACGCGTTGAGTCGCCCAGTGGAGATGCGCCGGTCCCACGAGGCAAGGCTCGTACGCAGGGCGGGGGCCAGTTTGTCGATCCCCCGACCGGTACGCGCCGAGACGTTGACGCGCGGCGCCCAGCGAACCCGCCCGAGCTCGCGATCGACCTCGCGCTCCAACTGGTAACGGCGGTCATCGTCGACGAGGTCCCACTTGTTGAACGCGATGACCAGGGCCCGCCCGGCATCGACGACGCCGGCCAGCACGCGCTGGTCTTGCTCGGACAGCGGTTCGCCGGCATCGAGCACGACGATCGCGACTTCAGCCGCCTCGATCGCGCTGGCGGTGCGCAGGCTGGCGTAGTACTCCATGCCGGCCGCCTGCCGGACCCGTCGGCGCAGCCCGGCCGTGTCGACGAACCGCCAGATGTCGCCGTTGAGCGCGACCAGGCTGTCCACCGGATCGATCGTCGTACCGGGCACCGGATCGACCACCGCACGGTCGTCGCCGGTAAGTCGATTGAGCAGGCTGGACTTGCCGACGTTGGGTCTACCGATCAACGCCACCCGGCGTGGGCCGAGCTCCTCCGGCTGTTCGGGTGGCGCCGCCGGTAATGCGGCGATGATCGCGTCGAGCAGGTCGCCGCTTCCGCGCCCGTGCAATCCGCTCACCGGGTGCGGCTCACCCAGCCCGAGTGACCACAGCTCGGACGCGTCGGGCTCGGTCCGCTCGTCGTCGACCTTGGTGACGACGAGCAGCACGGGCCGGTCGGAACGCCGCAACGTGCGGGCCACCATGAGGTCGGTGTCCGTCGCGCCGGTCTGGCCGTCGACAACGAACAGGACCAGGTCGGCGGTGGCGACCGCCCGTTGCGCCTGCTCGGACACTCGGGCTCGCAGGCCGCGAGCGTCCGGCTCCCATCCCCCGGTGTCAACGAGAGTGAAGCGACGTCCGGCCCATATCGCGTCATACGCGATCCGGTCCCGCGTTACGCCCGGCACGTCCTGAACCACCGCCTCGCGACGCCCGAGCATGCGGTTGACGAGCGTCGACTTACCCACGTTCGGCCGACCGACGACCGCGACGACGGGCGAGATCGATACGTCGTCCGGACCGCTCATCGAGTTCGCCCGGTTCCAGTGTCCACGTACGCCGTATCAGTCCTCATGACGACGAGCGTGCATCAGCTCAACCACCCGGTCGACGACCCCGTCGACACCGATGCCGGTTGTGTCGAGCTCGACTGCGCCGTTGGCTATCTGAAGCGGGCTGTCAGATCGAGAGCTGTCCAACGAGTCGCGGCGGGAGAGGTCAGCCTCGACCGAATCCACGTCGATGCCGGGAAGTTCGCCGGCTCGACGTCGCGCTCGTTCGGCGGAGGTCGCCGTCAGGAAGACCTTGACGTCGGCCTGCGGCCACACCACCGACCCGATATCGCGCCCCTCGACCACGATGCCGCTGATGCCGGACAGCCCGGATGCCGACCCCCCACTGATCAATTCGCGTTGCCGAGCCACCAGCCGCGTCCGTACCCCAGAAATAGCAGACACCGCGGACACGGCCGCGGTAACCGCAGCGGAACGGATCTCGCCGTCCACCCGCTCACCGTCGAGGCGAACGACCGGTTGATCGGGGTTTGTGGCGACGTCGATTCCCACTCGCCGTACGACTTCGACGACCGCCGGAGCGTCGGCGGGATCCACCCCGGCCCGCAAAACGGCCAGGGTGGCGGCCCGGTACATCGCGCCCGTGTCGAGATACCGCGCCGCGAGTCGACGCGCGAGCGCGCGCGCCACCGTGGATTTTCCGGTGCCGGATGGTCCATCGATCGCGACGACGCCCTCGAAGCGCACCCTCGCTGGCGGTTCGGACTCGGCGGCCAGGCATGTTTCTGACACCGGGAGAGGATACGAGAGCATGCGCGGGCGTCTTACGCCCAGGGCATGTCCTCCTGCGCTCACCGCGGCAGATCAGTCCGGAGCTGCGCCGCACCGCGCAGGTACACGTGCCGCAGTTGCGCCCGCGAGCGCGGCGTCTCGACGTGCGCGAGCAGCCGAAGCACCCTCGGCATGGCGCCGGGCACCGATATCTCGGTGGCGCAGAGGAGCGGGACGTCGGTAAGCCCGAGCGCCCGGGCGGCGTACGCCGGGAACTCGGCCGTCAGGTCGGGCGTGGCCGTGAACATGATGCTGATGACGTCCTCGTCGGCCAGGTCGTTGCGCCGCAACACCTCCCGCACCAGCTCGGTTGTGCCCGCGAGGATCTCCTCCCGACCGTCGTGATCGATCTGGATGGCTCCCCGTATCGCCCGGACGGCCACGCTCACGCTCCGATCTTCGGTCGGGATTTGGCCGGCACCGCGGGCGTATCGATGAGGTGATGCAACCCCGCCAGCTCCTCCCGGGTGAGTTCACGGAGTGTGCCCGACCGCTGTCCGGCCAGCCGGACGCCACCGACTTCGGTCCGCACCAGCCGGGTCACCGGATGGCCGACCGCAGCGAGGAGCCGCCGCACGACATGCTTGCGGCCTTCGTGCAGCACGATCTCGACCATGGCTCGGTCCCCGGCGCGCTGCACTACCCGGAACGCATCGACCTCGACGTTACGACCGTCGAGCGAAATCCCCCTGCGCAATCGCTTCCCCACCTCGGGACGGACCGGCGCCAGTACTTCGGCCAGATACGTCTTCGGTATCCGGAAGGACGGGTGGGTCAGCCGATGAGCTAGTTCGCCGTCGTTGGTCAGCAGCAGTAGTCCTTCGGTGTCGGCGTCCAGTCGCCCGATGTGGAACAGCCGTTGCGGTCGATCGGCCACGAGATCACCTACCGTCGGCCGGCCGCGTGCGTCGGACATGGCCGACAGCATGCCCCGTGGCTTGTTCAGGGCCAGGTAGACGAGGTCAGGGCGAATGTTGACCCGCGCTCCGTCGACCCGCACGACCGCGATAGCCGGATCGACCCGCCCGCCCAGCTCCGTGACGACGACGCCGTCCACCTCGACGCGTCCCGCCGTGATCAGCTCCTCGCAGGCTCGCCGTGAACCAAGCCCCGCGGCGGCCAGCGCCTTCTGCAATCTGACGGTCGCGGAGTTGGAGGTCGCACGCCCCGGTTCAGAGGGCATCGGTATCGAGCGTGTCGACATCGGGAAGCATCGGAGCCAGCGAGGGTAGCTCGGCCAACGACCGAAGGCCCATCTTCTCCAAGAACAGGTCGGTCGTGCAGTACAGGCCGCCGCCGGTGTCGGGATCGGTCTCGGTCTCGGCAATGAGCCCTCGGGAGGTCAGGGTGCGCACCACGCCGTCAACGTTCACCCCGCGGATAGCGGAGATCTTCGCGCGTGTGACCGGCTGACGGTAGGCGATGACGGCCAGTGTTTCGAGGGCGGCCTGGCTCAGCCGGCTGCGCTGTCCTTCGAGCAGGAACGAGGTTACCCATGGCGCGTAGTCGGGTCGGGTATACAGCCGCACTCCGCTGGCCACCCGGCGCAGTTCGAGGCCGCTCCCGCGTGCGTCCAGCGATTCCTGCAAGGAGATCAGGCCGGCCTCGAGGTCCGGACCGGGTCGTTGGAAGGCCGCCGCCAGCGCACTCACGGCGACCGGAGCATCGACGACGAACAGCACCGCCTCGAGAGCGGCGGCCAGAGACATACCTTCGCCGAGCGGTGGCGGCGCCGGGCCCGAGCCCGGCTCGTCCGGTGTCGGCGGCTCGTTGTCGGTCACCCGTACTCCTCGTCGACGAGATCGCGGTGCCGCTCCGCCAGCTCCGGCGGGCCGGCCGACGTCTCCGCCCAGCGAACGCGTAGCTCACCCAGGGCGGCGACCTGGTCGAAGGCCACCACGCCATCACGGTAGAGCTCGAGCAGCGCGAGGAAGCGGGCCACGACGTCCAGGGTGGTCGCACAATCCGCGACGAGAGACCGGAACGTCGCGGCCCCATGTCTGCGCAGCCGCTCTCTGACGACGGCCATGTGTTCCGCCACGCTGACCCGCGGTGCGTGGACATGCTCGGTCGAAATCTGTGGCGCCGGCCGCGCGGTGAGGGCCTGCGCAGCGAGGGCCGCGAACCGCATCGGGCTGATCGACAGGACCACCTCGGGCAGTAACGACCGGAACTGCGGATCAATGGTCGCGGACCGGCCGTGGCGGGGCGCTTGGGCGCGCTCGAGCTCGGACAGGTAACTGGCCGCCTGTTTGTAGGCGCGATACTGCAGCAGCCGGGCGAACAGGAGGTCCCGCGCCTCGAGTAGCGCCACATCCTCCTCGTCGTCGACCTCGGCGGCGGGCAGCAGGCGCGCGGCCTTCAGATCGAGCAGAGTCGTCGCTACGACGAGGAACTCGGTCGCCTGCCCCAGGTCCCACTCGCCGGCCGCGCTGAGGTAGGTAAGGAATTCGTCCGTGACCTGGGAGAGGGCAACCTCGGTGACGTCGAGCTGGCGGCGGCTGATCAGGCTGAGCAGCAGGTCGAACGGGCCGTCGAAGTTGACCAGCGTGACGTGAAACCGACCGTCGTCCGGCTCTGACACGAAACCGGCATCTGCCGCCAGCGATTCGATCGCGACAGCATCTTCCGCGGACAGACTCATTCGCTCGGGTATTGGCAGTGTGGGTTCGCTCACCCGGACGCGACGCGTACGAGCACCTCGCGCGCCAGGTGTCGGTAGGCCTGGGCACCGCCCGAGGTCGGTGCCCAGCTGGTGATGGGCTCGCCGGCCACGGTTGTCTCCGGAAAGCGCACCGTGCGGGAGATGACGCTGTCGAAGACTTCGTCGCCGAACGCCTCGACTACGCGCGAATAGACCTGGCGGCCGTGCAACGTCCGGCCGTCGTACATCGTCGCCAGGATGCCGTCAATCCTCAACTTGGGGTTGAGACGTTCGCGCACCTTATCGATCGTATCGATGAGCAATGCGACGCCCCGCAGGCTGAAGAATTCGCATTCCAGCGGGATGATCACGCCGTGGGCTGCGGTCAACGCATTCACCGTCAGCAGGCCGAGCGACGGTTGGCAGTCGATGAGCATGATGTCGTAGTTGTCGAGCACCGGCGCCAGCGCGCGGGCCAGCGCTTGCTCGCGTGCGACCTCGTTGACCAGCTGCACCTCTGCCGCGGACAGGTCGATATTGCTGGGGAGCAGATCGACGCCGGGGACGCTCGTCTTCAGCAGGACATCCTCGAGCGTCACGCCACGCTCCATGATGAGGTTGTAGACGGTGCGTTCGAGCCGTTGCGACTGTATCCCCAGGCCGACGGACAGGGCGCCCTGCGGATCGAAGTCGACCAGCAGGACTCGGCGACCGTACTCACCCAGTGCGGCGCCCAGGTTGATGGCCGTAGTGGTCTTGCCGACACCGCCTTTCTGATTACACAGCGCGATGATCCGTGCCGGTCCGTGCCGCTCGAGCGGCGCCGGATCGGGTATCCGCCGGCGGCGCCGAGCCAGCGCCGGATCGACTTGCCGGGCCGGGTCGTCGATCGGCGCTGGTGCCTCCGCCGGCGCCACGGCTTCCACCCCCACCGTCGCAAGGGTTGGGTCGAGTTCGGGCGGACCCGCGGACATGTCGAGTGCGACGAACGAGTCGCGCGGAGTTGAGGTCATCTGGCGCCGCAACCCCCTAGCCGATCCGGTCAACCTGACGCTCCGGGCGAGGCTACCTCAGCAAGGCGCCCGACCACCGTTGCCACGCGTGACGAACCACCACCACACTGACCGGAAACGGCGATCCCGTAGAAAAGTCCATGAGCGAGCGAGCATCGTAGGCGCGAAGCGCCGAGGAGCACAGCGAGCGACCGATGAGCGCTCGCGCGAAGAGGCAGAGGCATATGAGCGAACGAGCACGGTAGATGGGTGAACGATCGCCGGAGGCCGTTGAGCCTCGTGCGACCACCGAGAATGGCCCGCCACCAGTACGGCGGCCGAACTTTCGGCGCAGCATAATCACCGGTGTCCTGGCGATAGCCGCGCTGATTGCGGGTATGAATCTCGGCGGAGTCCACCGGCAGGACATGTACCGGTATCTGGCCATTGGCCTCACCGTCGCGTTCGTGATTCTCGGCGCCAGTGCCATCCGTTCGGCCAGCCGGGACATCCAGGCGCTCAGCCAGACTCGGGTCGGCCCGTCCGCCGGCAGCATCCTGGGGTACGTCGCGACGACGGCCGGCTACTTGGTGCTCGTCTTCGGCCTGCTGGCCCTGCTGAACGTGAATCCGGCGAGCCTGCTCGTCGGAGGTGCACTGATCGGTGCCATTGTCGGCCTCGCCGCGCAGCAGAGCCTGGGCAACTACTTCGCCGGCTTGGTGCTGTTGCTCGCCCGGCCCTACGTCCCGGGCGAACGGATCACGATTCACAACGGCGGTATGGGCGGCACTTTCACCGGAACCGTGGTCGACGCTGGGGTGATGTACACGGTCATCCTGACGGACCTCGGAGAGGTCAAGCTGCCCAATTCCGGGGTTCTCGCTTCGGCAATCGGGCCGCCTACCGAGGAGGAGGCCGTCGAGCCCGAGGTCGACGAAGCTGCCGCCGCAGTGGCGGATGAGCAGGCACGGCCTACGCAAGCGCCCCCGACTCCCTAGCGGGCACGCGGATGCGCCGCGGCGTAAATCTCGCGCAACTGGTCAACCGTCACGAGGGTGTAGATCTGCGTCGTTGTCACCGAGGCATGGCCGAGCAATTCCTGCACGACGCGCACGTCCGCGCCACCTTCCATGAGGTGGGTCGCGAACGAATGCCGGAGGGTGTGTGGGGAAATCCCGGTAGCCAAACCAGCGCGGTGAGCCGCGGTCCGCAACACCGTCCAGGCCGACTGGCGCGAAAGCGGTCCGCCGCGGGCGTTGAGGAACAGGGCTGGGCTACCCCGGCCGCCCGCGGCAAGCGCTGGCCGCACCCGCACCAGGTAGGCCGCAACGGCCGAAGCGGCGAACGATCCCACCGGCACTCGACGTTGTTTTCCGCCCTTTCCGGCGAGTAGCACCGTGCGCTCCGCCAGATCCAGATCGTCGACGGCGAGGCCGACCGCTTCCGAGATCCGGGCCCCGGTGCCGTACAGCAGTTCCAGCAGCGCGCGATCGCGGATGGCAAGCGGGGTCTCGTCGAAACCGGCGGCGTAAAGCAGCCGTTCGACATCGTCCACGCTGATTGCCTTCGGGAGCCGACGTACCGCCGTTGGCGGGTGGACGCCGTGCGCAACGTCGACGGATAGCAGACCTTCCCGGACCGCGAATCGGTGCAGCCCCCGGACAGCGACAATCGCCCGTGCGGCCGATGGCGCGGACAACGCTTGATGCTCGCCCTCGCCGGACCGGAGATAGGCCAGGAATCCGCTGACGAGCGGCGCGTCGACGGCTTCGAGGGACGACACGCCGCGCAGGTCGAGGTACTCCTGGTAACGGCCGAGATCACGCCTATAGGACAGCAAGGTATTGGCGGCAACGCCGCGCTCGACCGCCAGATGATCGAGATAGCTGGCGACTACACGGGCCGGAGCGAGCGAACGGCTGCCCAGCGCGGCGATCGACCGGGTTGAGGTCACGACGCGGCGCGGCCCTGCTCGCCGAGCCAGGGCGCGTCGGTCGGCCGCAACGGCCGCCACTCCGCATCCCGAGCGAGCACGGTAGCGCAGATGCCGGCAACCGCTGCCGCGTTGGTGATCTGACCGCTTTGCACGCGAGCAAGAGCGTCATCGAGGGGCAACCGAACCACGGTCATCGTGATCTCCTCGTCCTCCGGCTGGAACCGGTCAGTGGATTCGGAGATGCCCCGCGCCAGGTAGATCCGGATCACCTCGTCGGTCATCCCAGGCGAGGTGAAGATGTCGAGGAGCACCGACCAGTCCGCCGCGACCAGGCCGGTCTCCTCGAATAGTTCGCGCCGGGCCGCTTCCAGCGGAGCCTCGCCCAGCATGTCGAGCAGTCCAGCGGGGAGCTCGTACAGGAATGTGCGGACCGGATGGCGGTACTGGTGCACGAGCACCACTTGGCCGTCGTCCTGCAGCGCGACGATGGCGACGGCGCCGGGATGCTCGACGACTTCCCGCACGGCCACGGCCCCGTCGCTCATCCGCACGTCGTCCTTGCGGAGCGACAGGATCCGGCCGCAGTAGATCGGCGTCGACGCTACGACGGGATAATGCGGGTCGCTCACCAGGTCACCGCGGCCTGCCGGCTGGCGCCGTTGGCACCGCGCAGCGTCTCGGCCAGTGACCCGTCTTCCGGTATTTCAACGGGTAGCCGTTCAGCCGCGTTGTAGGCAAGGGCCGCGTCGATCAACCCCCGGAAGAGCGGATGGGCGCGGGTAGGCCGGGACTTCAGCTCGGGGTGCGCCTGGGTGGCAACGAAGAACGGGTGGACCTCCCGGGGCAGCTCGATGAACTCCACGAGCCGCCCGTCCGGAGACACTCCGGAGATCACAAGGCCCGCGTCCTCGAGTCGGTCGCGATAAGCGTTGTTGACCTCGTACCGGTGCCGATGCCGCTCGGACACCTCAGGCACCCCGTAGGCCTCGCCGGCGAGTGATCCGTCGGCGAGTATCGCCGGGTACGACCCGAGTCGCATGGTCCCGCCGAGGTCGGCGTGACCCGCGACGATATCGATCTGGTCGGCCATCGTGGCGATGACGGGTTCCGGCGTCGACGGGTCGAATTCGGACGAGTTCGCGCGCTCCATACCGGCTAAGTGACGGGCCGCATCGATCACCATGCACTGCAGACCGAGGCAGAGTCCGAGGATCGGGATGCCCCGCTCCCTGGCGTAGCGCGCCGCGCCGACCTTGCCTTCAATGCCGCGGATGCCGAAACCACCGGGGATCACCACACCGTCAACGGCACTCAAGGCGGCTGACGCGCCGGCGGGGGTCTCGCAAGTGTCCGAGGGAACCCACTTGATCGTCACTTTGGTCCGTCGGGCGAAGGCTCCCGCGCGCAAGGCCTCGGTCACGGACAGGTATGCGTCGGGCAAGTCGACGTACTTCCCGACGAGGGCCACGGTGACTTCCTGCCTCGGGTTGTGCACCCGGTCCAGCAGGTCGCCCCACGCGGTCCAGTCCACATCCCGGAACGGCAGACCGAGGCGGCGCACGACGTAGGCGTCGAGACCCTCGGCGTGCAGCACTCGGGGGATCTCGTAGATGCTCGGCGCGTCCATCGCCGAGACCACCGCCTCGGCGTCGACGTCGCACATCAGGGCGATCTTGCGCTTGACGTTCTCCGGCAGCTCCCGATCGCTCCGGCACACCAGCGCGTCGGGGGCGATGCCGATGCTGCGTAATGCGGCGACGGAGTGCTGCGTCGGTTTTGTCTTCAACTCGCCCGACGGCGCCAGATACGGCACCAGGGACACATGCAGGAAGAAGCAGTTCTCCCGGCCGACGTCGTGACGCACCTGGCGGGCGGCTTCGAGGAACGGGAGGGACTCGATGTCGCCGACGGTCCCGCCGATCTCGGTGATCACCACGTTCGGCGCCCGCCCGTCCGGTCCGGGATCGGCCATCGCCCGGATACGCCGCTTGATCTCGTTGGTGATGTGCGGGATGACCTGCACCGTGTCACCCAGATATTCGCCGCGACGTTCCTTGGCGATCACGGTCGAATACACCTGACCGGTCGTGACATTGGCTGATCCGGCCATGTCGGTGTCCAAGAAGCGCTCGTAGTGACCGATGTCGAGGTCCGTCTCCGCCCCGTCCTCGGTCACAAAGACCTCACCGTGCTGGAACGGGTTCATGGTGCCCGGGTCGACGTTGAGGTACGGGTCGAGCTTCTGCATCGTCACCCGGAGCCCGCGGGCCTTGAGCAGGTTGCCGAGGCTGCTAGCCGTCAAACCCTTGCCGAGCGATGAGGCGACGCCGCCGGTGACGAACAGGTGCTTGGTGGGTTGAGGCGTATTCGCCAACGAGGCTCCCGTGGTCGGCGTCAGATACCGGTATGCGGGCCGGTGATCGTGGCCGTTCCCGGGCCAACGTTCTGCCGATCCACGGAAGTCCACCCTAACACCGGGGTGGGAACGGATCTTGTCGTTCAGCCCGCCACGCCGGTGAGTTCCTGGTAAACAGCGGCAATCTGCGCCACCGTGTCGTCGGGCGTCGGCCAGCCGGCGGCGCGGGCGCGGCCGCGCTCGGCCAGGTCCGCGCGCTCGCTCGGGTTCGTCAACAAGTGGCGGACAGCGGTGTCGAGCGCGTCGACATCGCGGGCCGGCACCAGGCGGGCACCGTCGCCGAGCAGCTTCGGCAGGCCACCGACGGCCGAGGCCACAAGCGGCCGGCCGAGGAGCAGTGCTTCCTGCGCGACCAAGGAGCGCGCCTCCCATCGGGATGTCAGTACGACCACGTCGGCAGCGGCGAGCAGGTCGGGCACATCCGTACGCCGGCCGAGCAACCGGACCGGTGCCCGCCTATCCGCGATGAGGGTCCGTAGCGCGGCCTCATCCGGTCCTCCCCCGGCCACGACGACCAGCACCTGGAGCGCAGTCCATCGCGCTGCGGCTGCGATCAGCGTTTCGTAGCCCTTCTGGCGGTGCAACCGGCCCACCGAGACGACCAGCGGCCGGTCGGGCCCGAGCCCGAGTGCGGCGCGGACCTCGCCGACAGTGCGGTGGACCACGGGTACCGGCGCGGCAACCGGTGCGTATCGCACGTCCCGGCCGCCCAGCTCACGAGCGCGCGCTGCCAGGTCCTCCGACGCGGCGAGCGTGACCGTGGCCGCTCGGGCGACCGTCGTCTCCCCCATCACCAGTGTCCGGCGCCGCAGCCCGGTCGGAGTCAGCACCATGTTGTGCCAGGTGACCACGAGGGGGCGCCGACCGGCCATCGCCGACACCAGCCCGGCCCGTAACCCGTGCGCGTGCACGATGTCGACGTCACGAGTCGCCCGCCAGAGGGCCGCCGCAGCCAGCGGATCGGCCACTTTCCCGGCAATCCGGGCCGGGACGAACGTTGCTCCGCCTCGAGTGAACCCGAACATGTCGTCCGTCGCCGGTGGACCGCCGACGAGCACCGACCATCCGCGCCGGGTGAGCCCGTCGACGAGCATCCGGACGTGGACACCGATGCCGCCGGTACTCGTCGCGAGGACCAGCGCCACCGAAGGGGTCGACCGGCTCACTCCGGACGCCCACCGCGGCGCAGCTGGGCGAGATCGTGACGGGGACGATCGAGGTACTCGCGCCTGAGCAGGCCGCGGTCCAGGAGTGACCGATCGATCAGCGTCAGTACGCCGGCCGCGACCGCCATCCCCAGCGCTCCCGCGGCGAGCCCGAGCCCGATCGCCATCACGACGCCCGGCCCGTGGGCGAGGCGCCCCACGCTCCAACCGGCGATGCCGCCGGCAGCAGCGGCCACGGCGGCGCGGGCGACGTGCGTGACCAGTGTGCCCGTACCGGTCAGCACACCGCGCCGACTGGCCAGCCCGATCAGCAAGGCCGCAGCGACCGTCACCCCGAGAGTATTGCCGAGCGCAAGCACCACGGCGCGGTACGAGGTCGGAGCGAGCCACCAGAACAGCAGGTCGGCGGCAACGACGACCGCCCACCCGGCGACCTGGGCGAGCGCCGCCGTTCCGACCCGGTTAGCCGCGTAGCACGCTCGGGATAGCAAGGCCACGAGCGACCAGCCGAGCAGGCCCGCCGTGAACGCGACGATCGCTGGCGCGAACGCCGAGTGGGCAGGTGTCGTGGTCGGGTCGAGCAGCACGGTGGCAATTGGTTCGGCGGCGGCGACGAAGGCGGCCGTTCCGAGCGCCGCCGCCGCGATCACGACGCGGGAAGTGCGGTCGGTCAGCGCAGTGAAGGCCGGTCGGTCGCCCGCGTCCCACAGCCCCGACAGCCGCGGAAACGCCGAAGTTGCCACCGGAACGGCGAGGACGGCCCAAGGCAGCAAGAACACCGTCTGGGCGAGAGTGACCACGACGACCGTGCCGGTGCTCGTGCCGTCGTTGGACAGCCAGATCACGAGCCCGGCCGCGACCTGCTGGGCGCCTAGGGTCACTCCGCCGGCTATCGCTGCTCGGCGTACTTGGCCGGCGGTGCCCTCCGGGAACCGTAGGGTCGGGCGGACGCGAAGCCCGAGCCGTGCCGCCGCCGGTACCAAGCACCCGGCCAGCACGACGACGCCCAGCGTTGTGCCCAGGCTCAGTACGAGCTCGTCTGCGGTCGTGAGCTGTTCCGCCGATCGTCCCGGCCCGGCCAGCGCGCCGTAGATCAGATATGCGGTGATGACCGTGGCGCTGGACAGCAGCGGGGCGAGCGCTGGCCAGGAGAACCGTTCCGCCGCTTGAAGGGTCCCGGCCAGGACAATGGCCAGACCGTAGAAGATCACCTGAGGCGCGAAGACAAGCAACATGCGGGTCGCGAGCGCGTGTGCACCGGCACACTGGCCGCTGCCGATCAGCACGCTGGTAAGCACGCCGGCCAACGCGGCCAGGGCGCCGGCGACTGCGGTCATGACCAGCAGGGTCCAGGTCAACAGCGCCGAGAGCGTCTGAGCCGCTACCTGCCGCCCACGGCCCACGAAGGCGGGGGCAAGCAGCGGCACGACCAGCGCGGCCAGCGTCCCGCCCGCCACGATGTCGAAGATGATGTTGGGGATCGTGTTGGCGGTTTGGTACACGGCGCCCACGCACTCGCCGCCTACCGTCCGGCCGAACACCACCGTGCGACCGAAGCCCGCGACCCGGGCCACCGCCGTGATGGCGGCGATGAGCGCGGCAGCGCGCAGTAACCGGCGACCAGCCAGTCCGGCTGGGCGGCCCGTGGTCATAGCTGGTCGCCGCCCACCACCCGGGTCATGCCCGCCGACCAAGCCGGTCGATGGCGCGCAGCGGTCGGCAGCTGTCGATCACCGAGTTGAAACTCCACCGTTCCGATGCCAGCGTCAACAGGCCGAGGACGGTGGCGGTTGTCAGTGGCAGCTCACCGGCCGCCGCCAGCTGCACGCCGAGCAGCGCACCCAGCGCGTTGGCTCCGCAGTCGCCCAGCATGGTGCGTTCGCACAGGTCGTCCGGCAGCACGGCGCCCGTCGCACCCAGGCCCGCCGCGGCCAGCCCGCCGCTCGGTCCGCCGAGCAGGCCGAGATTGGCTGCGGCCACCACCTTGCCTGCGCGCCCGGGCCGCAGGTCGAGGAGGTTGATTATGTTCGCGCTTTCGGCGATCACCAGGGCGCGCAGGCCCACGCGCAGGACGCGCCCCCGGCCGGAGCCGCTGGTCAGGATGACGGCCGAGAGCGCCGCCGCGCTGCCGATGACGACGACCTTGACCACTCCGCCGGAGACTCGCCCCTCCCGCAAGGCGGCGAGGTGGCCGCGGAAGCCTTTGTCCGCCGGCGACTCGGATCGGCCGGCAACCACGTCGTCGTACGCCCCCGCCGCCGCGGCGGCCGTGACGGCCAGCAGGGCCGCTCGGCGGGTGGCCCCTCGCGTACCCGCGGCGGTGCCGACAAGCGACCCGAGGGCGGCGGAAAGGCCGCCGGTAAGAGTCACCGACTGCCCGCGGTAGTTGGTTCGGGTCCAGGCGGGAACGCGCCGGGCCATCAGCGGGTCGGCGCTGCGAACCGCCCCGGCGACAGCCGCGGCCACGGTTGCGGCTAGCAGGGACGCACGGATCTCAGCCGGACGCCCGGATGCGCTCACCGAGTATCTGGTGCCGGTTAGCTCGACGCCTGCGGGTAGAGCTTGGAGGCCCCGCTACCGGTACCGAAGTGGCCGACGTGCGACTTGGTGAGCTGGCTGAGGGCGAGGATCGATGACACTTGCCCCAGCGGCGAGTCCGCATTGTCGACCGTCGACACCGCGCTCTTGTCCGCGTCGTCAGCGCGAACCAGGGCGATCACTCCTCCGGCGGTCGAGGCGGCCGTATCGCCCGCCACGACGACTTTGGCGCCAAGTTCCTGGAATTGCGTGATCAGCGCCAGCTGGCTCTTTCCGACCGCGGAGCCTGCGGGGATCGTGCCGTTGGCAACGATCATGACCAGGTCAGCCGGCGCCACATCGCCGCTGCTTTCGACCTTCAGCATGTGCAGGCCGGCCAGCGCTGTCAGCACGGACCGGACGTCGGTCGGTTGACCCTTGCCGAGCAACACCCAGGACAGCAGGTAACCACCGAGAACGCCAGCGTCATCGGTGTTCGGCAGGAGCATGCCCACCGGATGGGCATTGCCCGTAGCCAGGGCGGTCAGGTCGCTCGCCCGTTTGGGGTCGGAGTAGTCCGACGTCAATTGGACCCGGCCGGAGACCTTGCCCCCGGCGGTCCCGACCTGCTTACCGAGACGGTCCTTCAACCCGGTGTCCGCTCCGGGCAGTCCGAGGATCAGCACCGACTTGTCCGTCAGGGTGCCTTTGACGATCTGCGGACCGTACGTCGTCGCGAACTGCGCCGCGTCGCTGACCTCCCCTTGCAGCGTGCTGATCTGGCTCGACAGCGACGTCCGGTCCTTGCGGAGCGTGTCGACCTCACTACGCAGGTTGCTCGTGATCGGCCCGTTCAGTGCGGTGGTCCCGACGACGATGCCAAGAGCAAGTGCCAGGAAGACGGCGATGATGGAGACGATGTGATACCGGAACGAGATCACGAGAACAGGCCCTGAATCCAATCCACGAGGCGATCCCATCTATCGCCGAGAAGGTCAAGGTACGTGCGGCCGGCATCTGATACAGCCAACGCCGCGCCGATGGCGATGAATGCGGCCAGCACCAGCAGCAGCAAGGCACCGCTGGAGATACGGCTGCGATAGAGCCGGCTCACACCCTTCGCGTCGACGAGCTTGCCGCCGACCCGCAGCCTGGTCAAGAACGTGGACGCCATGCCGATCCGCCCCTTGTCCAGGAACTCGTCGAGCGTGGCGTGAGTACCGACGGCGACGATCAAGGACGCGCCACGTTCGTTGGCCAACAGCATCGCGATGTCTTCGCTGGTCCCGAGGGCGGGGAAAGTGACGGCGTCGATGCCGAGGTCTTGCACTCGGGCGAGACCGGGCGCCCGCCCATCCGGGTATGCGTGCACCACGACCTCAGCCCCACAAGTGAGCACGTCATCGGACACCGAATCCATGTCACCGACGATCACATGCGGTTTGTGACCGGCCTCGTACAGCGCGTCTGCGCCCCCGTCGACCCCGACCAGAACTGGCCGGTACTCGCGAATGTAGTTCTTCAGGGCGTCGAGATCGGCCTTGTAGTCGTTGCCACGGACCACGACCAGCACGTGCCGACGCTCGAAGCTCGTCCGCACCTCGGGGACACCGACACCGTCCAAGAGCAGCGCCCGCTCGCGCTTCATGTACTCCATCGTGTTGGCGGCGAACGCCTCGAGCTGCGTGGACAAGCCGCCTTTGGCTTCCTGCATGAGGTCGGCGACACTGTCCACGTCTTGAGCGGTGCCCTTGGCCACGGGCTCGGTGCCGACGTAGAGCGTGTCGCCCGACAACCGGACTCGGGTGCCTTCCTTGACGGCGGCGAAGACCTCATCGCCGACGTTGTCGAGCAATGCGATGCCGTTGGAGACGAGGAGATCCGGGCCCAGGTTCGGGTAGCGGCCGGAAATGCTCGGCTGGGCGTTGACGACGGCTGACACCTTTGCCTCAACGAGAGACTCCGCCGCCACCCGATCGAGGTCGACGTGGTCGATGATCGCGATGTCGCCCGGATTCAGCCGGCCGGCGAGTCGTTTTGTCCGGCGGTCCAACCGAGCCACACCGGTGACGCCGGAAAGCCCGTCGACGCGGCTTCGGCGCAGCGTTGCGAGCTTCATAGGGTTCCATGGTGCCACCGAAGGCGGCGTACCGTCTCGCCGCCACGCGGTCCGACTGGTGCCAACCCGCATTACCTCCGGGCTGGCGATCGCCCGATCCGGGTGCTGTCGTCGGCGAGGTCGGCGGCCGCCGAGGTCAGCAATTCGGCCGCGTGCTGCCGGGCGGTCTCGGTATCGCTTCCGGCGAGCATCCGGGCCAGCTCCGCGACGCGGTCGGCACCGTCGACGATGCGGACGGCGCTGACCCCGCGGTTGGTGCTGTCCTCGGGCTTGTCGATGACGACGTGCTGATCGGCATATGCCGCAACCTGCGGCAGGTGGGTGACGACGATCACCTGATAGTCCTGCGCCAACCGGGCTAGCCGGCGACCAACTTCGACCGCCGCTCGTCCACCCACTCCGGCGTCGACCTCGTCGAACACCAGCGTGGGGACGTCTTTGCCGGCCGCACCGAGGCACACCTCGATGGCCAGCATGACGCGAGACAGCTCCCCCCCTGATGCTCCGCGCTGCACAGGCAGGGCCGGCGCGTCGGGACGCGGTTGCAGCAGGATCTCGACCTCGTCGAGCCCGTCTGGGCCAGCGACGGTCGGCGCGCCGTCGACGATCAGCGGATGGCCGCCCGCGCCCTGGGTTCGCGACGCGACGGTCACGGTCACTCGCGCGTCGGGCATCGCCAGACCGGCCAGTTCTGCGGTTATCGCGCTTGCCAGTCGATCGGCGGCGTTGTGCCGCGCGGCCGACAGCGCGCTGCCCAGCTTCGCCGTCTCCGCCGCGAGCGCGTCCCGCTCGGCGGCGAGCGCGGCCAAGGCCTCGTCGGAGACGTCCAAGTCGACGAGCTGCCTTTCCGCCTCCTCCGCCCAGGCCAGGACATCTGTCAGTTCTGGTCCGTACTTGCGGGTCAGGCGGGTGAGCAGAGCGCGGCGATCCTCGACCTCGGCCAGCCGGGCCGGATCGGCGTCGAGAAGCGCGCCGTACTGCACCAAATCAGCGCCCAGGTCGGCGACCAAGGCAGCTAGTTCGATCATCCGGTCCCGCATGGCGCCAAGCGCGGGATCGTCGGCCGCCTCCATATCCAGCGAGCGCCGCGCGATGCCCAGGAGCGTGGCCACGTCGGAGGCGTAGCTGGCCGGATCGTCGGCGTCACCGAGCAGCGCGTCGTGGGCCGTCCGGGCCGCCAGCCGCAAATCGTCGGCGTGCGCCAGCCGCGACGCCGTGGCGCGCAACTCGGCGTCCTCTCCAGGAACCGGTGCCGCCGCGGTGATCTCGGCTAGGCCGTGTCGCAACACGTCGGCCTGGCGAGCTAATTCGCGGGCCCGGGCTGTGCGGTCCGCGAGGCGGTCCTCGGCCACCCGCCACGCCCGGAACTTCGCGGCATACGTCGCGACGTCATGCTCCCCGTATCGATCCAGGGCGGCACGCTGCTCGGCTGGGCGGGTGAGCCGGAGCTGGTCGGATTGGCCGTGCACCGAGAACAGCTGGGTTCCGATGTCGCCGAGCACGGACACCGGTACCGGCGCTCCGCCGGCGAATCCCCGGGATCGCCCGCTCGCGGTGACGGTGCGCCGGAGCACGAGCGTGTTGTCGGCGTCGAGCTCACCGCCGGCGTCGGCCACGCGCCGGGCCGAGACGGACTCCGGCTCGAGGAGCAGGCGGCCGTCGATGATCGCTAGCTCCTGACCAGCTCGCACCCGGGTCGCATCGCCGCGGCCGCCGAACAGCAGCTGCAGGCCGGTGACGACCATGGTCTTGCCGGCACCCGTCTCGCCGGTTACCACGGTCAGGCCGGGCCCGAGCGGGAGCACGGCGTCGTCGATGACGCCCAGGCCCCGGATCCGAAGCTCTTCCAGCATGATCGGGAACGCTAGCCCACCGCTCCGCTAGTCATCAGGTCCAAGTTCGACGCGGCCGTCACGGAAGCCGGACACCGGCAGCTGGAATTTGGTGACCAGACGGTCGGCGAAGCTCCAATCCGCCAGCCGCACGATCCGGATCGGTATGGCTCCCCGGTGGACCATCACCCGGCTGCCGGGCGGCAAGTCGGTCGCGCGGCGGCCGTCGCAGCTCAGCACGCCTGGGTAATCGGGGCGGAGCAGCGTGACGTCGATTCGAGACTCGGGCGTCACCACCAGGGGCCGCGAGAACAACGCATGCGCCGCGTTGGGTACCACGACGAGGGCATCCAGACGCGGCCAGAGTATGGGACCACCGGCCGAATAGGCGTAGGCCGTCGATCCGGTCGGCGTCGCACACAGCACGCCGTCACAGCCGAAGCGCAGCACGTCGTGGCCGTTGACCGCGACGGCCAGCTCCAGCATCCGCTCGCGCGCGCTCTTCTCGACCGACGCCTCGTTGAGCGCCCACTCCGTCGCGAGCGTGCGACCGTAGAGCTCCGCTCGGACGTCCAACGTCATCCGCTCTTCGACGTCGTACCGCCGGTCGACCACGGCCGTCAACGCCTCGGCCAACGCATCCGGCTCGGCTCCGGCGAGGAAACCCACCCGGCCGAAGTTGACACCGAGCATCGGTACCCGGGCCGGGCGAGCGAACTCGGCCGCACGCAGAAACGTGCCGTCCCCGCCGAACACCAACACCAACTCGGCGTTCTCTGCCGCCGACGGGTCCTCCGCCACGGTCACGACGTCCGTGATGCAGCACTCACGAGCTTCCTGCTCGAGCATGCGGACCTCGAATCCGGCGCGAATCAGCTCGTGGACGGCGAACGCAGCTTTGCGCGTGATCAAGTCGCGCGAAGTGTGCGCGACGATCAGCGCCGCCCTACCCATCTGCCGTCCCTTCTCTGGCCCTACGTACGACGAGCTGTCGCCTCCCCCAGTCCATCTTGCAGGCCTGCGCTCGCCGCCGCGGCTCGCTCGATAGCCGCCCGGGCGCCCGCCTCGTTCACCGGCCCGCTCGCCCGACGCAGCCATAGGAAGAATTCCACGTTGCCAGATGGTCCGGGCAGTCGGCTACTGGTGACCCCGTGCATCGACCAGCCCAGTCGGGCCGCCGCGGCGGCAACGTTCGCGACCGCGTCCGCGCGCAGAGCCGGGTCGCGGACCACCCCCCCGGCGCCTAACCGCTCCCGGCCGACCTCGAACTGCGGCTTAACCAGCGGAAGCAGATCACCGTCGTCGGCAGTGCAGGCGATCAGCGCCGGCAAAACGACCGGGAGCGAGATGAACGAGAGGTCGGCAACCGTGAGGTCCACCGGGCCGCCGATGGCGTCCGGTGTCAACGCGCGTGCGTTCGTGCGATCGAGCACTCGAACGCGCTCGTCCTGCCGCAAGGGCCAGGCCAGTTGCCCGTAGCCGACGTCGACGGCGACCACCTCCGCGGCGCCCGCGCGTAACAGCACATCGGTGAAACCACCGGTCGAAGCGCCGGCGTCCAGGCAGCGCCGGCCCGCGACCGTGATCTGCGGGAACGCCTCGAGCGCGCCGGCGAGCTTGTACCCGCCGCGCGAGGCGTAGCCCGGATCGTCGGTGTCGAGTACTCGAACCGGCGTGTCTGCATCGACGGCGGTCGCGGGCTTGCGGGCCGGAATACCGCGCACCTGGACGCGGCCGGCGCTCACCAACTGCACGGCCTGCTCTCGGGAACGAGCCAGACCCCGGCGAACGAGTTCGGCATCGAGCCGCTGCCGTCGCGTGGCCACCGCGCGCGTCAGCCCCCTGGATCGTGAATGCCGCGCAGTGCGGCATGCAGTTCGTCGTGAAGCGCTTCGTAGCGCTCGATGTGGTCGGCGACTGGCAGCTCGTCCAGCTCGTCCAGGCCGGCAACCTGTGCCCGAAGGCTGTCCCCAAGCGCCGGTTGGCCCAGCGAGTCCGCCTCTGGCATCTCATCTGTCGGCATGGCCCGCGTAGCCGCGTCGGGCATGTCGTCGATCGACACCACCCCGCTCGGTGCTGCCTCCGCCGCAGCGGGCCGGTCAGCGCCTGTCCGGATCAGCGGCACTGTCCGGATCAGCGGCACTGTCCGGATCAGCCGGTGGCACGTCAAGATCAGCCGGTGGCACGTCAAGATCAGCCGGCCGCATGTCAAGATCAGCCGGCCGCACGTCGGGATCGGTCACAGGGCCTCCAGGTCGCCGAGATCGCGGTTGCGCCGACCGTACCGCTAGCGTCATGCGTCCGAATCATTCGCCAGATGCCCGCGCCGCGCGCGTACGCCTGCGACGCTCTGGCGCTCCGGTACCGTCCTCGGACATGGCGACAGTCGAGGAATGCGAGCAGGCATTCCACGAACTCGCAGCCAAGTTGGCCGGGGCCGACGACAACGCCAAGAAGCAGGCTTCGCTCAACCGCTCGGTCAGTTGCAAGCTCCGCGATCTGAACGTGATCTTCTTGGGCGAGCTCAAAGACGGTCAGCTGACCGACATTCGCCAGGTCGACCGCCCGGACGCGCAGGTGCGCCTGTCAATGACGAGCGACGTCCTGCTCGAGCTGACATCCGGCCGACGCAGTTTCGCCAGCGCCTGGCTCAGCGGCGCCGTCACCGTTGACGCCAATGTTTTCGACCTGCTCAAGCTGCGCTCGATCCTCTAAGGACTCGATTCTTCAAAGACTCGATCCTCCGACTGGCGCTGTCCCGTGGTGAGCTGACCGGCACAAGTCCGAAGACATCACGCCAGGTTGAGCCCGGCAAGTTCCGCGCTGGCGTCTGCGTCCGCTCCGATGACCCGCACCGCGCGGCCGTCGCCCGACCAGGTCCAGGCGGCCGCGCACAAGGCCCGCAGCGCATCGAGCCCGTCGCCGGTCGATCGGTCGCTGCGCGGGGTCGCCGCGCTCAATATCAGAACGGCCCCATCGCGGCTCGCCGACCAAGCACCACAGTGCGCCCCGGCCCGGTCCACGATCGGTTCGGGGTGAGCGACCAGCAAGCCGCCGAGATCCGCCGCGATGTAGTCCGGACGCAACCGCTCCGGCGCTTCGAGCAGCAGGGCCGGAGTCGTCACGCCGGTGAGGACGAGCAGGCTGGGACAACCGACGGCTCTCGCGCCCTCGACGTCGGTATCCAGCCGATCCCCGACGACGATCGGGTGTCGCGCGCCCGACCGCTCGACCGTCTCCCGATGCATCGTTGGCTCGGGTTTGCCCGTGACCACCGGGGTAGCACCAGTCGCCTGCCGCAACGCCGCGACCAACGAGCCGTTGCCCGGCAGCGGCCCGCGAGCTGACGGCAAGGTCGCGTCCAAGTTTGTGGCGACCCAGAGAACGCCGCGCTGGATCGCGATCGCGCCCTCGGCAAGCATTCGCCAGTTCGTGTCGGGCGAGTAGCCCTGAACGACGGCCGCCGGCTCATCGTCGGCGCTGAAAACCGGCACCAGGTCGCGCTCGCGCAGCGCCTCGATCAGGCCCTCCGCTCCCACGACCAGCACCCGGGCCCGCGCCGGTAGGTGCTCGGCCAGATAGTGGGCGGCGGCTTGCGAAGAGGTGATCACCTCCCCTGGGTCGGCCGGCACCCCGAGTCGGCGCAGCTGCGCGGCGACCTCCTCGGGTGTGCGGGCCGCATTGTTGGTGACGAACGCCAGTCGCATTCCGCGCTCCCGGGCGCTGGCCAGTGCCTGCGGCGCGCCGGTCACCGCAATCTGACCTAGGTAGACCACCCCGTCCAGGTCGAGCAGGGCAACGTCATAGCACGACGCCAAAGGAACTGATGACCCGCGCAGGGTCGGCTCCGGTGCCTGCGATGTCTGCGTGCTCACTCTTGGGCTGGCTCCGATGTCGTTTACCCCATCCGTGCACCGAAGACTAAGCGGTCGGCTGGTTACGATCGCAAGCCATGGGCAGCGCACACGAGGGGGAACCGATCCCTCATGACATCGCCGACGGACTCTCGCTCGCGCCAACGCGCGGGCTGCGCCCGTCGGTCGAACCCGACCGGCTAGGCCGGCTGCTCTGCCCTCCCTACGACGTCATCAGCGAGACTGATCGAGCGGCGCTGCTCGCCGCCGACCCCGACAACGCCGTCAGCGTCATCCTGCCTCGAGCCGCTGAGCCGAGCCCGGCGTCGGTGAGCGCGTCAAACGATCCGTATACCCAAGCCGCGGACCGGTTGGATCATTGGGTGTCCACGGGCCTGTATCGCGTCGATCCGGTCCCGACGTTGTACGTGTACGAGATGCGGACCGCCGGCGGCGTGACAACTCGCGGGCTGCTCGGAGCACTGGAGTTGCGCGATCCCGCGGACGGGGTCGTCCTCCCGCATGAGAACACCATGGCTGGCCCAGTGGCTGACCGACTCGCGCTGATGCGGGCGACGGGTGCGGATCTCGAGCCGATCTATCTGGTGTACGACGGCGGCGGCGCTGCGTCGCAAGTTGTCGCAGGCGTCGCCGAAACGGACCTGCTCGCGACCGCAGTAACGCCCGACGAAACCAGGCACCGCTTGTGGGGGATCACAGATCAGCGCGTGCATGCGGCCGTCGATGACGATCTTGTGAAGCGTCATGCCCTCATCGCAGACGGCCACCACCGGTACGCCACTTATCGCGAACTCCAGCGTGAGCTGAGGACGTCGACCGGACCAGGCCCATGGGATCGCGGCCTGGCGCTCCTCGTCGACTCCACGGCTTATGGGCCCCAAGTGCACGCGATTCACCGGGTACTGGTCGGACTGCCCCTTGGGGACGCCCTCGCGCGGGTACAGCGGGTCGCCAGCATCACGGCCGTAGACAGCGCCGAGGCCGGACTGGCGGAGCTGTATGACGACGTCGGGTTCGCGGCCGTGCTGACCGACGGTCGAACAAGCGCGATCGTGCACGATCTGGATCCGGCACTGGCCGCCGACCTGCGGATCGACGACGAGCCCACCGAGTTGACCGACCTCGACGTGACGGTGTTGCACCGAGGGTTGGTGGAGCGCGTATGGAAGCTGCCCGACAACGCCGACACCGTCGGATACGCCCATAGCGTGAACGAGGCCGTGTCCGAGGCAGCCCGCTCCGGTGGTACGGCCGTGCTGTTGCGACCCACCCCGACCGCAGCAGTGGCCGCGATCGCGGCGGCGGGGGCCAGGATGCCCCGCAAGTCCACCCTGTTCACGCCGAAACCGGCATCAGGACTGGTCATGCGCCGGTTCGCCGACCAGAACTGACCGCTCGCCGCACGCTCGCCGCGTCGACCTCATACCGGCTCGCCGCCGTTCCCGCCGGGGTTCGCCAGAACCGGCGGCGCAGCGCACCCGTTACCTCGACCACGTCGCCTTGCACCCAGCGCAGGGCGGAGCGGCGCACCGTCGCCCGAGTGCTAGCGCAGTCGATGCTGTCGACGCGCACCCTGGTAGCGGACGGGTCGCCGGGAGGTCGCGGGACGGTGAGGCGAAATGCGCAGAGCTCGTCGCCGCTCGGTAGCGTCCGGACAACCGGGGCGCTCGCAACCATCCCACGAAGAAACACGTGATTTGCCGGCTCGTACGGCAGTTTTTCGGATTCGCTCATGTGCTAATCGTCGCGATACGGCCGACCGGAGAACGGCAGAGAAACCGGCTTGTGGACAGCGAATTCTGATGTGGATGGACAGGGCGGAATTTGTCAGAGCCGTATGCAGCGCGATCCAGCGTTGATCGTCATAGCAACTCGGCGGCCCGCTCGGCCGCGTCCGTCTCCCCGGTGGTGTCGAGGGCGGCCGACGCTGCGAACCAGCGGGCCGCGTCGCCCTTGCGCCCAGCCGCCTGAAGCGCGTCGGCGTAGGCGTACCAAAGGCGCACCGATCCAGGTCGAGGGTGTTGTGTATCGAGCCCACCGCGCGCCAGGACACCCAGCGCGGCGTCCATTTGACCGAGGTCACGCCGCGCTCCCGCGACCACGATGAGCAACTCCGCTCGAGTCTCGGCATCCAGCCGAGCGACATCCGGATCGTCCAGCATGCGCGCCGCCTGCGCCGGACGCCCGAGAGCTCGTTCGGTATCTGCCATCACGGCGAGATTGCGCGGATCGCCGGTGATCCGTCGTGCCGCGCGCAGCTCGCTGAGGGCCTCGGCCCATTGCTGCGCACGGTAGGCCGCGATGCCGACCGCCTCTCGCACCGCACCGATCCGGGCGGCTCGGGCGCGGGCCGCCCGCGCGTGATCGAGCGCCCGACGCGGGTCGTCGTCGAGGAACAGGCCGGCCGCGGCCAGGTGGGCGCCGACGATCTCGGCGTTCGGCTTCGACAAGCTGCGCAGGTCCGCGCGCACCTCGCGATCCAGGAGATGGATGGTGGCAGCGTCTGGGATGGCGGGCTCCCGCTGAGCCGCTGATCGGCTCTCCCGGGCGCGGGCGGACTGTTTGGTCGGATCGGTTCGCTGGGCGCTGCGGCCGGCCTTGTCGCGACTGCTGGCCGACGGAACGTTTCGCCCGCCTCCTTTGCGGTCGGCCCGATCGCGACGGGACGGCTCCGCGCCCGAGGTTCCCCCACCCGATGACCGGGCCGGGTCGCGACCGGCCGAACGGGCAGACTCGCCCCGCGCAGACCGGGACGACTCGCCGCGCGCAGACCGAGACGGGTCGCGACCGGCCGAACGGGCAGACTCGCCCCGCGCAGACCGGGACGACTCGCCCCGCGCAGACCGGGACGACTCGCCCCGCGCAGACCGAGACGGGTCCCGACCGGCCGAACGAGCAGGCTCGCCCCGCGCGGACCGGGCCGGGTCCCGACCGGCCGAACGGGACGACTCGCCACGCGATGGCTTGCTGGGCGTCCGATCCTTGTGACTCGGATCGCGCGGCATCTGTGCCTCCAGGTCGACCGGAAAGCTCGGCAACAAAACAGAACGAGGGCCATTCGGCGAACCGAACGACCCTCGTCCCAGATTGTGTCCGGCGACGTCCTACTCTCCCACGCAGTGGCCCGCGCAGTACCATCGGCGCTGAGAGGCTTAGCTTCCGGGTTCGGGATGGGACCGGGCGTTTCCCTCTCGCTATGGTCGCCGAAACTCTATGGAGATATTTGTCCCTCGCCCTAGCGGGCGCGGACCGTACCTCGGGAACCGCACAGTGGACGCGTGCTCGAATGCGGCATGAAGCCGCTTTCGAAAAGGTATGTGGCAAGTCCTCGGCCTATTAGTACCGGTCAGCTTCATGCGTTACCGCACTTCCACTTCCGGCCTATCAACCCGGTGGTCTAGCCGGGGGCCTTACTCCATAAAGGATGGGAGATCTCATCTTGAAGCGAGCTTCCCGCTTAGATGCTTTCAGCGGTTATCCCTTCCGAACGTAGCCAACCAGCAGTGCTCCTGGCGGAACAACTGGCACACCAGAGGTTCGTCCGTCCCGGTCCTCTCGTACTAAGGACAGCCCTTCTCAAATCTCCTGCGCGCGCGGCGGATAGGGACCGAACTGTCTCACGACGTTCTAAACCCAGCTCGCGTACCGCTTTAATGGGCGAACAGCCCAACCCTTGGGACCGACTCCAGCCCCAGGATGCGACGAGCCGACATCGAGGTGCCAAACCATCCCGTCGATATGGACTCTTGGGGAAGATCAGCCTGTTATCCCCGGGGTACCTTTTATCCGTTGAGCGACACCGCTTCCACATGCCGGTGCCGGATCACTAGTCCCAGCTTTCGCTCCTGCTCGACATGTCTGTCTCACAGTCAAGCTCCCTTGTGCACTTGCACTCGACACCTGATTGCCAACCAGGCTGAGGGAACCTTTGGGCGCCTCCGTTACATTTTAGGAGGCGACCGCCCCAGTCAAACTACCCACCTGACACTGTCTCTGATCCGGATTACGGACCGAGGTTAGACACCCAATTCGACCAGAGTGGTATTTCAACGTTGACTCCACCGACACTGGCGTGTCAGCTTCACAGTCTCCCACCTATCCTACACAAGCCGAACCGAGCACCAATATCAAGCTGTAGTAAAGGTCCCGGGGTCTTTCCGTCCTGCCGCGCGTAACGAGCATCTTTACTCGTAGTGCAATTTCGCCGAGTCTGTGGTTGAGACAGCCGAGAAGTCGTTACGCCATTCGTGCAGGTCGGAACTTACCCGACAAGGAATTTCGCTACCTTAGGATGGTTATAGTTACCACCGCCGTTTACTGGCGCTTAAGTTCTGAGCTTCGCACCGAAGTGCTAACCCGTCCCCTTAACGTTCCAGCACCGGGCAGGCGTCAGTCCGTATACATCGTTTTACAACTTCGCACGGACCTGTGTTTTTAGTAAACAGTCGCTTCTCGCTGGTCTCTGCGGCCGGCCAACGCTCAGGGAGCATGTCCCGTCACGCTAACTGGCCCCCCTTCTCCCGAAGTTACGGGGGCATTTTGCCGAGTTCCTTAACCACAGTTCTCTCGATCGCCTTGGTATTCTCTACCTGACCACCTGTGTCGGTTTGGGGTACGGGCCGCTCAGAGCTCGCTAGAGGCTTTTCTCGGCAGCATAGGATCATCGAATTCGCCCCAATCGGCTATGCGTCCGTTCTCAGGCATTGCGGTGCGGATTTGCCTACACCACGCCCTACGACGTTGCTCCAGTACAACCATTGACTGGTACGACTACCTTCCTGCGTCACCCCATTGCTTACCTACTGCTGGTCTGGGTCGCGCGATCCACCGATCGTCCCGAAGGAGTCTCGACTTCTTGCGCTTAGCATCGCCAGTGTCGGTATGGGCGCTCTTTCGCGGGTACGGGAATATCAACCCGTTGTCCATCGACTACGCCTGTCGGCCTCGCCTTAGGTCCCGACTTACCCTGGGCGGATTAGCCTGGCCCAGGAACCCTTGGTCATCCGGCGGGGGAGTTTCTCACTCCCCTTTCGCTACTCATGCCTGCATTCTCACTCGTATGCCGTCCACGGCTGGGTTTCCCCGCCGCTTCCTCCGGCATACGACGCTCCCCTACCCATCCACACGCCTGGCCAGCCACCCGAAGGGCGGCCGGCGGGCTAATGCGTGAATGTCACAGCTTCGGCGGTGTGCTTGAGCCCCGTTACATTGTCGGCGCGGAATTACTTGACCAGTGAGCTATTACGCACTCTTTAAAGGGTGGCTGCTTCTAAGCCAACCTCCTGGTTGTCTGTGCGACTCCACATCCTTTCCCACTTAGCACACGCTTAGGGGCCTTAGCTGGTGATCTGGGCTGTTTCCCTCTCGACTACGAACCTTATCGCCCGCAGTCTCACTGCCGCGCTCTCACTTACCGGCATTCGGAGTTTGGCTGATTTCGGTAAGCTTGTAGGCCCCCTAGACCATCCAGTAGCTCTACCTCCGGCAAGAAACGCGCGACGCTGCACCTATATGCATTTCGGGGAGAACCAGCTATCACGAAGTTTGATTGGCCTTTCACCCCTACCCACAGCTCATCCCCCAGGTTTTCAACCCTGGTGGGTTCGGTCCTCCACGCGGTCTTACCCGCGCTTCAACCTGGCCATGGGTAGATCACTTCGCTTCGGGTCTAGATCACGCGACTCATTCGCCCTATTCAGACTCGCTTTCGCTACGGCTACCCCACACGGGTTAACCTCGCCACGTAACACTAACTCGCAGGCTCATTCTTCAAAAGGCACGCTGTCACGACTGCACACGAAGTGCAGCGACGCTCCAACGGCTTGTAGGCGCGCGGTTTCAGGTACTATTTCACTCCCCTCCCGGGGTACTTTTCACCTTTCCCTCACGGTACTTGTCCGCTATCGGTCACCAGGTAGTATTTAGGCTTAGCGGGTGGTCCCGCCGGATTCACAGCGAATTTCACGGGCTCGCTGCTACTTGGGGTAACGCTCGGGAGGCGTCGGGTTTTCGTCTACGGGGGTATCACCCTCTGTGCCGGACCTTCCCAAGTCCTTCGACTAACGACGACGCTTTCTTACTCCCTGCTGGCTCGGCAGAACCAGCTAAGCGGCCCCACAACCCCAGATACGCAACGCCTGCCGGCTATCACGCGTATGTGGTTTGGCCTCTTCCGCTTTCGCTCGCCACTACTCACGGAATCGCGGTTGCTTTCTCTTCCTGTGGGTACTGAGATGTTTCACTTCCCCACGTTCCCTCCGCATGCCCTATGTGTTCAGGCATGGGTGACAGGACATGACTCCTGCCGGGTTTCCCCATTCGGACACCCTCGGATCACAGCTCGGTCGGCAGCTCCCCGAGGCTTATCGCAGCCCCCTACGTCCTTCTTCGGCTCCTGGTGCCAAGGCATCCACCGTGCGCCCTTATTAACTTGGCCACAAAGATGCTCGCGTCCACTGTGCAGTTCTCAAGGTACGGGCGACGCAACGACGGGTCACCGCGTGCCCGGCCGGCGTGCTCAGCACGACCGTCCGGATCGTTCGGTGGGTCGATGTGTCGGACTGTGCGCATTCGTCGTGCGAATACGCCTGAGGGTTCGTTCCGCTCCCTCAGGACCCAACAGCGTGCCTACGCAATTGTGGCCCTCGGATCTGATTTCCACGCCAATGTATGGCCGTACTGACAGACCGATGACTTCAACCGCGAACTAGTTAGTGTTCCACCCTTGAGCTCCGCGGTGGCCGCATAGCCACCAAACGGCTCTGGACGATCCTCTCGGATCGCCAGGTGCTCCTTAGAAAGGAGGTGATCCAGCCGCACCTTCCGGTACGGCTACCTTGTTACGACTTCGTCCTAATCGCCGATCCCACCTTCGACGGCTCCCTCCACAAGGGTTGGGCCACCGGCTTCGGGTGTTACCGACTTTCATGACGTGACGGGCGGTGTGTACAAGGCCCGGGAACGTATTCACCGCAGCGTTGCTGATCTGCGATTACTAGCGACTCCGACTTCATGGGGTCGAGTTGCAGACCCCAATCCGAACTGAGACCGGCTTTATGAGATTCGCTCCACCTTGCGGTATCGCAGCTCTTTGTACCGGCCATTGTAGCATGCGTGCAGCCCTGGACATAAGGGGCATGATGACTTGACGTCATCCCCACCTTCCTCCGAGTTGACCCCGGCAGTCTCCTATGAGTCCCCGACATTACTCGCTGGCAACATAGGACGAGGGTTGCGCTCGTTGCGGGACTTAACCCAACATCTCACGACACGAGCTGACGACAGCCATGCACCACCTGTGCAAGGCCCTTACGGACCTCGTATCTCTACGAGATTTCCCTACATGTCAAACCCAGGTAAGGTTCTTCGCGTTGCATCGAATTAAGCCGCATGCTCCGCCGCTTGTGCGGGCCCCCGTCAATTCCTTTGAGTTTTAGCCTTGCGGCCGTACTCCCCAGGCGGGGCGCTTAATGCGTTAGCTGCGGCACAGACCACGTGGAATGTGGCCCACACCTAGCGCCCAACGTTTACGGCGTGGACTACCAGGGTATCTAATCCTGTTTGCTCCCCACGCTTTCGCTCCTCAGCGTCAATTTCGGCCCAGAGACCCGCCTTCGCCACCGGTGTTCCTCCTGATATCTGCGCATTTCACCGCTACACCAGGAATTCCAGTCTCCCCTACCGAATTCTAGCTTGCCCGTATCGGCTGCAGGCCCGGGGTTGAGCCCCAGGTTTTCACAGCCGACGCGACAAGCCGCCTACGAGCTCTTTACGCCCAATAATTCCGGACAACGCTTGCACCCTACGTATTACCGCGGCTGCTGGCACGTAGTTGGCCGGTGCTTCTTCTGCCCCTACCGTCACTTTCGCTTCGTCGGAGCTGAAAGAGGTTTACAACCCGAAGGCCGTCATCCCTCACGCGGCGTCGCTGCATCAGGCTTTCGCCCATTGTGCAATATTCCCCACTGCTGCCTCCCGTAGGAGTCTGGGCCGTGTCTCAGTCCCAGTGTGGCCGGTCGCCCTCTCAGGCCGGCTACCCGTCGTCGCCTTGGTGGGCCATCACCCCACCAACAAGCTGATAGGCCGCGGGCCCATCCCTAGCCAGAATCCTTTCCACGCCGGAGGATGCCCTCCGACGTCATATCCGGTATTAGACCCGGTTTCCCGGGCTTATCCCAGTGCTAGGGGCAGGTTGCCCACGTGTTACTCACCCGTTCGCCGCTAGGGCACCACACCCGAAGGTGTGGGCCTCGCTCGACTTGCATGTGTTAAGCACGCCGCCAGCGTTCGTCCTGAGCCAGGATCAAACTCTCCGTGAAGGTTTATTGACACCGCGGCCGGAAATCACCGGTCGCAGAATGTCGGCACAGAAAGTCGCCGCTTACGCGACGCGATCGCTGGTTCATGCGAGCTGGTTAATTGCTCGATGTACCAAAGGAATCGTTCGTGGCCATCGCTAAAGATGGACGCGGACGAGGTTATGCTATGGCACTAACTTTCGGCACGCTGTTGAGTTCTCAAGGAGCGGTGGCACACCGGCACGGACCTTTCGGACCGATTGGGGGCAACCCACGAAACTCTACTCGGTTCGATCGACCCGGTCAACCCGGCGACCCTTACATGGCCGCGCGACTGAACGCCGACCTCTGAACCGAACAACCACTATACCCGCTCTTATTCCAGCCGCCGTAATGATCTTGAACCTCCTGCACCCGTGACCGCAAGCCCAAGATCATCGGCATCAGCCCCGTGCCGTCGGGGCTGGATCGGTCGGGTCGCTCCTCGGTTGTCATTCCTGACGGGCAGGCCGGTCCGGCCGGGTGCGGTGGCGGTGCGTGATCTGGTTTCCCTGACGTGGGTGGGTAGGGCCGTGAGGCGTAGGGCTCCAGGATCGGCCGGTGGGGCCCGACCGCCAAGCGGCCTCAGATCTGGCGGTACGGCCGACCGCCAAGCGGCAGGATCGGCCCGACGGCAAGCGGCCGTGATCCTGGAGTCGCGGTAAGTGGGCTGGGTGCGACCGTCATGCCCGAGATCAGGGCCGGTTGTTCCGGCCGTGCCCCGGTACCGCATCAGCACGACCGCGGTGGCTGAGCTGGGAACGGAGGCTCAAGCCGCGCACGCGGGTGGCAGAGACCGTGAACGGGGTGGCTGACGCTCCGGGCGGGAATTGGGCCGGTGCTGGCTCATGCTGCGGGCGCGGATGAGGCCGGGGGCTCGGACCGCGTACAGCGGGTGGCTCTGACGCGAACAGCCGGCCGGCTGAGCTGCCAGCGGGGTCAGGCCGCAACGATGGGCGTCAGGCCGACGGGTGCAGGCGGATCGCTCGACGCTTGCCGACCGTGACCACCGAGCCGGCCAGCGCGGCGGCCGGCAGGTCGTACTCCCCGACCTGAACCGGCTTGCCGTCGAC
Organism: uncultured Actinomycetota bacterium; assembly: GCA_963809815.1. Taxonomy (GTDB): domain Bacteria; phylum Actinomycetota; class Actinomycetes; order Mycobacteriales; family Jatrophihabitantaceae; genus CAVVJA01. The sequence continues at coordinate 266,674 of CAWELM010000012.1, forward strand.
GCGGACGGCGCCTTGGTCGATCAGCCGACGGGCCGCGCTCGAGCTCTCGGCGAGTCCGGCTGCGGTGAGGACGGCGGGCAGGTGCACGCTGTCGCCTGCCGGCAGCGCATGCTCGAGCACGTCGGCCGGCAGCGCACCGTATTTGAAGACGGCGTCGAACCGCTGCTCGGCGGCCGTCGCCTCGTCGGCTCCGTGGTAGAGGGCGACGATCTCCCGGGCGACTCGGCGTTTGGCGGCGTTGGCCTCGGTGCCGCCGGCCGCGACCTGCCGTTCGATCTGATCGACTTCCCGCGGATGCATTGCGGTGCACAGCCGGGCGTACATACCGACCAGGGTGTCCGGAATGCTCATGAGCTTCCCGAACTGCTCGTCGGCCGGGTCGTCGATGGCGATGTAGTTGCCCAGCGACTTGCTCATCTTCTCCGTGCCATCGGTTCCGACAAGCAGCGGAACGGTGAGCACGGCTTGTGGATCCTGCCCGCGGGCGCGCTGCAGTTCCCGACCGACCAGGTTGTTGAAGGTCTGGTCGGTCCCGCCGAGCTCGATGTCGGCATGGATCTCGACCGAATCGATGCCTTGCAGCAGCGGGTAGAAGAACTCCGACAGCGTGATCGGGTGGCGAGCGGCGAAGCGGCGAGCGAAGTCATCGCGCTCGAGCAACTGCGCGATCGTCATCTGCCGGGTGTAGTCGAGGATGTCGCTGAGTCGCATCGGTGCGAGCCAGTCGGCGTTGTTCACAATCTCGACTCGGTCCTCGTCGAGCACCCGCATGAGCTGGCCGAAGTAGCCGCTGGCGTTGAGGCGCACGTCCTCCGCGCTCTGCGCCGATCGAGTGGCGGTCCGGCCGGACGGATCACCCACCTGCCCGGTGAACCCACCCACCACCAGCACGGCCAGGTGACCGAGGTCCTGGAATTGCCGCAGCTTGCGCAGCACGACGGCGTGGCCGAGCGTCAGCTGGCTGCCGGACGGGTCGATGCCCAGCTTCACGCGTAGCGGGCGACCCTCGCGGTCGGCGGCTAGCAGCCGTTCCGCAAGACCATTCTCCGGCAGGATTTGGGCCGCGCCAGATGCGAGAATCTCGTGCGCCTCCCGCAATGAGCTCGGCAATCCGGCCACCGTTACGTCTCGCGCGTCGCCACCGTGCTGGTTCACGAGGTGCCAGTGTGCCGGGTGGATGTTCGTACCTGGCGGCTGCCCGGCCGAAACGATGACACCGAAGGCTCTGCGACCAGCCAGAACCGCCACAGGCGATCCGCCGCGACGGTTATCCCGACGCGCGGCCCAGCTGCCACGTCAGCGGCGCGATATCGCGCTAACCGCTCCAGCTGAACGGGCGACTGGTCGGAACACAGGTCGACGCCGTACTGCCGGCTGGTGATGCCGAGCGCCATGGCCAGCCGGGCCGGCCCGCGCGCCAGCTCGGCCGTGGTACGCGCGGTTGGCCGCCGGGCCCGCGCCGCGTCCAACCCACGAACAACCTCGCCGGCCCGCAGCAGCACCGCTTCCGCCCGGCCGTCTGTCCCGCAGACGACGTTCGCGCACCAATGCATGCCGTAGGTGAAATACACATAGAGGTGACCGGGCGGGCCGAACATGACCGTATTGCGCGCCGTGCGTCCTCGAAAGGCATGCGAGGCGGCGTCGCCGAGCCCCGAATACGCCTCGACCTCAGTCAGCCGGACGGCCACCTCGACCCCGTCCACGAGGGACACGACTACTGCGCCGAGCAACCGAGGGGCGAGCCATGGAGCCGGCCGCGCGAGTCGCTGCCGGGCGACGGTCACGGGCTGCCCACGGCCGTCCCCGTCCATCGGGACTGGGTCGCAGAGCGCTCCCGCAGCCGGGCTAGCTGTTCAGCGACCCGGTTCGGCGCGGTGCCCCCGTACCCGGTTCGGGACGCCACGGAGCCGTCGACCGTGAGCACCTCCCGCACGTCCGGCGTGAGGTGCTCCGAGAGGTCGGCGAGATCGGCGTCGGAGAGGTCCGGCAGGTCGACGCCTTTGTCTTCGCAGGCCCGCACGTACCGGCCCGCGATCTCGTGCGCGACCCGGAACGGCACGCCCTTGCCGACCAGCCACTCGGCGACATCCGTGGCCAGCGCGAAACCTTGCGAGGACGACTCGGCCATCCGGACAGTGTGGAACACGAGGGTTGCCACGAGCCCCGTCAGTGCCGGCAGCAATAAGTGCAGACTGTCGATCGCGTCGAAAACCGGCTCTTTGTCCTCCTGCAGGTCCCGGTTGTACGCGAGAGGCAGTCCTTTCAGCGTGGCGAGCAGGCCAGCGTGATCGCCGATCAGGCGACCGGCCTTGCCGCGCGCGAGTTCCGCGATATCCGGGTTCTTTTTCTGCGGCATGATCGACGATCCGGTCGAGTACGCGTCGTCTAGCGTGATGAACCCGAATTCCCGCGTGGCCCAAAGGATGATCTCCTCCGCCAGCCGAGACAGGTCGACGGCGAGCATCGCGGCGACGAAGGAGAACTCCGCGACGATGTCGCGCGAGGCCGTTGCATCGATGGAGTTCTCGGTCGCCCCTTCGAAGCCCAGCTCGGCGGCCACGGGCTCCGGATCGAGACCGAGCGACGAGCCGGCGAGCGCCCCCGCACCGTACGGGCTGTAGGCGGCCCGCCGATCCCAGTCCTGCCATCGATCCACGTCCCTCATGACAGCCCAAGCGTGGGCCAACAAGTGGTGGGACAACAGCACCGGTTGCGCATGCTGCAGGTGGGTGCGCCCCGGCATCGGTGCCTCGAGATGACGTTCGGCTTGCCCGGCCAGCGCCCCGACGAGCTCAAGAGCCTCGACCGCAAGCGCCCGGGCCTGGTCGCGCAGATACATGCGGATCAGCGTGGCGATCTGGTCGTTGCGGGACCGGCCGGCGCGCAACCGCCCACCCAGCTCCGGGCCGACCCGCTCCAGCAGCATTCGCTCGAGGGCCGTGTGCACGTCCTCGTCGTCGGGGCCGGCGAGCACCTGGCCCGCGGCGATATCGGCGTCGAGCGCGTCCAGCGCGTCGACGAGCGCACTCGTCTCACCGTCGGTCAGCAGTCCCGCCCGGCGAAGTGCGTGCGCATGAGCGCGCGAGCCCGCGATGTCGTAGCGGGCCAGGCGCCAGTCGACATGCGTGGACACGGACAGGGCGCGCAGCGCCTCGGCCGGGCCGGACCCGAACCGCCCGCCCCAGAGCCGGGTCGGGTCGCCGGCGTTGTCGGTTTGCGGCACCGTCAGGAGTCGCGCTGGTCGCGCCGCGCTGCCATCCGGCTCGGCAGCCCCCAGAGCTGCACGAAACCCCTGGCCAGCGACTGGTCGAATGCGTCGCCGGTGTCGTAGGTCGCGAGTTCGAAATCATAGAGCGATCCGCTGCCCCGACGTCCGGTCGCAACCGCCCGGCCCGCAGACAACCGGAGCCGAACGTCGCCGGTCACGTGCCGCTGGGAGGAGTCCACGAACGCGTCCAGAGACCGCTTGAGCGGGCTGAACCAGAGCCCGTCATAGACCAGCTCGGACCACCGCTGCTCGACCGCGAACTTGAACCGGCGGAGATCGCGTTCGACCGTGAGGTCTTCCAGTTCTTGGTGCGCGGCGATCAAGGCGACGGCCCCGGGTGCCTCGTACACCTCGCGGCTCTTGATGCCGACGAGCCGGTCTTCGACCATGTCGAGCCGGCCGACACCCTGCACGCCGGCCCGCCGATTCAGTTCAAGGATGACGTCGAGCACCGATGCCGACCGCCCGTCGATGCCGGTCGGCACACCGTCCGCGAACGAGATCACAACGTCGTCCGGATCGACCGACGGATCAGGCGCGGAGGTGTAGGCGTACAGGTCCTCGGTCGGGGCGTTCCAGGGGTCCTCGAGGAAACCGGTCTCCACGGCGCGGCCCCAGAGATTCTGGTCGACCGAGTACGGCGAGCGCTTCGACTGATCGATCGGCAGCCCCTTCTCCTCGGCGAACGCAATCGCCTTGTCGCGGGTCATGCCGCTGTCCCGGACCGGCGCGATCACGTCGAGCTCGGGCGCCAGCGCCCCGATGCCCACCTCGAACCGCACCTGGTCGTTGCCCTTGCCAGTGCAGCCATGCGCAACTGTGTCGGCTCGGTAGCGGTGCGCGGCGGCAACGAGGTGCTTGGCAATCACCGGCCGCGACAGCGCTGACACCAGCGGATACCGCTCCAGGTACAGGGCGTTCGCGCGCAGAGCCGGTAGGCAGTACTCATTCGCGAACTCCGCGCGCAGGTCGACAACCTCGGCCTCGACCGCACCACACGCGAGCGCTCGTTCTCGGATGACGCCGAGGTCCTCGCCGCCTTGCCCGACATCTGCGGCAACGGCGATGACGTCCGCGCCGGTCTCCTCAGCAATCCAGCCGATCGCCACGGATGTGTCCAGCCCACCTGAGTAGGCCAACACGATGCGCTTGCTCATGGCTCTCTTCCTGTCGTTGGTTAGGTCTGGGCAAGACGAAGTAGCTGATGCGCGAGCTCGGCGCCGCCGGCCGGATCCCGAGCGACTACGAGGATCGTGTCGTCGCCGGCGATGGTGCCCGCGATTTGCGCCAGCCCGGCCCGGTCGACGGCGGACGCAAGAAAGTGGGCCGCGCCGGGCGGGGTCCGCAGTACGACGAGGTTGCCGCTCGGCTCGGCCGAGACGAGCAGCTCGCCGAGTAGCCGGGCGAGTCGGCTGGGCGGTGCATCGTCGACCAACCGGGTCGCCAAAGGCGCACCGTCTTCGGGAATGACATAGACCGGTAGTCCGCCGTCCGGAGTGCGGAGCTTGACTGCGCCGAGCTCCTCCAGGTCGCGGCTCAGCGTGGCTTGGGTGACGTGCAACCCGTCGGCCTGTAGCAGTTGTGCGAGCTGGGCCTGCGAGTGCACGGAAGATGCGGCCACGATCGCGACGATGCGGGCATGCCGCGCCGCCTTGCCAGGCGCCTCCGCAACGACCGCATCCCGCGATCCGGTAGCGGCCATCACCACTTCTCCGCGAGCCAGGTCAGCAACGCCTTTTGCGCGTGGAGGCGATTCTCCGCCTCGTCCCAGACCGCGCTTTGTGGTCCATCGATCACCTCGGCCGTGATCTCGCGCCCGCGATAAGCGGGCAGGCAATGCAGCACGATCGCGTCCGGCGCGGAGCGGCGGAGGGCCTCTGCGGTCACGGCGAATGGCTCGAACGGAGTGAGGCGTTCGTCCTTCTCGGCTTCCTGTCCCATCGACACCCAGGTATCGGTCGCCACGACATCAGCCCCATCGAATGCCGCGATGGGCTCGGTCGTGGCCAGCACGGATCCACCCGTGTCGGCGGCAATCCGCTCGGCGTCGGCGACGATCGCTGGATCGGGCAGATAGCCGACCGGCCCGGCCACCCGCACATGCATGCCGGCGGTCGCGCCACCGATCAGGTAGGAGTGCGCCATGTTGTTGGCGGCATCACCGACATAGCTGAGCGTCAGCCCGGCCAGCGTCCCGCACCGCTCACGAATCGTCTGCAGGTCGGCGAGTACCTGACACGGGTGGAACTTGTCGGTGAGCGCGTTGATGACGGGCACCTGGCTCACCCGCGCCATGGTCTCGATGCGGTCCTGGCCGAAGGTGCGCCAGACGATGGCGGACACCTGCCGGTCCAGCACTCGCGCGGTGTCCTCGATCGGCTCGCCTCGCCCAAGCTGCGATGCGTGCGCGTCGATGACCAGCGGATACCCGCCGAGCTCGGCGATACCGACGCTGAACGACACGCGGGTCCGGGTCGACGGCTTGTCGAAGATGACCGCGACCGCACGCGGCCCGCTGAACGGCTGGTAGACCAGGCGATTGCGCTTCATGTCGTCGGCCAAGTCGAGCACTTCGCGTTGCTCGTCCGGGGTGAGGTCGTCGTCGCGGACGAAGTGCCGGAGGCTCATTGCCGGCCTCGTTCGACGGCTGCTAGCGCCCGGGACAGGCGGGGCAAGGCCGCGTCGACATCGGCCTCGGTGAGGATGAGCGGCGGCGCCAGCCGGATGACGTCCGGTCGCACCGCATTGACGAGCAACGCCCGCTCGCGGGCGGCCGTTTCGACCGCGCCCGCACTCGGCGCCGTGAGTGCGACCGCACGCCATAGCCCGCAACCGCGAACCTCCGCGACGAGGGACGAGTCGATTGCCTGCAGGCCGGCCGCGAGGTGTTCCCCCACTCGCTTCACCGAATCGAGCAGCTGGTCGTCCGCGATCGTCGTCAGCACCGCCAGCGCGGCGGCACAGGCGACCGGATTCCCGCCGAAGGTGCTCCCGTGGTCACCCGGAGCGAACAGCTCGCCGGCCGGGCCGACCCCGATGCACGCGCCGATCGGCAGCCCGCCGCCAAGGCCCTTGGCGAGGGTGAGCACGTCGGGCCGCACGCCGTCGGCGAGGCTTGCGAACCAGTGGCCCGTGCGACCAATGCCGCTCTGCACCTCGTCGATCACGAGGAGGGCTCCAGTCGCATCGCAGATGTCGCGCGCGGCGGCGAGATAACCGGCCGGCGCCGGGACGATGCCTCCTTCGCCCAGGGTGGGCTCGACGAAGACCGCCGCGGTCCGTTGACTTACCGCATCCTCGAGCGCGCGGACATCCCCGTAGTCCACGAACGAGACCGGCTCCGGAAGGGGCGCGAAAGGCACCCGCTTGGCCGGATTGCCGGTTACGGCGAGGGCGCCAAGCGTCCGGCCGTGGAAGCTGCCGTTCGCGGCGACGATCTCCAGTCGGGTGCCGTCCGGATTGCGAGTCCAGCCGTGCCGGCGGGCGAGCTTGATGGCGCACTCGTTGGCCTCGGCACCGCTATTGGCGAAGAACACCCGTCCGGGTACGCCGATCAGCTCGACCAGCCGCTCGGCCAGCCGAACGCCGGGCTCGTGGATCGCCAGGTTCGAGGTGTGCGCCAGCGTCATGACTTGGCGGCCGACGGCCTCGACTACCGCCGGGTGAGCGTGGCCGAGGGAGGAGACCGCGATCCCGGCGACGAAATCGAGATACTCGCGGCCGTCCGTGTCCCATACCCGGACGCCGTCACCGCGGGCGATCTCGATCGGCGGAGTGCCGTAGTTGGGCATCATGACCGCGTCCCAACGGTCCGTCAGCGTCACTCCGGCTCCTTCGCGGGAAGCACCATCGTGCCTATCCCTTCAGTGGTGAACACCTCGAGCAGCAAGGCATGCGGGACGCGTCCGTCGAGAATGTGCGCCCGGCTGACCCCGCCCTCGACGGCGCGTAGGCACGCCTCCATCTTGGGCACCATCCCCGTATCCAGCGTGGGAAGAAGTGCGCTGAGCTCGTCCGCGCGGATGCTGCTCACGACCTCGCCGGTCGTTGGCCAGTCCAGGTACAAGCCTTCAACGTCGGTCAGCATGATCAATTTCTCGGCAGCGAGCGCGACCGCGATCGCTCCCGCGGCCGTGTCGGCGTTCACGTTGTAGGTCAACCCGTCGCCGCCACGAGCGACGGTGGCGATCACCGGGATCCGCCCGGCGTCCAGCAGCGCCTGCACCGGGCTCGGATCGACGGCGACCACGTTACCGACTTGGCCGACGTCGACGGGCACGCCGTCAACGACCGCCGAGCGACGCTCAGCGGTGAGCAGGCCGGCATCCTCACCGGACAGACCGACTGCGTGGGGGCCGTGATCGTTGATCTGGTTGACGATCTCGCCATTGACCTGGCCGACGAGGACCATGCGGACGACCTTCATGGCCTCGGGAGAGGTCACCCGTAGGCCGGCGCGGAATTCCGTCTCGATCCCGAGCCGATTCAGGTGCGCGGTGATCTGTGGTCCGCCACCGTGCACGACGACGGGACGCAGGCCGGCATAGCGCAGGAACACGATGTCCTCGGCGAAGGCTCGTTGCAGCTGTGGCGTCGTCATTGCATTACCGCCGTACTTGACCACGACGACCTTGCCGTGAAATCGGGCCAGCCACGGCAGGGCGTCGACGAGCGTGCTCGCCTTCGCCAGGGCGACGTCGCGGTCCCGGCTCACGTCGAATACGCCGAGTTCGTGCGGACGTAGTCGTACGAGAGATCGGTCGTACGGATGGTGCTGCTCGCGGCACCTGCGTGCAGGTCGACCGCGATGGTCACTGCGCGCCCGGTGAGATCGACCCGATCCCGCGGCTCCCCCGCCGCGCCCGCCCGACACACCTCGACACCGTTGATGCTCACATCGAGCCGGTCTGGCTCGAACGCCGCCGAAGTCGTGCCGACTGCCGCCAGGACCCGGCCCCAGTTCGGATCGTTGCCGAACAACGCGCATTTGAGCAGGTTGTTTCGCGCGACGGCTCGACCGACCTCGACCGCGTCGTCCTCCGAGGCCGCGCCGCCAACCACAACGGCGACATGCTTCGTGGCGCCCTCCGCATCATCGACGAGTTGGCCGGCCAGGTCCGCGCAGACGGCCTCGACCATCACACCGAGGTCCGTCGACTGAGCCGGTCGGCCGGATGCCCCGCTGGCCAGCAGGATCACGGTGTCGTTCGTGGACAGGCACCCGTCGGCATCGACCCGCTCGAACGTCCGGCGCACCGCGTCGTGTAGCACCACGTCCAACCGGTCCGCGCTGACGGCGGCGTCTGTCGTGATCACGCTCAACATGGTCGCGAGAGCCGGGGCGAGCATGCCCGCGCCTTTCGCCATCCCGCCGACCGTCCACCCGTCGGCGTGCACCTGCACCGCCTGTTTGGCCACCGTGTCCGTCGTGCGAATGGCGTCCGCGGCGTCTGGACCGCCGTCCCTGTCCAGAGCCGCCGCCGCCCGAGTGATGCCCGCCAGCAGTGCGTCCATCGGGAGCCGCTCGCCGATCAGCCCGGTCGAGCACACGGCGACGTCACCGGCGCCGATGTCGAGTGCGGTCGCGACGTACTCGGCGGTGGCGTGGGTATCGGCGAACCCGGCCGGACCCGTGCACGCGTTGGCTCCGCCGGAGTTGAGGACCACGGCTCGCAGCCGCCCGTCGGCGATGGCCTGCCGTGACCACAGCACGGGCGCGGCTTGCACGCGATTGCGGGTGAAGACTGCCGCAGCTGCATCCGACGGGCCATCGTTGACGACCAGCGCGACATCGCGGCCGCCGGACAGCTTCAGGCCGGCGGCGACGCCGGCGGCACGAAATCCGCCCGCCGCAGTGACGCTCATGGGGCGACCCCATCGACCGTCAGGCCGGCTGTCTCAGGAAGACCCAGCATCAGGTTGGCGTTCTGCACCGCCTGACCGGCGGCGCCCTTACCCAGGTTGTCGATCGCGCTGAGGACGACGACCCGTCCGGAACTCACGTCGGTCGCCGCCTGTAGATGGACGGAATTCGAGCCGGCAACCGCGGCGGTGTGCGGCTGCTCCCCGGGCGGCAGCACGTGTACGAACGGCTCGGCGTCATAGGCGGCGCTCAGTACGTCCCGGACCTCGCCGGCGGTGACGAACCGAGCCGGGCGCGCGGCGACGCTCGCCAGGATCCCTCGCGGCATCGGCGCCAACACCGGAGTGAACGACAGCGAGGTCGCGCCGGTGCATTGCAGGATCTCGGGAACGTGCTGGTGCGAGCCGACTTTGTACGGCGTGAGGTCGCCGATGACCTCACTGGCGAGCAGGTTCGCCTTGACCGCCCGGCCGGCGCCCGACGTCCCGCTCGCCGCGACGGCGACCAGGTCGTCTCGCTCGACCACGCCAGCCGCGACGAGTGGGGCCACGGCCAGCGCGATCGCGACGGCATAGCAACCGGTGTTGGCGACCCGCGACGATGCGACGATCTTGGCTCGCTGCCCGGGAAGTTCCGGCAAACCGTAGGTCCACGCACCAGGATGGACGCGACCGTAGTACCGCTCGTACGCTCCCGCGTCGGTCAGCCGGTGATCGGCACCCAGATCAACGATCTTGACGCCTGGCGGTAGCTCCGGTGCGAACGACCCCGAGGCGCCGTGCGGCAGCGCGAGGAACACGAGATCGGCACCGGACAGGGCCTGCGGCACGGTGTCCGCCAGCACGAGATCGGCGAGTGAGCGCAGCTGGGGATGAACGGCGCTGAGCGGCTGGCCGGCATTGTCGTGCGCGGTCGCCGCGATCAGGTCGAGATCCGGGTGCGCGGCGAGGAGTCGCAGCAGCTCTCCGCCGGCGTACCCGCTCGCGCCCGCCACGGCCACCTGGCAACCCATGCGCACTATTATGCATTACGGCGCAACTTCATACAGGCGACGGGCCTCTGCAGTTAGCTCAGGTTGCGAGCAGCTCCGCTGGCGGCGCCAGAGTCGTGATGCAGAACGGATGGCCGGCCGGATCGAGGAGCACCGCCCATCGCTCATCGGGCTGCGGATCAGCCAGGCGCGCGCCCAGTTCAATGGCCCGTTTCACCGGCTCGGCGAGCTGCTCGTCGGCCGTGAAGTCGAGGTGCACGATCGACGCGCCCGGCCAGACCGGCGGGCGGTAGCCGGCGACCCGCTGCGGCACGAGCAGGAGGCCCGGTAGCTGCACTCCGACGCTGTTCGGGCGACTCCACAGCACCCAGCCGCCGAGTAAGCGCACGTAGAAGTGCGCGAGCTCGGCCGGGTCGGCACAGTCGAGGGAGACGCCGACGAAACGCAGGTCCCCGCTCACCAGCCGGACGATAGCCGAGCCCGGTGCCGAGCGAGGGTTGGATAGCGTGCGGTGGTGAGCACCGACCGGGTTCTGGTCGACACGATCCGGGCGCGGCTAGCGGCAGAGGCCGATCCGGTGCGCGCCCCACAGACCCAGGCCTACATGAAGTCGGAGATGCCCTACCTCGGAGTCCCACTGCCTCGGGTGCGCGCGATCGTGCGGGCCGAAGCCGCCGAACGGCCTCCGGCGACCGTTGCCGATCTCACGGCAACCGTCCGAGAGCTGTGGCGCCCGGCGATCTATCGCGAGGAGCGGTACGCCGCGACCGAGCTCACCGGGTTGTCGAGCGTTCGGAAGTTACAAACCCTGGAGCTGCTCCCGCTCTACCAGGAGATGATTGTCACCGGCGCCTGGTGGGATCACGTCGACGGGGTGGCGCACCGGATCGGCGGGCTCCTGCTGGCCTTTCCTTCGCAGATGCGGCCGACCATCGTCGCCTGGTCACGTGATCCGGACCGTTGGCTCCGCCGGACGTCGATCATCTGCCAGCTCGACGCCAAGGACCGGACCGACCTCACGCTCTTGTCGACGACGATCCTGGCGAACGCCGACGACCCCGACTTCTTCCTGCGCAAGGCCATCGGCTGGGCCCTCCGCCAGTACGCCCGAGTCGACCCGGACTGGGTGCGCCGCTTCGTCGCCGGCCATATGCTCAGCCCACTGTCCCAGCGAGAAGCGACCAAACACCTCGGTGGATGACTCAGGCGCGGAGCCGGGCGCCGTAGTCCTCGGCCACTCGGGCCACCGCCGCGTCCCGCGCGACCGACGCCTCCTCCACGGTCAACGTTCGGTCGGCGGCCCGGAAGCGCAGTGCGAATGCGAGGGACTTCACACCCGGTCCCAGTCGCTCCGCGTCCGCGTAGGTGTCGAAGAGCCGAGCCGACTCGAGCAGCGGGCCGGCTCCGGAGCGGATGGCCGTGAGTACGTCGCCCGCCGCGACGTCAGCCGACACGACCAGGGCGATGTCGAGCAGCACGGGCGGGAACGGCGAGATTTCCGGAGCGGGCGCGGGCGGGGGTGGCTGGAAGGCGCCGAGGTCGAGCTCCATGGCGCAGGTACGCTCCGGCAGCCCCAAAGTCGTGACAACGCGCGGATGAAGCTCGCCGGCGTAGCCGATGACTCGGTCGTCGAGCCCGAGCTCGGCGCATCGCCCGGGATGCCATGGCGGCTGGTCACCGCGGCGAATGGTCAGTTCGGTTCGGGCAGCCCGGGCGAGGAGGCGGGCCGCCTCGACCGCGTCGGTCCAGTCGGCCGGGCGCCCGGTCCCCCACCAGCCCGCACGATCGCGCGGTCCGGACAACACGACGGCAACGTGCCGGGGCTGATCCGGCAGGGCCGCCTCGAGCGCCGCCAGCTCCGCATCCGACGGCCGGTGCGCGACGCTCGGCCGCGGAACGGCGGGAGCGTTCGGGCGCGGGAGATAGACGAGTCCGATCTCGAACAGGCACAGCTCACGAAGGCCGCGGCCGAGATTTCGGGTGAGCGTCGCGAGCAGCCCCGGCAGCAGGGAGGTACGCAGCTGTGGTTCAGCGTCAGACAGCGGGTTGGCGACGACCAGCGCGCGCCGGCGCAGGTCGTCGGCGGCCAAACCGAACTGGTCATGCACCGACGGCGAGACGAACGGATAGCTCAGCACCTCGGTGTAGCCGGCGGCCGCGAGCGCCCGCGCCAAGGTGCGACGTAGCCGCTGGTCAGCGGCCAGCCCGCGACCGGGCGGCGGAGTAGGCAGCGCCGACGGGATGCGGTCGTAACCCACCAGGCGCACGATCTCCTCGACGAGGTCGGCTGGATCGGTCAGGTCGGGCCGCCAGCTCGGCGGCGTGACCGTGAGTACATCGGCCCCGCGCACAGTGCAGCCCACCTGGACGAGTCGCCGCAGGACCGTCGGCGCGTCGATCTGGAGTCCAGCGACCTGGCCGGGGCTCTCGACCCGGAGCCCGATCTCGACGGGTGCCGGTCCAGATCCGACGACGGTGAAGCCGGGAGCGGCCACGGCGCCACCGAGCCGGACCAGCAGGTCCACGCAGCGCTGCAACGCAACGGCCGCGACCTCCGGATCCACCCCGCGCTCGAACCGCTTGGCCGCTTCGCTCGGCAACTTGTGCCGGCGCACCGCGCGGGCAATCGACGTGGGTTCCCAGTGGGCGGCCTCGAGCACGATGTCCGTGGTACCCGGGTCGATCTCCGTCGACGCGCCACCCATGACGCCGGCGAGGGCGATCGGACCGCTGTCGTCGGTAACCACGAGATCATCCGGATCGAGCCCGCGCACGGTTCCGTCGAGGGTGGTGAGCTTCTCACCCGGCTGGGCGCGGCGCACGCCGATGGGCCCGGTGAGCTTGCTGCGGTCGAAAGCGTGCAGCGGCTGGCCGGTTTCGAGCATGACGTAGTTGGTGACGTCGACGGGCAGCGAGATAGGGCGCATACCGGCGCCGATGAGACGAGCCCGCATCCATTGCGGGCTTTGCGCAGTGGGGTTGAGCCCGGTGACGACCCGCGCGGAGAACCGGTCACACCCGACCGGATCGTCGACGACGACCGGGTAGGCCGGCGCGTCGGCCGTGGGGATTGTCACCCGGTCGGCGACGTCATGAAACGGAGCGTCGAAGGCCGCTGCCGCCTCGCGGGCTAGGCCGCGTACCGAAAGGCAGTAGCCGCGATCTGGCGTGACCGCGATATCCAAAACGGCGTCACGCATGCCGAGGGCCGTGAGAGCGTCGCTGCCCGGAGGCCCCGCGTCCGGCGACAACACCAGGATGCCGGTGTGATCGTCGCCGATGCCCAGTTCGCGCGCTGAGCAGATCATTCCGTCGGAGACGTGCCCGTACGTCTTGCGGGCCGTGATCGTGAACCCGCCCGGCAACACCGCGCCTGGTAGGGCGACGGCGACCAAGTCGCCGACCACGAAGTTATGCGCCCCGCAGACGATGCCACGTCGCTCGGACTCGCCGACGTCGACCTGACACCACCGGATCGTCTTGCCGTTGCTGTGCAGCTCAGTGGCAATCGACCAGACCCGGCCAATCACCACGGGCCCGGCCACGGCGTCAGCGGCCGCAGCCACGCGCTCCACCTCCAGGCCGACGCGCACGAGAGCGTCGCCGAGCTGGCGCGGAGTGGTGTCAGGCGGGAGGTCGACGGACTCGGCCACCCAGCTCAGAGGTGCACGCATCAAGCCTCCATGCCGAACGCCTGGGTGAACCGCACGTCGCCCTCGACCATGTCACGCATGTCGGCCGCCGAGTTGCGGAACATCATGGTTCGCTCGATGCCCATGCCGAAGGCGAATCCGCTGTACTGCTCGGGGTCGATCCCACATGCCCGCAGCACCCGAGGATTGACCATGCCGCAGCCGCCCCACTCGATCCAGCCCTCGCTGTCGCAGGTGCGGCAATCCCAGTCCGGGTTGCCGACCGACTGGCCCCGGCACACGAAGCACAGCAGATCCAGCTCGGCGGACGGCTCGGTGAACGGGAAGTAGGACGGCCGCAGCCGGGTCACGATCCCGGCTCCGAACATGGCCTGAGCCATGTGATCGAGCGTGCCCTTCAGGTGAGCCATGGTGATGCGTTTGTCGACGACGAGGCCCTCGAGCTGGTGAAAGACCGGGGTGTGGGTGGCGTCGAGCTCGTCCGTGCGGAACACCTTTCCGGGGCACACCACGTAGATCGGCGGGGTTCGGGTGAGCATCGTCCGAACCTGCACGGGCGAGGTATGGGTGCGCAGAACCAGTCCGGAGTCCTCGGAGCCGACGAAGAACGTGTCCATGAGAGTTCGGGCCGGATGATCGGGCGGCATGTTCAGCGCATCGAAGTTGAACCACTCGGTTTCGATCTCCGGACCTTCGGCGACCTCGTATCCCATGGCGACGAAGATGTCGGCAAACAGCTCCTGAATCGTGGTAAGCGGATGGCGAGCACCGTCGACTCGCCGATCCGAGGGGAGCGTGACGTCGACCGCTTCGTCGATGAGGACGCGGGCGTCGCGTTCGGCAGCCAGCTCGATCGCCCGCACTTCCAGCGCCGCTCGCACCTCGCCGCGCGCGGCGCCGACGCGTTGCCCGGCGGCTTTGCGGGCCGCCGGCGGGAGCGCACCGATCTCCCGATTCGCGAGCGCAAGCGGAGACCGGTCGCCGTCGTGGGCCAGGCGGGCTGCCTTGAGCGCCTCGAGGTCGGACGCGGCCGCAATGGCCGCGAGCGCCTCGGTGACATTGCGGGCCACAGCGTTCGGCGCGAGGGTGCTCACCTCCACCGGGTCGAAGCTCGTGCTCTCGGGCATGCAATCCTCATATCTCAGGGGCAGCGACGTCCGCGAGTATTCCATCCGGTGCGTAGCGTGTTATTTCCCGCGGTGCGCCTGGGCGCTGGCGTACAGGCACACCGCCGCCGCGGCAGCCAGGTTCAGGCTCTCCGCCCGGCCGTGGATCGGCACGCGCACAGCACGGTCCGCAGCCTCCGTCACCTCGGCCGGCAGGCCGTTCGACTCGTTGCCGAACAGCCACTGCGTCGGGGCGCGCAGCGCTCCGCTATCGGCGAGGTCGTCCAAGTCGTCGGCGCCAGAGCCGGTCGCCGCAAGCACCATCAGGCCGGCGGCGCGGCCCGCGGCGATCGCCTCCGCCGGGCTCACGTCCACGACGATGTCGAGGTGAAACAAGCTCCCGGCCGACGCGCGTACCGCCTTGCCGTTGTACGCGTCGACGCTGCGGCCGGCGAACACCACCACGTCCGCGCCGGCGGCATCCGCGGTCCGCACGATCGTGCCGGCGTTTCCGGGATCGTTGGCGTGGACGAGGACGACCACCAACCGGAGGTCGCGCGCGAGAACTCTTTCGAGCGACACGTCAACGGCTCGGCAGACCGCCACGAGACCCTGTGGCGACGCGGTCTCGGACAGATTCGCCGCCGCCTTCGAGCTGATCTCGTACACTGGCACGTCGGCCGCGGCGAGCAGCTTGGCATGGCGACGCAATCCCGAGATCGTCCCGAAGACCTCCACGACCGAGCCCGGCCGCCCTAACGCCTCCGAGACCGCGGGCGAGCCCTCGGCCAGAAAGCGCCCGGTGTCACGACGCGCCCGCCGGTCCGTCAGCCGACGCGCGGCAGCGAGCCGGGCGTTGGAATCAGCAAGCACGGGAGACTGTCCGCCAATCCGGAAACATGCGGGGCTCGCCTTGTCTGGCTGATCGGGTCTTGGTGTCGGCCTCCGGGCGTAGGTCGGCGACGACTCAGGCCGCCGGGGTCTCCGCGCCGCCTGTTCCTTCTGCGGCCACCGCATCCTTGGCCACCGCGGCCAGCGCGGCGAATGCGGCCTCGTCGGTGACGGCAAGGTCGGCCAGGACCTTTCGGTCAACGGTGACCCCGGCCAGTCGAAGGCCTTGGATGAACCGGTTGTAGGTGATGTCGTTGGCGCGGGCCGCGGCGTTGATCCGGGTGATCCACAGCCGGCGGAAGTCACCCTTGCGGGCTTTCCGATCGCGGTAGGAGTAGGTGGCTGAATGAAGCAGCTGCTCCTTTGCCTTGCGGTAGAGACGCGAGCGCTGCCCGCGATAGCCGGACGCCGCTTCCAGCGTGCTTCGGCGCTTCTTGTGGGCGTTCACTGCCCGCTTGACGCGTGCCACGGTGCTTCCTTGCTCGTCGGGCTGCCAGGTGACCGGCAGCGGATGGGTCGGGTCGGCTCAGCGGCCGAGCAGCTTCTTGACGCGGTACGCGTCGGCGCCGGATACCTCTTTGGTCCCGGTGAGGCGCCGGGTCAGACGCGATGACTTGCGCTCGAGCAAGTGGCGCTTGCCAGCGTGCTCGGTCAGCAGCCGGCCGGTGCCCGTCACCTTGACGCGCTTTTTCATCCCGCTATGTGTCTTGTTCTTCGGCATCTGTCGTATCGCTTCCTTCAGTTGTGCGTCACGCGATCTCGGTATCGCGCGCCGTGTCGCGAACCGCGCGGGTGCGCGCACCGCGATGCGGCGCCACCACCATGATCATGTTGCGGCCGTCTTGCTTGGGCGAGGACTCGACGAAGCCGAGGTCGGCGACGTCCGTGGCCAGCCGCTGCAGCAAGCGGAACCCGAGTTCGGGTCGGGATTGCTCCCGGCCGCGGAACATGATCGTCACCTTCACCTTGTCGCCTTGCCTCAAGAACCTCTCGACGTGACCCTTCTTCGTCTCGTAGTCGTGGGAGTCGATCTTGGGGCGAAGTTTCATCTCCTTGATGACGGTGAGGGACTGGTTGCGCCGGGCTTCTCGCGCCTTCTGTGCACTCTCGTATTTGAACTTGCCGTAGTCCATGAGCTTGGCGACAGGCGGTCGTGCCATCGGGGCCACCTCGACCAGGTCCAGATCGGCTTCCGCGGCCAGTTCGAGAGCCTTGCCGATCGGCACGATGCCGACCTGCTCACCCTCGGGACCGACGAGGCGCACCTCCGGTACTCGGATCCGGTCGTTGATCCTCGGTTCAGAACTGATGGGACCTCCCAGGGTCGTCGGAACTGCCATGTCGCGGCGTCTTCGTCCAGAGCGAACGACGGCCCCGCAGCGCTCATGTGCGCGCGGGGCCCGTACCGACCAATCCGACGGGTCGATGACCCGGCACTACGCGTGGCTGCGTAGCGCTCGCCCGGAACGACCCGGGCGACACGGACCGGACCCGGCGCACCTCGTGATGCAGGTGGCACGGGTGGGAGGCTCGGGCACGTCACGCCGGCGCTGACTCGTCCGCGTGGCGGCGCCGAAGGGCATCCGCTTGCACGCCTCCGCGGGTGCGGAGGTTTGGTCGCTTTCTCGAGGATATCAGTCTGAGGACGGCGTCGCTGATGCCGCTTCGTACAAGGCGCGCAAATCTCGCATGACGGCGACCGATCGCTCGCGGTCGAAACGCTGCACCGCGTACAGCGCGATCGTCTCCTGTCCGGGGAGGACGAGGCGGGCGAACCGCAGCTTGTCCGGGAACTGCACCGCGACGATGAGGTCCCAGGGAATCTCCCGAAATGGGCCAAGATAGGCCCGAGTCCGGACGCTATGGATGTCCGCCCGCAACCGCGGCCGGGTGGGCAACAGCGCGGTGCCCGCGATGATCACACCGATAACGGCCGTGCCGACTTGGTCCTTCCAATTGAACTGGATGCCGGCATTCGCTTTCGGCATGACGATCGCCGTGACGACGAAGACAGCCAGGATGATGGCCGACGCCACGATCGAGATCCGCGCGGTTCGAATGGGTCGCGCGGTGACGACCAGGTCCCGCGGCGCTGGCCTGATCACAGCCGGCACGCGTGGATGCTCGTGACCAGGATCCCGCGGGCGCCCAGCTCCCACAGTTCGTCCATGATCCGGTTCGTATCGCGGCTGGGCACCATCGAGCGGACGGCCGACCAGCCGGGCTCGTGTAGCGGGGCCACCGTCGGTGACTCGATGCCCGGGGTGATCGCAACCGCCTTCTCGACCAAGTCGTCACGGATGTCGTAGTCCATGAGCACGTAACGCCGGGCAATGATGACACCCTGCAGGCGGCGCGCGAGTTGATCGACCCGCGCGGACTCGGGCGCACCGGTGCGGCGCACGAGGACGGCCTGGCTGATGAGCAGCGGATCGCCGAAGACTTCGAGGCCGGCGTTGCGCAGCGTCGTGCCGGTAGAGACCACGTCGGCGATCACGTCGGCCACCTCGAGCCGCACGGCCGTCTCGACGGCGCCGTCGAGGCGAATCACCTGGGCCTGGACACCCTTAGCGGCCAGGTGGGCCGACACGATGCCCGGGTAGGCGGTGGCGATACGACAACCCGCGAGGTCCTGGACCGACGAGGCGGTACCCGGCCGACCGGCGAACCGGAACGTCGAGGCGCCGAAACCCAACTGCAAGATGGGTACCGCGTTAGCGCCCGAATCGAGGAGCAGGTCCTCCCCGGTAATGCCGACGTCGAGCCGGCCCGCGCCGACATAGATCGCGATATCCCGAGGGCGCAGGAAGAAGAACTCCGTGTCGTTCTCGGCGTCGATCAACACGAGCTCGCGGGTGTCGGTCCGCTCGCGGTAGCCGGCTTCGGTGAGCATCTGGCTTGCCGGATCGGCCAGCGTCCCCTTGTTCGGGACGGCGATCCGCAGTGGCTGGGACATGATCAGTGACCTATCTCTGCAGGACGGACGGCGTCAGGGTCCAGCGCTACAGATGTCGGTAGACGTCATTGGGCGTGATTCCCTGCCCCAGCATGATCACCTGCACACGGTAGAGCAGCTGGCTGATCTCCTGCGCGGTCCGCTCCGGCGTCTCGTGCTCGGCGGCCAGCCACACCTCGCCCGCTTCTTCGAGAACCTTCTTCCCCTGGGCGTGCACCCCTGCGTCCAGCGCTTCGACGGTCGACGATCCGGCCGGGCGGGTGCGTTGCCGTTCCGCGAGCTCGACGAACAGCGACTCGAAGGTCTTCATGGCACCGTCGAGCCTAAACCAAGGCGTTTAGCGCTCCCGGCGCTCAGCCCAGGTCGACGATCGCGGCGACCGGACCGCCGCCGTCCGGGCCCTGGTGAGCCGCGGACACGGACACGAACACGGCCGGGTCGCCGGTGACGGCTGCCGCGACTCCGCCGACGCACGCCTTGATCTGGCGATGCCAGTGCACGTCGGAGTCGTCGAGCATGGCGTTGCGACGTCCCCGCACCTGTCCGTCTTGGCTGGCCTCGCACTTGAGGAACACGTTCACGAGGCGACCGCCTAGATCGGACGGATGTGGCCGGTCCGGCAGGTCGAGCCCGGCGTTGCGGACGGCGGCCCAGATGCCGTCGCTGTCGAGGGCATCGGCCATGACGGAGTGCCCGATGCGGTATCGGCCGCCCACGCCGCGCGCGTTGCCGACGACGACGACCTGGGCCCGGTCGAGCTCCACGCCCGAGGAGCACGACGCCACCGACGAGTACAGCCGCCGGTCCCGCAGCACGTCCGAGTCACGCGGCATGGCGATCTCGCCCAGGGCCACCGCGATACCCAGCGCCGTCGTGCCGTTGGAGACGTCCATCGACGCCAGCGTGTCCTCGGTGAACACGTCGTGGCCTCGCGATCGGGCCTCTCGGATGGTGTCGATGGTCAGAAGCGGGGTCTTGGTTTGCACGTAGTGCACGTCGACCGCGTCGGCTATTCCGGCCCGCTTCATGGCGACCTGGACCGCGTCCGCAACCTTTCGGATCATCTCGCTTCGCCCGATGTCTTCGGGGAGCAGTACCTCGCTCATCGCATATCCGACCGCGAGCCGGGGCTCGTCGCTGCGTACGGCGGCGGCCTCCGGCACTGTCGCGAACACGGTGGCGTGGGGGCTCAGCACCCCGTCGGTGCCGCCGGACCACACGATTGGAATCTCCCGTACGGCCGCCGCGTCGCGCGTGCCCTTCGCCACCAGCACTTCGCGGAACGCGCGGTCGGCGATGATCCGCGTGTAGTCGTTCACGCCTCCGTTGCCTTCTGTCTTGCCGATGACGGCAACGACCCGGTCCGCCTCGATCACTCCGTCGTCGATGAGGGTGGCCAGGCCGCTCGCGTCGGCCACACTCTGCAACGGAACCTTGCGGACCTCGATGGCATCAGGCACGGATGTCCTCCTCAGGCGGTCGCGTGCGGTCGGCGAGGACGTCGCGGCGTCGCTCGTGCTCGCGGCATCGGGTCAGCCTCGCGCAGATCCGTCGAGCCAGTCCAGGTCACTGTTCGGCCGGCCGCCCGACAGCGTTGCGTAGCCCGGGCCGCGGTCGAAGAAAGCCGGGCGAGTGGGCCGGCTCGAGCGCATCTCGGCGCGGAGGCTTTCCGTGGCGAGCAGGTCGATGGCGCCGTTGACGAGGACGACGCCGTAGTCCTCCCGCGCGCCACCGACCGAGACCTTGCCGTACTGCACATCGCGGACGACGGCCGTCGGTGGCCGGCGCAGCGGATCCCCCCAGCCGCCACCTCCGGTGGTACGGATCCGGATGACCTCACCCGCTCCTACCGGCTCCGCGTCGGTCAGCGCGCCCACCGTCCGCTCATGCGGCCCGCCGGGGTCGATCGTCACCTCGAAGGGCCGCCCGGCCCGGCCGCCGTTGACGCCCCAGCAGCGGAGGATCGACCGGTCGGCGATCGACATGAAGTACCCGTCGCGGAGCATCCGAATGTGCTTCTCGTAGCCGAGGCCACCCCGGAACTCCCCCGGACCCCCCGAATCCACGGCCAACCCAAGGCGTTCGACGAGGACCGGGAACCTCGACTCGGTGAACTCCGTCGGGAGGTTGCGGGAGTCGGGCACGATGTGGATCGTGTCCTCACCATCGGCGTAATAGCGGCCGCCCGAGCCACCGCCGAGGACCTCGCGCATGAGATAAGGCCGGCCGTCGCGATCCTGGCCGTACACGCCGGTGTACCGAATCGTCTCCTGGTCGGCCGGCATCCGGCCGACCACGGCCTTCGCCAGTGCGCCGGCCAGCACCCCGAGCAGCCGCAGGATGACGAACGTCCGGGCATTGGTCGGGGCTGGGAAGACCGGAGTAAGCAACGTGCCGGGTGGCGGGAAACGCATCTCGATCAGCGGCACGACACCCTCGTTGACGTCCAGCTCGGCCATCCGCTCCGGGGTGTCGGCGAGATTGCGCAGGATCGGAGCCAGCCACTTCTTCAGAAAGTTGCCGTCGGCATAGTTGCCGCAATGGTTGATCGGGCCCTTTGCCTGCGGCCCGGTGCCCGTGAAGTCGAGGATCAACCGTTCGCCGCCGGGATCGTCGGGGCCGGTCCGGGTCACCGTTATCCGCTCAGAATGCAGCCGGGGCGGGTCGACGCCGTCCTGCTCCGCGTAGTCCTCCCAGACCCAGCTGCCGATCGGGATCTTCGCGAGGATCTCGCGGCGAAACGTTTCCGTGGTGCGCTCGATGATCGTGTCGAAGCAGGCCTCGACGGCGGCCCGGCCGTATCGGTCGAACAGCTCGCCCAGCCGCCGAGCACCCATCAGGCTGGCGCTGCACTCGGCGTCCAAGTCCGCGGCAAGCGACTCCGGCATCCGCGAGTTACGAGCCATGATCGCGAGCGCGGCGCTGTTGGGGCGTCCCTCGTCCCAGAGCCGGATCGGCGGGACCATCAGCCCCTCTTCGAACACGGATCTGGCGTGGCTCGGCATCGATCCGGGGACGACACCGCCGATGTCGTCGTGGTGGCCGAACGCCTGGACGAAGGCCACGACGGCACCGTCGCAGAAAACCGGCACGGTGACGCACAGATCGGGCAGGTGGCCGATCCCGCCTTCAGATAGGTAGACGTCGTTGTGGAAGAAGACGTCGCCCGGTCGCATCGTGTCGAGCGGGTGATCCCGCACCACCGGGTGCACCAGAGCGCTGTAGGACCGACCGGTGAGCTTGCGCAGCCGGCGATCGTGGATGCCGACTCGGAAGTCATGGGCGTCGCGAATCATCGGCGAGCGGGCCGTTCGCGCGATGGCCGTCTCGACCTCGGCCTCGATCGAGGCCAGGCTGCCGGCGACGATCTCCACGAGTACCGGGTCGACGCGAGGCCGATCGGCGACGGGTTCGGTCGCGTCACGTGTACTTCCGTCCCGGACCGGGCCCGCTGCGCTCATGGCCGGTTCCGGGTGATGATCAAATTGCCGATCGGATCAACGTCCGACCAGAAGCCGGCGTGGAGGGGCACGGTCGAGCCGAAGTCCTCGATGACGGCCGGCCCGTCGACGTGCTGACCAGGTGCGAGATCGGGCCGCCAGTAGATCTCGGTATCGACCGACTCGGAACTGTCGAGACACACCGGGCGATGTCCGGACGGAGCGGCCTTCTCCCGGGGCGCGAGATCGGGTACCCGCGGGGCGGCAATCGGGCCGACGCCGGTGACCCGAAGGTTCACCCACTCCACCGGTTGGCCTTCGTCGCCGACGAAGTCGTAGCCGTACACGGCGCGGTGCGCGCGGTGGAACGCGGCCGCCACCAGGTCGGCGGCCGCGGCGTCGATCCGGCCGTCCGGAACCGGCACCCGGACCTCGTAGGCCTGACCGAAGTACCGCAGGTCCGCGCTGCGAAGCAAACGGTGCCGGCTCGACGCAAAGCCTTCTCGGTCCAGCGCCGCGGCGGCCTGGGCCTCCAGGCTGTCGTACAACGTCGCGAGGGCGCTCACGTCCAGCTCGTTATGGCGGGCGACGGCCGTGCGCACGTAGTCGTTCTTGACGTCGACCGTGAGCAGACCGAACGCGGACAGGCTCGCCGGGTTGATCGGCACCAACGCTTGCTTGATCGACAAGATGTCCATGAGCCGGCACAACAGGAGGGAGCCGGACCCACCGAACGTGGTCAGCGTGAACTCCCGCACGTCGAGCCCGCGCCGAACGGTGATCTGCCGCAGGGCGTTGGCTTGATTCCACGCGGACACTTCGAGGATTCCCGTGGCGCAGGCCTCCAGGCCGAGCCCGATCTTGACGCCGAGCTCGGCCAGCCCGCGCCGGCTCCGCTCGGCGTCAAGCGGGATTTCGCCGCCGAGCAGACTCGGCGGGATGCGGCCGAGCGCGACGTGGGCGTCGGTCACCGTCACCTCGCTGCCGCCGGCCGGATAGCACATGGGGCCGGGCACGGCGCCGGCCGATCGCGGCCCGACCTTGAGGGCACAGTCGGGCGAGATCCAGGCGACCGAGCCGCCGCCCGCGCCCACGGTGACGACGTCGATCATCGGGATCTTGGACGGAAACGCGCCGATCCGTCCTTCGGTAGTCAGTGTCGGCTCGCCGTCGAGGACGACTGACACGTCGGTCGAGGTGCCGCCCCCATCGCAGGTCAGCACGCGGTCGAACCCGGCTTGGCGGGCAACGAGCGCGGCACCCAGCACCCCGGCAGCGGGCCCGGACAGCACGGTGGTGATCGGCTGATGGACCACCTCGGCGCCCGACAACACTCCGCCGTTGGACTTCATCACGTAGAACGGGATCGGCGGGCCGGCGGCCCGAAGATCGGCCAGCCGACTCGTGACGGACTGCACGTAGCGGCCGATGGTGGGTTTCACGGCGGCATCCACGAGTGTCGTCACGGACCGCTCGTACTCGCGGTACTCCGGCAGCACCTCGCAGGACAGTGAGACGACTGCAGCCGGATGCTCACGACCGAGGACCTCGCGCATGCGCAACTCATGCGACGGGTTGGCATAGGCGTGCAGGAAGCAGACACCGATCGTGTCGATGCCGCGCTCGGCGAAGAAGCGAGCGGCGGCAACGGCCTGTACGTCGTCGAAGGGCTCGAGCTCGATGCCGGCGTAGTCGAGTCGGCCGCGAACGGTGCGCACCAGGTCGGGAGGCACAATGCGGTCCGGCTTGACCCAGAAGTAGCTGTTCCCGTACCCGTCGGGCACCGACTGGCGGGCGATCTCCAGCACGAACTGGTAGCCGTCGGTGGTGATGAAACCGAGACGCGCGATCCGCCCTTCGAGCAGCTGGTTGGTGGCGACGGTCGTGCCGTGGCTGATGGTCGTGATGGCGCGCTGATCGGCTTCGAGCACCCCGAGCATCTTCACGACACCCACGAGGAACCCCTCAGCCGGGTCCATCGGCGTCGAGGGTGTCTTGGTGGTAACGAGCTGGCCGGTGTCTTCGTCGACCGCGACGACGTCGGTGAACGTCCCGCCGGTATCGACTCCGATGCGGATCCGGCGGCCAAGCATGACGCCGAGTTAACCGGTAGCCCTTTCTGGGCTCGACGGCGACTAGTGCCGAATCCGGTCCGTGGATTCGGTCGCGCCGCCCGCCGACCCGATCCCGCTCAGCACCGTGGCGAGCGACAACGGCGGACGCCCGGTCAGCCGATCAACCGCGTCCGACACCATGGCCAGCTCGCCATTGGCGATGGCGGTGTAGGTGGACACCCAGGCATCGAGCTGCCACTGCGGGGCGCCGTACGACGCGCGGGAGGCATAGGCCTGCTCGACGGTCTCCGGCTCATAGCGCACCGCGCGGCCGGTGCGGTCGGCCATGATCTGGGCGGCCTCGTGCAGAGTGATGGCGGCGGGCCCGGTGAGGTCGTACGTCCGGCCCTGATAGGTCGGCGGCGACCTCAGCACCGCGACCGCGGCCGCGGCCACATCGACCTGAGCGACCACGCTCACCCGGCCGTCGGCCGCCGGTCCGCGCAGTACGCCGTCCGCGCCGAGCATTCGGGGGAGGAAGTCCGCATACAGGTTGTCGCGCAGGAAGGTGAACGGCAGACCAGTCGACCGGATGTGCTCCTCCGTCGCCCAGTGGTCCCGGGCCAACGTAAGCGTGGCTCTCGGTGCCGCGGCGACGAACGACGTATAGACGAGGTGGCTGATACCCGCCGCCGCCGCGGCATCGACGAACGTGCGGTGCGCGTCGAGCCGATTCGGCGCCTCCGTGCTCGAGACCATCAGCACGGTGCCGGCATCGTCGAGGGCCCGCCGGACCGCCTCGCCATCCGCGTAGTCCGCTGTGCGGATCTCGGCCTGGGCCAGATCAGGGGCGCGGGTCGCATCGCGAACGACCAGGCGCACTGGTATCCCGCGAGCCGCCAGGTCCCGGGCGACCAAGCCGCCGATGCGCCCGGTCGACCCGGTGATGGTGATCACGCCGACTCCCGGTGACACTCGCGCGCGACCCCGCCTGGCGGTCAATCGACCACGTCGGTGTCACGACCGGTGCGCGGGAACGGTGACCTCGCCTCGCCGAGGAGAGCGTCAGCGTGCCGGCGAATGACTGCCAGGTTACGGTCCGCGAGGTGGTCGAACGGCTGGGGCACCGACGACCCCGGCGTCAGCGACGACAGCGCCGACTCCGGGTCCAGGCGGGCGGATATCCAGCACTCGTGCGACGCCGCGCGGGCTACGACCTCGGCTATCGGCGTGACGATCATCGAGTTACCGAAGTAGATCGTGCCGGCGGGATCCACGCCGGTCGCGTTGCTGCCGATCACGTAGACGTGGTTGTCGTACGCGCGGGCTCGATTGGTCAGCTCCCACAAGTCGGCCGAGCGCAACAGGGCGGACGGCCGGCACAGGATCTCCGCCCCGCGGATTGCCGTGATGCGGGCCAGCTCCGGATAGTCGCCGTCGAAGCAGATGATCACGCCGATCCGGGCCAGCGGCGTCTCGACGACGAGCACGTCGTCGCCGGGTGTCACCCAACCGCCCCGGTCGGCCCGCTCGCCGCCGAAGGGGTGCGTCTTGTGATACGTCCCGAGGAGCGTTCCGCCCTCACCGATGACGACGGCTGCGTTGTGTACGACCGGGCGCGTCGAACCGCGCCGGTAGGTGCCCAGAACGAGGTGGATGCCCAACTCGTGGGCGACCTCGGTGAACGGGTCGAGCAGCGAGCCGGGCAGGTCGCTCAGCAGCTCCCACAGCTCGTCGCGGTCGACTCCTGGCGTGAACCCGGTCGTGACCGATTCGGGCAACACGATGAGCTCGGCGCCGGTCGCCGCATAGCAGCTTCGGATCAACGCGACGGCGCGCTTCGCATTCTCGGCGATGCTTGCGGACGTCAAGGGCTGGGGCGAGGGTGCGACCTGGACCGCGGCGACGGTGACCGGGCGCATCAAGGCCGCCGTCCGAGCAACCGCCCGACCAGGACGCCGGCGATAGCGATAGCCCCACCCACGAGCGCTCCGGACACGAACCCGTTGGGCGTGCGCCCCGACGGCCCGGGAGCGACGAACGTGCGCCCCGCCGGCTCCGCCCCTGCGCTCGCCGCCTCGGCCGAAATTGGCATCGCGCCGGTAAGCACGTCGTCGACGGCAGCGAAGAATTCCCCCGCCGTCTTCTTGGCGACGGCCGTAAGCATGCGCTGACCTACCCCGGCGATGACGCCCCCGATCGCAGCGTCAGCGTCATATCGCAGCCGGGTCCGGCCTGAGCCATCCTCGGACAGCGTCACGGCCACGTCCGTGCGTACCGTCCCGGGAGCGCCCGCCCCGGACGCGGTGAGCACGAAGGATGTCGGCACCTGCTGGTCGTGCATCGCGACCTCGCCCGAGTACGTCCCGCGGATCGCCGCGACGCCGGCGCTGACCACGATCCGGTAGCGGTCAGGTCCGGTCACTTCGAGCAGCTCACAGCCGGGAATGGTGCGCACGAGTACCGCCGGATCGTTGATCGCTTGCCAGACATCGTCGATCGAGCCGTGCAGCATGACCTCATCGCTGACCTTCATCGGCTGACCTTTCGGTGCTGTTGCCGCAGCGCGAACAGCTCGCTCGGTGAGATGGGCATCCGGGTGATCGGGAATCCCTCGGCATCCTCGATCGCGGCCGCGAAAACGGCAGCTGATGGGATGACGCCGGCCTCGCCCGCTCCCTTGATGCCCAGTGGATTCAGCGGGGACGGTGTCTCGAGATGGTCGATTTCTATCTGCGACGGCACTTCGGTGACGTACGGCATCAGAAAGTCCATGAACGAGGCGTTCTGCAGCTGCCCATGCTCGTCGTAGGCCATCCGCTCGTACAGTGCGCCGGCGACGCCCTGAGCCACCCCGCCGTGGATCTGCCCTTCGACGATGCGGGGGTTGATCAACATGCCGCAGTCGTGCACCACGCAGTAGCGAAGGATGCGAATCTCTGCCGTCTCCGGATCCGTCTCGACGATGACGGCATGCATGCCGCAGGCAAACGTCGCGCGTGGTGGCGAGTAGAAGTCGCGCCCTTCCAGGCCGGGCTCGTCGTCGTCAGCGACCGGAGGTCCCTCCTGATCGCCGACCGCGAACTGGGTGGCGGCCTTCGACGCCTCGTCGAAGGCATATCTCAGCGGATTGGACAGCACCGCGACGGTGCCTAGCGGAATGCCGGCTCCGGGATTGCCCTTGACGTGCACCAGCCCGTCGTCGATTTCCAGGTCGTCCGGACTGGCCTCCAGTGCCTCGGCCGCCACCCGCAGGATCTTTTCGCGCACCGCTCGGGCCGCCAGCGCGATCGCGGAACCGCTCATCACGGCCGCGCGGGACGCGAAGGTGCCCACCGAATAAGGCATCCGCCGGGTATCGCCGGTGACGATCTGAACCGAGTCGATTGGCACGCCGAGCTCGTCGGCGACGATCTGGGCGAACACCGTCTCATGT
Source organism: uncultured Actinomycetota bacterium (assembly GCA_963809815.1). GTDB lineage: Bacteria > Actinomycetota > Actinomycetes > Mycobacteriales > Jatrophihabitantaceae > CAVVJA01. The sequence continues at coordinate 294,335 of CAWELM010000012.1, forward strand.
CCCTGGCCCTGGGTGGTCAGGCCGGTCGCGACCTTGACCCGGCCCGATGTCTCGATCTGGACATGTCCGCCCTCGTACGGGCCTACCCCGGTTCCTTCGACGTAGCACGCGACCCCGATGCCGATGCGCCGCCCCTCGGCCCGAGCCTGCTCTCGATAGGACTCGAAATCGGACCAGCCGACGAGTTTGGTCAGCAGGTCCATCGCGGCCGGGTAGTTGCCCGAGTCGTAGATGAGCGGGCGGCCGTCCTGGAAAATCAGTCCCTGGTCGTACGGCATCTCTTCGGGCTGGATGAAGTTGCGCCGACGGACCTCGACCCGATCCAGGCCGCGCTCGCGGGCGATGGCGTCCAGCGTGCGCTCCATGACGAAGCACCCTTGCGGCCGGCCCGCCCCGCGGTACGGCGTGACCATCACCGTGTTGGTGTACAGGCTGTCGAACTCGACCCGATACGACCCGGGCCGGTACGGCCCGAGCAGCTGGGTGGACGTCACGATGGGGACGATGAGTCCGTACGGAACGTAGGCGCCGTTGTCGTGCCAGAAGCGCACCGATAGGCCGAGCATTCGCCCGTCGTCGTCGTAGCCCACTTCGACGTGGTGCAGTTGGCCGCGCTCGTGCGCGGACGCAATGAAATGTTCCCGGCGGTCTTCGGTGAACTTCACCGGCCGTTGGAGGGTCCGCGCCGCAAAAGCGACGAGCACGTCTTCGGGCCACGGGTGGTTGATCTTGACGCCGAACCCGCCGCCGATGTCCGGCGCGATGACTTCGACGTCGACGAGGTCGAGTTGCAGCTTGGCCGCGATGGCCGCTCGCAGCCCGGTGGCGGTCTGCGTCGACGACCACATCCGTAGCCGGCGGGACTCGGTATCCCATCGGGCCAGCACGCCCCGGGGTTCCAACGGTGTCGACGCCGATCGTTCAACCTGCAGGTCGAGGGTGAGCCGATGTGCTGCCGCAGCGATCGCGGCCGCGGCATCGCCGTTCTCCTGCACCATCCGGGCCGCGAGATTCCCCGGGACGTCGTCGTGGACGAGGATGCTGCCGTCCCGGGCCGCTTCGATACCCACAACCTCAGGCAGCGGCTCATAGCTCACGACGATGCGCTCGGCGGCGTCCTCGGCGAGGTAGCGGTCGTGGGCGATGACCATCGCGATCGCCTCGCCCACGTGATTGACCTCGTCACGTGCGAGAGCATGTGCCGTGCGGCCGTGCGTGAGCGTCGGGTGCGGGATCAGGAGCGGGAGCGGGTCGGCGAGCGGGCCGGCCAGGTCGTCGTAGGTGTAAATGGCAACGAGATCGTCGACCTCCAACGCGGCCGACACATCGATGTCCGTGATTCGGGCGTGCGCATACGGCGACCGCACGAACGCCGCTGCCAGCGCGTCCTGGCCCAAGTCGTCGAGGTATGCACCCTCGCCGACGAGGAGCCGCGGGTCCTCCCGCCGCACTATCGGCTGACCGAACATTCGAGTACTCACGGCCGGCCGTCGCTCAACTCAGCTGCGCGCAGCACGGCGGCGATGATGTTCAGGTAGCCGGTGCAGCGGCACAGATTGCCGGCGATCATCTCCCGCGCCTCGTCCCTTGTCGGGTTGGGTGTCTCGCGAAGGCCTGCGGTAATCGTGGTGAGGAATCCCGGTGTGCAGTACCCGCACTGCAGCCCGTGGCAGTCCTGGAAGGCCTGCTGTACCGCCGAGAGCGTTCCGTCCGGCTCGGCCAGCCCCTCCACGGTGGTGACGTCGCAGCCGTCGGCAGTCACGGCCAGCAGCAGGCAGGAACGTACCGGCCGGCCGTCGAGCAACACGGTGCAGGCCCCGCAGACGCCGTGCTCACAGCCGACGTGGGTGCCGGTGAGGCCGAGGTCATGGCGGAGAAAGTCCGAGAGCAGCCGGCGCGCCGGCACGGACGCGCGCTGGGCCGCGCCGTTCACGGTCAGTTGGACGTCGAACAGCTCTTCCGGCGACACGCTCATGTGCCCGCGGGCTGGCACAGTCATGCCGCTGCCTGCTGCGCGGCCTCGCGCACCGCCCGGACGGCGAGGACACCGGCGAGCTGCCGCCGGTACTCGGCGCTGGCGTGGATGTCCGCTTCCGGACTCACCGCCGCCCACACGGCATCGTGGACATCGGAAAGGTCGCCGCCGGGTTGGGTGCCCGCCACCACCTCGCCCAGCTCGACGACGACGGGCGTCGCGCCGACCGAGATGAACGCTGCCTTACCGGCCTGCAGCGCCCCGTCCTCGTCGACGGTGACGCAAACGGCGACGCCGCAGATCGCGTAGTCGCCGTGGCGGCGGGAGATCTCGACGAATGTGCTTCCAGTGCGGGGCGGACGCCCGGGAAAGGTTGCCTCCACGACCAGTTCGTCAGCGGCGGCGCTCGTGGACAGCGGCCCGACGAAAAACTGGTCGGCTGGCACCGTGCGATCGCCGCGGGCCGAGGCCAGCCGGACCGCCCCGCCGAGCACCGCCAGCACGGCGGTGAGCTCGCTGGCTGGGTCGGCGTGCGCCAGGCTCCCGACGACAGTGCCTCGATTGCGGATCGTCGGGTGCGCGACGAGCCGCAAGGCCTGCCGGAGCAGCGGCTGGACCGCGGCGGCACGGGCGTCGTGCTCGACGTCGGCCTGCCGGGCCAACGCGCCAACGTGCACGGTGTTCTCGTCCGTGTGGACATAAGCCAGCTCGGACACCCGGTTGATGTCGATCAGCTGTCGCGGAGCGGCCAGCCGCATCGAGAGCAACGGGACGAGGCTCTGGCCACCGGCGAGCACCTTGGCATCGCTGCCGGACTCCGCGAGCAGCCGGACCGCCTCGTCGAGCGATTCCGGTCGCGAGTAGCCGAACGGCGGTGGCTTCACGGCTGGGGAGTCCCCCTCGACTGCTTGGTTTGGTCTCACAGTAGGGCGGAAGGCGACGCTAGAGCCCACGCATCTCGACAACCTGCAGGGCGAGAGCCACATCGAGCCGTAGATGCGGGTCGGTGGTGAACGGCCCGACAATACGTTCGAGCTTGCCGATCCGGTAACGAAGCGTGTTGTAGTGAAAGTGCAGCGCTCGCGCCGTCTCGGCGACGTTGAGGTTGGTGTCGAGAAGCGTCTGCAGAGTGTGCCGCAGATCCGCCGCCTCCGACGTGTTCGCTGCGAGTTCGCGTAGCACTTCGTCGGCGAAGGCGCGCAGCTCGGCCGGATCGGGGACGAGTGACAGCAACCGGTGCACGCCGAGCGAATCGAAGTGGGCAACGGTGCCGTGGCCACGGGTGCGCCGCCCGACTACAACCGCCTTGCGCGCCTGCAGATATGCCTCGGCTACGCCGGCAGGTCCGCCGATCACCCGGCTAACGCCGGCGCAGAACGATCGGCGACCGCCACCGCGATCCCCGGACACGGCAGTGACGACTCGCTGCACCGCCGCGGCGGCGATCCGGCGCGTTTCCGCGGTGTCCGGGTCGGGCGGTAGCTCGATGGGCAGCAAGGTCACCACCTCTTGCCGGAATCCGACTACCGGCGCGGCCCTGTCGTAGGAGCGGACCACTTGTTGCCATGCGGACGTGAACCGTTCGTGCGGGGACCGCAGCACCGCGCGCGGCTCGTGCGCCGGCAGCCGATCGTCCGGGTCGAGCTGCGCCACGACGACGACCATCGGCCGGTCGATGTCCCAGCCGAGGTCCGCGCAGTGTTCGATGACCTCCGGCAGCTCGCCCGCGGTGCCGGCCAGGACGTCGCGCAGGAAGTCGCCCCGGAACTTGCTCTCGACCGCCGAGACCGCCAGCTGCTTGACGATGGCCAGCGCCGCCACGGTGGCGGCCCGTTCCAACGCCTGTTTACCCGGAGGGGGCAACGCGCCCGGCGCCCGGTAGGCGACGATACGGCCGTGGTCGACGCCACCGGCGACGATGGGGACGCTCACCAACTCTCCCGACCACGGCGCCGCCGTAGACCCGGACGAGATCTGTTCGATGCGGAATCGGCCGGTCTGGTCGTATAACGGCAGGGCCGCGAACCGTCGCTGCGCCTCTGTCATCCCGCCATGAGCCTGCACGCGGCCGTCCGGGGTGCAAATCAGCACCGCAGCGTCGAGCAGCCGGCCCACCTCGTCGGCGATCTGCGGCAGGTCTCCGCCCGCGAGGACGATCGCGGCGAGCGCTCGGTGCACCTCGTCCGTCCGCCGGACGGTCCTCGCCTGCCGGTCGAGCAGGGACGTGAACACATCAGAAATCACCTCGTCGAAGGCGACTCCCTCCGGCAACCGCAGCACCGGGAAGCCCAGTGAGTCGGCCGCCGCCAGGACCGGCTGGGGAATCTCTTCGAGGTAGCGGCCGAGCTTGATGCCGACGGCCGCAAGCCCGCGCGCGTCGAGGTCGCACACCAACTGCACCAACGCGGCGATGCCGCGCTGCGAGGTCGGGTCGGCCGGTGCGCCGGCATGCCGGAGCGGGAAGCCCGTGGTCAGCAGCAGCTCGTGCGGCTTCACCCACGGCAGGATGTCCGGCACCTCCATCACGTTGAGGCGCCGCACTACCCGATCGAGACCCGTCGCACCCGCAAGCACCGATGAGCCGCGCAGACTGGCGACATCCAACAGGTCGCGTACTGGCAGACCGTAGTCACCCGCTGGCAACACCTGCGCCCCCCGTCGCTGATCGTTGGCAATTGTGACCATCGGCAGACCGTACCTGGGATCACTAGCGTCGCGCACCAACGGCCGCGTGACGCGATCGAATCGCGGCGTGGCCAACGGAGCTGCTACTCGAGGAAGTGGAGCCCGGTGACGGCCACCAGCACCACCGTCACCTGTTGGGCCGCCGCGCCAGCCGGCCTGCTCCCCACTTTGTCCGGGCCGCGGCGGCGCGCCCACGTGCTCGCCCGATTCCGCACCGCGATCTACCTCGAGGCATCCGGCGACATCGTCGCCCTCCTCACCCAGGATGCCGTCCGACTGCCATGCGGACTCGTTATGCCGACGCACAGCGACGAGCGCCCGCTGGACGCCGTGCGGGGCGCCGCGATGGTGGGCGACGGCGCGGTCGTCGTGGGTGAGCTGACCGCCCGCGTCGGCCGCATCGTGCCCACCGTCGTTCCGCGGCTCGCCCGACCCGGGGCCGGGATCGTGCGCTACGCGACCACGTTGGTGACCGAGCGGGGCCGGCCGGACATCGACCCGTCGATGGCCGGCGGGCTGGCCGAACCGGGGCAGGCCGAGGTCACCGCGACTCGGTTGGTCGGCCGGGGCGGCGGCCTGACGCCGGCCGGCGATGACGTACTTGCCGGATTCCTGGTCGCGGCACATGCCTATGGACTCCCCGCGCCGGCGATCCGCGACCTGGCCATGTCCGGCGCCCGGACAACGCGCCTGTCGGCCGCCTTGCTCCGGTACGCGGCCCGCGGTGAGTCCGTGCCCGAACTCCGGACGTTTCTCACGGCGCTCGGGGACCGGGTCGACCTCGTCACCGCGACCGATGAGCTGCTCCGGATCGGGCATAGCTCGGGCACGTCGCTGGCCATTGGCGCGCTCGTCGCCGCCAGGGCCGTCGCGCGATGAGCCACGCGCGAGTGACGACGCGGCCTGGCGCCTACGCCGACTCCGTCCGGTTGATGCAGGTCAGCCAGCTCGTCGGGTCGGCTGACGGCGTCGAGGCGGCGCTCGTCGCCATGGCTACGGACATCAACCTGGACCTCGCCCGGGACATGGGCTTCACCGTGTCGGACGCCACGGCCGACGACCTGCTGATCGCGGTTCGGGCAACGGACGTGGCGGCGCTCGACGTCGCGGTCGAACTGGCGGAGCAGCAGCTGGCCGCCCGGCCGCTAGTTCGGGAGGCGGGCGGAGCGGACGATGTGCCGGCCCGAACCGTCCGCAGCGTCGCTCGCCACGTCGGACCCGCCCTCGCATTGATCTCCGTGCCGGGCCCACATGCGTTCACCGAAGCCATGGATGCCCTCGACGCCGGATGCGACGTGCTGGTGTTCTCCGACAACGTCCCGGTGGCCCACGAGGTGCGGCTGAAGGAGGTCGCCGCCCAACGAGGCCTGTTGGTCATGGGGCCGGACTGCGGGACCGCCGTCGTGGGCGGGATCGGGCTGGGCTTCGCGAACGTCGTGCAGCCGGGCCCGGTCGGGTTGGTCGCGGCGTCCGGCACTGGGGCGCAGCAGCTGATGTGTCTGCTCGACGCGGCCGACATCGGTGTCAGCGCGGTGCTCGGGGTTGGTGGGCGGGACCTGTCGGCTGACGTCGGCGGCCGCGGGACGATCGCGGCGCTGGACGCGCTGGACGCGGACCCGGCGACCGAGCTGATCGTCGTGCTCTCCAAGCCACCGGATCCGTCGGTGGCCGAGCGGGTCCGAGCCCGGACCCGCTTTGCCTCGACGCCGGTGCAATTCGCGTTGGTCGGGCCGGGCTACCCCGATCTGACGGCCGCTGCTGAGGACGTCGTCCGCGCCCTCGGCTTCCGAACGCCCCATTGGCCCGAGTGGCCCGGGCGGGCGCCGGCGCCGGCACGGGGGCCGGCGTCGGCGCGGGGCTGGCTTCGCGGCCTGTTCTCCGGCGGCACACTGTGCGTCGAGGCGATGGTCATCGCATCGCAGGGACTGGGCCGCGTGGCATCGAACATCCCGCTACCCGGCGGACAACACGTCGACGCGACAACGCCGACGACCGGCCACGTGATGCTGGACTTCGGCGACGACGCGCTCACCCGCGGGCGGCCCCATCCGATGATCGACCAGTCGCTCCGGCTGTCCCGGCTGGCGAGTGAGGCTGCCGACCCAGCGGTGGGCGTCATCCTGCTCGACGTCGTTCTCGGTCACGCCGCCCACCATGATCCGGCCGCCGAGGTCGCTCCGGTGGTCGCTTCGGCGTTGGCCGTGCGGTCGGACCTAACCGTCGTTGTGTCGCTCATCGCCTCCCGTCGTGATCCGCAGGACCTCAACCGGCAGGCGAGCATGTTGCACCGGGCGGGGGCGTATGTGTTCACCTCCAACGCACATGCCGCCCGCTTCGCCACCTCGATCGTCGCCCGAGAGCCGGTCGGGTGACCGACCTACTGCACCGAGATCCGCAGGTGATCGCTGCGGGCATCGAGTTGCTCGCCACCGCAGCTGAACACCAGGCCGCTCGAGTGAGCCGGGTGGATTGGCGGCCGCCAATGGCTGGCACGGAAGCGGATCTGGCCGCGGTCATGGCCGACGCGCGTCGGGTGGCCGGCAACGCCGAAGCCATGCGCCGAATGCTGGCTGTCCGGCCCCAGTTGGTCGACGTCGTCCCTGCTGCCGAAGCGCTCGGACTCCAGTCCGGGGAGTTCCTGCATGCCGGCCCACCCATCGACTGGGACCGAGCATCGGGCCCGTTGCGGGGTGCCCTGCTGGGCGCGGCAGCGTTCGAGGGCTTGGTCGAGCAGCCGGACGAGGCCCTGACCCTTTTCGCCTCGGGCCGGTTTGCTCTCGATTCGTGCCACCACCGGCACGCCGTGGGGCCCATGGCGGGCGTACTGAGTCCCTCGATGTGGGTCTTCGTCGTCCAGGATCCGGCAACCGGCGCCCGGGCGTACTGCTCGCTCAACGAAGGCCTCGGCCGCGTCCTGCGCTACGGCGCGTACGGAGCCGATGTGCTGGACCGGCTGCACTGGATGGCCGACGTGCTGGGCTCCGTGCTCCAGACGGCCGTGCGCCAGTCCGGGCCGATCGATCTTGCCGCAATCCTGGCCCAGATGCTGCAGATGGGCGATGAGGCGCACAACCGCAACCGAGCCGGCACGCTGCTCTTGCTCCGCCAGCTGATTCCCGCGCTGGTTGATTCCGGTCAACCGTCGAGCCTGGTCGCCGAGGCGGTGCGCTTCATCGGCGGCAACGACCACTTCTTTCTCAACCTCGCCATGCCGGCGTGCAAGCTTGCGCTGGACGCCGCCCGCGAAATCGACGGCGCGACCATGGTTGTGGCGATGGCGCGCAACGGCACGGACTTCGGCATCCAGGTGAGTGGCACCGGCGCAGCGTGGTTCACCGCACCGGCGCTGGTGCCCGAGGGGCTGTACCTGGGCAGCTACCGTCCGGCCGACGCCAACCCGGATATCGGCGACTCGGCGATTACCGAGACAGCGGGACTCGGCGGGTTCGCGATGGCCGCCGCCCCCGCGATTGTGCGGTTCGTCGGCGGAACGGTCGCCGACGCGATGACGACGACGAAACGCATGTACGAAATCACCCTGGGTGAGCACCCGGTGTTCACGATTCCTGAGTTGGACTTCCGCGGGTGCCCGTGCGGGATCGACGTGACCAGTGTCGTACGGACCGGCATCCTCCCGCAGATCAACACCGGTATCGCGGGCCGGATGGCCGGAACGGGCCAGGTCGGGGCCGGCCTGGTTACCCCACCCGCCGCGGTCTTCCCGGCCGCACTCCGCCAGCTGGCCGAGCGCGCGCGGGCATCGGGCACTATGGCGGGATGACCGACATCCGTCGTCGCGCGAGCCGGGTGGCCTTCGAGAACCAGTGGTTGCGATTGCGCGTCGACGAGATCGAATACGCGGACGGCACACCAGGCAGCTACTCGGTCATCGAGAAGACCGACTTCACGGTGGTGCTGCCCTTTCAAGACGGCGGCTTCTGGCTCGTCGAGCAGTACCGGTATCCGGTATCCCGGCGAGCGTGGGAGTTTCCGCAAGGGACCTGGCGGCAGGGCGAGGGGGGCTCCGCCGAAGAGCTGGCCGCGACCGAACTGCGCCAGGAGACCGGCTTGGCGGCGACTGGATGGCGGCACCTCGGCCGGCTCTACGCCGCGTACGGATATAGCAACCAGGCGTTCGACGTGTTTCTGGCGACCGGCCTCTCACCCGGGGATCCGGAACGAGAGCACTCCGAACAGGACATGGTTCACCGGTGGTTTCCCGAGGCAACGGTGCGCGCCATGATCACCGACGGGCAACTCGTCGACGCCCACAGCGTGGCCGCGCTAGGCCTTTACGACAACTCGGTCAACGGGCGGTAAACCGACTCGGTGCGGCTGACGGCCGTTACCTACCCGGCCAGGCGTGAACACTGTGGTTGCGCAGGTCGGTGCGCCGGAGTCGCACCACCGCTCGGACAATGGGTACCGGCCGCCGCTCGCTGCCTCGTAGCGACCGCCACAACGCGAGGGTGATGGCGAGCCAAAGCACAGCCAGCAACGTCAGGGCCAGCAGGTCGTTGAGGTCCATGCTCCACCTCCACCACCTACTCAACCTCGCGCTGGTGCGGGAGCCGAGGGATCCACACGACTCCCTCACGAGACTGTCTTGGGACACCCGCGGACTATGTCGTGAAGTCGGACACCAGCGCTAAGTAGCCCTTGGTGCCGCAGATCTCGCACTTCCCCCAGCCAACTCCTATCGCCGCCGTCCACTCACGACGCGAAGACGAGGACCAGGAGGCTTACCAGGAGCAGGGCCATGACGGTCCAGAAGATCACGGGAATTGTACGGTCAGTCATGGCGCCACACGCCGCATCCCGCGTAGCCATGCGACCGCCGCGGTGACGAGTACACCGGTGTTCATGGTGGACATGCGCGTTGCCCTTCGGTGACAGGACGAGCGCTGGACCTATGCCAGCGCAAAGTCGGATGAGCGCACGAGCCGCGTGATCGGCGCCGTTGCGCCCACGTCGGTCGTGCCTCACCTAAAGTAAACAGCTGGACTGAGAGCCAGCCATAAGCAAACTGATGATTAGCAATCAGCCAGCAAAGACTTAGCTGAGAGTTACCACTGCGTTTGGCTCCACACGCGCGTATCAGGTTTCGTTTGGATCGGGCATCAGGCCGTCAATCGAGAATCCACCGGCACCACGGGCTATTCCTACCCAGATCTAGCCTCGAACCATAGACCTTGCGACCGGCTTACGACGTCGCCGGAAGAGCCAGCTTGAAACGAAAGTCAGACGCGAGCGGCAGTGATGATGCCTCGGTGAGGAACCCGGCGAACAGGCCGATCAACGGCCCGTAGGTGAGTACTTTCGGCTGCTTTGGCCCACGCGGCGAGGCCGAGCAACTGGCGGATGACGTAGCGGGCCGATCCCGCGGCGATGTCAGGTCAGCGCTGGCGTGGTGGGCCGGCTGAATTGGAGGGGAAGGTGGTGGGTGGTGTTCGGGCGCGGGGTTTGGGCGGAGTCGATCCAGCGGGGTGGTCGCCAGTACGGGACGCCGTTGGTGATGTGACAGGTCCAGCCGCGTTTCCGGTGCTCGCGATGGTGAAATCCGCAGACCAAAGTGAGATTGTCCAGGTCGGTGCAGCCGCCGTCGGCCCAGCCGACCACGTGATGACTCTCGCACCAATCCGGGGGCCGATCACAACCTGGGAACGAACAGCCGCCATCGCGGGCGGCGAGGGCGCGACGTTGCCCGATGCTGGCGATGCGGCGGGTCAGCCCGTAGCCGAGCACCCCGCCGGCGTCACCGAGCACGACGGGCACGATGTCGGCCTCGGCGGCGATCCGCAGCGCCTGCGGCACGCTGATCCGCCCGCCGTGCCCGGTAGTCGCCAGACCCGTGCGGGCCTCCAACTCCTCGAGGGTGAGGGTGAGCAGCACGGTGGCCGGGGCGCCACCAGCATCAGGCAGCGTGCCAGCGCGCAGCAGCCGCTGCCCGGCGTCGAGGAGCGCGTCGTGCCGCCGCTCCCCGGCACTGCGCCGATCCCCCTCCCCGGTATCGACGTCGGGGACTGGGCGGGCGAGGGTGGAAAGGATGGTCTGCCACACCGCGGTCGCCTCACCGGTCAGCTGCGCCTGCAGCCGGCCGGAGCCGTCCGGCAGCACGGTCAGGGTGGCGTGCCGGCGCCGATCGTGGTCACGTTCGGAGGCGAGCACCCCGTCCGGGTCCAGGCAGGCCCGCACGGTGCGGGTCAGCATCGCCAGCTGGTCCGGGTTCAGGGTGCGGGCGTGCTCGACCAGCGTCGCCTCCACCGCCCCGGCCTGCTCTGCTGCGGCCTCGGGCAGCCCGTCGATCGTCCGGCAGATCAGGGCGGCGTGCCGGTCGGAGATCGCTCCGTCGGCCACCGCCGCCGCGACCAGCGGAAACTTCGCTGGCGATGGCTGACCGGACAGGGCGCGGCGTGGTCCCAGCTCCGCGGCCAGCCGCACCCGTCCCGCGGCCTCCCGTCGCCCGATCCGCAACCGCTCGGACAGCAGCACCGCCGTCGACGCACAGCCCAACTCGGCCGCGATTCCCCGCGCCTCCACCTCGGCCACCAGGGCAAACCCGACCGCGGCCCGCTGCCGAACGTCAATCTCCAACGCAGCCACCAGCTCCAGCAGCTCATCACGACCCAGCGTGGCCGGATCAACGGCGCACAGCGCCTGCCGCGCCGCCGCCAGCTGAGCCAGCGCGGTCCGCACCGGTGAATCAATGTCGAACATGTGTTCGATTCTAGCAGGTCGACGAGTCGGCCAATCGAGAATCCACAGGCACAGCAGCTAATTCCCGCACCAATCTAGCCATGAACCGCAGACCTCGCGACCGGGAATAGCGTCGCCCAACGAGCTGCGAGCAAACAAGAAGTCAGACGCCAGCCGCGGTGATGATGGCGTCGGTGAGGAACCCGGCGAATAGCCCGATCAGCAGCCCGTAGGCAAGTATCTTCGGCTGCTTGGCCCGGGCGGCGACGCCGAGCAGCTGGCAGATGACGTACAAGATCGATCCCGCGGCGAGGGTGAGGAACAGCACGCTGACCGCCTCACTGGTGAACCCATGACCCACGGCCGTGCCGACAAAGGTCGGGCCACCGCCGATGACCCCCAAGGCGAGCAGGAAAGCCCAGCTCGGTCGGTAGAGGGAACCATCCGGGTCACGCTCCGCGGCGAGCGGCGCGACGATCCCGAATCCCTCCGTGGCGTTGTGCAGGGCGAAGCCGATGACGAGCACGGCGGCCAGCGCGATGTCGTTCCGCGCCGCCGACTGACCGATCGCGAGACCTTCCGCGAAGTTGTGCAAGCCGATGCCGATCGCAATCAGCAGTGCCAGCCGGCGCGCCGGCGACCAGCTGGCAATGCCAGTGTGACGCGGGGGCACCTCCTCGACCGACATGGCGCCCGGACCGCCGCGCCCGGACGGGCGCGACACACGGTGCAAGTAGCTCTCGTACGCGACCATCGACAGCAGGCCGATCGCCAGGCCGCCGGCGAACAGGGCGCCGTAACCGAATGCCGGACCAAATCCTCCCGTGCTTTCATGGATTCCGGCCAGCGCATCGTCGATCGGCTCCCACGCCTCGACGAGAACGTCCCAGAACAGGAAGAGGAGCACCCCGACCGCGATCGCATTGAGCAAATGGCGCACCGTGGGACTCAGGTTCCGCAGTCGCCCGACAGGCAGTCCGATCAGAATCGTGCTTCCGGCGATCAGCCCGAGCAGCAGGGTCGGTGCGATGCCCACCGCGTCTCCTCCCCATCGTTGGTGAGGTTAGCTTTGCCTAACTCGACCGGTTGGCGCAAGTCCGGACGCCGGAGTGCTCGTGCCGCCACGTTGCCAGATCCCCGAGGGTGTCCAGGTCGGACGGGTCTCCCGCGCACTCGACTTCCCGCACAAGTTCCGGGTGCGCGGCCAGGAACGGCCGGGCGCCCCGGTCGCCTTCCGCGCGCTCGGCGACCTCAGCCCACCAGGAGCGGTCTACCACGACGGGATGGCCCCGGCGCCCACGGTAGGTAGCGACCACGACCGGAGCGTCGGCTGCAAGCACCGCCCGTATCGCGTCGGCGCCGATGCCCGGCGTATCGACGAGCAGGATCACCGCGCGCGTTCCGGTTGCGGCCGCCAAGGCCAACCGGAGGGACGAGCCCATGCCACGCTCCGGTTCCGGATTGACCACCACCTGAGCATCCGGACTCAGGAGCCCGTCGCGAACGACGGTCACGACCTCGTCGCATCCTCCCGCCCGCAATACCCGGACGGCCCGGTCGACGAGGCGCTCGCCGTCGACGATCAGCTCCGCCTTGGGCTGCCCCATTCGGCGACCCGCACCGGCGGCCAGGACGAGGCCGCTGACGTCGGTCATCCGGGTTGAGCCGAACCAGACGCCGTGAGCACGGCGACACCACCGACGATGAGCACCAGGCCGACGATGCCGAGCGTGTTGAGCTTCTCGCCGAAGAGGATGACTCCGAAGATGGCCACCGCGGCCGTACCGACGGCCGACCACACCGCGTAGCTCACGCCGACGCTGATGTGCCGCAGCGCCGGGATCAGCATCAGGAACGACACCGTGTAACCGACGATCACCACGGTCAGCGGCAGTGGGCGAATGCCGTTCGACAGCTCCCGTAGCTCCAACGTCGCGACGACTTCGGATCCGATCGCGACCGCGAGGTAGAGCCAGGCCAGCGCCATCAAGACCGCCGGAACGGACGCAGGGCCACGGCGGTCTCCAGGGCGGCGACGGCCGCCTCGTATCCCTTGTCCTCCTTGGAGCCGGGTAAGCCGGCCCGATCCACGGCCTGGGCATCGTCGTCGCAGGTCAGCACCCCGAAGCCGATCGGCACTCCAGTGCGCTCGGCGACCGCCGTGAGTCCGACAGTGGCGGCAGAGCAGACGTAGTCGAAATGCGGCGTGCCGCCGCGAACGACCACTCCCAGGGCGATCAGCGCGTCGAACCCATGATCGGCGAGACGCGCTGCGGCTACCGGAAGCTCGAAGCAGCCCGGTACCCGCACTTCGGTCACGTCCGTGACCTTCGAGTCAGCGAGTGCCCGCCGGGCCCCGGCGAGCAGACCACCCATCACGGTGCTGTGCCACCGAGCAGCGACGATCGCCACCCGCAATCCCGCGGCGCCGATGACGGGCTCCGCCGGCGGCGCACCCTCTCCGCTCATTGCATTACCTCTTCGCCGGAGGGCACCTGCACCCCAGAAAACCGCTCCGCGCTTTCGCGGGGACCCCGCACCTGCACCCCACGAAAACGCCTCGCGATTTCGCAGCGGCCCCGCTCATCGGCGCCAACGCGCCTACGATGCTCACTCACTCACCCCGAGCCCTCCAGGTTGATCACGTGGCCCATGCGATCGCGCTTCGTTTGCAGGTACCGCAGGTTCTCCGGATTAGCCCGCACCGGCAGTGGCACCTGACCGACGATGCGCAGTCCATATCCTTCGAGGCCAGCGCGCTTCGCCGGATTGTTCGACAGCAGCCGCATCGTGTGGATGCCCAGGTCGACCAAGATCTGCGCGCCAGTGCCGTAGTCGCGGGCATCGGCCGGCAGCCCCAACTCGAGGTTTGCGTCCAGGGTGTCGGACCCCAGATCCTGCAGCTGGTAGGCCTGCAACTTGTGAAGTAGCCCGATCCCCCGGCCCTCGTGCCCCCGCACGTAGAGCACCACGCCTCGTCCCTCCCGAGCGACGGCGGCCAGCGCCGCGTCGAGCTGAGGGCCGCAGTCGCAGCGCAACGAGCCGAACACGTCACCGGTCAGGCATTCGGAGTGCACCCGAACGAGGACATCCTCACCGTCGCCGATCTCGCCGAACACGAACGCGACGTGCTCCCGGTTGTCGTAGGAGCTCGAGTAGCCCACAGCAGTGAACTCTCCGTATCGCAGGGGGACCCGGGCCGTGGCAACGCGTTCGACCAACTTCTCCGACCTCCTGCGGTAGGCGATGAGGTCCGCGATGGAGATCAACGCCAGACCATGCTCGTCGGCGAACATCCGCAGCTCATCGGCGCGGGCCATGCCTGAGGGGTCCTTCTCGCTGACGACTTCGCAGAGCACTCCGGCCGGCGCGAGACCCGCCAGCCGGGCCAGGTCCACCGCGGCTTCGGTATGGCCGGGCCGACGCAGCACGCCCCCGTCGCGCGCGCGCAGCGGAACGATGTGGCCCGGGCGCGACAGGTCGGCCGACGTGGTCGCGGGGTCGGCGAGCAGCCGGATCGTGTGGGCGCGGTCGCTTGCCGAGATGCCCGTGCTGATGCCCTCGCGAGCGTCCACGGTCACGGTATAGGCGGTCCCGCGACGATCCTGATTGACGCGAAACATCGGCGGCAGGTCCAGCCGGTCGGCGTTCGCCTCGGTAATCGGCACGCAGATATATCCGGACGTGTAGCGGACCATGAAGGCGACGAGCTCCGGCGTGGCGAGCTGCGCGGCGAAGATCAGGTCGCCCTCATTCTCCCGATCCTCGTCGTCGATCACCAGCACCGCCTTACCCGCGGCGAGGTCGACGAGCGCGCGGTCGACGGTGTCCAGTGGAACTGTCATGAGCGGTTCCGCCCAGCGGCCAGCAGTCGCTCGGTGTACTTGGCGAGCACGTCGACCTCAAGGTTGACCGGGTCCCCCGCGTCCTTGCGTCCGAGCGTTGTCGCGCGCAGGGTCTGCGGAATCAACCCGACCTCGAACCAGTCGTCGCCGACCGCGATGACGGTCAGGGATACGCCGTCAACTGCGACCGAGCCTTTCTCCGCGACGTAGCGGGCCAGGTCCACCGGAAGCCCGAACCGGACAAGGTCGAAGCGATCTCCGGGTGATCGGGCCAGGAGCACTCCGGTCCCGTCGACATGCCCCTGCACCACGTGCCCGTCCAGCCGACCGTCGACCCGCACCGCCCGCTCGAGATTGACGAGATCGCCCGATCTCAACCCGCCTATGACGCTGCGCTTCAGCGTCTCCCCCATGACGTCGAAATCCAGGTCCCGGCGCCCCGATTCGCCTGACGCGTTTATGACCGTGAGACACACTCCGTTCACCGCCAGCGATGCCCCGATCGGAATGTCCTCGCCGACGACGGTGGTGTGCACACGTAACACGGCCGAATCCCCGTGCGTTTCCAGAGCGACGACCTCGCCGAGCTCCTCGATGATGCCGGTGAACAACGCGCTACCCTTCCTCGGCCCACACCGGCCGGGCGACGATCTTCACGTCGGGCCCGACCCGGGTCACACTGTCGATCTCCAGTGTGACGGCTTCAGCCAAGGTGGTAATCCCGGCGTCGCCCAGCGCACTAGGTCCGGCACCGAGGAGCTTGGGGGCTATGTAAGCGATGACCTCGTCGACGCAGCGTGCCTCGATGAATGCTCCGGCGAGCGTCGGGCCGCCTTCCAACAGCACATGCCGCACGCCCTGATCGTGCAGGGCTTTCAGGGCGAAGCGCGGGACCGCGGTATCGAGAACCAGCGTGGACGCGGCATTGTCGAGCACTCGCGCTGACTGCGGTACCCGGTGCCGCCGATCCAAGACCACGCGCAACGGCTGGTGCTCGAGGAGCTGGTCAGCTCCGTCCCGCACGGTCAACGACGGATCGTCCGCCAACACGGTGCCACTGCCCACGAGGATCGCGTCGACGACGGCCCGAAACGCGTGAGCGTCGGCGCGAGACACCTCCGAGGAGATCCAGCGGGTGGTCCGGTCGGCGGCGGCGACCCGGCCGTCGACGGTCGTGGCGATCTTCCAGGTCACGAACGGGCGCCCGGTCTGCAGCGCGTGCAGCCAGGGGCGGAGCGCGCCAGCGGCAACTTGGTCGTGATCGAGTCCGGCCACGACGTCGACGCCG
This sequence comes from uncultured Actinomycetota bacterium, assembly GCA_963809815.1. GTDB lineage: Bacteria > Actinomycetota > Actinomycetes > Mycobacteriales > Jatrophihabitantaceae > CAVVJA01. The sequence continues at coordinate 310,824 of CAWELM010000012.1, forward strand.
GCCGCGATCAGCTTGTCGGCACCACCCGCGGCCACCGGGTTGATGTCGTCGACCGCGTAGACGACCCGCACGACGCCGGCGTCCACGAGTGCGTCCGCGCACGGAGCCGTCCGGCCGGTATGGGCGCAGGGCTCCAGGGTTACGACGGCCGTTCCGCCGCGCGCGCGGATCCCGGCCCCGGCGAGTGCCACCACCTCCGCGTGGGGACCACCCGCGGCCTGCGTCGCGCCCTCACCGGCGAGCGCTCCGGTCGCGTCGAGGATCACCGCCCCCACGGCCGGATTGGGACTGGTGCGACCGCGCACCGTTTCCGCGAGCGCTAGCGCGCGGTGCATGGCCGCGCGTTCTGCCTCGCTGACCTGCACTTGCTTCCTCGTCCCTATGTCGTTAGCGACCCGTAACGCTGCCAGCCATGGCAGCCCGGGCCTTGCGGCGAAGCATCTCGACCGCTTGCGCTGGATTGGTAGCGCCGTATACCGCGCTCCCGGCTACGAACACGTCGGCACCGGCCTCGGCGGCCGCGACGATCGTGTCCTCCCCGATGCCACCGTCCACCTCCACGAACAACCGCAGATGACCGGACGCCACGTGCGCTCGCGCCTGTCGCACCTTCGGCAGCATCTCGGCCATGAACTCCTGGCCCCCAAATCCAGGCTCGACTGTCATGACCAGCAACGTGTCGAACTCATGGAGCATTTCCAGGTAGGGGTCGAGGCTCGTGGCCGGCTTGATCGACAGACCGGCCAGGGACCCTGCGGCGCGGATGGTCCGGGCGAGCGAAACCGGATCGCGCGTCGCTTCGGCGTGGAAGGTGACGTTGGCCGCTCCGGCCTCCGCGTATCCGGGCGCCCACCGGTCCGGGTTGTCAATCATGAGGTGGCAGTCGAGAGGGACCGTCGTCGCCTTGCGCAGGCTCTGCACGACCGGCAAGCCGATCGTCAGATTGGGCACGAAGTGCGCGTCCATGACATCCACGTGCAGCCAGTCGGCGTTGCGCACGGCCTCGGCTTCCTCGCCCAGCCGGGCAAAGTCCGCGGACAGGATGCTCGGCGCGATCATCGGCTCCCGCCCGCCGAGCGGCGCACCGCTCATCAGGTCCACCCGCTGATTGTGCGAGCTCGTGACCCGGGCGCCGCGGTTCCGCTCACGGGAGAAGTCTAGTGACGAGCGCGCAGAACATGGCGTCGGTGCCGTGCCGATGCGGCCAGAGCTGGACGGTACGACCCGCTCCGAGGTCGGGAACGCCGGCGAAGCCCGACCGCGCGTCCATGAGTTCGTCGTCGGAGGTAAGGACTTCGGCCACGACCTCGACGGTCTCCGCCCGGTGTGGGGAGCAGACAACGTAGCCCACGATTCCACCGGGCCGGATGAGTCTTAGCGCGGAAACGAGCAGCTGGCGTTGCAGGTCGGCAAGCTGGGGGATATCGGCGGGCTTGCGACGCCATCGCGCCTCCGGCCGCCGGCGCAGCGCGCCAAGCCCCGTGCACGGCGCATCGACCAGCACCCGGTCGAACCCGCCGTCGATTTCGGGATAGTCGCGACCGTCCCCCACTCGCACGGACACGTTCCACTTCGCCGTCGCCTGCCGCACGAGGTTCGCCCGATGTGGACGTAGCTCGTTGGCGGTGACGGTTGCCTCCCGTTGCGCCGCTAGGGCGGCAAGAAGTGCGGTCTTGCCGCCTGGACCAGCGCAAAGGTCGAGCCATCGCTCGTCCCGGCCGTCGATCGGCGCGTTGGCCAGGGCCAGGGCGCACAGCTGACTGCCTTCGTCTTGCACAGCAGCCTGACCGGCCCGGACGGCGATCAGCTGGCCCGGCTCGCCACCGGACAGTCGCACCGCATACGGCGACCACGGACCAGGCGTTCCCCCAGATTGCCGGACCAGATCGTCGCGATCCAGGCCGCCCGGCCAGGCCACCAGGTGGATAGTGGGCCGGCGGTCGTCGGCGTGTAGCGCGGCCGCAGTCTCGACCAGATCTCCGTCGGGCGGTTCCTCGAGCGCATCACGAAACGCATCCGCGATCCACTCCGGATGCGCGGTCTGCCGGGCCAGCCGGCCCAGCGGGGTTCCGCCAGCGCTCAGCCGATCGACCCAGTAATCCCAATCGTCGCGGGCGATCCGCCGCATGACCGCATTGAGGAATCCGGCGGCTCGCGCGTTGCCTGTTGCCCTCGCAAGGTCGACCGTCGTGGCAACCGCGGCGTGCGCGGGAACCCGGGTCCGGAGTGCCTGATACGCACCCAGCCGGAGCAGGTCGCGAACCGGCGCATCGATGCTGTCGAGGGGACGTTCGCTGCACGCGGCGATGATCTCATCCAGCGTGCCGGACGCGCGCAAGGTGCCGTAGCCGAGCTCGGTCGCAAACGCTGCGTCGCGTCCGCTCAACGAGCGCGCGGTCAGCAGTTTAGGTAGCAGCAGATTGGCGTACGCGCCGTCCACATCGACAGCGCGAAGCAGGTCGTAGGCCACTCGACGGGGCGGATCAGACGACGCCAAGTCGCTCTCCGGGCTGAAGCCGCGCACCCCTCGCCCAGTCCGTCGCCGACATCGATCGACGCCCGGCTGGCTGCACCCAGCCGAGCCGGACCGGACCGGTCGCAGTGTCGACCGCGACCCCTTCCGGCAGGATCGACAAGGCGCCAGGCTCCCGCGAACCATCGTGCCCCACCGGCCGCACCGCACCGTCGGGGGCGGAGATCGGGCCGAGCTTCAGTCGCTCACCTCGGAAGGTCGTCCACGCGCCCGGAGCGGGGGTGCACGCTCGAACCTGGCGGTCCACGTACCGGCTCGGAGTCGACCAGTCGACTCGGGCATCGTCAACGGTGATCTTGGCCGCGAGGGACACACCATCGCCTGACTGCGGCCGCGCCACGACGGTGCCGTCTGCGATCGCGTCCATCGTGGCTGCGAGCAGGCCCGCGCCCGACTCGGCCAGACGTGCGAGCAGGTCGCCCGCTGTGTCTGCGGGCCGGATCGGCTCGGTGACGACGCCGAAGATCGGTCCGGTGTCGAGACCGGCGTCGATCTGGAACGTCGACGCTCCGGTGATGTCGTCGCCAGCGAGAATGGCGCGCTGGACTGGCGCCGCACCGCGCCACGCCGGCAACAGAGAGAAGTGCAGGTTGACCCAGCCATGCGGCGGTATGGCCAGCGCCGCGCTCGGGAGGAGGACGCCGTAGGCGACCACCGGACAGCAATCGACCTGAAGCTCGGCGAGCCGCGCCAGGAAGTCCGGGTCGCCGGCCTTACGTGGGGTGAGAACCGGCACACCGGCCGCCACGGCTACGGTCTCGACGGGTGACGCGACCTCCGGACGCCCCCGTCCGGCTCGAGCATGCGGCCGGGTGATCACCGTGACGACCTCGTGACGGGGCGACTCCAGCAGCGCCCGGAGTGACGGCACCGCCGTACTCGGGGTACCCACAAAGGCGAGCCGCATCGGCTAAACCACCCGGATCGCTTCGCGATTTCGCGGCGACCCCGTTCTGCGCACTAACGCCTGTTGCGCTCTGTCACTCACAGGGCTCGGCCGAGCATCGGGTGCGGGCTGACCTTGACGACCGGTGCTGCGGCGCCGAACCACTCGCTCTCCCGGATGGCCCGCATCGCGGCCTTGCGGGTCTCAGGATCCAGTCGGTCGATGAACAGCACGCCGTCGAGATGGTCGGTCTCGTGCTGGACGCACCGGGACAGCTGTGCGGTGCCCTCGATCGTGACCGGGTCGCCGTACATGTTCTGCCCGTGGGCCACGACGTGTTCCCGCCGCACACAGTCGAATGCGAGGCCGGGGATCGACAGGCATCCCTCCGAGCCATCCTGATCATCCGCGGTTGGGAAATGCAGGACCGGGTTCACCAGGTGGCCCGTTTGCTCGTCGTCCACGTGGTAGGTGAACACCCGCAGGCCGACCCCTATCTGCGGAGCGGCGAGTCCGGAACCGGGCGCGTTGAGCATGGTCTCGGTGAGATCCGCCACGAGCGTCCGCAGCTCCCGGTCGAAGGTGGTCACCGGCTCCGCGGGTGTGCGCAGCACGGGGTCGCCGAACAGCCGGATCGTCTGCAGCGTCACGCGTCTGATCCTACGGAGCAGGCACCGGTCCGCGGCGGTCGCTCAGAACGGCGCGCTGGGATCGAGCATGATCCGGACCGGATCGGCGGCCTTACGGGCCGAGCGGATTGCCGCCGCCGCCTTGAGCGCGTTCGCCAGCTCACCGCCGAGCTGCCGGGGAACTCGAATAAGCACGCGTTGGGTCCCGTCGCCGGTGAGGACTGGGCCGATCACGTCGCTCAGGTCGGGCAACTGCGCGAGTTCGAGGATTTCCGCGACGGCGCCGGTCGCACCGGTCAGCGAAGCCATGCGCACCGCGGGCGGGAAGCCGACCTCGGCCCGTTCGGCAAGTTCGCGGGCGGCGTGGCCCGCGGCATCCCACCGCACGAGGGCCTGCACTGCCGGGATGCTCGCCTCGGCCCCGACCACGACCTGACCGTCCGGCCGGACGAGCGCAGCCGCGTTGGACCACCGTCGAAACGCCTCCTCGGCGGCTCGCAAGTCCGGGCGGGCAAGCAGGGCCCAGCCGTCGAGCAGCAAGGCGGCCCCATAGCCGCCCGGAGCCAATGGCTCAGCGCCCGGAGTGGCGACGATCAGGCCTGGACCGGCAGGAACCTGGTCCAACACCGAATCGCCGGCCGAGGTGCGCACGGATACCCCTGGGAATGCCCGGCCGAGCTCCTCCGCGGTGCGGGTCGATCCGACGACGAGGGCCCGCATCCGCTTCCCGCCGCACCGCGGGCAGCGCCACGACCCGGCCGGCCGGCCGCACCAGCGGCAGGTCGGGATCGCGTGGCCCGACGTGGTCGCGAGCGGACCAGAGCAGGTCGGGCACCGGGCCGGGGTGCGATCGCGAACGCAGGCCAGCGCCGGCACGTAGCCCCGCCGCGGCACCTGCACGAGAACGGGATGGCCGCTGGCCAGCGCGTCTCGAGCGGCGCGCCACGCCACGCTGGGCAGTCGGGCCGCAGTTGCCGCTGGGTCCCGCGCCCGCTCGACATCGTCGCCGACCGCCGTGATGCGCGGCGCTGCCGCCCGGCTGACCGACCGGTCCGCGACGATCTCATGAGCCCAGCCACTCTCGACGAGTTGGGCCGTCTCGGCGGTCCGGGCGAACCCGCCGATGACGAGCGCCGCTCCGGTGAGCGTGGAGCGGAGCACGAGAACGTCGCGAGCATGCGGATAGGGCGCCCGCGGCTCGGCGTGCAGGTCGTCGCCGTCGTCCCAGATTGCGAGCAGTCCGAGATCGGCAACCGGCGCGAACGCGGCGGCCCGGGTTCCGATGACCGCGCGCACGGCGCCCCGCCGGACAGCGAGCCACCGGCGATATCGCTCGGACGGGCCGAGATCTGCGGACAGCGCGAGGTACTGGTCGCCGCCGAGCCGGGCGGACATCGCGGCGTCCAACCGGGCGAGATCTCGGGCGTCCGGCACGACCACCAGCGCACCCCGGTCGCTCGCGACTGCGGTAGCGACGGCCTCCGCGAACCGGTGCGGCCACGCCTCGCCCGCGAGCGCCGACCAGGCGCCCCGGGCCGGACGCCGGTCGCGAACGGCCGCGAGAAACGACGGGCCGGCCCGATATCGGGACCAGCCCTCGGCCGGCCCCGCGGCCGGAGCGGGTCCGGCGGGCGGGAGCGGGCGGGACTCCGCGCCGGCGTGGCGGGCCGGCACACCCAGCCGCACCACGTCGGCGAAAATGCCCGCATAGCGGTCGGCGACCGCGCGGAAGAGAGAGGTTGTCTCCGGGGTCAGCGCCGGTTCCTGGCCGACCACTCGTTCGAGAAACGCGAGCTGCCTGTCATGATCACTCGACGGCCCGCGGTCGAGCAGGTACCCATCCACGCGTCGGCCGGCGAACCGGACGCGGACCCGCATGCCTGCCACCGCGGCTTCGTCCAGCTCGGCCGGGACAAGGTAGTCGAACGGCCGGTCCAGATGGGCGAGCGGCACGTCGACCATGACCCGAGCGACCGCGTCGACGCTCGCGGGAACCCGCCCCGCACGCTGCGGGCGGGTCGAGGTCACACCGACAGTCCTACCAGCGCGCGCCGACGGAAATCCGCGCGCTGCTGCGGTCAGCCGTTGGCGAGCTTCGCCAGCTGCTCCGCGCGGTCGGTCCGCTCCCAGGTGAAGTCGGGCAGCTCCCGCCCGAAGTGACCGTAAGCGGCCGTCTGGGCGTAGATCGGCCGGAGCAGGTCGAGATCGCGGATGATGGCGGCCGGCCGCAGGTCGAACGTCTGGCTGATCGCCTCGGCGATCCGGTCCGGATCAGCCGTCTCGGTGCCGAACGTCTCGATGAACAGACCGACCGGCTCGGCCTTGCCGATGGCGTACGCGACCTGCACCTCGACCTTGGTGGCGAGCCGCGCCGCGACGACATTCTTGGCCACCCACCGCATCGCGTAGCACGCGGATCGGTCAACCTTCGACGGGTCCTTGCCGGAGAACGCCCCGCCGCCGTGGCGGGCGTAGCCACCGTAGGTGTCAACGATGATCTTGCGACCGGTGAGCCCGGCGTCACCCATGGGTCCACCGGTTACGAACCGCCCGGTCGGGTTGACCAGCAGCCGGTAGCCGTTGGTGTTGATGTCGAGGCCGGCGAGCACTGGCGTGACGACGTGCTCCTCGATATCCGGCTTGAGAAGCGTGTCGAGATCGATGTCCTCGGCGTGCTGGCTCGAGATCACGATCGTGTCGAGGCGGACGGGCTTGTCGCCGTCGTACTCGATCGTCACCTGGGTCTTGCCGTCGGGCCGCAGATACGGCACGACGCCGCCCTTGCGCACCGCGGTGAGCCGCTCGGCCAGCCGGTGCGCCAGCCAGATCGGCACGGGCATGAGCTCAGGCGTGTCGTCGCAAGCGAAGCCGAACATGAGGCCCTGGTCGCCCGCGCCCTGAGCGGCAACCGCGTCGTCGGAACCCTCGACCCGAGCCTCGTAGGCGGCGTCGACGCCCTGCGCGATGTCCGGTGACTGGGCCCCGATCGAGACGCTGACCCCGCACGACTGCCCGTCGAAGCCCTTCCGGGAAGAGTCGTAGCCGATGTCCAGAATGCGTTCCCGGACAATCGCCGGGATGTCCGCATATGCCTCGGTAGTAACCTCTCCCGCGACGTGAACCTGGCCGGTCGTGATGAGCGTCTCGACGGCGACACGGCTCTTGGAGTCCTGGGCGAGCAGCGCATCGAGAATGGAGTCGCTGATCTGATCGGCGATCTTGTCCGGGTGTCCTTCGGTGACGGATTCGGACGTGAACAGGCGGCGGGTCACAGATGCTCCGGGTCGGTTGAGGGGCGGAATTCGGGCAGAGTCTAGCGGCTGATGGCGTGTGCTCCTGCATCGTCAGTGCTCCCGAGCCGGGCCGAGACGGCATCCCACACAGCGGCCGCGAGTGCCGCTTTCGGCCCACGGGCGACGGGTGACTCACCGCCAGCGGAGTCGAGGATCACCGCCGCGTTGTCAGGACGGCCGAACGCGCGCCCGCTCCCGACGTCATTGACGACAAGCAGGTCGCACCCCTTTCGGGCGAGCTTCATCCGGCCGTGGGCGAGCACGTCGCCGGTGTCGTCGCCTGTCTCGGCCGCGAAACCGACGAGCAACTGGCCTGGCCGCCGGACCGCAACCAGCTCGGCGAGGACGTCAGGGTTGCGTACCAGCGGTATCGGATCCGGATCGTCGTCCGTCCTTTTGATCTTGTGCTCAGCCGCCGTAACCGGCCGGAAGTCCGCTACGGCGGCAGCCATGACCACGACGTCAGCGTCGGGTGCCGCCTTGAGCACGGCGTCGCGCAGCTCGTGAGCGCTCGTGACCCGCACGACGGTGCTGCCCGATGGGTCTGGGAGCGCGGTGTTGGCCGTGACGAGCGTCACGGCGGCGCCTCGCGCGGCGGCAACTATCGCGAGGGCGTGCCCTTGGCGCCCGGACGACGCGTTGCCCAAGAAGCGCACCGGGTCTACGGCTTCCCGGGTGCCTCCCGCGCTGACGACCACATGCCGGCCGACGAGATCGGTCGGCAGGGCGTCCGGGCGAATCAGCAGCAGGTCGGCCAACGCAGCGATCTCGGCCGGCTCCGGGAGCCGCCCAGGACCGCTGTCAGCGCCGGTCAGCCGGCCGGTGGCCGGATCGAGCACGATCAGCCCGCGCTGGCGTAGTCGGGCGACATTGTCGACGGTGGCGGGATGTTCCCACATCTCGGTGTGCATGGCTGGTGCGAGCAGCACCGGGCAGCGGGCGGTGAGCAGCGTGTTCGTCAGCAGATCGTCAGCGAGACCGTGGGCGGTTCGGGCCAGCAGGTCGGCGGTTGCCGGCGCGACGACGACCAGGTCCGCCTCCCGGCCGAGGCGCACGTGGGGCACGTCCTCAGCACCGGACCACACGTCCGTCGTCACCGGATGGTGGGAGAGCGCGGCCCAGGTGGCCGCCCCGACGAACCGTAGGGCCGACTCGGTCGGCACGACGATCACGTCGTGGCCCGACTCGGCGAGCAGCCGAAGCAGCTCGACGGCCTTGTAAGCCGCGATGCCCCCTCCGACGCCGAGGAGGATGCGACGCGACACCATCGCCGGGCGGGACTCAGCCGTCAGCGGGCTTGAACTCGATCAGGTCGCCGTTGATCTCCCGGAGCGCTATCGAAAGCGGCTTCTCCTGCGGCGCGGTCTCCACAAGCGGGCCGACGTATTCCAGCAGGCCCTCACCGAGCTGGCTGTAGTACGCGTTGATCTGCCGCGCCCGCTTGGCCGCGATGATGACGAGCGCGTACTTCGATTGGGTCCGTTCCAGCAGCTCGTCGATCGGCGGGTTGGTGATCCCCTCGGGGGCGGACGCAGTTCCAGACACAGTGCCTTCTTCGTTGTCGACTGATCGGGGTGTCATGGCCCAGACGGTGGGCAGACAGCTTCGATCAAGGATACCAATTCGGACGCGGCGCGCCGGACATCGTCGTTGACGATGATCGCGTCGAACTCCTCGGCCGCTTCCATCTCTATTCGCGCCCGCGCCAGGCGCGCGGCGATGACGACCGGGTCCTCCGTCGCGCGATCGGCCAGCCGTCGGCCCAGTTCCTCCCAAGATGGTGGCGCAAGAAAGACGAACTGCGCGTCGGGCAGGCTGGCCCGGACCTGGCGGGCACCCTGCAGCTCGATCTCGAGCAGCGCCGGTTTTCCTTCGGCTAGTTGGGCGAAGACCGGCACCCGCGGCGTTCCGTAGAGGTTGCCGGCGTACTCCGCCCATTCCAGCAGCGCCCCAGTCCGGATGAGCTCCTGGAACTGCGCCCAATCCACGAAGTAGTACTCGACACCGTCAATCTCGCCCGGTCGTGGCGACCGGGTCGTGCAGGACACCGATATCCAGACGAATGGGTACATGTCGCGGACGGCAGCGACCACTGTGCCCTTGCCCACACCGGACGGCCCGGACAGGACGGTCAGCCGGCTGGGCACCCGGCGAATCTAGCGCGCGGCGACCCCGCCGACGTCGTCAGCGGATGACGAGGGTCACGGTTATCTGATGTGACAGCGCCCCGCTCGTGCCGGAGATGCGCAGCGTGAACGTGCCACGGGGCGTCCAGCCGCTCGTCCGGACCCGCAACGTCGTGCTGCCGGGCGTGGTGATCGGGTTGCTCACCCAGCTTGCGGTTGCGTACGCCGGCAGTCCGGAGACAGTCAGCGAGACCGTGCCTCCGAAGCCGGCAGTGCTCGCCGTCCACACTGCGTACGAGGCGGTCTGGCCGCGGTAGATCGACCCGGACGACGGGCTCGCTGACAGGGCGAAGTCTTGTCCGCCCACGGTGAGAGTGACCGCCTTGCTGTGCTGCAACGATCCGCTCGTGCCGGTGATCGTCAACGGATAGCTGCCGACCGGTGCGCCTGCATTCGCGGTCACCGTGAGCTGGGACGTGCCGCTGCCGCCCACCGTGGACGGGGTGAATGTCGCCGTGCCGACGGACGAAGTGAGGCCGCTGACGGACAGCGCGACCGTACCGCTGAAGCCGTTCAACGCCCCGACGGTCACCGAGTAGGTGGTGCCGCCCCCGGCGTTCACGGTGCGGCTGCTTGGCGATGCGGCCAGGCTGAAATCAGGAGGTGCAGTGACCACGAGAGTGATCGCGGAGACATGCGTGATCGAGCCGCTGGTGGCAGAGATGGTCAACGGATATGAGCCGGGGATCGTCGACGTCGAGGTGCTGAGCGCTAGTTGCGATGAGCCGGCCGTGGTGATCGTTCCCGGCGTGAAGGTAGCCCCCACCGACGCGGGCAGGCCGCCCACGGACAGCGAGACGTCGCCAGTGAAGCCGTTCAGCGCGGTGACCCCGACGGAATAGCTCGCACTGCCGCCGGCCACGACGCTCTTCGACGTCGGCGTCGAAGAGATGGTGAAGTCCGGCGGCCCGGAGACCACCAGGGTGGCCGTCGCGGTGCGGGTGATCGCGCCGCTGGTCGCGGTGATCGTCAACGGATACGTCCCGGGCGCGATCGTCGTGGTCGGACTGATGGACAGCTGCGCGCTGCCGGAGCCTTGCGCCACAAACGGTGGATTAAAGGACCAGGTGGCCTGCTGTGCGGACAGCCCGGTCAGCCCAAGGGTGACATCGCCACCGAAGCCGTTCGTGCTCGCGATGGACGCGGTGTACACCGCGCTGCCGCCAGGCGCGACCGTGACCGACGAGGGGGATGCCGAGACCGTGAAGTCCGGGCTGCCCGCGAGCCGCTGATAGGCGGCCAGCGCATCAAGGCGCCCATAGCCGGAGTCGTTGTCGAGGCCGGTGGCGCCAAGGTCGTGCGCGCCGCTTTCGAGCGCCGCCTCTTGCTGATCGGCGGACAAGTGCGGGAACGCGCTGAGCAGCAGGGCCAGAGCGCCGGCAACATGCGGCGCTGCGACGGACGTGCCGGTGTCCTGCACGTAGCTGCCGTAGAGGTCGGTCGTGCGAATGTTGACGGCCGGCGCGGCGAGCTTCGGCGCGGTAGCGGCTGCGCACGTCGACGGACCGCGGCTGCCGTAGGAGTACAGCGCGTCGGAGTTGTCGGTGCCACCGACGGCGAACGCCTCGGGCAGGTTGGCCGGGCTTTGCACCGTGCCGCTGTTCGGGCCGTAGTTGCCCGCCGCGAACACGGGCAGGATCCCGGCGGCGCGGAGGCCGGCCAGATCGGGCTGGAAGTCGAGCGTGCAGCTGGCCGTCGTCATCGTCCACGAGTTGTCGACGACGTTCGGGGCGTCGGCCGTGTTCGGGTTGCCATCCGGGTCGAGCAGCCACTGGAAGCCCTGGTGGATCCCGGTCGAGGTGGCCGTGCCACGGTCGTTGAAGATCTTCGCTGCGATCCATTTGGCGTCCGGCGCCACCCCGACGGAGCTTCCGCCGGCGTTGCCGCCGACCATGACGCCCATCGTCTGTGTGCCATGCCCGCTGATGTCAGTCGGTGTGGTCGGATGCTGCCCATTGGGGTCGTACCAGCTGTTCGTGCCGCCTCTCCACTTGGCGGCGAGATCAGGATGGGTCGCGTCGACGCCCGTGTCCATGTTCGCGACGACGACGCCCTGGCCGCGGAATCCCCGGTCCCACAGCGCGGGTGCGTTGACCAGCGAGACGTTGGGCTCGACCGTTGACGTCGCAGCAGCGGCGACCTCGGACGTCGGCGCCTGGACCGTGAATTCGGGGCGGACCTCACGCACGTCCGGCCGCTTGGCCAGCTCCCGCACGACGGCTGGCGTCGTGCGGACCGCGACCTCGTTGGAAATCCACAGTGGCACGATGTCCGAGGCGAGGCCTTGAGCGTGCCGCCGGTTGAGGAAGGAAAGCACGCCCCTCTGGGATTGGCCAGCGTGTGCGCGCAGCCCCCGTTCAACGGCCGCGAGCCGGGCCGGGCGGCTGGCCGCGCGGAACGCCCCGAGATTTGCCTGCGACTTCATCACGACAACGACATCGACCGACCGCTGCGGGCTGGCCGCGCCAGCGGGCAGTGCAGGAGACATGGCGATGCCCACCGCCAGGGCTACCAGCAGGCCGAGCCACCTCATCGCACGGTCACGTTCTCAACCCGCGCATTGCCGAGCAGCACGGCGACCTTGTCACCGCGGTGCACCCAGTTACCGGGATTGTTGAAGACCAGGTAGTAGGTGACGCCGGCCTTGAACGGGGCGGTGTGCGCATGGCTCATGAGCAGGTCCTTGACGACCAGCCCGGTGCGTTGGTCGACGACCGCGGGCGGATGCGTGGGGTCGTGCAGCGCCGCGGCCTTGTTGGCGTCGACGACCGTGAAACGCAGGTCGACCAGGCCACCATCGCCGGTCACGGCCACCTGAGTGATCTTTACGCCACTGCTCTCAACCAGGCCGGACGCGCTCACCAGCGGGCGGGCCCAAGCGACCGGGACCTTGCTCTCCGCCTTCACGCTGTCGCCGGACCCGCGCGTGACCAGCAACGTGAGGAACACGCCACCGAGCACGACGAGCACGCCGGTGAGGATCCCGAGCAGGCGCACTCGCCGCCTGGTCCACGACGACCTTGACGGCACCGGCGGCGGCGCCTCAGGTTCGAGCGTTGCCTGGTCGCTCACGAGCTATTCCCCCGTTATGGATGAATGAAGGTGAGCATTCCGCCACCGGTGGCCGGAACGGGGTTCGGCGCGGTCTGGTCGCCGTTCGTCACGTGCAATTGCCGGTTGTACAAGGGGAATCCGTGTGTGCTCGGCGCGGCGCCGGCTGGCACGGTTGCGATGGCGTCCTCGGTCGCACCAGCCGGGATCGTCTCGGCGTTCGCGTCGAACGGGTTGTTCAGCAGGTGGGCGTCCCGAGCTACCACGTGCTCGTGCAGGCCGAGCAGCGCCATCGACGAGTTGTCGAATCCCGCGTTGACGTAACGGAGAAGGAGCCGCTGTCCAGCCGCTGCCGTGATGCCCGCCGTGTCCGGATAGGCCTTGCCGTTGATCAGCCAATATGTCGCGTGGTAGCTGTACATGTCGAAGGTGTCGGGCGCGGCGTTGAAATTCGGGTCGACCGCGCCGAGCACGACGGTGGCCTGCGTGTCGTAGGCGGTCGTCGCCGTGTCGTAGGCCTGGCCGCCCGTCAACGAGTTGACGATGAGGGCGCCGCCCAATCCCATTGCCGCTTGCCGACCCTCTCCGCCGCCGGCTTGATAGAGGTACGTGCCGGGGGCGCTCGCGGTGAACGACACGGTTCCGGTCGAGCCGGCGGCCACGTCGGTGGCGCCCGCGTTGAACGTGACGCCCGGGATCTCGAACGTCAGCGTGTGCCCGGCGGGCAGCGCGTTGGTGATGCTGACCGTGACCGTGTCGCCCTCGTTCACCACCAGTTGCGGACCGGGCAGGCTGGCTGTGGCCGTTGCGCAGCTTCCCAGGCCGAACCCCCAGATCGGGACGCTGACCGCGCCGGTCAGCGTCGCCGTGCCGGGCTTGGCGCACAAGGTGATCGTCACCGGGGCCGCCGAGGCTGACGAGTTCGCCACGGTGAACGCGGCAGCGGTTACCGCGACGATGAGCAGGGCCCGGGTCTTCCGTATCGATCGGGCTGCGAGTGCGCGCATCGTAATCTCCTTCGCCTCGCTGCTCATGGCGCGTCGTAGGTGAGGGCCAGCAGATTCCCCCACGTCGAGAAGGCCGTTGGGCTAGGAGCCGTCCAGCGTTGGGTGTGGATCAAGCACCTTGACTTGGCCGTTATAGGTCCCCGTGCCGATGTACTGGCTCGCCAGTCCGGCCGGTGTCCAGGTCGAGCTCACGTCGGTCGAGCCGACGGCCTGCGGCTGGCTTGGTGGCGCCGGCAGTGTCACCCAGCCAGGAGATGCCGCGGTGTTGCAGCCAGCCGCGCCAGGAACCGTCCAGTTGCAGATCTTGACGGTCTGCTGCGGGAGTGGCGCAGCGATCGCGGTGCATGTCGCGCCGGTGGTGTTGCCGCAGTTCTTGCCCTGATAGATCACCTTCAGGTTGGTCGACCCAGCCTTGACCCCGCTGAACGAGCCGTACCAATCGTTGGCCAGCGCCGCGACGACTGCACCGCTCAGGTGACGTTGCAGCCACAGTGCCGAGCTGTCCGCGCGCGACCGTCCAGGTCGTCGTGCCCTGGCCGCCCGTGACCTGCATGACTTCGCTGTCGATCCGGACGTAGTAGCTGCCAGTCGTGGGGAAGCCCGCCGCCGATGCGACGGTGATGGATGTCTGAGCCGCCGTGGTCGCGGTCGGGCGAGTCGTGGTGCGCGGGTTGACCTGGTAATAGTTGGTGTCGGTACCACCGACAGCGAGGGCGGACACCGAGCCGCTCTTCAGCACGCCGCCGACGATGGCCGTCGAGAACGCGGTGGTGAAGCAACCGCCCGGCGGATCAACGCGCAAGAGCGTGCCCATTCCGCCGAAGCCCTCGTCGAAGTTGGTGAACTCGTTCAACGCGTGGCTGTGCCACGGGAAGTACCACTCACCGCAGATGTTCTGCGACGTTGTGCCGGCCGGCAGCGTTCCCTTGTAGCCGAGATACGGGCTGCCGCCGTACCACGTGTTGGCGTCCTTGAAGGTCACGTCACGGTAGTTCGGCGGCGGTACCGGTAGCGGGTTGGTACCGGGGTCCCAGTGGTCTGTGTCGTCCCAGCGCAGCAGGAAGTCCTCGGTCGCCCCGGCTCCGATGGTCTCGCCGAAATGCTCGGTGAACGCTGGGGCGCCACCCGGGCTGGTCAGCTGCCGGCCGTCCTGGGCGATCTGGGTCGTGTGATTCCCGTGCGGGTGGAACGGATGGTTGTCCACGCCGGCATTGACCATCCGGATCAGCGCCGGCAGCGTGCTGGCCGTGCTGTTCGTCGGCCGGATCCGCACCAACGCGCCGTAGGGCTGGTTCGGCAGCAATCCCGAACCATTGTCCTGGATCGTGTCCGGGAAGCTGCGACCGTTGATGGTGAAGTACCGGTTGTCGCGCGAGTTGAAGTCGTACGTGGTACCCGTCTCGACCGCGTGATGCAGGAACGGATCCATGTCGGCGAGCAGCATCAGGTACTCGCGGCTGGGGTCGAACTGCGTCGCTACGTCGCCGTAGGCGGTGTTGGCGGCGCTCGGCCGGATGATCAGCGCGCCGTACAGGCCCATCTCGACCTGCTTCGCGACATCGGAACCGCTCTCGTAGAGGTAGGTGCCCGGACTCGCCGCGGTGAACGTGTAGCTCACCGTGCCGCCAGCGGCCGCCTCCCTCGCCAGCAGGCCGTCGGCCGCCCCACCGGAGGCGGTTATGCCTTGCTGGCCGGGAAAGACCAACGACGTCGCCTCGGTCAAGTGATTCGTCAGGTTGACAGTGATCGTCTGACCCTGGGTCGCGCACAAGACGGGACCTGGACTCTGGAAGTGACCGGCGTCCACGGTCGGGTCGTCGTAGCTCCACATGAAGACGCTGTTGCCGTCCGGGGTTTCGATGTAGCCGGTTTTCGTCTCCAGGTTGAACGTGTGCGTGCTGCCGTTGACCGTGCCGGGTGTGCAGACCATGCCCACCTTGGGGGCTCCGGGAGGTAACGCCGACCCGTGTACCGCTACGGCGAGCAACGAGCTGGCAGTGAGCGCCAACACCGTCCCCAGGCGCCACATCTTGTGCGTCATCGTCGTCCTCTTTCCGCGGCGCGCGGTCGCCTGATCAGACATAGGTCTGGCTCACGACGGTCTGGGCGGGCAGGGGATTCTGGTAGACGCGCACTTCGGTTTGCATCCCCCCGGCTCCCGGCGGCGCCCCGAAATTGGCGAGTCTCCGCCAGTCCCGGTTCTTGAACCGGTAGACGTTGTAGTTGCCCCTGCCGTCCGACCCGGACGGTCGAGCTGCGGCGTACGCCGGTGCATCGAAAAGGACGTCGCGGGCCTCGCCGGGCCCGATGTAAAGCGTGTTGGTCCAATACGACGTGTCGACGGTCCCATTGCGCAGCAGCGACGCGTCCTGCCCGATGACGTGCATGGGAATGCCGGGCAGTTGCATCGCGTGTTGCTGATAGCCGAGGTTGGCGAGCCGAAGCAGCACTCGCTCTCCGGGATTGACCTGAATGAGCGCCGAGTTGGGCTGGCTGTAATCCGTCGTGTCGTAGTTGGCGTTGTGCGTGCCGATCCGCAGGTTCGCCGGCAGACTGGGATCGTCGTTCGGCAGCACCGTCTGCGGGTAGCACCGGCCGTTCAGGGTGAACCACTGCGGGTTGTAGTCGGTGGCAATGGATTCCTGAATGTCCCGGTCGCCGTCGTGGAAGTTCTTCCAGACTTCGTTGAGCAGAATCGCGAAGTGCCGGTGGTATCCGGTTGAGCCGTCCCCGTCGTTGTAGGCGAACTTGGTGAAGCCATTGATCGACGCGCCGTCCTGCAGTGGTCGCACGAACACGATGCCGGTCATGCCCATCTGCACGTGTTCCACGTCCTCGAAGTGGCAGTGGTACATGTACGTGCCCTCGCGATGCGGGCGATAGAAGTACGTGACCTGCTTGCCGATGGGAACCGCGATGGACACTTCAGGCACGCCGTCATTGAGTGGCGACGGGACATCGAAACCGTGCCAGTGGATGGTGTGCGAGTCGGTCAGGTCCGGTCGCTGCACCAGACCCAAGTTGGTGAGCGTGATTCTGATGTCGTCGTTCTGCAGGAAGTTGAGGTGCGGCGCAGTGTGCTTGGTGTGGCCTTTGTAGGTCGCCTCGAGTTGGTCGACGGACAGGTTCGGATCGACCGGGACGAAGCCGAAGATGTAGACGGGATCGGTCTCCCGGCCCGGCACGGTCAGGTACCCGTCCGAGGCAACCAGAGAGAGCGAGGTGGTCGCCGCCGAGGCGGGGACGATCAGTCCCCGCCCCAGCGCACCCACCACGCTGCCGGCTACCACGGTGCCGAGCGCACCGAGTCCCGTCGCCTTCAGGAAGGACCGGCGGCTCGTACCTGTCTGGTGTTGTTCCATCCCGTCCTCCTCGGAGGCACTAGCGGGCGACCAGCGACGCTTCATTGCAGTGGAGAAGGCAGGAGGATTGCCGGCACCTGTATGCCAGGCACTTCGTCCGCGCCGAGGTCCCATGGTGTGAGAATGCGGATGCTCCGCAGCTGCGGCCGATACTGACTGTCGTAGTCCCCGCCACCGGTCAGGTTGTTAGGCGTCGTGGGGAGCATGATCGGCGCTCCGACGCCCCGGTTCGTGGTCGTGCACGCCGCTAGAGCGGTGATCGGAGCCGGGAACGGTGTCCCGGAGCAGCGCACCCCTCGGTCGATGACACCAGTCGACGCGACGGTCAGGTGGTAGTCGCCGGTCAAGCCGACCGGCGGGTCCTGCCCGGTGATCGTGACGGCCGCTTGCTGTGGATCGAGCCGCGATCCGGAGACCGTGAGCTCGTTCACGAACGGTGCGACGAATCCCGGGTCGGCGGTGAGGTTCCCTTGCCCACCGGGCACCGCGTGCTGCACCCCGTTCGGCCCGAGGATCTGGCTGTTCGTCAGGTCGGAGTAGCGCGGGGTGAAGGTGTCGTTGTTGTTCGTCGTGCCGTGGATCTCGAAGTCGATGAAACCCTGGTCGACCAAGGTGGCCCCCGGGCCGAACTGGTTCAGCGTCATCGCGTCGTTGTTCCAGAAGATGTTGTTGAACAGCGCTGTCGGGTTCGAGAAGTCCGGACGGGTCGCAGCATTGGGGTACTGCGCCGCGTACCGCGCATCCGCCTGCCAGGCGGGTTCGTTGGCCTCGCTCGTTAGGCCCGCGCCGTGCGGCACGCCGATCGCCGAGGACTCGGACGAGCCGGTCGTGACGTTGTCCGAGATCGTGTTGTTGATGATGTTTGTGCGTGACGAGTCATCGAGCATGATGGCGCCGCCCAGATCTGCCGCCAGGTTGTCCACGATCATGTTGTTTCGGATGTTGATCGGCTGATCGAGGGCATTCAGCAGGAAGATGCCGCCACCGTCGTCCAAGGTGCTCGTGTTGCTCTGGATCAGGTTGCGCTCGACGTTCACCGATCCGGATCCGTCGCCGAGCCCGCCGCCGACCGGCAGCTCGCTCTCGATGGCGATCCCGCCGCCGCTGTCGACGGCCTCGTTGTAGTAGATCTTGTTGTCGTGGATCTTGCCATTCGGGCTGAGCCCGATGTGTGAGAGCCCGCCGCCGTACTCGACGCTGAAGTTCGAGCACACGATGTTGTTGGCCACCTCATAGTTGTTGGATCCGTAGAAGATCCCAAGTCCGCCCGAAGTGGTCAGCCCGCCATTGCCGATGAGCCGGTCGTTGGCGATACGCACGTTGTAGTTGTGGCTCCCATGCACATACAGCTGGCCAAGCCCGATCCCGCCGGCGATGACACCGCCGTTGTTCTCGAGCACGTTGTTCGTCAACTGCATGTTGTTGGCACTGGCCTGCAGCTGGATACCGCCGGCGCCGTCACCGTGCCCGGTCATGAGTCCGAGACCGTCGATGCGAGCCCCACCGAACCCGGCGCTGTCTTGACCCGCGGGCAAGGTAGTTACGTCATACGCTGTCGTGCTCTGCGCGACAACGGTGAGGTCGGCGCCCCGAAGTACGACGCTCGGCGCCCCATTCGTGAAGCTGGGGAGCACTGCCGGATGGGCTGCCACCGTGGCGTCGAACGCCGAGAAGTTCTGCTGGAAGAACCGGCCGTCGATGATGCTGCCCTTGATGTTGAACCGCGGGTCCTCGGGATCGCGCCCCTGGAATTCGTGCGCACCGATGATGCCGCCTGGGCCCAGGCCCTGGATCTTCAGCGGCTTCCAGACGAGTACGTTCTCGTTGTAGGTGCCAGGCGACAGCACCAGCAGGCTGCCGGCCGCCGCGCTATTGATCGCGTCCTGAAGTGCGGTCGGGCTCGTCCCCGGTCCCGGCGGTGGCGGCGGAACGTTCACGACCGGCGGGTTGTAGGTAACGCCGCCACCCGTGCCCCGCGCATGGATGGTGATGCCGTTGACGCTGGAAACGCCACCGCCGCCAGGATTGTTGTTCGCCGTGATGATGGCGAGCTGCTTAGGACCAGGTGGGAATGCGGCCGAGATGGCCGGCACGTTGATCACGATTGCGTCGGCGGTGCTCGTGGTCCCCGGAGTCCAGCTCGCGATTCCACCATTTGCTCTAGTCAAGGTGGTGACCGCGCCGGTACGGACGTCGGTCAGCGTGACCCGGCCGCCGGTTGCCCCGGTCGCACCCGCGATGCCGATGAAGTCGCCCTGGATCGTGATCTGACGGCTGCCCGTCGGGCCCACCACCGGCGTGGAGACCTGCAATAGCTCAGGCCGGGCGGGATCCGACGGGTCTGGTGCGACTCCGCCGGTTGCTCCGGCCGGGTCTTGGCATGCCGTTCCCGAAATTGGGTCCACCGGGGTATCGAGCTGGTCGGTCAGGCCCGGCCATACCTCGAACGGCGTGTTAGCCGTCAGCAAGTTCGGGTTGTAGTTCGGGTTCGGGTGCAGTTTGGTGCCGGGATCGTCAACGACGGCGATGTACATGCCCGGGCACGGTCCCTGCGGGATCGGGCAATTCAGTGTCTCGGTCGAGGGCAGCAGTGCCTCGTAAGCGCCGTCCGCACTCGTGTTGACCGTCTTGATCAGCCGCCAATTGTCGCGGTTGAACGGCTGGTTGACGTTCGGCACAGTGTCCACCCGGGCGTAGATCCCGACCGGAATGTTCGCGATCGGACGTGGTTCGCCGTACCAGTTCGACATTTGGTTGCGCTCGAAGTAGATGTCGTTGAAGACCTGGCCGACTACTCGACCGGGCTCTTCGACATCTCCGGTCCGGGTGTCCGTGGGGTTCTCGCCGTTCGGGTCGGTCCGGAAGTTGGTCATCATGAAGAAGTCGGCGTTCGCGTTCTGCTGGTTGTTGAGCACGACCAGGTGCTTGTCGCACAGCGGCGCGTGCGCGCCGGCTACCGGGAAGAAATTGCTGCGCGGCGTCAGCGTTGCTTTGTCGATCAGATGGTCGTCACCGTTACACGGCGGCGGCGGGATCTGCGGTGCGAACTGGTTGCCGAGATCGACGTTCACGTCCTCCTCGCGGACGATGTGGTAGAGGCAGCCGTTGCCACCACCCGGAACTGCCCCGTGGGTATCGGTGACGCGCTGGCTCTCGCCGGCACCGGGGTTGCACGGGCGGGTGTCCGTGCCGTCTTTAGGCATGATCGCGTGGACGATGTAGTCGCCCGCCACGAGCGGGTGGTCGTCCGGCAACGAATTGTCGTTGCAGTGCTCGGTGTCGAGGTTGTAGCCGTCGGGGCAGTAGTTCGCGAAGGCGTAGCCGCCGTCAAAGGCGCCTTCCTTGGTCTGCTGCCCCATCAGCGGCACCTCGAGGCAGTTCGGCCCGATGTCGGGGTTGAGTGTGTTCGTGATGTCATTTCCGGCGAAGTCGCGGATCGGGTTGCAGTTCTGCCGGAACGAGTTGGCCGGATCCAGCGGGTCCTGGCTCGCGTTGGGCTGCTGCCAGTGGTCCGTCACGTACGCGTTGACGATGACGTCGTCATCGGTGTTGGGGACGCCGTCCGGGCCCGGGCCTTCGAGGTAGACGGTGACGTCCGGGATCGCGGCCTCGTAGTCTTCGTGCGCCTGGAACCGGGCGTCGAACTCGTTGCGAGTTGTCGCGAAGTAGGTGATGCCGACGATCTGACCAGGCGTCCCCGCCGGATAGTCTCGCTTGCCCCAGTCCACGGTCGCGCGGTGGCCTTCGAGGAGCGCCTGGTTCATGAGCAGGCCGCCACCTTGCGAATTCGGGATGCAGGGGTCGACCGGGGCGCCATCGACGAGGCAGGACGGCGTCACAGCGTCGGTCCGCTCGTCGTGCACGGAGGCACCCGGGTCGGCCGAGAAGCGTGCGAAGCCCTGCTCGTTGATGATCCACCGGCCGAGCGCGCCGCCCTCTGCGGTGGGGTAAAGGTAGTCACCGTTCGGGTCGGTGAACGTCGACTCCTTGATCGACCCGTCGCGCCAGCGCTGGTCCATATCGGTGTTCGGGATCGGCGTGTCGACGCCGTCGTCGTACTGGCCGTTGCCGTTCTGGTCCTTGTAGACCTTGCCGCCGAGCCAGCCGAACCAGCGCGAGACACCGAGCCCGTCGGGGCCGTTGGGGTCGTCGCTGGTCTCATTGACATCCACGGTCTGGTCCGCCGCTATGTGAACGGGCTTGAATCGCATGATGTAGCTGAGCTGCTCGTCCCATACCGCCAGGTTGTAGTCACCGGGTGGGACGTTCTGGATGTCGAAGTTGCCGGCTCCGTCGCCCTGGCCGACGTAAACGGTCTGGTCGGTCGAGGCGTCCGACAGCGCCACGAACGGGTTCTCGACCGGGTCGGTGAAGGTGCCGGTCGTGTACGGGGCCCACTCCACCCAGTTACGTGCCGTGCCGGTGATCTCGCCGGTCCCGTTGGTGTTCGCGAACGGGTGCGGCGAGCACACGAAGCCGAACCAGTAGGCGGTGCGGATGTTCGGGGGCTCCCACAGCTGCTCGCCCGGCGCACCGGTCCCATCGGCGCCCTCTTCGGTCGGCGCCATCAGTTGTAGCCCGCCGTCGATCGTCGTGGTCTGGTACCAGCGACTTCCGGGTATGGCCGGATTGCAGTCGGTCTGCGGCGGGTGCACGTCGATGAAATACGTCGCCGGACCGAGGTTGTTGATCTCGACGAAGCCGAGCGTCGCCGGGGCGCTCGACGTCTTGCAGATACCGCCACAGAGCGGGTTGTTCTTGTAGTCGACCGTGACCGCGCTCCCGGTCTGCTCCTCGAGCCCGACTTGGAATCCGCCGAGGCCGGCCTCTTCGGTGTCGGGAGCACCGTTGGTCCACGCGTTGTCGTTGAAGACAAAGACGCGGATCTTGCCGAGCGGCAGCGGGTTATCCGCGCTCTGCGTGGTCAACTCCATGTTGACGGTGAGGTTCCCGCTGGCGTCGGCGTCACCCGGTAGCGTGATGTAGTTCCCCCACATCTTGTGGTCGAGCGATCGCATCGAGATCAGGTATCGCCCCTCCGGCAGCGTCACGGTGCGGTGATCCTGATCGCCGGTAGCAACGATCGGGCTGTTGCTCTCCGTGCTTAGCGAGAGCGGGTCGGAGGGAAGCTTCGAGTTGTCTACGTTGGCGATGAAATTGAAGCTCGTCAGCGCTGCGCCTGAGCTGAAGTCGAGCCCATTGACGGTGACGTGACAGCCGGCCCCGCAGGTTGTCGCCGCCTTCGCGCGCGGCGCGGTCGCGGGCCACACCGTGGCGGGCAGGAAAGAGATCGCCAGGACCAGCGCGGTGACCCACGCGGTCCACAGTCGGCGACGGCTCCTCCCCCACCGACCTCCTCGCCTGAAACCGGCACCGCCTCGACTAATCGAGAGCGTTCCCGGCGTCGTCCAACTCCGCTGTCGTGCGCGCATCGCTGTCCGCCTTCCCAGGCACGGTGGACCACCCGACCGACATTCGGGGTGATCGTCGGCCCTCAGCGACCTAGCCGGTGGCATTCATGACGGCTTCCTCATCTGGCCGTCATGAAGACGTCAGATGAGGGCCGTGGGGAAACGGGACGAAGCCAGCACCACCAGGCGCGCAGCGAGATCATGTCGAAGAAGCCGCGCCTACCTCGCGCTGTCGCGGTCCGGCCGGGATCCGGCTGGCGAGCCGAGCGCGAACGGCCATGTATTACGGTCGCGGCGGCCAGCTCCGCTCTACTGACCCGACCAATCTCAAATGATCTAGAACGGGGGACCAGATGGCGGCAACTGGGCAGCACTTGCGGGCGGCGGCGAGCGCGCAGGAGGCCTTCTTCGAGGCGGCGATGTACGCGCTGGATGTGCAGGGGTGGCCGTCCGACCGGGTCTACCCCCGGCAGCCGCTGAGCGACCCGGTGACCGCGCCGGAAGGGGCCCGACTGCGTCTTCGGCAAATCGCCCCGGAGGACGGACAGTGCCTCCCGCCACTGACTGACCGGCCGCCCATGCTGGAAACCGCTCAGTTCAGCCTGGTCAACAGCGGCAACCGCACGCTGATGGCGCCGAAGAGATCGTGGAAAGTGGATTTGGACCCCGGACAGGTCGCCGGTATGTCCACGCTGAACCTCAAGTCGATGTACAACGACCCGTCCCAGATGCGAGAGGCACTGGCCTGGGGACTGTTCCGGTCCGCGGGCGTGCCGGCCTCCCGCCACACCTACGCCCGGCTCGGGATCAATGACCGTTACCTCGGACTGTTCGCCTTGATCGAACAGGTGGACAAGGCCTTTCTCCGCGAATGTTTCGCGGGTAAACCGCGGGGCAATCTGTTCAAGGTCTACTGTGGCGAGCTCGGCCCGGGGACGCTGCAGCGGCGGGTCGGGGCCGACGGAGACGACAGTGGCCGCCAGTACCGCTCGAAGAATGCTGGCGATGCAACGTATCGGCTCAAGTCCTATTCGGATGCTCCGAACGCCAACAGCTACGACGACCTGGCGCAACTATGCCGGGCGATCGACGGCACCGGACTACCCGGTGGAGATGACCGATACGACACCGACGCGTTCGCCGCCGGGGTCCGAGAGGTGTTCGACGTGGAGATGTTCCTGCGCTGGGCCGGGGTGAACATCCTGGTCGGCGCCTGGGACAACTACTTTGCAACGCCCGCCAACTACTACCTCTACAACGCCGGCCGCGGAGATCACGCGGATGTCATTGCCGCGCCGTATTTCAGGTTCATCCCGTGGGACTACGACAACACGTTCGGCATCGACTATTTCGGTACCGCGTGGCAGTACACAGACTTGCTCGACTGGGCATCGAACACCGGCGACTACTGGCGCCGTAACGGCCATGGGGGTCGATCGCAGCTGCCTCTAATTACCAACCTGTTGCGGCACACCGGATTTCGGCGGTACTACCTCGATCACCTCGAGCATCTACTCGACACCTCGTTCAACCGACCAGCCATCGACGCCATGATCAGCGCGTCGAACCTGTGGGGCCGGGTCGTGCCAGGCGCGTACCTGGAGTCGGACTCACCGCACGGTGCTCCGTTTACCGGACGCCAATACACCAACGACGAGGTGTACCAAACCGGGTTCGAACAGTTCGAGCTCCGGCATGGCCAGACATTCGTGCTAGGCGTCCACCACTACGTCCGGATGCGCTACGACAGCGCCCGCAAGCAACTCGATGAACTACGCCGGCGCGATCCCGTCGGCTCGAGCGGTGCCAGCTTCGCAGCGCACCACCTCGCGACGGCATGACACGGTTGGCAGCGGCGAGCCGCCGGCCCGGCGCTGCGGCGTCGAGTTCGTTGCACATCCTGCACGAGGCCAAGGTCCAAGATCTGCTCGCGAATGTCGCCTCTGACCTGCCGCGATTCGAGGCCAGCGGCGTCGTGGCGATTGACCGCATGCTCTGGGTGATCTTCGACAACTCACCGATGATCGCGCGGATCCACCCGACCCTGTCGCCGGGCCACCCGGAAACCCAGGTGTTCTATCCCACGGGGGATTTGGGCTACGAGGACATTGCGTTCGACCATGTCGACGGCAGGTATTACGTGCTCGTCGAGGCTGTTCCGACCGGCGCCGGGTATTCGGCGCGGGTGCGCGAATTTGCCGGCGACTTCGCGCCGCTTCGCGTCCGGTCGCTGGACTTCTCGCTCCCTTCGCCGAACAAGGGCATGGAAGGGCTGACGTGCGTGCGCCGAAACGGCCGCGTTCACCTGCTCGCGATGTGCGAAGGAAACAATTGCTTGGATGGGCGTGCGGGGCGACGCCCTGGGGGCGGCCGGGTGCACGTGTTCGTCGAGGACGGAGACCGCTGGCGTCGGATCGAGACGATTAGGTTGCCGCCCAGCTTGCCGTTCACCGACTACAGCAGCGTCAGCGTGCGCGGCGAACGAATTGCCGTTGTCTCGCAGGAGAGTTCGGCCTTGTGGGTCGGGTGGCTTTCGTCATCGACCTGGGATGTCGCAGATGACGGCGCGATCTACATGTTTCCGCGCACACAGCGGGGACAGATCCGCTATGCCAACGTCGAAGGGGTGTCCTGGCTGGACGATCAGAGGCTGGCCGTCGTGTCGGACCACGCCAAGCGCGGTCAGCCGAATCGGACACGAGCGACCGACCAGTCGATCCACATCGTTGCCCTGCCACCGACCGACGTCACCAGCGCCACACCGTGACTGGTCGCCTCCGCGCTTCCGGAGGCAACTGCGTGGTAGGCAGGGGCCATGGTCGGTTATGACGACGGCGCACCGGTACCGCTGCATGCCCTGTTCCAGCAGCGCGTGGACGGAGACGATGCCCTGCTCCGCCTGGCCCGGCTGAGATTCGAACAGTTCGGCCTCGCGGCCGAGGTGTATGGCGGGTCAGCGGGAGAGCTGGACCATACGCTGGCATTCGTCCCGGGCGACGTCCGCCGGTCGATCGTGCACCTGCCCCGGCATATCGACGTGCTTCGTGAGGCTGACCGCGCCGCAGTGAGCGCGATCGTGCGGCAATTCGGTGACCGGGTGGCGGGTTTCGTCGTGCACGACCGGCTGGAAATGCCGGCCCGGCTCGGCGAGTTCCAGGTCGCCGCGACCCAGCTGTCTCGTGCGCTGGTGGAATCTGGCCCGGCTTCGCTGTTTGTCGAGTACGCAGCCGGTTCCCAGATCGCGGAGTTCCTTGCGATGGGCGCCGCGCTCGAAGGCATCCCCCGGGTCGGGCTGTGTATCGACACCGGCCACGTCGGCATCCGCGAGTCCCGCCGCGCGTTTGCCCGGATTCGCCCGGAGATCAACTTCGACCTGGCGCGGCTCCGTCCGACGGACCCGCGGTTACCGGATCTCGTCGACGATGTGCAATCGGCCGTAGCGGCCGGCCTGCCGGCCGTGCTGACGCTCACCGCAGCGCTCGTCGAGCAGGGGACTCCGACGCACTACCACCTGCATGACGGGCATCCGCTCATTCCACACTTGTCTGATCACTTTGGTTTCCAGAATCGGCTGGCGATCCCGTTCACCTACCGCGGCCAGCGATCACTCGGCCCGCTCTACGGCGTCGCCGGCCTGGCGGCGATCCTGGCCGCAACGCGGGCTTTCGAGCCAGATGTAGTCTCGCTCACCCTGGAGATTCATCAGGTCGAGGCGAGACTGCCGCTTGGCGACGCAGCCGGCCTGTTCGCGCACTGGCGTGATCTGACCAACGCCGAGCGGATGAACGCGTGGCTAGCCGTGCTCACCCAGCACTCCGTGCTCGTGAACGCGTTACGTCCATGATCTCGGGCTCGACGGATCGAGCCAGGTCGGCGGTCCAACGTCGCGAGGCGGTCGCGGCTACTGTGCAAATAGGGCCGGAATGGCGACAGGATCGGAGGGGCCGGCAATGGCGGCGGCACGGGTGGGGGTTCTCCGGGAGTCCGCTGCCGGTGAGCGGAGAGTTGCTCTGACTCCGGACGTCGTCAGCCGGATACGCAACGCGGGGGTCGACGTGCTCGTCGAAACGGGCGCCGGCGACGGCGCCTGGTACCCCGACGACGAATACGCCCAGGCGGGCGCCAGCATCGTCGATGCGGCGTCCGTGCGACAGACGGCCGACGTGCTGCTGTGCGTCCAACCGCCGCCACCCGAGCAGATCCGGGACGGGCAGACCGTTATCGGACTGCTCGGTCCGCTGCTCCAGCCCGAGCTCATGCGCGACTTCGCCGCCCGCAAGATCACCGCGATCAGCCTCGACGGGCTGCCCCGGACCTTGACCCGAGTGCAGACCATGGACGCTCTCACGTCGCAGGCCAGCGTGGCGGGCTACCGCGCCGTCCTGGTCGCCGCGAATCACTTCGACCGGTTCTTCCCGCTGCTCATCACGGCCGCCGGCACGTCGAAGCCGGCCGCCGTCCTCGTTCTCGGCGCCGGTGTCGCCGGCCTGCAGGCGATCGGCACCGCCCGCCGGCTCGGTGCCGTGGTGAGTGCGTACGACGTGCGTCCGGCCGCCCGGGCCGAGGTGGCATCCCTCGGGGCCAAGTTCATCGAGCTGACCTCCGTCGAATCCGGAGCCGGCGAGGGCGGGTACGCCCGGGTACTTACCGAAGAGGAGCAGGCCGCCATGCAAGCCGAGCTGGCCGAGCACATCGCGCGCCACGATGTCGTCATAACCACCGCTCAGGTGCCGGGACAGGTGCCGCCGGTGATGGTGACGGCGGCGACCGTGAAAGCAATGCGCCCCGGGTCGGTGATCGTCGACCTGGCGGCGAGTGAGCTGGGCGGAAACGTGGAGGGATCTCGGCCCGACGAGGCCGTCGTGACGACGAACGGGGTCACCATCGTCGGCGCGCCGAACCTGCCCTCGTCGATGGCCAATGCGGCCTCGGCTGCCTACGCCCGGAACATCACGGCACTGTTCCTGTACCTCGTCCGCGAGGGCGAGGTCGTCATTGACCCGAGCGACGAGATCCAGCGCGGCGTTGTGGTCACCTCCGGCGGCGAGGTCGTGCACCCAGCGGTGCGCGCCCTGCTGCAACTCCCCCCTAACCTGCCGGTCAATGGTCCTGATGAGTCCGACCCGACCGGCCGTCGTGTTACCGACTCCAATACCGGGTCGGGCTCATGAGTTCCGGTTTCGTCGGCGACCTGACGATCTTCGTGCTCGCCCTGCTCGTCGGCTTCGAGGTGATCAGCAAGGTACCGGCGACCCTGCACACGCCGCTCATGTCGGGCGC
Source organism: uncultured Actinomycetota bacterium (assembly GCA_963809815.1). Lineage (GTDB taxonomy): Bacteria > Actinomycetota > Actinomycetes > Mycobacteriales > Jatrophihabitantaceae > CAVVJA01. Next base: position 338,462 of record CAWELM010000012.1, read on the forward strand.
CAACTCGATCCATGGTGTCGTTCTCGTCGGGGTCGTGCTGCTGTCCGCCTTCGTTACGGGTCCGCTCGGCTACATCCTGCTGTTCATCGCGGCTGCATTTGGGGCCGCGAACGTCGTCGGCGGATACCTCGTGACGGACCGCATGCTGGGCATGTTCCGTCGCCGCCCCTCGCCGAGACCGGTCGAGGAGCGGACGAGCCGTGACTGATGGGGTGGACACAGCGGTCCGATTGGCGTCACTGGGCGGAGCGGTGTGCTTCGTTCTCGGCTTGCACTTGATGAATTCCCCGGCAACCGCGCGCCGGGGCAACCAGGTTTCCGCATTCGGTATGGCCGTCGCACTCGTCGCCGTTTTCGTCGAGGTAGCGCACGGCGGGACGATGTCGGTGGCCCGCTGGCTCGTGCTTCTCGCCGGAATTCTCGTCGGCAGCGCGGCCGGGCTCTACTCAGCCCGCGCCGTTCCCATGACGTCGATGCCGCAACTCGTCAGCCTCTTCAATGCGGTGGGTGGTGGAGCTGCCGCCCTTATCGCCATCGCCGACTACGACCACGACCCGCGGATATCCACCGGAACGGCGACGGCAACCGTTCTCGATGTGCTGATCGGCGGCATTACGTTCTCCGGCTCGCTGCTGGCCGCGGCCAAGTTGCAGGGGTACTGGAGCGGCTCGATCTCACCGCCCGGTGGCCGGCTGATCTCCGCCGCACTGTTCCTCGTCGCTATCGGGTCGGGCATCGCTGTCATCGCCGGCGCCCAGAGCCTGCCGATCTTGCTGATCGCGGTGGTTGGCGCCCTCGGCTTGGGGATCTTCATGGTGCTGCCAATCGGCGGGGCCGACATGCCAGTCGTGATCTCGCTGCTCAACGCGTTCACCGGAACCGCGGTGGCCATGGCCGGCTTCGTCTTGCAGAACGCGACGTTGACCATCGCCGGCGCGTTGGTCGGAGCATCCGGTGGCATCTTGACCAAGCTGATGGCCGACGCGATGAACCGGTCGGTCGTGAACATCGTCGCGGGCGGCTTCGGCACCGGTGCCGTCGGCATCGAGACCGGCCCCGGCGCCGGCGCCGCCGTCCGGCCCGTCGCGGTCGACGACGTCGCCCTTCAGCTGGCGTACGCCCAAAAGGTGATCATCGTCCCCGGCTACGGGCTGGCAGCGGCCCAAGCTCAACACGAGGTTCGCGACCTGGCCGCGCTGCTCGAATCACGCGGCGTCGATGTCTCCTACGCCATCCATCCGGTCGCCGGTCGGATGCCCGGACACATGAACGTCCTGCTCGCCGAAGCCGATGTGCCGTACGACCAGCTCAAGGAGATGGACGACGTCAATCCCGAGTTCGACCGAACGGATGTGGCGTTGGTGATCGGCGCGAACGACGTGACCAATCCTGCGGCCCGCCGGCCGGGCAACGCTGTGTCGGGCATGCCGATCCTCGACGTCGACCACGCCCGATCCATCATCGTCATCAAGCGGTCGATGGCGTCGGGCTACGCCGGCATAGACAACGAGCTCTACAGCGATCCCAAGACCAGCATGTTCTTCAGCGACGCCAAGAAAGGCCTGGCCGATCTAGTCGCGGCCACGAAGACGCTCGTCGCCTAGCTCGCCTGCGCTTCTCCGGAAGGCGGGGTGATCCGGCAGATCGGTGCTGGCCTCTGCAATTCGAGCAATACGCCATTCTCGGAGTGGTACGCGCAGCCGGCTGGCCCCCGTGGGACGCCCGGTAGCGTCTGGCGTCATGCAGCCCGACCCGACCGTATTCGTGCTCTTCGGCGCTACTGGCGACCTGTCCAAGCGAATGGTGCTCCCGGCGTTCTTTACCCTCGCCAAGGAGGGGTTATTGCCGGAGCGGTGGCGTTTGGTGGGCAACGGCCGCGGGGACGTCGCCCATGAGGATTTCCGCAAGCACGTGCACGATGTGCTGACCGAGTTCGGGCCGACTCCGGAGGCGGGTCCGTGGGAGCAGTTCAGTTCGCGGCTGCTATTCGCCGGCGGTGGCTTTGACAGCGACGAGCCAGGGACCCTGCTGGAGGTGCTGGCGCAGGCCCGGCGCGAGATGGGCAGCGATGCCCAGCTGGTGCATTACCTCGCCGTGCCACCAGTTGCGTTCACCGAGCTCACGAAGGCGATCGGTCAGCACGGCCTGGCCGCCGGCGCCCGCGTCGTCTACGAGAAACCGTTCGGCACCTCGCAGGAAGCTTTCCGGCAGTTGGACGACGTGGTGCACTCGGTGCTCGACGAGCCGCAGGTGTACCGGATCGACCATTTCCTCGGCAAGGAGGCCACCCAGGACCTGCATGTGCTCCGTTTCGCCAATGGGCTGTTCGCGGCAATGTGGAACCACGAACATGTGCGCGCGGTGCAGATCGACGTGCCGGAGACGCTGGACGTCGCCGACCGGGCCGCGTTCTACGATCACACGGGCGCGGTGTTGGACATGCTGGTCACCCACCTATTCCAGGTCGCCGCGGAGGTGGCGATGGAACCGCCGGCGAGCCTGGACGCAGCCGACCTGCAGGCGGCCCGGGAGACAGTGATCAACGCGTTTCGCCCGCTCGACCCATCGGAGGTCGTGCTCGGCCAGTACGACGGCTACCGGGCCACCCCAGGCATCGCGGCCGACTCGCTTACCGACACGTTCGTCGCGGCCCGGCTGTGGATCGACACCGACCGGTGGCGGGGCGTGCCCTTCCTGCTGCGAACCGGCAAGCGGCTGGCCGCCGCGGGACAGCGCGTTAGTCTGCTGCTGCGCTCGCCCGTCGGGCCGATCACGGCGCTGCCAAGCGACGGCAACGTGCTGGCGTTCTCGATGTTCGGCAGCGGTGAAATCGATCTGTCCCTGGTCGCCAAACAACCCGGGCCGACACTGACCCTTGATGTCGCGCAAGCCACCATCCCGCTTTCCCGACTGCCGGGCGCAGACCCACTGCCGCCGTACGTGCGGCTTATCCACGACGTGCTGCTCGGCGACCGATCGCTGTTCACCCGACCCGACGGGCTGGCCGCCGTATGGCAGGTCGCCGACCCGCTGCTCCGTAACCGGCCTGAGCCGCTCCCCTACCCACCCGGCTCGTGGGGTCCCGCGCCAGCGGCCGAGCTGGCCGCACCCGACGGCTGGCTACTCGGGCAGTAACACCTCGAATCGCAAGAAACGTGGACCTGGCGTAGTCGGCGCTCAGGGTCGGATCTCGCTCGACCCGGCACCCGGTCGTGCGGTAGGTGTGACCACCGATCGTGAGCCGAACCTTCGGACGATTGCCCGCTCCGACGCGACGACCACGTCCGGCACCTCGAAGCCGGTCGCGATCTTCCGGCCGAGTCGACTTCCGCGCGGAATCTCATGTCATCGAGTAATGCCCTCACTATCGTGACGGCAATGAGCTACCCAAGCGACATGACCTACCGGCGGCTCGGCGACTCCGGTCTCGTGGTATCCGCCGTGGGCCTCGGCACGAACAACTTCGGGATGAAGCTCGGTATGGAGGAATGCCGCGAAGTCGTGGACGCGGCCATCGACAACGGCATCACATTGTTCGACACGTCCGACAGCTACGGCCCGTCCGAGGAACGCCTGGGCGCGTTGCTGGAAGGTCGGCGGGACGACGTCATCATCGCGACCAAGTTCGGTTCGGACGTGCGCCAGCGCGGGCTGTCCAACGGTGTCGATTGGGGTGCGCGAGGATCGCGCCGGTATATCCGGCGTGCGGTCGAGTCGTCCCTGACTCGGCTGCGGACGGACTGGATCGATCTGTACCAGATGCACAAGCCGGATCCGGGCACACCGATCGAGGAGACCTTGTCGGCGTTGAGCGATCTGGTCCATGAGGGCAAGGTTCGCTATCTCGGCAACTCGAACTTCGCCGCCTGGCAGATCACCGAGGCGGAGTGGACCGCCCGGACCTCGGGCCGCGACCGGTTCATTAGCGCCCAGAACGAGTACAACCTGCTCAAACGCGACGCGGAGCGCGAGCTGGTTCCAGCGCTGGTGCGCTACGGCCTCGGTCTACTTCCGTTCTATCCGCTGGCCAACGGGCTGCTCACCGGGAAATACCACCGGGGCGAGTCGCCGCCTGCCGGCAGCCGAATCATCGCCTGGGGCAAGCAAGGGCTGCTCACTGACCTGACCTTCGATGTGGTCGAGCGGCTGACGGCGTTTGCCGAGGAACGATCGCTCAGTGTGCTCGACGTCGCGATCGGAGGGCTTGCTGCCCAGCCCACTGTCGCCTCGGTCATCGCGGGCGCCACGTCGGCGAATCAGGTGGCGGCGAACGCCCGGGCCGGTCTCTGGGAGCCCTCCGAGAGCGATCTGGCCGAGATCGACCAGATCACCGCCGGGGCGCTCTAAGCGGTCGAGCGACACGACGTCGAGCGCTACGGGCTAACCGTCTCGACGGTTGCGCCCTTCGCGGTCTCGAGCAGGTTGCGCACACTCGGACTGGCAATCATCGCGATGACCGCCACGACGATCACGAGCCCGCAAGTGACCAGAGTGGGACGGACGCCGATGGCATGGCTCACCGGACCGGCCGCGATCTCTCCGACCGGAATGGCGATGAACGAGCCGACCATGTCGTAGGACGTCAAGCGAGCCAAGAGTTCCGGTGGCACATGCCGCTGCATACAGGTCTGCCAGGCCACCGCGAATTGCTCGACGCCCAGTCCGGACACGAAGAACGCCACCAGCAGCCCAGGCAGTGAGGTGTGGGCCGCAAGGGCGAACAGGGGCAGCGCCAGCGGCAGCATGCAGACAACGCCGAATAGCAGCAGCCGGCGCATCCGCAGGCGCAGCGCGAACAAGCCGCCGATCAAGAAGCCCGCCGCTTCAGCGCCCAGCACTAAGCCCCACGCCCGTCGGCCGACCGTCTCGTCGGCCACGACCGGGCCGAGCACGGTTACCCCACCGGCGAACGCCATGTTGAGGACGCCGAAGGCGGCGACGACCACCCAGAGCCAGGTGCGGGCGATGAACGCCTGCCAACCGTCGATCAGGTCGCGCAGCACGCTGCGTCCGCCCGGCGCCGCGCGTTCGACGGCGGGGATCCGCACGAGACCGAAGAAGAGCGCGGCCACCGCGAAGCTGGCCGCGTCGATGGCGATGCCCCAGTCCGACCCGAGCCCGGCTACGACGACTCCGGCAAGAGGCAGGCCCAGCAAACTGGCCGCGTTGGCACCCATGCGGGCGAACGCGTTCGCCGGAACGAGCTGCTCGGCCGGCACGGTCTGTGGGATGAGGGCCACCGACGCCGGCAGGGCGAATGCACTGACCGTTCCGTTCACGGCCGAGAGTGCAGCCAACAAAGCGACCGAATCAACGCGCTCGAACACGAGGACTGCGACGAGACCCTGGCTGACGGCGCCGGCCAGGCTCGACCCGACGAGAATGATGTTGCGTGGTAGTCGATCGGCCACCACGCCGCCGAGCAGCGCGAAGATCACATTGGCGAGCGAGCGCGCCCCCACCACGATCCCCAGGCTGGTGGCCGAGCCGGTCAGATCGAGCACCGCGAAGGCCAGCGCGACCGGAGCGATGGAGTTGCCGAGCCGACTGACGGTGCTGCCGATCACCAGGTTGCGGAACGGCCGCGACCTCAGGGGGGCGAGCACGCTCGACACGGATCCAGCCTCGCAGCCGCAATCCGGGATCGCGACCGGATTCGCCCGCGGCTTAAGGCCCTACGCGCGCAGGAAGGCGAAGGCGTCGATCAAGCGGCGAGTAGCCTCCCGCAGCGACTTGAGATCGGGGCCGCGGCGAAGGACCTCACGCGACACGCTGGGCACGACCGCCGGGAGCAACACGCCCGCGATACGCCGTACGTCTTCGGGCGTGCCACCCTGACCGGCGCCGACGCCCGGCATCAGCACCGGCCCGTGTAGACCGCGCAGATCGACCGCGCCGGTGCCGATCGTCGCACCGACCACGATGCCGAGCGAACCGAAGGGCTCGGCGCCGACGTTACGGTCGCCCAGCTCGTCGACCACGAGCTGGGCGACGGTCCGGCCGTCCGCAACGGTGGCGTGCTGCATGCGCGGCCCCTCAGGATTGGACGTGAGGCCGAGAACGAACGCCCCGACGTCGTGCCGCGCCGTAAGCTCGAAGGCCGGCTCCAGCGCCCCTACCCCCAGGTACGGGTTCAACGTGATCGCGTCCACCGCCAGGGGCGCTTCGGGCGAGAGGTACGCGTCCGCGTAGGCAGCCATCGTCGATCCGATGTCGCCACGCTTGACGTCGAGCACGACGAGTGCACCGGCGTCCCGGGCCAACCGGACCGTACGCTCGAGGACGGCAATGCCGGCCGCGCCGAAGCGCTCGAAGAACGCCGACTGTGGCTTCACGACCGCGGCCTCGTCGCCGATCGCCGACACGCAGGTCAGCGCAAAACGCTCGAGCCCGGACGCGTCGTCCGGCAATCCCCAGTCCCGCAGCAGGGCAGCGTGCGGGTCGATGCCGACGCACAGCGAGCCCCGCGAGGAAAGCGCCTCGTCCAGGCGGCCTGCGAATGTCACCGGCTCGACCGGCCGCGTCGTTGGGCCACGACTGTATTCATACCGCCACCGGCGTCCGGGCCGCGCGCTCCTCCTGGGTCAGATGGCCGTACCCAATCGCGTCTCGTAGGGCGGCGAACTCGCGGTCGGCCAGTGCGCGCTCCAGCTCGGCCAGCACCCGCATCGGGGCGGCTGGATCGCCGAACACTGCCGTCCCAACCGACACCGCGGATGCCCCCGCCAGGATGAACTGCAGCGCATCCAGCCCGTTGCGGATGCCGCCCATGCCCACAATCGGCAGGTGCGGGAGGGCCCGGTGGACCTGCCAGACACACCGCAGGGCGACCGGGCGGATGGCCGGGCCGGACAGACCGCCGGTGATGCCACCGAGGGCGGGCGCCATCGTGTCGGTGTCAATGACCATGCCGAGCAACGTGTTGATGAGCGACAGCCCGTCGGCGCCGGCGTCCGCGCACGCCCGGGCGATGGCCGTGATGTCGGTGACGTCGGGCGAGAGCTTCGCCAGGATGGGAATCCCGCCCGCGGCGGTGCGCCGAACCGTACTGATCACCCGCGCGGATGCGGCCGGGTCGCAGGCGAACACCTGGCCCCGGCTCTCCACGTTCGGGCAGGAGATGTTCACCTCGATCATCGCGACCGCCGGGTGGGCGGCGAGCCGCTCGGTCAGTGCGACGTATTCGTCGGTATGACCGCCGGCGATCGATACGACGACCCGGGCTCCGCGCTCGGCCAGCCAAGCCAGGTCCTGGGCAACGAACGCGTCGATTCCTGGGCCTTGCAACCCGATCGAGTTCAGCATCCCGCTCGGCGTCTCCGCCATTCGCGGCGTGGGCCGGCCGGACCGGGGTCCGACCATGATCGATTTGGTCACCACTGCCCCGAGGGCGGACACGTCGAAGAACTGGTCGAGTTCCCGTCCGGCGGCGGCACATCCCGACGCGGTGAGCACCGGATTCGGCAGCGTTACCGACGCCACCGCGGTGCGCATATCGACCATGAGCTCAGTGTCCCTTCATGGCATCAGCCCCGACCAGATCCTCCGGCAGCCGCCCGACGTCGGCCCACCGGATCCGGTCAGCCGCGAAGACCGGCCCCTCGACGCACGACCGCACGAACCGACTGCGTCCATCAGCGCCCCGCACCGGCAGGACGCACGTCATACATACTCCGATCCCGCACGCCATAGCCTCCTCGACCGCCACCTGCGCGGGTACGCCGTGCAGCCGAGCCACGTCGCCGACGGCGTGCAGCATTCCCATAGGTCCACAGGCATAGATCGCCCTCGCCCCGATCCGCGCGATGGTCGCCGGGAGCACGTCCGTCACCCACCCCGGAAGGCCGGCGGAGCCGTCGTCGGTGGTCACGATCACCTCGCTGACGAGGCGGCGCGCGGCCAGTTCTCCGAACAACCGGTCCGCGGTGGCTGCCCCGATGACCATCACCACTCGGCAGCCGAGGTCGGTCAGCCGTTCGGCGAGTGGGATCAGCGGCGCCGTCCCGTAGCCGCCACCCACGAGTACGACCGGCCGTGGGGTCAGGGGCAGGCGGAACGGGTTGCCCAGCGGGCCCACGAGATCCAAGGGCGTGCCGGCCCTCTGGCGGCACAGCCAGCGAGTACCCGCGCCGTTCTCCGCCACCACGAACCGGACGGTGCCGTTGCTGGGCGTCACTCCGTAGAGCGCGAACGCTCGACGCAGCACCAGGGCCGACTCGTCACCTCCCACGGCGACGGCGACGAAGTGACCGGGCGCGAAGCCCGCGGCCACGCCAGGCGCGAAGACCCGAAACTCGACATAGGCACCCACCGGCCCGACCGAGAGAATCTCGCCGACCTCCTGCACCGGCCCAACCTGATTCATGGCCTACCCCGCTCGCTTTGCGCCCGCAGGTCGCCTGATCCACGCCAGGACGCCAGATCGGCGTGCAAGTCCTGCAGCGAGCGAACGCCTACCTCGCCGCGCACGAGCTCCTCGATGCCTTGTACCGCAGCGGCGACCGCCTGGATGGTAGTCAGGCAGGGAATGCCAGCGGCGACCGCCGCGGTGCGGATCTCGTAGCCATCGACACGCGGCCCGGAGTTGCCCGCGGAACCCCACGGAGTGTTGAGGACAAGGTCCACGCCGCCCGCCAAGATCTCCTCGACAACGTTGCCCGGGCCGTCGGAGAACTTGCCCACGATCTGGGCATGCACCCCGTTGCGTCGCAAGACGCGCGCCGTGCCCGCCGTGGCCAGGATCCGGAAGCCGAGGTCGGACAAGCGCTTCACCGGGAAGATAGCGGCCCGTTTGTCCCGATTGGCGACCGACACGAACACCGTGCCTTTCACGGGCAGCGATCCGTAGGCCGCTGCCTGGCTCTTCGCGAACGCCGTGCCGAATACCGCGTCGAAGCCCATGACCTCGCCGGTCGACTTCATCTCCGGCCCGAGCAAGGAATCGACATGGGTCCCGTCGGCGCCGCGGAATCGGTGGAACGGGAGCACCGCCTCCTTGACCGCGATCGGGGCGTCGAGCGGCAAGTCGCCGCCGTCGTGCTGATGCGGGAGCAAACCCGCAGCGCGCAATTCCCCGATCGTTTCACCGAGAGCGATCCGGGCTGCCGCCTTCGCCAGCGGTACCGCCGTTGCCTTCGACACGAACGGCACCGTCCGGCTGGCGCGTGGATTTGCCTCGAGGACGTAGAGCACGTCCCCGGTGAGCGCGTATTGCACGTTGAGGAGCCCGCGGACGCCGACGCCTCGCGCGATGGCAAGCGTCGAGGTCCGGACCGCGGCAATGTCCCGGGCGCCCAGCGTGATCGGGGGCAGCGCGCACGCCGAGTCGCCGGAATGGATGCCGGCCTCCTCGATGTGCTCCATGACCCCACCCAGATACAGGTCGGTGCCGTCGAACAGCGCATCGACATCGATCTCGATCGCGTCGTCCAGGAACCGGTCGACCAGGACGGGATGATCCGGGCTCACCTCGGTGGCTCGCGAGATGTACGCGGAGAGCATCTCCTCGTCGTAGACGATCTCCATGCCCCGCCCGCCGAGGACATACGACGGGCGGACCAGTACCGGGTAGCCGACCGAATCGGCCACCGCCTTCGCGTCCTCGAATGACATCGCGGTGCCGTGGCGCGGTGACGGCAAGCCGGCTGCTTCGAGGACCCGCCCGAATGCTCCGCGATGCTCGGCCAGGTCGATCGCCTCGGGCTGCGTGCCCAGAACGGGCACACCCGAGTCCTTCAGCTGCTGGGCCAGCCCGAGCGGGGTCTGGCCGCCAAGAGTGCAGATGACTCCGGTAACCCGGCCGGACGCTTGCTCGGCGTGGACGACTTCGAGGACGTCTTCGAGGGTGAGCGGTTCGAAGTACAACCGATCCGCAGTGTCGTAGTCGGTCGAAACGGTCTCTGGGTTGCAGTTGACCATGACGGTCTCGTAGCCGGCTTCGCGTAGGGCGAGGACCGCATGAACGCAGGAATAGTCGAACTCGATGCCCTGGCCGATCCGGTTGGGACCGCTGCCGAGGATGATCACCTTCGGCCGGTGGGGCTGCGGAGCGACCTCGGTCTCCTCGTCGTAGGACGAGTAGTGGTACGGCGTGAGCGCGTCGAACTCGGCGGCACAGGTGTCGACCGTCTTGTAGACCGGGCGGATTCCGGCCCGCCAGCGCAACAGCCGCACCCCCGCCTCGCCGGCCAGCTCGGGCCGCAGCGCGGCGAGCTGCCGGTCCGACAGGCCGTGCCGTTTCGCTTTGCGCAGCAGGGCCGGGGTGAGGGCGGGCGCGTCGACCAGCTCGGCTCGCAGCTCTACCAGCTGAGCGATCTGATCGACGAACCACGGGTCGATGCGCGAGAGCTGAGCCACCCGCTCGACACTCCACCTCGCGCGCAGGGCCTGCTCGACCCGGTATATCCGGCCATCGGTGGGCACCCGCACCGCATCGGCCAGGCCCCGCTCGTCGAGCTCCGGGTCGGCTCGGGTCCAGAATCCCGCGTCCGATGTCTCGGTCGACCGCAGCGCCTTGCCGAGCGCTTCGGTGAAATTACGCCCGATGGCCATGACCTCGCCGACGCTCTTCATGTGCGTCGTGAGCACCGGATCAGCGGCCGGGAACTTCTCGAACGCGAATCGCGGCACCTTGACCACGACGTAGTCGAGGCTGGGCTCGAACGCAGCCGGCGTCTCGCGGGTGATGTCGTTCGGGATCTCGTCGAGGGTGTAACCGACCGCCAGCTTCGCCGCGATCTTGGCGATCGGGAAGCCCGTCGCCTTGGACGCGAGCGCGCTCGATCGGGACACGCGCGGGTTCATCTCGATCACGACCATTCGACCGTCGGCCGGATCGACCGCGAACTGGATGTTGCAGCCGCCGGTATCCACACCGACGGCCCGCAGCACGGCGATGCCGACATCCCGCATGTGCTGGAATTCGCGATCGGTGAGCGTCATTGCCGGTGCGACAGTGATCGAATCGCCGGTGTGCACACCCATCGGATCGACGTTCTCGATCGAGCAGACCACAACCACGTTGTCGTTGCGGTCGCGCATCAGCTCCAGCTCGAACTCCTTCCACCCGAAGACCGACTCTTCGACGAGCACCTCGTGGATCGGGCTTGCCGCCAGGCCGCGCAGCACGATGGTGCGCACCTCGTCGGCGTCGGATGCGAGACCGGAGCCCAGTCCGCCCATCGTGTAGCTCGGCCGCACGACGACCCGGTTGCCGACCGTCGCGGCGAACTGCATCGCCTCGTCGAGCGTGTGGCAAACGAGGGACGCCGGGACCTCCGCACCGACGCTGCGCACGATCTCCTTGAACCGCTGGCGATCCTCTCCGCGCTGGATCGCCTCGATGTCCGCCCCGATCAGCTCAACCCCATATCGGGCCAGCACCCCGCCGTGGTGCAGCTCGACGGCCAGATTCAGGGCGGTCTGACCGCCTAACGTGGCCAGTACGGCGTCTGGGCGTTCGGCGGCGATGACCCGTTCGACGAAGTCGGCCGTCAATGGCTCGATGTAGGTAGCGTCGGCGAACTCGGGATCAGTCATGATCGTCGCCGGATTGGAGTTGATCAGGCTGACCCGGAATCCCTCGGCCCGCAGCACTCGACAGGCCTGGGTGCCGGAGTAGTCGAACTCGCAGGCCTGGCCGATCACGATCGGCCCCGATCCGATCACCAGAATGTGGCTGATGTCCGCCCGTCTCGGCATCAGGCACTCCCCCGGCTCGGCCGGCGACGCAGCCGTGACACTGGTCGGCTCCGCGCTCGCTCCGGTCCTCGCTCGCTGACGCTCGCTGCGATCCTCACTCGCTGTCGCCTTCCAGCAACACTGGTCGGCTCCGCGCTCGCTCCGGTCCTCGCTCGCTGACGCTCGCTGCGATCCTCACTCGCTGTCGCCTTCCAACAACACTGGTCGGCTCCGCGCTCGCTCCGGTCCTCGCTCGCTGACGCTCGCTGCGATCCTCACTCGCTGTCGCCTTCCAAAAGTTCGGCGAAGCGGTCGAACAGGTAGCCCGCGTCGTGGGGACCGGCCGCTGCCTCGGGGTGGTACTGGACGCTGAATGCGGGCAGCTCTCGCGCGCGTAGTCCCTCCACCACGCCGTCGTTCAACGCGACGTGACTGACCTCGACCTCGCCGAAGTCCGTCGATGCGCGTCGGTCGACTGAAGCATCCACTGCGAAGCCGTGATTGTGCGCGGTGATCTCGACCTTGCCGGTCGCCCGGTCGAGCACCGGCTGGTTGATGCCGCGGTGCCCGTAGCCGAGCTTGTAGGTGCCGAAACCGAACGCGCGGCCGAGGACTTGATGGCCGAAGCAGATACCAAAGACCGGAAGGCCATCGGCGAGCAGTTGCCGGACGTTGGCCACGGCGACGTCGGCCGTGGCCGGGTCGCCCGGGCCGTTCGCGAGGAACACCGCATCGGCGCCGGTGGCCCGTACCTCCGCTGCGCTCGATGTCGACGGCAGCACGTGCGTGGTAATGCCCCGCTCAGCCATGCGATGCGGTGTCATCGCCTTGATTCCGTAGTCGAGCGCCGCGACCGTGAACCGGTGCGTGCCGATGGCCGGCACGCAGTACGGCTGCGGCGTCGTCACCTCAGCGGAGAGATCGGCACCACGCATGGGCGGGCACGCGAGCACCCGGTCCAGGACTTCGTCGGGGTTCGCGGTCACGGACGACACCCCGCACCGCATCACCCCCCGGGTGCGGATATGGCGGGTGATCGCGCGAGTGTCGACGCCGCTGATGCCGACGATCCCCTGCGCGTCGAGTTCCTCGGCCAAAGTGCGGCGGGCGCGCCACGACGAGGGCCGGCGAGCGGGATCGCGCACCACGTAGCCGGCGACCCAGATGCGACGTGATTCGGGGTCTTCGTCGTTGACGCCGGTATTGCCGATGTGCGGCGCGGTCTGCACGACGACCTGCCGGTGGTAGGACGGATCGGTCAGCGTCTCCTGGTATCCGGTCATCCCGGTGGCGAACACCGCTTCGCCGTACGCCTCGCCGCGCGCGCCGTACGCGTCCCCATGGAAGGTCCGGCCGTCTTCCAGGACGAGGATCGCATCCCTCATCAATGGGCACCGATCACGCGGGCACCAGACCGGCGATCGCCCGCAACCAGTCCGGGTAGCGGCGCTCGTCGTCGGCCCGGAATCCGGTATCCAGCACCCAGTCGGCGAGCCGCCAGCGCACGACGAGTAGGCCTCTTGCCCCGACGACCTTCCCGGCCAGGCCCGGGGCCAGCCGCCCTTCGATGATCGACGCCGCGGGTATATAGATCACCGAGTCGCCGACGCGGTCGATCACCAATCCGGCCCGAAACAGCGTGGCCGTCGCAGCGGATCGCCGTCCGAGACCCTGCACAACGATCCGGTCCTGCCAGCTCCGCGCCGACGTCGTCCCGATGTAGAGCCCGGACTCCCCCTCAATGATGGGGCGGCCCAGCTCGACGGGCGGCTCCGGCAGCGATCCGAGCCCGTGCTGCCGAGCCGCCCGATGACGCCAGCCAACCCACATTCCGCACAGCGCCGCGACGAGAACAGCCAGACAGACCAGCACGAGCAACAGCCGGATCACGCCGGTACCGCATCCAGCACGGCGCCGTCGCGAGACGTCAGCCGGCCGCGCAATACGGTGGCGACCACACGGCCGGGGACGGTGCGTCCGGCGTACGGCGTGTTGCGGGACTTCGACACCAGCGCGGCCGGCGAGACGGTCCACCTGATCGTCGGGTCGACGACGACCAGGTTCGCCGGCTCGCCAATCGCGATGGGTCGCCCGTGCTCGGCCAGCGCGCCGATCCGGGCCGGGGCGACGCTCATCCGGTCGGCCACCCCGCGCCAGTCGAGCAAACCCGGCTCCACCATCGTTTCGATGACTATCGCGAGCGCCGTCTGGAGTCCGAGCATGCCCGGCAGGGCCGCGCCCCATTCGGTCTCCTTGTCCTCGATGGCGTGCGGCGCATGGTCAGTGGCAACGCAGTCGATCGTGCCGTCGGCCAGTCCGGCCCGGAGCGCGGCGACGTCAGCGTCGGTGCGCAGCGGGGGGTTGACCTTGAAGATTGGGTCGTAGCTCTCGGCCAGGTCGTCGGTCAACGACAGATGGTGCGGTGTGACCTCGGCGCTGACCGCCCAGCCCTTGCCCTTGGCCCAGCGCAACAACTCCACCGACCCGGCTGTGGACACGTGGCAGACATGCAGCCGCGATCCGACATGCCCGGCGAGCAGCGCGTCGCGGGCGACGATCGCTTCCTCGGCCGCCGCAGGCCACCCAGCGAGGCCCAGGCGGCCGGACACGACGCCCTCGTTCATCTGTGCGCCAACCGTCAGCCGGGGATCCTCGGCATGCTGGGCGATGATCCCGTCGAACGCGCGCACGTACTCCAGCGCACGGCGCATGAGCGCGGAGTCGGACACACAAAACCCGTCGTCGCTGAAGACGCGCACCCGGGCCGGCGAATCGGCCATCGCGCCGAGCTCGGCCAGCTGCGTCCCCGCCCGACCCGCCGTCACTGCCCCTATCGGCTGCACGTCGACCAAGCCGGTCTGGCGGCCGAGTCGCCACACTTGTTCCACGACGCCGGCCGTGTCCGCGCACGGCTCGGTGCTCGCCATCGCGAACACCGCCGTGTATCCGCCGAGCGCAGCCGCCGCCGAACCAGTCTGCACGGTCTCGGCGTCCTCTCGGCCGGGCTCGCGCAGGTGCGTGTGCAGGTCGACCAGACCGGGCAGCAACACCGCCCCCTGGCCGTCGACAACGTCGTCCGCCGCGGTCGGCGGCGCCGATCCGAGCTCAGTGATGACGCCGTTCTCGACCCGCACATCGAGCTGTGCTTCGCCGTACGGCCGCACGTTGCGGAGTACGAGCCCGGTCACGAGCGGACACCGATCGCGAGAACACAGCAGGACCGCAGTGGTCGGTGCTCACGGGCTAGCACAGTCAGGCCGGTCCGTTCGTCAGGTAGCAGGTAGGGGTTAGTCACCGAGCTGCTCCGATCCCCCGAGCAGGAGATAGAGCACGGCCATCCGCACACTGACCCCGTTGGTGACCTGTTCGACGATGGTCGACCGTTTGGGGTCGTCTGCCACTTCGGCGGCGATCTCCATCCCGCGGTTCATGGGCCCGGGATGCATGACGATCGCGCTGTCGCCCAGCATTGCCATACGGCGCGCGTCCAAGCCGTACCGGCGCGAGTACTCCCGCGCCGATGGGAAGAATCCGCCCGCCATGCGCTCCCGCTGGACCCGCAGCATCATCACGACGTCGCTGTCGGCGAGAACGGAATCGAGGTCGAAGACGCAGCCCACCGGCCAGTCCGCTACGCCTCGCGGCACGAGGGTGGGCGGGGCGACCAGGGTGACCCGGGCGCCAAGCGTCGTCAGCAGCAGCACGTTTGACCGCGCGACGCGAGAGTGCAGCACGTCGCCGACGATGGCCACCCGCAGGCCGTCCAGATCACCGGTCGCCCCCCGGAGCCGGCGCCGGATGGTGAACGCGTCCAGCAGGGCCTGGGTCGGGTGCTCGTGAGTGCCGTCGCCAGCGTTGACCACGCTGCCCTGGACCCAGGTGGCGAGCCGATGAGCCGCACCGGAATAGGAGTGACGGATGACTACGGCGTCTGCGCCCATCGCTTCGAGCGTCAGGGCGGTGTCCTTGAGCGATTCGCCCTTGGACACGCTCGAACCCTTGGCCGCGAAGTTGACGACGTCGGCGGACAGCCGCTTGGCCGCCAGTTCGAACGACGTCCGGGTGCGCGTCGAGTCCTCGTAAAACAGGTTTACAACCGTGCGACCGCGCAGCGGCGGAAGCTTCTTGACCTCACGCCCGGACAGGGCGCGATCCAGATGCTCCGCGGTATCCAAGATCCGCAGAGCCTCTTCGCGACCCAGGTCCGCCGCGGAGAGCAAGTGGCGGTTCATGCGGTGCCTCCCCTGGCAGACGTCTCGTCGGCGGGAACTCGGGGTTCGTCGATGAACACGGCATCCCGTCCATCGGTCTCGGTGAGCAGCACGCGCACCGTCTGCCGGAGAGATGTCGGTAAGTTCTTGCCGACGTAGTCGGCCCGAATTGGTAACTCGCGGTGACCGCGATCCACAAGCACGGCGAGTTGGACCGCACGCGGGCGACCGAGATCGCGCAGGGCGTCCAGCGCCGCGCGGACGGTCCGACCAGAGAATAGGACATCGTCGACGAGAATGATCAGCCGGTCCGTGACGCCACCGTCCGGCTCCACGGTCTCGGCGAGCGGGCGAATGCCCCGCAGCCGGAGGTCGTCGCGATACAGCGTGATGTCCAGTCGGCCGACCGGAAGCCCGACGTTCTCGAAAACGCCAATCCTGTCAGCCAATCGTGCCGCGAGCGGCACTCCCCGAGTCGGTATCCCAATCAGCGCAACATCGGCGCCGCCGTGGGTCTTTTCGAGGATCTGGTGTGCCATCCGATCGATGACACGAGTAACATCCGCCGCCATGAGAATGGGTGCCGCAGCACCCCGCGCAGCTTCGGCCAAGCCCTGGACCTCCTTGTCCGCCTCACTGGACGGGCCCTTAAAGGATGTCGACGACGTTCACCCTAGCAGTGCGGGGTCGCAGATGGTTGTTGACGCACCGATCACGGCGGGTTACCGTCCCCGATAAGACGGACGCGAGGCATTTGACATGAACGGGGATGCTTTCAGTGAGCGGTAACAACGGTCACGAATCGGGCGACAGTCGCGACTACGCGCGCGCCCTCGGCAGCAAGTTGCGCGCCATCCGAGCGCAACAGCACCTGTCGCTGCATGGCGTCGAACGCAAGTCCGGTGGCCGATGGAAAGCCGTGGTCGTCGGCTCGTACGAGCGCGGCGACCGGGCAGTGTCAGTTCAGCGACTGGCTGAGCTGGCGGAGTTCTACGGCGTGCCGGTGGGTGAACTCCTCCCGGACGAGCAGCCGCCCATGTCGACGGCCCCGGGGCTGTCCAAGATCGTGCTGAACCTCGAGCGGCTGCAGACGATGCAGCAGGAGGAGATCGCACCGCTGGCCCGGTTCGCCGCTGCGATCCAGCGCCGGCGGGGCGATTATGGCAACCGCGTCCTGTCGATCCGTGCGGAGGACCTGCGGTCGCTGTCCATCATCTACGACACCTCTGAGCAGGGCCTGACCGAGCAGCTCGTCCGGTGGCAGGTCCTCACGCCGGAGTCGCTGATCCTCGACGGCGAGCCGTAAACATCACCCCACCAAAACGCTGCGCGTTTTGGCAGGGACCCCGAAAGTTCACCCCACGAAAACGCTGCGCGTTTTCGCAGGGACTTCGTTAGGGCGGTTCGGAGCGTCAGCTCGCGGTGGGCATGAGCTCGGGTCGGTCCCGTAGCACTCGGGCGAGAACGCCGTTGATGAACCGGGGCGACTCGTCCGTGGACAGCAGCTTGGCCAGCTCGACGGCTTCGTCGATGACGACCGCGTCCGGGACGTCGGCGCGCCACAACAATTCGAACAGGCCAACCCGCAGGATGGCCCGATCGACGCCGGGCATCCGGGCAATCGTCCAGCCTTCGGCATAGCTGGCCAAGATCTCATCGATGCGCTCCCGGTGCTCGGCCACGCCTTCGACCACCGCGACCGTGTAGTCATTGATCGGCGGCTCGGCGAGCACTACCCGCTCGGCCACGGTCGCTACCGGGTCAGTGCCTCGCAGATCGGCTTCGTAGAGCAAGTCCACCGCTCGCTTGCGGGCCTTGCTGCGTGCGCTCACTGACGTTGAGGTCAGCCGCTGACCCGGCCGAGGTACCGGCCGTCCCGCGTGTCGACCTTGACCTTCTCGCCGGTGCTGACGAAGAGCGGGACCTGAATCTCCGCGCCGGTCTCCAGCGTGGCGGGCTTGGTTCCGCCGGTGGACCGATCGCCCTGGACTCCCGGATCGGTGTGCGAGATGACGAGCTCGACGCTCGTCGGGAGCTCCACGTACAAAGGGGTGCCGTCGTGAACAGCCACGACCGCGTCGGCGTTGTCGAGCAGGTAGTTGGCGCCGTCGCCCACGGTGGCGGCCGGCACGTGCACCTGGTCGTAGGTGGCGCTGTCCATGAAGACGAAGTCGGTGCCCTCCCGGTAGAGATAGGTCATGCCGCGCTTGTCGACCGTGGCCGTCTCCACCTTGGTGCCGGCGTTGAACGTCCGATCCACCACCTTGCCGGACAGCACGTTCTTCAGCGTGGTGCGGACGAAGGCGCCGCCCTTGCCCGGCTTGACGTGCTGAAATTCCACGACCGTCCACAACTGGCCGTCGATATTGAGCACGAGGCCGTTCTTCAGGTCGTTCGTCGTCGCCACGGAGCGGTCACATCTCCTTGCTCGAGGGGTCGCCTACGGCCCGACTCGGGGCCTAGTTCGATCCTACCGACGACGCGATCCGGGCCAGCCCACTCACGCGACCGTGGCCGTGCACCGGATCAACGGTCCCGCGTCGTCGATGCGAGCCACGAGAGAGCAAGGACATAGCCCTCCACGCCCAGGCCGACGATCACGCCGCTTGCTACCGCCGAGATGTACGAGTGCTGCCGGAACTGCTCGCGGGCATGCACGTTGCTGATGTGCACCTCGACCAGCGGTGCGGTCCGGGCCGCGCACGCGTCGCGCAGGGCTATCGAGGTATGGGTGAGCGCGCCGGCGTTCAGCACTACCGCTAGTCCCGCGTCGGCGGCCTCGTGCAACCAGCCGATCAGCTCGGCCTCGCTGTCGGTCTGCCGCACCTGCACCGCAAGCCCGAGCTCAGCTCCGCCCCGAACGCACAACGCCGCCAGTTCCGGGTACGTCGTCTTGCCATAGACCTCAGGCTCCCGAGCCCCGAGCCGGCCCAGGTTAGGGCCGTTCAGGACGAGGACGCCGCGGTCACCCTCAGCCATCTGCTACCTCCGAGTACGCAGCCACCAGGACCGCTGGGTCTGGATCATCGACGACCACCGGCCGAGCCAGGCCGTCCAGGACGACGAACCGCAGCCGCGTGCCGCGAGCCTTCTTGTCTACCCGCATCGTCTCGAGCAAGGCCGGAAAGGCGTCCGCGCGGTAGGTAGTGGGCAGGCCCAGCGCGCCGAGGACGGCCCGATGGCGGTCGGCGGTCGCGTCGTCGAGTCGGCAGAGCACCCGGCCGAGGGCGGCCGCATACACCAGCCCGACCGAGACCGCTGCGCCGTGCCGCCACCGGTAGCGCTCCGCGCGCTCGATGGCGTGCCCCAGGGTGTGGCCGTAGTTGAGAATCTGGCGCACACCCTGCTCGGTGAAGTCCGACGCGACCACGTCGGCCTTGACCCGGACCGAACGTTCGATCAGCTCCCGCTCCGCTGGATGGCCCGGGATCGCCGCCGCCGCGGGATCGGCCTCGATGAGGTCGAGGATCACCGGGTCGGCAATGAATCCGTACTTGACCACCTCGGCGAGCCCGGTCACGTAGTCGCTTCGCGGCAAGCTTTCCAGGGCAGCAAGGTCGCAGAGGACGCCCGCGGGCGAGTAGAAGGCACCGACCAGGTTCTTGCCGTGCTCAGTGTTGATCCCGGTCTTGCCACCAATCGCAGCGTCGACCATCCCGGTGAGGGTCGTCGGCACCTGCACAACGCGCACCCCCCTTAGCCACGACGCCGCCACCCAGCCGGCCAGATCAGTGGTCGCGCCGCCGCCCAGGCCGACGATCGCGTCGGAGCGAGTGAAGCCGATCGTTCCCAAGACATCCCAGCAATATCCGGCGGCCCGTAACGTCTTGGCGTCCTCGCCATCCGGCACTTCCACGGTATGCGCCGCGAAGCCGTGGCTCCGAAGATCCTCGCGCACCGAGTCCGCGGTCGCGCGCAGCCCTCCAGGGTGAACGATGGCCACCCGCAACGCGCCGTCGAGGAGCGACGTCAACTCTGCGAGCAGCCCGGTCCCGACCACGACGTCGTACGGCATCGTCCCCGGTACGCGGATCCGAGTTACGGCGTCATTCATTGGCCGGGGCTTCTCTCACCTGGGCGAGATCGTCGAGCAAGCGGGAGATGACCTCGGCGACCCGGCCCGTGCTTCGTCGCTCCGTGTCGACGACCAAGGCCGCCAGGGAGCGATAGACAGGCTCGCGCACCGCCGCGAGCTCCGCCAGCCGGTGGCCCGGATCGTCCGCCAGGAGCGGGCGGCCCGCTCCGGTGCCGACCCGGTTGGCCAACGTCGCGAGTTGGGTGTGCAGCAGGACCACGGGTATACCGCTGGCTGCTATGGCCTGCTTCGTCGATTCGGTGAGCACGGCCCCGCCGCCCAACGCCAGGACACCGGAGAAGTTGGTGAGCGCGTCGGCGATGACGCTGGCTTCCAACTGCCGAAAGGCTGGTTCGCCGTCTTCGGCGAAGATGCGCGGGATCGAGCGCCCGGCTCGGACTTCGATCATCGAATCGGAGTCCGCGAACTCGACCCCCAGACGCTCCGCGACCCTCCGGCCGACGCTGCTCTTCCCGGTGCCGGGCAAGCCGATCAGCAGGACTCTCGGCGGCACCGTCAGCTCGCCGGATCCGCCGTCGGCGACAGTCCCCGATCGGCCAGCCGCTTCAGGTAACTGGCCAGGTTTCGGCGCGTTTCCTCGACGGAATCGCCGCCGAACTTCTCGAGGACGGCGTCCGCGACGACCAAGGCCACCATTGCTTCAGCGACCACGCCGGCGGCGGGCACAGCGCACACGTCCGACCGTTGGTTGATCGCCACGGCGGCTTCGCCCGAGGCCGTGTCCACTGTCGCGAGGGCACGAGGCACGGTGGAGATCGGTTTCATGGCGGCCCGGACGCGCAGTACCTCACCCGTCGTCATTCCGCCCTCGGTACCGCCGGACCGCCCGGTGACCCGGCGTATCGCGCCCTCCGCTCGCACGATCTCGTCGTGAGCCAGCGAGCCTCGCATCCGAGCCAGCTCGAACCCGTCGCCGACTTCGACTCCCTTGATGGCCTGGATGCTCATGAGGGCACCCGCCAGCCGAGCATCCAGGCGCCGGTCGCCCTGGACATGGCTGCCCAACCCCGGCGGCAGGCCGTACACGAGAACCTCGACGACTCCACCGAGAGTGTCACCGGCCTTTCGGGTCGCATCGATCTCGGCCACCATGGCGGCGCTTGCGGTCTCGTCCGCGCAGCGCACCGGAGAGGCATCAACGCGCCCCTCGTCGCCGGGAGCCGGGATGACGCCGGCGGGCGCGCTGACCCCACCGATGGCGACGACATGGCTCAGCACTTCTGCTCCGACGACCTGGCGGAGGAACGCTTTAGCGACGGCACCCAGAGCGACCCGCGCCGCGGTCTCCCGCGCGCTCGCGCGCTCCAGGACCGGGCGGGCGTCGGCAACGTCGTACTTCTGCATTCCGGCGAGGTCGGCGTGCCCGGGGCGGGGTCGAGTCAGCGGCGTGCTGCGCGCTTGCTCGGCGAGAACGGCCGGGTCGACCGGATCGGCGGCCATGACGGTCTGCCATTTCGGCCACTCGGTGTTGCCGACCCGGACCGCGATCGGGCCACCGAGTGTTTGTCCGTGGCGCACCCCGCCGGTCAAGTCCACCTCGTCGGCTTCGAAACTCATTCGCGCGCCACGCCCATAGCCAAGACGCCGGCGGGCCAGATCGTTGGCCAGATCGCGGCTGGTGACCTGCACACCGGCCGGCAGGCCGTCCAGGACCGCAACGAGCGCGGGGCCGTGCGATTCGCCGGCGGTCAGGTAACGCAGCACATCCGTCAGTCTCTCAGAACAGCGCGCTGCCGGCCGCGACCGTGAAGGCCCCGGCGATCAACGCCGGCCCGAACGGCAGGCTGGACCGCAGCGAGGCCCGCCCCGTCGCAACGAGGGTGAGAGCGGCAAGCGCGCCGACGACGAAACCGGCGAACAACCCGTACGCGAGCTGCCCCCATCCCAGCCAACCGAGGTGGCCGCCGAGGAGTGCTCCGACCTTCACGTCTCCGAATCCGAGGCCGCCACGGGCGAGGACCGCGGCAACGAACAGCGCGCTTCCGGCCGAGGCGGACGCCAGTGTCGCCCGCAGGAGGGCGCTACCGTCCGCTGTGACGGCCGTGGCGGCGGCAAGCAGCACCGCGCCGAGGACTGCAGCTGGGACGACCACCCGGTCCGGGAGCCTATGGCGCTCGACGTCCACGACGATCAAAACGGCGCAGGCCAACGCCAGGACGACGAATGCCGGCAACGGCGCCGTCCAACCGGTGGCGAGCGCACCGAGCACCGCCAGGATCGCGGTGATCGCGATCGTCGTGCCGATCCGGGCTCCGGGGACCCGCCGGGTGTGCCACCAGCGCCGCTGATCACGGTCCGGCGCGGTACGCGTCAACCCGGCTAGATACGGCCCGGCCAGGACCGCGGCCACGATGGCAGCGCCGACTGCCAGCGGTGTCCCGTCACGCACGAGCTGTGAGCCTAGGGGTACCGGAGCCCGCCCGGGACCACCTGTGGACGACGAAGATAGGTGGCGTGATCCTGCCCTTCGACGCCGTTGTTCTCGCCGGCGGCGCCGCCGCCCGGCTCGGCGGCGCCGACAAGCCGGGGCTCGATCTCGACGGTCGCCCACTCCTGGCCCACGTGCTCGATGCGGTAGCTGCGGCCCAGCGCCGAGTTGTCGTCGGGCCGCCCCGGGACGTTCCGCCCGGAGTGTTGCTTTGCCGCGAGTCACCGCCGGGCGGGGGTCCAGTCGCGGCCCTGGCGGCCGGCATCGTGCACACGAGCGCGCCATCGGTTGTGGTGCTCGCCGCCGATCTGCCGCGGATCGGTCCAGCCGTGGATCACCTGCTCGCCGGTGTCGAGGCAGGCCACGTCGAGGCCGCGATCCTCGTCGACCGGAACGGCCGGCTCAATCCATTGGCCGCAGCCTGGCGGCGTTCGACCTTGCTCGCGGCGCTGGCGCGGGAGCCACCCAGCGGTCGGGCCATGCGCCGGCTGCTCGCTGGTGTGCCCCTATTGCTCATCACGGACGAGGACGGCTGGAGCTTGGACTGCGACACCCAGGCCGACCTCGACCGGGCCCGGACCTGGTTCGCCGCTGGTCGACGACCGGGAGGATCCTGGCCCGATGCCTAATGTCCTTGCCGACTGGGTCGCCCAACTCACGGCCGCTCTGGATCTCGATGCCGGAACGGTCGACACCACCCTCGTGCTGGATGTGGCTCGGGAAGCGGCCCACGGTGTGGCCCGACCGGCCGCGCCGCTCACGACGTTCCTGATCGGACTCTCAGCGGGTAGCCGCGGAGGCGGCCAGGCGGAGGTGGAGCATGCGGCCGGCATCGCCCGGCGCCTCGTTGCGGAACACGCGTCGGCCGCACCGCCGCGGGCCGCCGACGGCTAGCCCACCATCACCTCACGAGCTCGGCGCCGGCGTACAGATTCAGGTGACCGTCACGAACCAGCCCGGCAAGAACCAGGCCGTGGGCTCGGCACAGATCGACAGCCAGGCTCGACGGCGCGGACACCGCAACGATGCCGGCAGCACCCGCCGCGACCGTCTTCTGAACGATCTCGAAGGACACCCGCCCGCTGACGACGATCAGATGGTCGGTAAGCGGCAGGCCCCCGCTGAGCAGGGCCCAGCCGACGATCTTGTCGACGGCGTTGTGCCGGCCGATGTCCTCACGGACCGTGAGCAGCGTGCCGTCCGCCCGGGCGAGCGCCGCCGCGTGGACGCTTCCGGTGCGGGCGAACAACCGCTGCTGTCTCCGCATCGCCGGCGGCAGCCCGGCGAGGATGCCCGCGCTCACCTGGAAGCCGGGAGAGGACGGCGCGGCGGCGGCCAGTAGGGCGAGGTCGATCAGATCAGCGCTGCACACCCCACACGCCGATGAGGTGAGGAACGCGCGCGGGCGAGGCGGCAGGACGTCCTCGCGCAGGCGGATGTCGACCCGATCGGTGTCGTCGTCACGACAGGAACGCAGCTCGATCACGTCTTCGGCCGCGCGGACCCCTGACTCCGCGACCAGCCATCCCCCCGCGAGTTCCACGTCGTGCCCCGGCGTGCGCATGATCGTCGCGAGCACCGGTCCGCCATGGAGGCCCAAGACGAGCGGCGCCTCGACCGCGAGATCGTCCGGCCCCGGCGTGGTGCGGCTGGCATCGACTCGAACAATCGCCCGCCGTGTGGTCATCACCGACATGCTGACCTCCGTGATCTCAGGGTAGGTGAGTCGCCAGAGTCAGCGCCGTGCGCATCGCCTCGACCGGCGCCGGCCGATTGGTCATCAGCCGGACCTGTTCGGCCGCCTGGTGCAACAGCATCAGATGGCCGCCGATCGTCCGGCCCCCTCGTCGGCCGATTGCCTTCGCCAAGGCGGTCGGCCAGGGCTCGTAGACGACGTCTAGCAGCGTCACCCCGCGCGGCCACGGCCATGCGGCCAGCGGATCGGCCGCTCGAGGCGGCAGCGTCGAGATGATCAGGTCGATCGAGTGAATGACGTCGACAGAGTCGAGGCGTCGCACGTCGATCCGCACGCCCGCGCGTTCGGCCGTCACCCGCAACTGCCCGGTACGAGCCGGCTCGCGTACCAGGACAAGACAGCTCGCAACGCCCAACTCTCGCAGTGCGACGAGTCCGGCCGAGGCGGTCCCACCGGCGCCGAGCATCGCCACGGAGGACGGCGACACGTCATACTCGGCCAGGGCGGCGAGGATGCCGGCGACGTCGGCGTTGTCCGCCCGCCAACGCCCTGATCCCATAGGCAGCAAGGTGTTCGCCGCGGCGGCTTGGGACGCTCGTTCCCCCGCCGCCGCCGCCAAGTCGAGCGCCGCCCGCTTCAACGGCATCGTGCAGGAGAACCCAGCCCAGTCTGGTGTAGCGGCGGCGAGCACCACGGGTAGTTCGGCGACCCCGCAGTCGATTGCGGCATACCGCCACGGGAGACCGAGCGCTTCATAGGCGGCGTTGTGCAGCGTCGGGGAGAGCGAGTGGGCGATGGGCCGACCCAGGACCGCCGCGCGGATCACTTCCCGCTCACTCGTGGACTTGGCTGCGTTCAGCCGCATCCCCAGTGGTTGGCCTGGCACCTCGCGACCGCCTTGGCGAAGTCGGTGTCGCTCGCGGTGAAGTACAGATGGCCGGCGGCATCGCCGTTCACGTAGTAGATCCAGTTACCCGGAGCTGGGTGGATCGCCGCGGACATTGCGGCCGAACCCGGGTTGCTGATCGGGGTCGGCGGGAGCCCTTTGTGCGTGTAGGTGTTGTATGGCGAGTCGACCTTTGCGTAGTCCTGCTTGGACGGGTCCAGGCCGGCCTGGATCGCACCGTAAATGCTCGACGCGTCAACCTTGAGCGGGTCGCCTGCGGCCAGCCGGTTGTAGATCACCCGAGCGACCTTGGCCCGGTCGTCGGCGAACTTCGCCTCGCGCTCGATCATGGACGCGACGATCAACGCCTGGTAGGGCGAGGTGCGGAGCGCCTTGGCCCCCAGCGAGAATTGCGCGTCCCGGTCGGCGCGGGTGAACGCGGCGATCATCACCTGCAGCGCGTCCGCGGGCGACGAGCCGGGATCGAAGTTGTAGGTGGCGGGGAACAGGAATCCTTCAGCCGAGATGATCGGCCCGCCACCGGGCAACGTGTACGCCGCGGGCAGTCCGAGATTCGCGATGTCGTCGGCCGCGGCTCGGACCTGTGCCGCCGGCACGCCGAGGACGCCGGCCACCTTGGCCACGGTGTCCCGCTCGGTCGTGCCCTCAGGTAACGACACGCTGAGCGCCCTCCGCGACGCTGGATCGAGCATCAGGGTCAGCGCGCCGGCCGCCGACATGTGCGACCGCAGCGTGTAGATCCCCGGTTGGATCAATGCCGAGTCGGTATTCTCCTTGGCCGCGTGGACGAATGCAGTCTCGCTGCGCACCACCCCGGCCTTGGCCAGCGTCGCGCCGATTTGGGCGGACCCTTCACCGGAGTGCACCTCGACCCGCACCGTGCCCGTGCCGGATCCGGACCAGTCGTTCGGCGCGAGCCGGCTCGTGACGAAGGGTTTCACCACGAACCAGCCAGTCAGGACTACCGCCGCGACGATGAGCACAACGAGGACGATGAGCACCCGCCGGCCGCGGCGCTGACGCTGCCGCCGCCGCTGCTCGGCGCGGTGGCGCTGAAGCGCCCGATATGAACCCTCGGCCGGGTGCAGCGGCGGGTACTCGTAGTAGGACGCGAGGTGGTGGTCGTGGTCGTCTTGACCGAACAGCAAGCCGTGTGGGTCGACTGTCTCGAGCGAGTCGCGATGCTCGTGGCTCACCACGCGGCGGTACCTCCTCGACGCCCGTCGGGCAGATCAGCGTTCCGGCAACTCACCAGCGGCTGTCTCCGCCGGGCGGGAGTCCAACCAGTGCTGTAGTAGCACGACGGCTGCCGCTTGGTCCACGACCGCTCGCCTGGCCCTCCCACGAACCCCGCGCTCGCCGAGCGTACGCGTTGCAGCGACGGTCGTGAGCCGTTCGTCCAGGAGCACCACCGAAATCTCAGGAACGTGTTGTCGTAATTCGTCAGCATATGTTCGGGCTTGCTGGGCCGCTTGGCCCGCTCGTCCGGCCAATGTCACCGGGTCTCCAACAACGACTCCGACCGCCTCGTACTCGCGCGCCAAGTCCGCCAGCTCGATCAGGTCACGACCTCCATCGGCATCGCGGGCGAGCGTGACTACGGGCGTGGCGAGCACCCCCGAGGGATCGCTGCGGGCGACGCCGACCCGCACGGTGCCAACGTCCACGCCGAGCCACACGCCCCGCGGATACTTTGCGGGCCGGTCAGGCGTGATCGGCAAGATAGGCCCTCGCCGCCCGCAGCGCCTCGGGCAGGCGGGACGCGTCACCGCCCGCTCCCTGCGCCACGTCCGCTTTGCCGCCACCCCGCGCGCCGATGATGGGGGCGAACACCTTGACGAGATCGCCCGCCCCGAGACCGATGGCCCGACCGGGCTCGTTCACCGCGGCGACGAACGCGACCGCACCGTTGGAGCCGTCCGCCCGGGAGGCAAGCAGCACGACTCCCGGATCGTTCGCCGGCAGCCGGCCGCGGACATCCTGCGCCAGCCCGCGCAGGTCGTTGCCAGCCACACCCGCGGGCGCTTCGGCCAGGACAGCGCGAGCGCGCCCGATTTGCTCCGCTGCCGCCGCCAGCGGGCCGGCGCTCGCAAGCACTTGGGCGGCCCGCAGCGACGCGAGTTCCCGCTCGGCCGAGCGCAGCCGCTCCACCATGACCGCCACCCGGTCAGGCAACTCGGCCGGCTTGGCCTTCAGGGTCTCGGACAGCTGCGACACGATCGCCCGCTCCGTGGCGAGATAGCGCATCGCCTCCAGGCCGACATACGCCTCGACCCGGCGCACGCCGGATCCGATCGACGACTCCCCGATGATCGTCACTGTGCCGATTTGCGACGCCCGCTCGACGTGCGTGCCTCCGCACAGCTCCCGTGACCACGGTCCGCCTATCTCCACGACGCGCACGGTCTGGTCGTAGGTCTCACCGAACAGGGCCAGGGCGCCGATTTCTCGCGCCTGCTCGAGCGGCATATATCTCACCATGACCGGGAGATCACGCCGCAACGCCTGATTGGACACATCCTCGATGTCCGCCCGAGTACGCGCGTCCAGCGCATGTCCCCACGCAAAGTCCAGCCGCAGATAGCCCG
The DNA here is from genome assembly GCA_963809815.1 of uncultured Actinomycetota bacterium. GTDB lineage: Bacteria > Actinomycetota > Actinomycetes > Mycobacteriales > Jatrophihabitantaceae > CAVVJA01. Next base: position 366,067 of record CAWELM010000012.1, read on the forward strand.
GGCGGTTGAGCGAACCACTCTGCAGGGCGGTCGGACCGAGTACATGACGCAGCGCGGCGTGCACCACGTGCGTACCGGAATGCGCTTGGCGGGCAGACGTACGCCACTCCGGATCGACTGATGCCAACGCCTCCGCACCGACCTCGACCGCACCGGTCTCAACGACCCCCCGGTGCACGATCAGACCCTTCACCGGCTTTTGCACGTCCGTGACCTTGATCCGCGCGCCATCGACAGTGATCACGCCCTGGTCTGCGGTCTGGCCACCGGATTCGGCGTAGAAGGGGGTGCGGTCGAGCACGATCTCGACCGCGTCGCCTTCACTAGCAGCCGGTACCCCGAACCCGTCGCGAATCAAGCCGCGCACGGTCGTCTGCGTGTCGAGCTCCTCGTACCCGGTAAACGGCGTCTCCCCCGCCGCCCGCAACTCACGCAGCACGGATCCGCTGTCGACTCCCACCTTGCGAGCCTGCGCGTCGGCCTTGGCTCGGGCTCGCTGCTCCGCCATCAGCGCGCGGAACCCAGCCTCGTCGACGGTCAGGCCTTGCTCCTGCGCCATTTCGAGCGTCAGGTCGATGGGGAACCCGTACGTGTCGTGCAGCTGAAACGCGGTCGGTCCGGAAATTATCTTCTGATTGGCCGAGCGCAACTGGCTGACCGCACTGTTGAAGATCGTGGTGCCGGAGGCGACGGTACGCGCGAAGGTCTTCTCCTCCCCGTAGGCGATCATCGAGATCCGCTCGAACTCGTCGGCCAGCTCCGGGTAGGACGGCGCCATGCACTCGAGGGCCACGGGCATCAGCAGTGGGAGCGCCGGCCGTTCATAGCCCAGCAGCCGCATCGACCGGATCGCTCGCCGCAGGATCCGCCGCAGGACGTAGCCGCGCCCCTCGTTCGAGGGGGTCACGCCGTCCCCGGTGAGCATCAGCGCGCTGCGCACGTGGTCGGCGATCACCCGCAGCCGCACGTCGTCCGGATCGGACTGACTGGCGGCGTGTCCCGATTTCGCGCCGTAGCGCACTCCGGTCGCCGCTGCCGCAGCGTCAAGGATCGGACGGGTCTCGTCGATCTCGTAGAGGTTGTCGACGCCCTGCATGAGGGTTGCCATCCGTTCGAGACCGAGGCCGGTGTCGATGTTCTTCGCCGGCAGCTCGCCGAGGATCTCGTAGTCGCCCTTGTTGGGCCCGGTCGCGGCGCCGCGTTCGTACTGCATGAAGACGAGGTTCCAGTACTCGAGATAGCGGTCCTCGTCGACCGAGGGACCCCCGTCCGGGCCGTATTCGGATCCCCGGTCGTAGAACAGCTCGCTGCACGTGCCCGCGGGACCCGGGATACCCATGTCCCACGTGTTGTCCGCCCGGCCGCGCCGCACGATCCGCTCGCCCGGCACGCCAATCTGATCGCGCCAGATCGCTGCGGCCTCGTCGTCGTCGAGGTACACGGTCGGCCAGATTCGCTCAGGGTCGAGTCCGTACCCACCGTCCTCGAGGGAGTTCGTCGACAGGTCCCACGCGAGCTGAATCGCGCCGGACTTGAAATAGTCGCCGAAGCTGAAGTTCCCGCACATCTGGAAGAACGTTCCGTGCCGGGTGGTTTTGCCGACTTCCTCGATGTCCTGCGTGCGAATGCATTTCTGGACGCTCGTCGCGCGGCGCCAGGGCGGCTGCAGCTGTCCTACGAAGTACGGGACGAACTGCACCATGCCGGCATTGACGAACAGCAGGTTCGGGTCCTCATACGGCAGCGGAACGCTCGGCACGACGACGTGCCCGGCAGCCTCGAAGTGCGCGAGAAACCGTCGGCGGATCTCAGCGGATCTCATGCCGGTTCCCGTGACCCCAGGTCGCCGTCGAGCCCGGCGCCCGCTCGCAACGTGGCCTCGCGTTGCTGCGTCGCGGTCCGGACATCGGCCGCGAAATCGCTCAGCGACTCGGCGATATCCCCCATTCCCGCGGCGAAGCTGGCCGCGATACCGGATGGCCGCATTCGTTCTGCGAACCGGCTGAGCTTGCGAACCACCAGAGCGCCGATGGTCACTCCCATGCTCAGCCAGAACAGACGCCGAATCACCGCGCGCTCCTTGGCGCACGGTGGCGTCGCCGGACCTCACGCATGATCTCGGCATCACGCCGGTCCCGGACGGTCTTGCGCACGCCATAGGAAAACGCCGCGACCTTGATGAGCGGGCTGCCGACCGCGCTGGTGACGATCGACGTCAGCGCCGCCGCGTTGCTGGTCATGTTGTTCACACCCTTGGTGATGCCGCCGACCTCTTCCAGCTGCTCGTTCACTCCGTTAAGGGTGATCTGCGCTCCCGCGAGGAGCGGACCGGTGCCCTCGCGGGTCTGGCGGATCGTCAAAGTCGCCTCGTCAAGGGTGTGCCCGAGCTTGAACAACGGAACGGCCAGGAGGAGGACGAGCAGCACGAACGCACCGGCCGCGATGAGCGCCGCGATTTCCCCACCGGACACCGGTGATCCTCCTTCGGATGCTTGTGCTCTGCCACCGAGCGGGCAACGCTGCGACCTTACTCGGTGATTAACTCGGCTTCTCGGCCTGATTCGCCTCGGTGGCACTGCCGCGAACAGCGGCTCGGAGCGCGGCGACGCGCTCGACCAACTCACTCTCGGCACCCCGTCGCGCCGGGTGGTAATAGTCGCGTCCGACAAGGACGTCGGGCGGGTATTGCTGGCTGACGACGCCTTCCGGCACGTCGTGCGGGTAGCGGTAGCGCTGGGCGTGGCCGAGCCGGGCGGCACCGCGATAACTGCCGTCACGCAACGGGGGTGGCACGGGGCCCGCTTGTCCGGCCCGGACATCCTCCTGCGCTGCGTTGATGGCCGTCACTACCGCGTTCGACTTCGGCGCGAGAGCGAGATGGATCGTTGCTTGAGCCAGGTTGATCCGGGCCTCCGGCAGCCCGATGAGCGCGACCGCCTGTGCGGCGGCCGATGCCGCGAGAAGGGCGGTCGGGTCGGCCAGCCCGACGTCCTCGCTGGCGTGCACGACGAGGCGCCGCGCGATGAAGCGGGGATCTTCGCCGGCCTCGATCATCCGGGCCAGGTAGTGCAGCGCGGCGTCGACATCCGATCCGCGAATCGACTTGATGAATGCGCTGATCACGTCGTAGTGCTGGTCACCGTCGCGGTCGTACCGGACCGCGGCCACGTCGACGGCCTCCTCGAGGGTGGCCAGGTCGACGTGGTCCTCGCCGGCCGCGAGCGCACTCCCGGCCGCGGCCTCCAGCGCGTTCAGTGCTCGGCGGGCGTCACCGTCGGACGTGCGCACGAGGTGAGATCTGGCATCGGCATCGAGGGTGACGGCGCCACCGAGCCCACGCTCGCCGGACAGCGCTCGATCGATCACCTGCTCGATCTCGCTGTCGGACAGCGGCTGCAGGGTGAGCAGCAGGCTGCGTGACATGAGCGGCGAGACGATCGAGAAGAACGGATTCTCGGTCGTGGCGGCGACCAGGGTGATCGTGCGGGCCTCGACCGCGCCCAGCAACGAATCCTGTTGCGTCTTGGAGAACCGGTGGATCTCATCGATGAACAGCACGGTCAGCCGCCCGGAGGTCCGCAGCTCGACCTGCGCCTGCTCGATGACCGCGCGCACATCGCGCACGCCGGAGTTCAGCGCGGACATCTGCACAAACCGACGATTCGTAGCGGACGACACGATTCGGGCAAGCGTCGTCTTGCCGCTGCCAGGCGGCCCGAACAGGATCAGCGACATCGGTGAGTCGCCCTCGACCAGGCGGCGCAGCGGCGAACCGGCCCCGAGCAGATGTCTCTGGCCGATCACCTCGTCCAGGGACCGTGGGCGCATCCGAGCAGCCAAGGGCGCGTTCGCTTCTTCGACGTCCGGGGCACTCGCCGCGACACCCGCCGGCGGGTCGAACAGGGTCGGGCCTGACACACCGTCAGCCTATGCCGAGCTACCGACCGGTCGGCCGAGCGAGGATGCAGCCCCGTCAGCCGGGCGCCCGGTGATCAAACAGCGGTAGGGGCTCGCGCGAGGATAATGAGTGCATGATTTCGCTCGAGCTGGCCCGGCGGCTGCGCGACAACGGGGTGCGGTGGAGTCCGGCGAGCGGTGACCGGTTCGTCGTGGCTGACCGGGACATGGACAACGACGTTTTCGTGCTGTCGGACATGACCGTCGAGGTCCATCGGTTTCCGTACGGCGAGGTTATCGGCTTCAACGGGACCACCGAATGGGCGCTGGATTCGATCGACCAGAAGCACTCGGTCTGGCTGCCGAGCGAGACCCAGCTGCGCCGCCTGCTGGGCCGGACCTTCCAGAGCTTGGAACAGGTTGCGGACGAGTGGCGGGTCACGATCAACGTTGGCGGCCGGACGACCAGCGTGCAGGACGCCGACGCGGACGAGGCCTATGGTCTCGCGCTGCTGCACCTCGTCACCGGCGAGCCGGTCGCTGCTGCCTAGGGTTCCGGCGCCCCACGGCTCGGCGCTGACCAACCGTAGGGATCGCGGCCCGGCAAACCCCCGAGGAGCGAGCTGAGCACGCCGCCACCACGGAGTCCCGCTAGCCCAGGTGCCCTCCGATGGTGGTGTAGCCGCGTAGCAGGTCGCGCGAGATGATCAATCTCTGCATCTCGTCGGTGCCCTCGAAAATGCGCCAGAGCCGGGTCTCGCGGTACCAGCGTTCGATCGGTAGTTCCCGGGTGTAGCCCATGCCGCCGTGAATCTGCAGGACCCGATCCACCACCTCGTTGGCCATCGCCGCGCCAGACAGCTTGGCGATGGAGGAAGCATGGCGGGCGTCCCGGCCCTGATCGACGGTCCAGGCGGCGTGCAGGACCAGCCATCGGGCCGCTTCCAGCTCGACTTCCGAGTCGGCGATCATCCACTGGATCGCCTGGTTGGCGCCGATCTTCCGGCCAAACGTCTCACGGGTGTTGGCATAGTCGATCGCCATCTGGAGTAGCCGCTCAGCGGCGCCGAGCGCCCGAGCCGGAATCAGGTACCGTCCGCGGCCGATCCATTCCATGCCCAGCGCGAAGCCGTGCCCGACCTCGCCGAGCACGTTACGATTCGGCACGCGGACGTCTTCGAAGACAAGTGATGCGGGGCCACCTTCGCCCATCGTCGGAATGAAATGGGACGTCCAGCCCATGGCGCGGTCGACGAGGAACGCGGTTGATCCCTCGCGGGCCCCCTTGTCGGCGTCGGTCACGGCGATCACGATGGCGAAGTCGGCGTCGTTGCCACCCGTGATGAACGTCTTTTCGCCGTTGATCAGCCAGTCATCACCGTCCGGACGGGCGCTGGTCTTGATGTTCGCCGCATCCGACCCAGCGTCGGGCTCGGTGATCGCAAAGCACGACAGCCGGTCGCCTTCGATCGTCGGGACGAGGTACTCCGCCTTCTGCTCGTCATTGGCGTAGTAGAGGATGTTGTCCGCCTCACCGCCGAAGCGGAACGGGATGAACGACCGGCCGGTCTCAGCCCAGAGCAGGGCCTCGGTGACCGCCGGGAGTTCCATCCCTCCGTACTGCTGGGGCGTCGACAGTCCCCAGAAGCCGAACTTCCGGGCCGCGTGCTGTAGATCGCGCAGCTCGGCCCGGGTGATCGCCGACTCCCCTTGACGTTCCCGGCGCAACGCCTCCGCCTCACGGGTAATGATCTCATCGGCGATGAAGGCCCGGGCGGTGTTGCGGATCGCGATCTGCTCGTCGGAAAAGGCGAAATCCACGGTACGCACCATCCCCGGTTGAGAACACTGCCGATGGCCGACGGTAACGCGCTCAGATCGATCAGGCGATTCGGTTGCGCGCGGCGGTGAGTAGCGCATGAGCGCCGGTGAGCGGTGAGCGTGACAGATGGGTCGGTCGTGGCGCTGCCGCTAGGCGGGCTTTGCGTCCACGCCGGTCTCCCGGCGCTGCTCGGGAGTGATCGGCGCCGGAGCGGCCGTGAGCGGGTCGTACCCGCCGCCCGTCTTGGGGAAGGCGATGACGTCGCGAATCGACGCGGCGCCGGACAACAGCGCATTGATCCGGTCCCACCCAAAGGCGATGCCGCCGTGCGGTGGCGCGCCGTATTTGAACGCCTCGAGCAGGAATCCGAACTTCTCCTCGGCCTGCGCCTTGTCCAGCCCCATGACCGCGAAGACCCGTTCCTGAATGTCTCGGCGGTGGATACGAATCGACCCGCCACCGATCTCATTGCCGTTGCACACGATGTCGTACGCGGAGGCCAGCGCCGAACCCGGATCGGCGTCGAACGTCTGCATCGATTCCGGCTTGGGCGATGTGAACGCGTGATGCACGGCCGTCCACGCACCCGACCCGACCGCGACGTCATCCGTCTCGGCCACCAGCTCGAACAACGGCGCGTCGACCACCCACACGAATGACCACGCGTTGGGATCAATGAGCCCGAGTCGTCGGGCGATCTCCACGCGAGCCGCACCGAGCACCGGTCGGGCCGACGCCGCCGACCCGGCCGCGAAGAAGATCGCGTCGCCGGCTTGGGCCCCGGTCGCGGCAGCGAGACCGCCCCGTTCGGACTCGGACAGGTTCTTCGCGACAGGCCCGGAGAGCTCCTCGTCCGCATCAACGACGATGTATGCCAGTCCCCGGGCGCCCCGTTGCTTCGCCCAGTCCTGCCACGCGTCGAACTGACGGCGGGACTGTGTCCCGCCGCCCGGCATGACTACGGCCCCGACGTACGGTGCCTGGAACACCCGGAAGGAGGTGTCTTTGAAGTACCGGGTGAGCTCGGTCAGTTCAAGGCCGAAGCGCAGATCGGGCTTGTCCGTCCCGTAGCGGGACATCGCTTCCGCATACGTCATTCGCGGAATGGGCCGGCTGATGTGATGGCCGATCAGCCGCCACACCTCGACCAGCACGTCTTCGGCAATCGCGATGACGTCGTCCTCGCTGACGAAGCTCATTTCGAGATCAAGCTGGGTGAATTCCGGCTGTCGATCCGCGCGAAAGTCCTCGTCTCGATAGCAGCGGGCGATCTGGTAATACCGTTCGAGCCCCCCGACCATCAACAATTGCTTGAACAGCTGGGGCGACTGCGGCAACGCGTACCAGGATCCCGGACGCAGGCGGGCCGGAACCAGGAAGTCACGTGCCCCCTCCGGCGTCGATCGGGTGAGCGTAGGTGTCTCGACCTCGACGAAGCCGTGCCGGTCAAGCACATCGCGAGCCGCGCGATTCACCCGGCTGCGCAGTCGCAGCGCTTTCGCCGGTCCCGGTCGGCGCAGATCGAGATACCGGTACTTCAGTCTCGCTTCCTCGCCGACGTCCACGTGCTCGTCGATCTGGAACGGCAACGGGGCGGATTCGTTGAGCACCACGACGCTAGAGGCGACTACCTCGATCTCGCCGGTGGCAATGCGCGGATTGACATTGCCTTCAATTCGCCGGCGCACCTCGCCCGTCACCGCGATACACCACTCGTTACGCAGGTCGTGCGCGATCTCGTCGTCGCGGACGACGACCTGCACGATTCCCGAGGCGTCCCTCAGATCGATGAACGCCACACCACCGTGATCCCGGCGACTGGCCACCCAACCGGCGAGCGTCACAGTGTGGCCAGCGTCCGACGCGCGCAGTGTGCCGGCCTCGTGCGTACGGATCACTGATCGTCCTCCCCGGTCCGGGCGATCACCTGCGGCCGCAGGTCGACAGTCGGCGGCTGCCAGGTGGCGAGGTCGGCGGGCACCTGCTCCCCCTGGCGAATGTCCTTGACTTCATGGCCATTCTCCCGGCCCATCGGGAACCATACGAACGGGATTCCGCGGCGCTCGGCGTATCTGATCTGCCGGCCGTACTTCGCCGCGGATTCGGACACCTCGGCCGCGATCCCGCGCGCCCGCAACGCGTCGGCAATCGCCTCGGACGAGGGACGGCTGGCCTCGTCCGGCAGCGCAACCAGCACCACGCTTGGCACTGACCGGGACGCGTCCAGGAACCCGCGAGACAGCAGCGGCACGAGCATGCGGGTGATGCCCAGCGAGATGCCGACGCCGGGATAGGTGTTCCGGCCGTCGCTCGCCAATTGGTCGTAGCGGCCACCGGAGCAGATCGACCCGACCTGGTCCAGACCCGACATCCGGGTTTCGAATACGGTGCCGGTGTAATAGTCCAACCCCCGGGCTATGCGCAGATCGGCTTCGACTATCACCCGGTGCGACGAGAAGCGCGCGCAGCCTTCGACCACGTTGGTCAATTCCGCGATGCCCTCGTCCAGCATGGGATCGCGTACGCCCAGCGCAGCTACCTGGTCAGCGAATGACCGATCCGGGCTGCGAATGGCTGCGAGCGCTAAGCACCGCTCGACCTGACCGGGAGTAAGCCCGGCGTCGTCGGCGAGCATCTTGGCCAGGACGTCCGTCGACACCTTGTCAACCTTGTCGATGATGCGCATTACCGCAGCGACGTCCGGCGCGCCGATGCCGCGATAAAAGCCTTCGATCAGCTTTCGATTGTTGATCTGCATGCGTAGCGGCGGCAGGAATGGCAGAGCCGTGAACGCCTCGGCCATCACTCGGGCGACCTCAACATCATGATGAAAGGCCAGCTGATCGCGTCCGATGACGTCGATATCGGCTTGGGTGAACTCCCGATAGCGCCCTTCCTGGGGCCGCTCACCCCGCCACGCCTTCTGTATCTGGAATCGCCGGAACGGGAAGTCGAGCTTGCCGGCGTGCTCGAGCACGTAGCGGGCCAGGGGCACGGTGAGGTCGTAGTGCAGGCCGAGGCCGGTGTCGCCGGGATCGTCGCCGGCCTGCAGGCGGCGCAGGACGTAGACCTCCTTGTCGATCTCGCCCTTGCGTAGCAACTGGTCGAGCGGCTCGGCGGCTCGGGTCTCGATCGAGGCGAAGCCGTGCAACTCGAACGTCGACCGAAGCTGATCGATGACGGCGAGTTCGACGACACGTTGCGACGGCAGCAGCTCGGGGAAGCCACTAAGCGGCGTGACCCGGCTCATTAACTAACCTCTTCGCGCGAGGGCACATGCACCCCACAAACCAGCCCACGAGATCGCTGCGCGATTTCATGGGGACCCCGCACCTGCGATGCTCGCTCGCTCATGCCAGCTCCCGAAGAAACGGGTTGGTCGAGCGTTCCATCCCGACTGTGGTCGTCTCACCGTGTCCCGGATAGATCACCGTGTCGTCGGCCATTGGCAGGATGACGGCCTTCAACGAATGCAACATCTCATCCATCGAGCCACCGGGCAGATCGACCCGGCCGATCGAACCGGCGAAGACGAGGTCACCGGCGAACACAAGCGCTTGCTCGTCATCGTCGGATAACTCGAAGATCACCGATCCGGCCGTGTGTCCCGGCGTGTGACGGATCGCGACCGGCAGACCGGCCAGCGTGATCGTGCTGGCGTCGGCCAGCTCGCGGACGTCGTCAGGCTCGGCGAAGGTGAGCTGCGGCAACCCGGGCAGGGCCGCACCGGGCACGAGCCCGAGCCACGACCACGGGTCGGTCAGCTGGGGTCGATCGGCCGGATGGATATAGGCCGGCACGTCGTGTGCCTCGCACACCGGCACGACCGAGTAGGTGTGGTCGATATGGCCGTGGGTCAGCATGACCGCGACCGGGTGGAGTCGGTGCTCGGTCAGGATGTCTTCGAGCCTCGATCCGACGTCGGCACCGGGATCGACGATCAGGCAATGTTCACCGTCGCCGGACGCTACGACCCAGCAATTTGTTCCCCAGATCGCCGACGGGATCCCCGCGATGAACACAGCGGAACTCCCGAGGGTCGTGACGACTGGACAGTTAACTCTAGAGCCTGCGCCGATCTGGGTGCCGCAGCGAGAACGCGCAGCGTTCTCGCGGGGGTGGCGGCCAACCGGGGTGGAGCCATGCGGGACGCACAGCCCGTCGGCGGTCCGGCCCTCAGACGGAGTCCTTACACTGACCCGGGCTGGCAAGGGCGCCAGCATCGGAAAGGACTGCCTTCGTGCCGACCAACAAGCAACGTCGAGAGGCCGCGCGACGCCATCTGGAACGCCAGCTGCAACGTCGACAAGAGCAGGAAGCGACCCAGAAACGACGGATGCTGATCGCGACGGTCGCCGGATCGCTCATCCTGGTCGTCGTGGTCGTCGTGGTCGTCATCGCGGTTACCAACGACAACGGAACGAAGCCCGCCGCTGCTGGATCCTCGTCGGCGTCGGCGTCGGCGTCCTCGTCCCCCTCGGCATTCGTCTCCAGCAAGACGACAGGACCGTGCGGGTATACGAGCGCCGATCTGGCCCAGAACCCGAACTTGAAGAACACCGGATTTCCGCCGGACCCGAAGCCGACGCCAACCAAGACGGTCGTCGCCGACTTCGCCACCAACCGCGGCACGATCCAGGTGACGTTCGACGGCAAGGCGGCGCCGTGCAATGTGCAGAGCATCGCCTACCTCATCGGCAAGAAGTTCTACAACAACACGCCCTGTCCACGAGCCGTGGACAGCGGCATCTTTGTCCTCCAGTGCGGGGATCCCACCGGCACCGGCGCCGGCGGCCCGTCGTACACGGTGAAGGACGAGAATCTGGCGGCGGCCAAGTACACCGCTGGCGCGGTAGCCATGGCCAACGGTGGCCCCAACACGAACGGCAGCCAGTTCTTCTTCGTCACGAAAGACAGCAGCAAGGGGTTGCAGAAGAATTACCCCGTTATCGGGCATGTGACCAAGGGCATGGACATCCTGCAGAAGGTCGTCAACGGCGGCAACGACGGCTCCAACCAGGCCGGCGGTGGCAAACCCAAGTTGCCGTTGAGCTTCGGTACCGTCAAGATCACTTCGGTGGTAGGCGGAGGCCCGACGCCAGGCACCGGCCCATCGCCCACCGTCGTGACGCCGAGTCCGACCGCGACGCCGGCACAGCCGACACCAACCGCCTCCTGACGCGCAATGCCTCATCGATGATCTTGGCCTTGTCGACGACGGCTATGCCTCGCGGGGCGCTAGGTGACGGAGTGGATCCGGTAGACGTCGTACACGCCTTCGACATTTCGAATGGCGCGCAGCAGGTAACCAAGGTGCTTCGCCTCGGCGAGCTCGAAGGTGAACTTGCTGACGGCCACCCGGTCGCGGTTGGTGGTCACGACTGCCGAGAGGATGTTGACCCGCTCGTCGGATAGCACCCGGCTCACGTCCGAGAGCAAGCGGTGCCGGTCGAGCGCCTCGACCTGGATGGAGACGACGAACACCGAGTCCGCGGACGGAGCCCATTCCACGTCGACGAGCCGATCTTGCTGACCGAGCAGCGCCGCGGCGTTCGTGCAGGCTCGGCGGTGCACCGAGACGCCGCCGCCCCGGGTCACGAAGCCCAGGATGTCGTCGCCGGGCACCGGCGTACAGCATCGAGCGAGCTTTACCCAGACGTCGGTCGCGCCCTTGACGACGACGCCGGCGTCGCCAGACGCCCGCCGCCCGGTCGGTATCGCCTGAATGGACGGGCGGGCCGTCTCGGCCATGTCCTCGGTGGCGCCCTCGAGACCGCCGAGCTGCGCCACGAGCTTCTGCACGACGGACTGGGCGGAGACGTGGCCCTCGCCCACCGCGGCGTACAGGGCGGCGACGTCGGTCAGATGGAGGTCGCGGGCGATGGTCAACAGGGCATCGCCGGACAGCAGTCGCTGCATCGGCAATGCCGCCTTGCGCATCGCGCGGGTGAGCGCGGTCTTGCCCGCGTCGATCGCGTCCTCACGTCGCTCCCGGGCGAACCACTGGCGGATCTTGGTCCGGGCCCGTGGGGACTTCACGAAGCCCAGCCAGTCGCGGGACGGACCGGCGTTCTCGGCCTTGGAGGTGAAAACCTCCACGGTTTCGCCGTTGTCCAGCACGCTCTCCAGGGCGACCAGCTTGCCGTTCACCCGGGCTCCGATGCACCGGTGGCCGATCTCGGTGTGCACCGCGTACGCGAAGTCGACCGGAGTCGACCCGGCTGGGAGCGCGACGACGTCGCCTTTCGGGGTGAAGACGTAGACCTCGCTGGCGCCTAGGTCGTAGCGCAGCGAGTCGAGGAACTCCTCCGGCTCCTGCAACTCGCGTTGCCACTCGAGAAGCTGCCGGAGCCACCCCATCTCATCAGACACCGCAGACGGCTCGGCGGCGGAGATGTTCTTCTGCTCCTTGTACTTCCAGTGCGCGGCGATGCCGTACTCGGCGGTCCGGTGCATGGGCTGGGTGCGGATCTGCAACTCGACCGGCTTGCCCCCTGGGCCGATGACGGTCGTGTGCAAGGACTGGTACATGTTGAACTTCGGCATCGCGATGTAGTCCTTGAACCGGCCCGGGACGGGCTGCCAGTTCGCGTGGATCACGCCGAGAGCCGCGTAGCAGTCCCGCTCCGAGTCGACCAGAACGCGGATGCCCACGAGGTCATAGATGTCTGTGAACTCGCGGCCGCGCACGATCATCTTCTGATAGATCGAGTAGTAGTGCTTGGGCCGCCCGGTAACGGACGCCTTGATGCTGCCTTCGCGCAGGTCGGAGTTGATCCGCTCGATCACCTCGTGCAGGTAGGTGTCCCGCGACGGGGCCCGCTCGGCGACCAGCCGAACGATCTCGTCGTACCGCTTCGGGTAGAGGGTCGCGAACGCGAGATCCTCCAACTCCCACTTGACCGTATTCATGCCGAGCCGGTGGGCGAGGGGCGCCATCACCTCCAGCGTCTCCCGGGCCTTCCGCTCCTGCTTGGCGGGCGGCAGGAACCGGAGCGTGCGCATGTTGTGCAGCCGGTCCGCCAGCTTGATGACCAATACCCGAGGATCGCGGGCCATCGCCACGATCATCTTCCGGATCGTCTCGGCCTCGGCCGCCTCGCCGAACTTGACCTTGTCCAGCTTGGTTACGCCGTCGACGAGGTGCGCCACCTCGGGGCCGAACTCGGCCGCCACCTCCTCAATCGGGAGACCGGTGTCTTCGACCGTGTCGTGCAGCAACGCAGCCACCAGCGTGATGGTGTCCATGCCCAGCTCGGCGAGGATCGTGGCCACTGCCAGCGGATGGGTGATGTACGGGTCGCCGCTCTTGCGTCGCTGCCCGCGATGCCGTTCTTCGGCCAGGTCGTAGCCGCGCTGGAGGAGCCTGGCGTCGATCTTGGGATGCGCGCCGCGGTGAATGGCGAGCAGGGGCTCGAGGACCGGGCGGACCGCCGACGATCGTTGCGTTCCGGTAACAATGCGCCGGGCCAGGCGGTCCCGGACCCGGCGTCGATGCTGTTGGCCGGTGCGGGGCACGGCGGGTGCTTGGGCGGCGGCGGCGAGCACCGGAGGTGGCGGGGACGCGCGCCGTTCCGCGGCGTCGTCAATGGTCGTCGCGCTGTGCCGGCCCACGCCGGTGCGCGCAACGGGGGGCTCCGTCGCGATCGGCACCTGAGGCTTCAGGGGTTCGGCGGCCAGCGGGATCCTCCCTGCGAGACGAACGCCGCCAAGTCTAGTCCGCCGGTCATACCGTCAGGAGTGCACGCACGCCGGGATGAGGCAGTCGATTACGCCCATTGAGGAAGCCCAGTTCGAGCAACACCGCCATGCCGAGCAGGTGCCCGCCGGCTCGCTCGATCAGATCGGCCGATGCGGCCAGTGTGCCGCCCGTCGCCAGGACGTCGTCGACGAGGAACACCCGCCGGCCCGTCAGCACGCCTTCCGGAACCTCGATGGTCGCCGCCCCGTACTCGAGCACGTACTCCTGACCGATGGTCGGTGGCGGCAACTTTCCCGCCTTGCGCACCGGCACCAGACCGCATCCCAGCCGGGCCGCCAGCGCGGCGGCGAAGATGAAGCCGCGCGCCTCGATGCCGGCGACAAGATCGACCGGCGTGTGCTGCCCGGCGATGTCGGTCAGCGCGCAGATCACCGTCTCGAACGCCGTGCCGTCCGCCAGCAGCGGGACGATGTCCTTGAAGACGATCCCAGGCTGCGGAAAGTCCGGGACGTCCCGGAGCCGGGCCTCGATGACAGCCGAGGCTTCGGTCGGGATGCTCACCGGCGCCGGGGCGATCGTTGCGGCCGGGCGCCGGGACGCGGCGCTGGTGCCGGCCCACGACTACGGCGGGCCGCCGCGGCGGCGGCAGCCAGCTCGGGCTGGGCCGCGGCCCGTTCGGCTGCGGCCCGTTCGGCGCCCCGCTTGGCCTCGACCCGCTTGGTAAGCGCCTTGTAGGAGGCCTGCCGCTCGGTGAGGTCACACACGATGGGCGTGGCGAGGAACAGCGAGGAGTACGCGCCCGATGCCAGGCCGACGAAGAGAATCAACGCGAGATCCTCGATGGTGCCGACGCCAAGAATGCCGGCCCCGACGAAGAGCAATCCCGCGACGGGCAACAGCGAGATGAGCGACGTGTTGATCGAGCGCATCAGCGTCTGGTTCACCGCGAGGTTCGCTGCCTCGGAGAACGTCATCCGCGAGCCGGCGAGCAGGTCGCGTGAGTTCTCGCTGACCTTGTCGTAGACCACGACCGTGTCGTAGAGCGAGAAGCCGAGAATCGTCAGCAGCCCGACGACCGTCGACGGCGTTACTTCGAAGCCGACGAGCGAGTACACGCCTGCCGTCAGGACGAGGTCGTGGATCAGCGCGATGAATGCACCGACCGCCATTCGCCACTGGAAGCGTATGGAGATATAGATCGACACGACGATCAAGAAGATGATGAGCGCCTGGATGGCCTTCACCGAGACGTCGTGGCCCCAGTCCGAGCTCACCGTCTTGACGCTGATCTTCGTGGTCGGTATGTCCAGCGACTTGCCGACCGACGACACGACGCGAGCTTGCTCGGCGGCGCTCACGTTCTTGGTCTTGACCACGATCTGCCGGGTGTTCCCGGAGCCCACCTCCTGGGCCGCTCCTTCGGACGGCAGGTTTGCCGATCGGAATGCGTCTTCGGTCTGATGCGTCGTGATGGTCGTTCCCGCAGCCTGGATCTGGAACTGGCTGCCTCCGGCGAATTCCACCCCGAAGTTGAAGCCCCGGAAGATGAAGCTGAGGACGCAGATCAGCAGGATCACGCCGGACGCGAAGTACCACCGCTTGCGCGTGCCGATGAAATTGAAGTTGGTCTCGCCGCGATACAGCTTGCGAAAGATGGACATCAGCCCTGTCCTCGCTCGGCCTTCATCTTCGCGCGCCGCGCGGCGGCCCGTTCGGCCGCACTGCCGGGCTTGGGTGGCGTGCGCGGTCGATCCGGCTCGGCGGAGTCCGATGGAGGCGGCGGCTCGGTCGTCTCGACCGCCTCACTGGACGGCTCTGACACCTTGCGGGTCCGAGGCGATTCCTGGACCTCGGGTTCCTCGGCCTCCTCGTCGTCCAGCACCGCCACCCCGCCCCCGGTGGCGGGCTCAGGCGCCGCAGCGCGCGCAGCCGCGGCGGCGGCGTCCTGGCCACGCCGAGCGGAGGGTTTCACTCGGGCCGGTTCGGCCGGCGTGGCCACCTCGCCGGCGACGCCTCCGGCCCGCACGCTGTCTAGACCGGTGAACCGCGCCGAGCCGAAGGCCTTGCTCCGCGAGAGCAACGAGATCAGCGGATGGGTGAACAGGAAGACGACGACCAGGTCAAGGATGGTCGACAGGCCGAGGGCGAAAGCAAAGCCGCGGACGTCACCGGCGGCAAAGTAGTACAGGATCGCCGCGGCCAGGAAGGACACCGTGTCGGCGGACAGGATGGTCCGCCGGGCCCGCACCCACGCCCGGGGAACGGCGACCCGGAACGTACGGCCGTCGTGGACTTCGTCCTTTATTCGTTCGAAGAACACGACGAACGAGTCGGCCGTGATACCGATCGCGACAATGAAACCAGCGATACCGGCAAGGGTCAGGGTGAAGCCGATCTGGTTCCCGAGCACGACAAGGCAGCCATAGGTCAGCACACCGGAAACGATCAATGACGCGATCGTGACTAGACCCAGTGCCCGGTAGTACAGCAGCGAGTACACGACGACAAGGAACAGGCCGATAGCGCCGGCCAGTAGGCCGGCCTTGAGCTGACCCGTGCCCAGCGTCGCGGTGACCGAGTCCGTGGTCAGCAGGTTGAAGCTGAGTGGCAGGGCACCGTACTTGAGCTGGTTGGCCAGGGCCGTCGCGCTCTTCTGATCGAAGTTGCCACTGATCTGCGTGGCGACACCATTGATTGCCTGCTGGTTGTACGGCGAGGAAACGACCACGCCGTCCAACGTGAAGGCGACGAAGTCCGCGCAGGGTGTGGTGGTCGTATCGCACGTTGTGATCGAGGTCGTGCTCTCCTGACCCCCCGTGTTGTGCGCGGTGGTGTAGTCGGCCCACGCCTTCTGCCCGGTGGATTTCAGGTTCAGTGACACGGCCCACTGCAGATTCGTGCCGTTGGGCGCCTGGGCGCTGGCGGAGGAGATCTCCGTACCGGGGACGATGATCGGCCCGAGCAGGAAGATCGTGGTGGGCGCTGTCGCGCTGTCACACGCCAGCAGCGTGGGGTGTTTGTCGTCGTCCGGCGGCTTGGAGTTGCAGTCGAAGTTCTGCATGGCCGCCCGCAGCTCTGTCTTCTGCGCTTCGGTGAGCTTGTTGTAGGCGGTCTCGTTCTGCGGAATCGCGAATTTCAAGCCGGCCAAGGGGTTAGCTGACTTCGCGGTCGGCGCTGGCGGCGCGGACGCGGACGGCGTGGACGTCGCGCTCTTTGCTGGGGAGGTCGTAGCAGAGGTGGTCGGCGTCGTCGACGGAGCCGCCAGCGGGCGGGCCGCGTTCGCCTGTCCGGACTTGGTCGCGCTGCCACTCGCTTGCGGCGCGGACGTGGTTGGAGTCGGCGCCGGCGCGGTCGCGGCCCCGGATGGGCTGGCGGTGGGCGAGCCGGATGTGCCTGCGCTGGGCAGCGTCACAGGTGGCATGACGACCGGCCGGAAGTTCAGTTTGGCCGCAGCGCCGATGTTCGAGATGTCACTCGCGCTCTTGCCGGGGATGGAGATGACGATCTGGTCGTTCCCCTGAATCACCACGGTCGACTCGGCGACGCCGTAGGCGTTGACACGCTGCTGGAGAATTTGCCGAGCCTCCTGCATCGACGACTTGGGCGGGGTTTTGCCGTTGTCCGTCCGGGCCTGGTAGACGACCTGGGTGCCACCTTGGAGATCGAGCCCTAGCTTGGGACTGTGGCGCTGTCCGGGCCAGAACACGATGCCGTAGAGCACGGCGACGATGATGAGAAGAGCGAGGAAGTAGCGCCCGACGCGCAACGTTCCGGCGGGTGGTGGCACGGGCGAAAATCTCCTCGACGTGATTCTGTTTGGTGACGGCCGGCCCGGCGCGTCGGCCGTGAGGCCGTGATGTTAGGCGCGCGTATCGACCAAGTATGACTGACCCGGCCTAGATCGGCCTCGGACGGCCGTCATCGGGATGCGGGCTCAGGCGTCCGGCCGCTCCGGCGCGGGTCGGTCCGGCCGGGCCTCATCCGGCTCGGTCTGGGTGGCACCGGGCGCCTGCCCGCTTTCGTGCTCGGGATACGGGGAGGTGCCGGCCCGATACTGGCCTGGCAGCGACGCCATGTCGCGCAATGCGGCAAAGGCGAATTTCACCTCGACACCGGGCGCAATGGACAGCAGGACGGTGTCGTCCTCCTCGTTGATCGCCGTGACCGTGCCGTAGAGGCCGGCCGTGGTCATCACGTCGGTGCCGACCCCGATGGTTGCACGGCGCTGCACCTCCGCCGCGGCCGCCTTCTGTCGGTTGCGCTGGGCGAAGAAGAGCATGCCCAGCACCAGGACAGCCAAGATGATCAGGGGAAGCGCGCTCACGAGGGTCCTTACGTCGGCGTGGCAGTTGGCGCGCAGTCTAGGCGCTCAGCGGCTCAACGTACGGGGCGCACCAGGCGTGCCCGTCATGCATCGAACAGGGTGGCCCCGCCCGGGGCGGGGCGAGGGGCGGGCAAGCCTAAATGGGTCCAGGCGGCCGGCGTTGCGATCCGCCCGCGCGGAGTTCGGGCCAGCAATCCCGCCCGGACGAGGAACGGCTCGGCCACTTCCTCGATCGTCTCCACCTCTTCCCCGACAGCGACCGCGAGCGTGCCGACGCCGACCGGACCGCCGCCGAAGCGGCGTACCAGCGAGTCCAGCACACTCCGGTCGAGCCGGTCGAGACCGAGGTCGTCCACGTCGTAGATGGCTAGAGCCTCGCGGGCTACCGCCTGGGTGACGACGCCGTCCGCCCGGACCTCGGCGAAGTCCCGAACTCGGCGCAGCAGCCGGTTCGCGATGCGTGGCGTTCCGCGCGAACGGCCGGCAATCTCGCGGGCACCGTCCGGCTCGAGACGAACCCCGAGCAGGGTCGCCGAGCGGGACAGGATGCGCTCCAGGTCCGCGTCGGTGTAGAAGTCCAAGCGGCCGGTGAAGCCGAACCGATCTCGTAGCGGCCCGGTCAGGAGGCCGGAGCGGGTCGTCGCCCCGATCAAGGTGAACGGCGGAAGCTCGAGCGGGATGGCCGTCGCACCCGGCCCTTTGCCGACGATGACGTCGACCCGGAAGTCCTCCATGGCCATGTACAGCAGCTCTTCAGCCGGGCGGGCGATGCGGTGGATCTCGTCGACGAACAGCACCTCGCCCTCGCCGAGACTGGTCAGTATCGCGGCCAGGTCCCCGGCGCGCTCGATCGCAGGTCCGCTGGTCACCCGAATCGGCGTGACGAGCTCAGTTGCGATGATCATCGCGAGGCTGGTCTTGCCCAGCCCGGGCGGCCCGGACAGCAGGATGTGGTCCGGGGCGCGATGCCGCCGGCGGGCGCTCTCCAGCACCAGCTCTAGCTGCTCACGGACCTTCGGCTGGCCCGGGAACTCGGCGAGCCGCTTGGGCCGGAGGCTCGCCTCCACTTCGCGATCGTCCGGCGTCGCGATCGCGGAGACCACGGCATCGGCAGCCGGGGAATCCGCTTCCCTGGCCGTCGCCGGCGACGGTCGCTCGCTCAACGCGCGCGTCCGAGAAGCTGGATGCTGCGGCGAAGTGCGGACGGGAGGTCAGGGTGAGCCGCATCGGTTTCCTGGGCGACGATCTCGATCGCGTCGGCCACCTCTTTGCCGGTGAAGCCCAACCCCGCCAGCGCATGCCGAAGCTGATCTCGCCACGGCGCAACGGCGGTCACGCCGCCGATGCCGAGCGGGCGTTCATCGGAGGCGTAGTCGGGCTCCAGACCGCCAACCCGATCCCGCAGCTCGACGACAATTCGCTCCGCGCCCTTGCGCCCGATCCCCGGAACCTGGGTGAGCGCCCCGATGTCGCTGGTCGCGATCGCGCGTCGCGTCTCCCTCGGCGGGAGCACGGCGAGGATGGTCTGGGCGAGTTTCGGGCCAACGCCATTGGCCGTCTGAAGCAACTCGAACAGCGCCCGCTCATCGTCATCGGCGAACCCGTACAGGGTCAGTGAGTCCTCGCGGACGACCAGGCTCGTCGCAAGTCGGGCGGCCTGCCCGACCCGCAACCGAGCCAACGTCGCGGGCGAGCACGATACCGAAAGGCCGACGCCCCCGACTTCGACGACGGCTCCGTCCGGGCTGACCGCGGAGACCACGCCGCGGACGCTGGCGATCATCGCTGGCCTGCCACCGCAACCGCCGCATTGATCCGGGCCCGCGCCGGCCCGCGCCACAGTTGGCAGATCGCGAGGGCCAGCGCGTCCGTCGCGTCCGCCGGCCGGGGCACCGTGGGCAGGCGGAGCAGGCGCGACACCATCGCGCTCACCTGAGTCTTACCGGCGTTTCCGGAGCCGGTGATCGCCGCTTTGACCTCGCTCGGAGTATGCAAGGCGACCGGGATGCCCGCCCGGGAAGCCGCGACGATGGCGAGCCCGGCAACCTGGGCGGTGCCCATGACCGTGCGGACATTGTGCTGGCTGAATACCCGCTCAACGGCCACGACGTCCGGACTGGTGCGCTCGATAGCGTCGGTCAGCGCATCGGCGATCGACTGCAGGCGTCCCCCGACCTCGACGTCTGTCGGCGTGCGGAGCACGGTGACCTCCACGAGGGTGAGCGCCCGCCCCACGCTGCCGTCGACTACGCCCACTCCGCATCGGGTAAGGCCGGGATCCACCCCGAGAACCCGCATGGCCAGTGAACTCCTGTCTCGAACAGAGGTTCGACCAGCGTAGCGGCGTTCGCCTCCCCGTCCGTGCTGACACGCCCGGTTGTCTACTGTCGGGCCATGGACGCGTGGCCCCGACAGCACCGACGGGGCATGAGGATCAGCCCCATATTTTTGGCCTTCGTGGCCCTCGCCGTCCTCGGCGGCTACCTGTCGTGGGACGACGCCCGGACCGGAGTCATTCCTCGGCTCGGCGTGTTTCTGCTGGTGATCAGCGGCTGGGTGGTGTCGCTGTGCCTACACGAATTCGCTCACGCCTACGTCGCGTACCGGTCCGGCGACCACAGCGTCGAGGCGGCCGGCTACCTGACCCTGAACCCGCTCCGCTACGCGCACCCGTTCCTGTCGATCGTGTTGCCGATCTTTTTCATCGTGCAGGGCGGCATTGGTCTGCCCGGCGGCGCGGTGTACTTGCACCCGAGCGCGTTCCGGACCCGAGCGCAACAGAGCTTGGCCGCGGCCGTGGGGCCGATGACGAACGTATTGTTCGCTCTCGTCGTCCTGCTGGTCGTCCGCGGGCACGACCTCGGTAGTCCGCACGACCGATTCTGGGCGGGCTTGGCCTTCCTCGGGTTCGTGCAGATCAGTGCGGCGGTGCTCAACCTGCTTCCCATTCCCGGACTGGATGGCTATGCCGTCATCGAGCCGTATCTGGCTCCGCAGACGCAGCGGTCATTCGCTGGCGTCAAGCCCTGGGGCATGCTCGGCGTGTACGTGCTGCTACAGATCGACCAGCTCAACCGCTGGTTCTTCGACCTCGTCGAACGACTGTACGACCTGACCGGCGCCCCGCGACTGTTGTGGGTCCTCGGCTACGAGTTGCTGCAATTCTGGCGCTACAGCAACCTCAGCTGACGACGGTTCAGACCACCGCCGCCATGACTTCGTCGCTGACGTCGAAGTTGGCGTAGACGTTTTGTACGTCGTCACAGTCCTCGAGCGCATCCACCAGGCGGAACACCTTGCGAGCTGTTTCCTCGTCGAGGGGCACCTGAACGGTCGGCAGGAACGACACCTCCGCCGACTCGTAGTCGATTCCGGCACCTTGCAGCGCGGTGCGCACCGGCACGAGGTCGGTGGCCTCACTGATCACCTCGAAGGACTCACCGAGGTCATTGACCTCTTCCGCCCCCGAGTCCAGCACGGCCATGAGCACGTCGTCCTCGGCCGGGCCGGCGCCGTTGTGCGGGACGATGACCACTCCTTTGCGGTTGAACAGGTAGGCCACCGAACCGGGATCGGCCATCGAGCCCCCGTTTCGGGTCATCGTCGTGCGGACCTCACTGGCCGCTCGGTTGCGGTTGTCGGTGAGGCATTCGATAAGCACGGCAACCCCGCCCGGCGCATAGCCCTCGTAAAGGATCGTCTGCCAGTCCGCGGCGCCGGCTTCTGCTCCGGACCCGCGCTTGATCGCCCGCTCGATATTGTCGATCGGCACCGAGCTCTTGCGGGCCTTCTGGATAGCGTCGAACAGGGTCGGGTTGCCTTCCGGGTCACCGCCGCCAGTGCGGGCCGCCACCTCTATGTTCTTGATCAACTTGGCGAACAACTTACCCCGCTTGGCGTCGACAACTGCCTTCTTGTGCTTGGTCGTCGCCCATTTCGAGTGACCGCTCACAGTTTTGCCCCGCTCTTCGCGCGAACGCATGTGCACCGCGCGAAAACGCTGCCCGTTTTCGCGGGGACCCCGCACCTGCACCCCACGAAAACGCTGCGCGTTTTCGCGGGGACCCCGCACCTTGCGCCTTCGGCGCTGCGATGCTCACTCATTCAGCTATCTCATGATCTCGTTAGTTACTAACCACCGTCCGACCTGTCACTCTACTTAGCAGGGGGCTGCGCGGCGGTACCGCGCTCGGGCCCGTGCGCGTCGAAAGAGGGGACGGCAGCTCGCATGACGACCGACGCCGCTGCCGCACAGGTTCCGACCGCGCCTGCCTTCCGAACGCCCGCCGCCGGGCTGACCGCCGCGCAGGTCGCCGACCGGGTCGCGGCCGGGCACACGAACGCGGTCGAGGTGCGCACCAGCCGCACGATCGGCGAGATCGTCCGGGCCAACGTGTTCACCCCCTTCAACGGACTACTGACCGCGCTCTTCGTGTGCATCCTGCTGACCGGGCGCTGGCAGAACGGCCTGTTCGGCCTCGTCATCGTCGCGAATTCGGCCATCGGCATCTTCCAGGAGGTTCGCGCGAAACGGACTCTCGACCGGCTGGCCGTCCTCAACGCTCCGCGCGCACGCGTCGTGCGGGACGGCTCGATCACCGAGATCGAGGTCGGGGAGGTGGTCGCCGACGACCTGCTGGAGCTGCGGTCGGGCGATCAGGTGCTCGCGGACGGTGTCGTGCACGAGTCGGACGGGTTGGAGATCGACGAGTCGCTGCTGACCGGCGAGTCCGATCCCGTCGCCAAGGAGCCGAGCGACGACGTTCGGTCCGGTTCGATCGTCGTGGCCGGTCAAGGCCGGTTCCAGGCCACGGCCGTCGGAGCCGACGCATACGCCACCAAGCTCGCCGCGGAGGCACGCCGGTTCACCCTTGCCCACTCCGAACTCCGGGCCGGGACCAACACACTGCTGCGCTGGATCTCGCTCATCATGCTCGTCGTCGGACCGTTCCTGCTCTGGAGCCAATTCCAGAGCACGGACAACGAGACCTGGCAGGACGCCGTCACCGGCACTGTTGCGGCCCTCGTCGGCATGGTGCCCGAGGGCCTGGTGCTGCTGACGAGCCTCGCGTTCATGGTCGCCACGATGACACTGGCGCGGCGGCAGACCCTGGTGCAGGAGTTGCCTGCTGTCGAGGGGCTAGCCCGCGTCGATGTGGTCTGCCTGGACAAGACCGGCACGCTGACCCAGGGCGACATCGTGTACGACCACGTGCGGCTCCTCGGCAATGCCGAAGGTGAGGACATTCGCCAGGCGCTCGCGCTGTCCGCAGCGGGGCCGGACACGAACGCCACGTCCCAGGCCTTGCAAGAGGAGTTCGCCGATCCAGCCTGGCGACGGACCGGCAGTGTGCCCTTCTCATCGGCCCGAAAGTGGTCCGCGGTCGGCGCGGCCGGGCACGGCACCTGGGTACTGGGCGGGCCGGAGTTGGTGCTTCCGCAACCCACCGACAGCGTCGGCCGTGACGCCCGAACCACCGCCGACGATCTCGCCGCCCAGGGCCGGCGGGTGTTGCTCCTCGCGAATTCGCCGACCGCGCTGCAGGGCGAAAACGACGAGGAGAGCGGCGGGCCGGCCGAGCTACCTACGGACCTACGTCCCGCGGCGCTCGTGGTGCTCACCGAGCGAGTTCGCGACGACGCCGCGGACACCATGCGATATTTCACCGAGCAAGGCGTCGCCTTGAAGGTGATCTCCGGTGACAACCCACGCACAGTGGGCGCGGTGGCCGCACAGGTCGGCGTCCCGGGAGTGACTTCGGCTGCCGATGCGGTCGATGCCCGTCAGCTCCCGGAGGAAGTCAGTGACCTCGCCGGCGTCCTGGAGAAGCGCAGTGCATTCGGTCGCGTGACTCCCCAGCAGAAGCGAGAGGTGGTCGGCGCGCTCCAGAGCACGGGCCACGTTGTCGCGATGACCGGGGACGGGGTCAACGACGCGCTCGCCTTGAAGGATGCCGACATCGGTGTCGCCATGGGCAACGGCTCACCCGCCACCCGCGCGGTCGCGCAACTGGTGCTGCTCGACGGCAAGTTCTCCCACCTGCCCGACGTCGTCGCGGAAGGCCGACGGGTGATCGCCAACATCGAGCGCGCGGCGAACCTGTTCCTGGTGAAGAACATCTACTCGCTGGTCCTGGCGTTGATCACAGGCATCACGCTGGCTGCCTATCCGCTCGCGCCGATCCAGCTCACCTTGATCTCCACGTTGACCATCGGCGTCCCCGGCTTTGTCCTCGCCCTCGGGCCGAACAAGCGACGGTACGTTCCCGGCTTCCTGCGCCGAGTGCTTCGCTTCGCGATTCCGACCGGAATCGTGACCGGCGTCGTCGCCTACCTGGGCTACTGGCTCACCCGTCTGCTCGACCCCTCGGCCGGCGTTGCCGGCGGCCGAACCACCGCCACGATCACCCTGCTCATCGTGTCACTGTGGGTCCTCGTCGTGCTCGCTCGTCCGCTCGCCGGCTGGAAGCTGCTGCTCGTGGCAAGCATCGCGGGCATCGTGGCCGTGATCATTGCCGTACCCGCGCTGGCCACCGACATCTTCTTGCTCTATCCAACGCCTATGCGGCTCGGTATCGCGGCTGCGCTCGGCGCGGCCGGCGCAATCATGGTTGAGCTGTCATACCGGGCAGTCGACCTCGCGGTGAAGGTCACCCACGCCCATCGTTCGTGATCATGCTCACGAACAGCGAGTGCAGCCGCGTGTCACCGGTCATCTCGGGATGGAAGGACGTGGCAAGCAGCCGACCTTGCCTAACCGCGACCGCGTGACCCGCGCCGCGTCCGGTTCGGAGGGTCGCGAGCACCGTCGCCCGTGGCCCGACGGATTGGACCCATGGCGCTCGGATGAAGACCGCGTGGAACGAACCCCCTGGGATACCGGCGATGTCGACGTCCTGTTCGAAGGAGTCCACCTGCCGGCCGAACGCGTTACGGCGAACCGTGATGTCGACTCCGCCGAGCGTTTCGGTCAGCCCGGACCTCACCGGTCCACCGTCGAGGCGGTCGGCGAGCAGGATCATGCCGGCGCAGGAACCGAAGGCCGGCAGGCCGGCGGCAAGGTGCGCCCGGAGCGGCTCGAGCAGCTCGAACTCGCGGGCCAACTTGATCATCGCCGTTGACTCGCCACCCGGCAGCACGATGCCGTCAATGTCGTCCAGTTCCGTTGCCCGGCGGATCGGGCGGGCGTCTGCGCCGACCGAGCGCAGCGCGGCGAGGTGCTCGCGTACGTCACCCTGCAGAGCGAGCACGCCCACGCGCGTGGCGAGGGTTGTGGTGCTCAGGGGACGAAGTTCCAGTAAGCGCCGCGACGCTCGAAGCGCGTTTCGCAAGCGGCGCACGTAGCCAGGTCCGTCGCCCAACTAAGCACGCCGGCGCACGAGGGGCATCGCATCCGCCGGGCCAGCGGGGCCACATAGCCATCGATCCCGTGGGGTGCCTCGACCAGCGCGGCCGGCTGTGGTACCCGGCGAGTGGCGATCACGAACTGGTTAGGGCCCCACCACCCGCGGCCGGTGCGCTGCGCCGCCCGCTCCAGGCCCCGCATCGGCGGGGTGAGCAGCCTGACGGCAGACGGAGGGATGTGCTGATCCCAGCGCCGGAAGTTGTTGACGCTGGCCGCTACCTTCGTGTCGAAGCCGGAACGGCTCATCGTCGAGCGGATCGCGTCGAGCTGGAAGGTCCAGAACTTCTCGTCCGTCTGGCCAACCTGGATGGGCTCGCGGCCCGCGATCTCGATGCGCTTCGTCTTCGAGGCGGCGGCTCGCACGCGAGCGAGCAGGTGGTGCTTGATCGGCACGTCGAACAGTGCCCGCCGGCGGACGGTACGCAGCATCTCGCCGACGGCCAGATCGATCTCGGCCAGGTGGTGGAGAACCCGAACGGTCATGGAGGCGTCGAAAGCAGAGTCCACGAACGGCAGCGCCGCAAGGTCGGCTCGCACGAGATGCAGACGACCGGCCGCGACGTCCTCCGCATAGAGCTCACCGGCGCGGACCAAGTTCGTCACCGAATAGTCAATGAGCACCGCGTGCGCGACCCAATCCCGGTAGTGCACGGCGTTGCGACCGAATCCACCACCGAAGTCGGCGAACCACTCGCTGGGGCCCAGCTCTCGCATGAGCCGGGTGAGGACGACCGTCTCAGCCCAATGCTCGTAGTCCCGGCCGGTCCAGAAGGTCTGGTAGTCGTAGTCGTTGCTGTCGTAGTCGGCAACCGTGTCGTGCGGACTCGTCGGGCGAACCGACATGCGCTCGCGTCCTCGTTTCTCGATCGGATCTGCTTGGCCGGTCGAGCGGTTGCAGCTCCGCAACCCCGCGTAAGCCTCGCGGCCTACCAGCCGCGCTCGGCGAGCCGGTGCGGCGCCGCGACCTCCTCGACGTTGATGCCTACCATCGCCTCGCCCAGGCCACGGGACACCTTAGCGAGCACATCAGGATCGTCATAGAAGGTCGTCGCCTTGACGATGGCTTCCGCCCGGCGCGCGGGGTTGCCGGACTTGAAGATGCCCGAGCCGACGAAGACGCCCTCCGCGCCGAGCTGCATCATCATCGCCGCGTCCGCTGGGGTGGCGATGCCTCCGGCCGTGAACAGCACGACCGGCAGCTTGCCGGCCCGAGCCACCTCGGCGACGAGGTCGTAGGGCGCCTGCAGCTGCTTGGCGGCGGCGAAGAGCTCGTCCTCCGGCAGTGCGGTCAGCCGCCGGATCTCGCTGCGGATCTGGCGCATATGCGTGACGGCGTTGGATACGTCTCCGGTGCCAGCCTCGCCTTTCGACCGAATCATCGCCGCGCCCTCGGTGATCCGCCGGAGCGCCTCTCCGAGATTGGTCGCGCCGCAGACGAACGGCACGGTGAACAACCACTTGTCGATGTGATTGGCGTAGTCCGCCGGCGTGAGCACTTCGGACTCGTCCACATAGTCGACACCAAGTGCTTGTAATACCTGCGCTTCGACGAAATGGCCGATGCGCGCCTTGGCCATGACCGGGATGGAGACGGCGGAGATGATGCCGTCGACCATGTCCGGATCACTCATCCGGGATACGCCGCCTTGCGCGCGGATGTCGGCCGGAACCCGTTCGAGCGCCATGACCGCGACCGCACCAGCATCCTCGGCGATCTTGGCTTGCTCCGGAGTGACGACGTCCATGATCACGCCGCCCTTGAGCATCTCCGCCATCCCACGCTTGACCCGCTCGGTTCCGACAACGTGAGCGCCGGCGGCGGCCGGCTCGGTGTGATCCTGCTCTGACATGACTCCCAGTTTACGGACGCTCCGGCGTCGTCCGGGCCATCCGTTGCGACGCGGATGGCCTGGCCGGCCAGGTCGTCAGTGCGCTGACAGCGGTGTGCCCTTGGCCACCAGCAAGATCCATGCACCACCGGGTCTCAGAGCGATCGGCTTGCCTTGCGCGGTCCGCAGCGTGGTGCCAGCCGCGGACGTGGGCCGCGACCACGTCCCGACGATCTCCCGCCCGTCGCGGAATACCGCGACCGGCCCGTGTCCGACGCTGTGTGTGTACTTCGACACGTTGCCGACCACGTCCACATCGCCGGGATTCACCCTGACGTCGCAGTACTGGATGATGACATTCGGCGTGGAGATCGTCGCTCCGTCGGCGGCTGTCTGTCGCGCCCCGTCGATGACCCGAACGTAGCGCTTGGACGCCGGGTCGTAGTCGAAACCGACAAGCACGGTGTTGGCCCCACCGATCGTCGTTCGGAACGACCGGCCGCTGCGGGTCGAGGGACCGCTTGGGACAGTCGCCGACCACGTAAATCCGATGCTCTTGGCCTTTCCGGCGGTCCGGTAGGCCGCCGCGAGCACGGACGTGTTCAGCGTCAGGTTGTATGGGATGGGACGGCCGAAGTCCCGGGCGAATCCCGGCCCGCCGTTGTACACCCCATGAATGATCGAGTGACTTACTGCCTGCAGCGAATCGCCGGCGCCGCCAGAGGCGGCGACGACGATCGATCCGAATTGGGTAAGCAGCTCTGGATCGCCTGCGCGCACGCTGCGTACCGGTTCGACCACGGGATGCTTAGCGGCGAAGATCGCCAGGAGCCGGGTTAGTCCCGCCTCCACCTGCTCGACGTACACGATGTCCGCTTGATCGATCCCCAGCTGAGGCCGCCCGTTGAACGTGTCATCGATCTTCACGGCGATGACGGCGCCGGCCGGTGGTGACCCGATGCCGGTAAACGGGTTGGTGGGGCGAACCGGCTTGGGTTTGGGCTTGGGCGTCGGTTTGGGAGTGGGCGTCGCGCTCGAAGACGGCGTCGGCGTGGGCGTCGGTGAGGCTGAGGCGGCCACGGGCCGCGACGGCGTGTCGCGAGCAGAGGCGATCCCGATCCCTACGCCAGCGGCGAGGACGACTGCCGCAGTCACCCCGGCGATGACCTTCTGCTTCGTGCTCAGGGCGCGTACCCGGTCGAGCACGATCACGATGTTGCCTCCTCATGGGGCGCAGCGGATCGCAGCGATGGCACTCGATCCGGAAAGGCCACCGTTTCGTCGATGTCGAAGTAGCGCGGCATCTCACGATGCCCTGCGAGGTGAAGAATCCGTGGCATTCGGCGGCTTCGGAGGTGTCGCGTGTCGCGAACGGCGTCGTTGTAGAAGCGGCGGGCGATGTTTACCCGCACACACGCCTCGTGCAGCTCACCGGCCTCCGGGTCTCGGGTGTCCGGATGCCGCTCGGCCAGGTCCGCGATGGCGTGCCCGACCTCGTTCTCGGCCGCCTCTCGGTCGAAGCCGACCGTGGCCAAGGCAACGGTCGCGACCGCCACAAAGCGGTCGGCCTCGGTACGTTGGAGCGACGCCGTAGCAACCTCGACGACATGCAGCAGCGCCGCGGCGCGGCGCACCAGCTGTGCATCCAGCGCCGCCTGGGCGGCATCCACCCGCGCGTGCAACCGGTCCAACCGGGTCAAGGTGAAGATCACCCAGGCGGTGAGTAGCACCGTCAGGACGACGGCCACGATCAGCCACGCGACCGACAACATGAGCAGTCAGCGTAGGTGGGCTCGTGAAGGGATGCGTAACGGGGCGGCGGCCGTTAACTGTTCGTAATTGTGAACTCAAAGTTCTGTAGCGACGTTAGGTCATCGACCAGTTGCCGGCACCGGCAATCGCCAACTCGTACACCCGCACCACCTGGGCGACGATGACCGACCAATCGAAGGGGGCGACCGCTCTGGTGCCCGCGGAGGCTAGCTCCGAACGGAGCGCCGGGTCGTCGAGCATGCCGTCCAGCGTGACCGCCAGGGCCTTGGCGTCGCCAGTCGGGAACAACTGACCGGCCGCGCCGTCGCTGAGCACGCGTCGAAATGCCTCGAGATCGCTCGCCACGATGGGGGCCCCGGCGGCCATCGCCTCGAGCAGGATGATCCCAAAGCTCTCTTGCCCCGTGTTGGGGGCGCAATACACGTCGACGGTGCGGAGCAGGCTCGCCTTCATCGGTTCGCTGACCTGACCAAGCACAGTCACTCGACCGCGGACGGTAGCCGGCAGTGCTTGCCGGAACCCCTCCGCGTCACCCCGTCCGGCGACCAGGAGCTGGAGATTCGGCCGGCTCGGGGCGAGCTGTTCCAGAGCGGCAATCAAAACCTGCATTCCCTTGCGCGGCTCGTCGTAGCGGCCGATGAAGCCGACGGTCTGGCCGGACGCTGCGAACTCGGCAAGTGGCTCGGCACTGCGGAACCGGTCGATCGAGATTCCATTGGGAATCACGACGGCGTCCGCGCCCAGATGTTCGACGATGACCTTGCGGGCAGCGGTGGACACCGCGATGCGCCCCGAGAGTTTCTCCAGAAACGGTTGCAGCACCGTGTCGAACATCCCGAGCATTCGCGAGCGCGTGGTGGCCATGTGAAACGTGGCGACGAGCGGGCCGTCGTGAATCATGCAGGTCAGCAACGACAGGCTCGCTGCCGCCGGCTCGTGGACATGGACGACGTCGAACTTGCCGTCGCGCAACCAGTGCCGCACGCGAGCGGCGGACACGAGCCCGAACTGCACCCGGGCCACCGACCCGTTGTAGGGAACGGGGACCGTTTTGCCGGCGAGGACGACGTGGCTGGGGAGATCCGGAGTGTCCTCATCGCCCGGGGCCAGAACGGACACCTGGTGCCCGAGCCCGAGGAGGGTCTCGGCGAGATCGCGAACGTGCGCTTGCACCCCTCCCGGGATGTTCCACGAGTACGGGCAGACGATGCCGATCCGCAACTCAGCCACCTGTCGTGTGC
The DNA here is from genome assembly GCA_963809815.1 of uncultured Actinomycetota bacterium. GTDB lineage: Bacteria > Actinomycetota > Actinomycetes > Mycobacteriales > Jatrophihabitantaceae > CAVVJA01. The sequence goes on from CAWELM010000012.1 coordinate 396,060, forward strand.
GTCGAATCCGCACCAGGGACCAGGGCTGCCGCCGGCGCGTCGCCCAGCGTCCTGGACGCATCCAGGTCCGCGAGCCAGAGTCTTTGCAGCATATGCCAGTCGCTCGGATGGGCGGCTATGTGCGCGGCGAAGGCGTTCGCCAGCGTCTGGGTGCCAGTCGCGACGCGCTCCCGCATCCGGTGCTGCTCTAGAAGGTCGACGGGCGCCCCGATGTGCTGGCCCCAGCCGCCGTCATCGGTGAACCACAGGCCGACCGGCAGTAGGGTGGCACCGGTCGTGGCCGCCAACAGAGCCGGTCCAGCGGGCATCCGCGCCGTCGCCCCGAAGAACTCGACGTTCACTCCGGAGCGCGACAGGTCCCGGTCGGCAACGAGGCATACGCACTCGCCCTTACGTAATCGGGCGGCCAGGATCTCCGCGGCCGGCCGAGGGCCACCGGTCAGCGCCACGACCCGCATACCGATGCCCTCCCGGAACGCCACGAACCGGTTGTAGAGCGATTCCGGCCGGAGCCGCTCGGCGACGGTGGTGAACGGAACGCCGTGCTTGATGAGCCAGATGGCCGCGACATCCCAATTTCCCATGTGCGGCAGGGCCAGAATCAGGCCCCGGCCGGCCGCCATGGCCCGATCAATGTGCTCAATGCCCTCGGTATTCGCCTGGACGCGCGCGGTCACCCCGTCCAGGTCCATCGTCGGCAGCCGGAACGTCTCCAGCCAGTACCGGCCGTAGGAGCGCATCGCTGACTTCACCAACGCGTCGAACTCCGGCTCGGGGTACTGCGGGCCGACCACGCGCCGCAAGTTCACCCGCAGCCTTCGGACACCCTTCGATTGCCGACGCACCGCGACGTCCGCGGCGGCGCGGAAACCGGTGGCGGCGACCCGCTCGGGCAATCGGTTGGTCGCCTTCCAGCCGGCCGCGAACGCGAGATCGAGGCCGCGGTCCCGAGCGCTGTCGGGCGTTCATGCCGCCGTCGTGTCCCGCGACTGCTGCCACACGGCTGCCATCCGCTGCCCGATCGTGATAGTGGATGCCACCACGAGAATCCACAACGCGGCGGCCTGCACGTACGGCACACGCAGAGGGTCTCCCGACAGTCCGGTACCCACGAGAACGATGATCAGACGTTCCGCCCGCTCAGCGATACCCACCGTAGCGTTCAGGCCGAGACCCTCCGCGCGGGCCCGGATATAGGACGTCAGGCTGCCCAGCACCAGACACAACATGGCGGCGGCGAGCATCCAGGGCTGGTCGTGCCGGGCGAAGTACCAGGCGATGGATCCGAATATCGCGGCGTCGGCGAGCCGGTCGCCGGTCGAATCGAGCACCGCTCCGAACTTGGTCGTCTTGCCGCTGGCCCGAGCGACCGCTCCGTCGAGGACGTCGAGCATGACGAAGCCCCAAATCAGCAGGGTCCCGGTGAACCACCAGCCCTGGGTGAAGAAGATCAGCGCCGAGGCGGTCGCACCGACCGTGCCGATGATGGTTATGGCGTCCGGGGTCACGCCTTGCCGGGCGAGCCATGCGCCGAACGGGTTGATCGTGTTACTCACCCATGCGCGGGCGTGAATGTTGAGCACGCGGACAGCGTCCCTTCGGGTGACTGCCCACCGGGTCCGCCGCGCGCGCTGCGACCTGGTGGTGCGCGCTCACGATAGCGGGACGGCCCGTGACGGATCTGGGAACCGCGCTTGTCCGCGCCGGGACATTGGGTGTCGAATGCAGAGAAGGTCCAATGTGCGGCGACACCCAGGCCGCCTGCGAACGAATCTCGTGGAGGTGGCCCTGATGCCGACCAAGAAGTCCGCCGGCGAAAAGCGCACGGCGGTGGGCCCGTTCGAGACGGCCGACCGCCCGGAGAAGATCCGCAACGTCGCGTTGGTAGGCCATTCCGGCTCGGGGAAGACAACCCTGGTCGAGGCTCTGCTCGCGGCCACCGGGACCATCACCCGAGCCGGAACCGTCGCGGAGGGATCGACGGTCAGCGATTCCGATCCGGTCGAGGTCGCCCAGCAACGGTCCGTCGCCCTGGCGGTCTGCCCACTCCGCCACGACGGCATTGTCGTGAACCTCGTGGACACCCCGGGCTACCCGGACTTCACCGGCGAGCTGCGGGCCGGGCTGCGGGCGGCCGATGCCGCGCTGTTCGTGGTGTCGGCAGCGGAAGACATCGACCCGATCACCTCGACCCTGTGGGAGGAGTGCGCGGCGCTCGGCACGCCGCGGGCGGTCGTCATGACGCGGCTGGACACCCCACGGGCCTCCTTCGACGACTCGGTCGCGGCCTGCCAGCGCGTGTTCGGCGGGACTGATGGGCAGGACGTGCTGCCGCTTTACCTGCCTGTCGAGCACGAGCCCGAGACGGCGCCGGAGGCCCTGGTGGGCCTGCTGAGCCGCCGGGTCTACGACTACGCGTCCGGTTTCCCGCCGAAGGTGTCCGACCTGACCGACGACGTCGCGGTTGCCGGCGACGTCGAGCAAGCGCGTAATGCGCTCATCGAGGCGATCATCAACAACAGCGAGGACGAGAGTCTGCTCGATCGCTACCTTGCCGGCGAGGACATCGGCGTGGACGTGCTCATCGACGACCTGGAAACAGCGGTTGCGCGGGGAACCTTCTACCCCGTCGTGCCAGTGTGCTCGGGCACGGGGCTGGGTCTGGGCGAGCTGTTGGAGATCATCAGCGGCGCCTTCCCGTCGCCGGTCGAACTCGACCCGCCGGCCGTCACCACCGTAACCGGGAGCCCGGCCAAACCGATCCGGTGCGACCCAGCCGGACCGCTGGTGGGCGAGGTCATCCGTACCTCGGTCGACCCCTACCAGGGCCGGCTGTCCATCCTGCGGATCTTCTCCGGCACGCTGACTCCGGACAGCGCAATCCATGTCTCGGGACACGGGGGCGCCTCGCGCGGACATCCTGACCACGACACGGACGAGCGGGTCGGCCAGCTCTTCTCACCGTTCGGCTCCACGCTGCGTCCGATCGACAGGGCGGTTGCCGGTGACCTCTGCGCGGTCGGCCGCCTCACCGCTGCCGAGACCGGAGACACCGTGTCGGACAAGGCCGCGCCGTCACTGATGGAAGCCTGGTCGTTGCCCGAGCCGCTGCTGCCGGTCGCTGTCCAGGCCGCGACCCGAGGCGACGAGGACGCGCTCGCCAAGGCGCTCGGACGGCTGACCGCGGGTGACCCCACCGTTCGGGTGGAACGCAGCCCCGATACCGGGCAACTCGTGCTCTGGTGCCTGGGTGAGGCGCACGCTGATGTTGTGCTGGACCGGCTGCGCGCGGCCGGAGCACGCGTGGACACCGTGCCGGTCAAGATCGCTGTACGCGAGACCTTCACCGAGGCCTCGCGTGGCCACGGGCGCCTCGTCAAGCAGTCCGGCGGGCACGGTCAGTACGCCGTCTGCGACGTCGAAGTGACACCGCTCCCCCGCGGTTCCGGCGTCGAATTCGCCGAGAAGGTCGTCGGCGGCGCCGTGCCCTCCCAGTTCATCGGCTCGGTCGAGAAGGGGGTGCGATCGCAGCTGGAGCATGGCCTGGACAATGACCACATCCCGATCGTCGACGTAGTGGTCACCCTCCTGGACGGCAAGGCGCACAGCGTCGACTCATCCGACGCCGCGTTTCAGATGGCCGGCGCCCTCGCGGTAAAGGACGCCGCCGCCACGGGTGGCGTCTCGATGCTGGAGCCCCTCGCGACGTTGGACATCACCGTGCCCGACGCGTACGTCGGCTCGGTCCTGTCCGATATGTCCGGGCGACGGGGCCGGGTTACCGGAACCGAGCCCGATCCCACGGCGCCCCACGGCATGGAGCGGACGGTGGTGCACGGCGAGGTACCCGAGGCCGAGCTCACGCGGTACGCGATCGTCCTGCGCTCGCTCACGGCCGGGACCGGCCACTTCGCGCGCCGGTTTGCCCGCTACGAGGTCGTGCCGCAGCACGTCGCGGCTCAATTCCGCGAGGCCGCCAAGTCCTGACCGCGCGACTTGCTGCTGTTGAGTGGCACCCAGGTCCAAGATCGTCGTGAGCCGGCGGCAGGTTGCTAGCGGCGGCGGGTGCGGCGGCGCCGGCGCGGCGCCGTCCCGAACAGATCCCGGCTGATCTCCCGGCCGAGCGAGCTACCGGCATTGCGTGCGAACGATCCGAGCACAGCGCCGAACAGTCCACTTGCGGTGTCCGCGAAGCCACCCTGCGGCGGCCGAGAGTCCGCCCGGGAGGTGTGCTGCTCCGCCGGCTCCGAAGGGTCCACAGGCTCCTCCGATTCCTCGGCCGCCGGCGGGGCGAGTTTGGCGGTCAAGCGCTCGTAGGCGGACTCGCGATCCAGGGGTTGCCCGTATCGGGCCGAAAGCGGCGATCCGGTCACTGCCTGCGCCTGGGCCGCCGGATCGAGCTGCGCCATCAACGATCGCGGCGCGCGCAGGCGGGTCCAGGCCACCGGCGTGGGCGCACCGGACTCCGCCAGCACGGTGACCACCGCTTCGCCGGTACCCAGCTGGGTGAGCGCCTCGGACAGGTCGTAGTCCTTCGTCTTCGGATACGTCTTGACGGCCTTGGCCAGGGCGGTCGCATCGTCGGGGGTGAACGCACGTAGCGCGTGCTGGACCCGATTGCCCAGCTGGCCGAGCACGGAGTCGGGCACGTCGGTCGGGTTCTGCGTCACGAAGAAGATGCCGACGCCCTTCGACCGAATCAGCCGGACGGTCTGGGTCACGGCGTCGAGGAACGCCTTGCTGGCATCGTTGAACAGCAAATGCGCCTCGTCGAAGAAGAAAACCAGCTTGGGCTGGTCGAGATCGCCGACCTCGGGCAGCTCGTGGAACAAATCAGCGAGCAGCCACATGAGGAACGTGCTGAACAGCATCGGCCGATCCTGCAGATTGGCCAGTTCGATCGAACTGATCACGCCCCGGCCCTGGCTGTCCGTGCGCAACAGGTCCGCTGTGTCGAATTCCGGCTCGCCGAAAAACACGTCGCCACCCTGGGTTTCGAGCGTGATGAGTTGTCGCAGGATGACGCCGGCCGTCGCGCTCGACAGGCCGCCGAGGTTCTTCAGATCAGCCTTTCCGTCGTCGCTCGTGAGGTACTGAATCACGGCTCGGAGGTCCTTGAGGTCGAGCAGCGGTAGTCCGGCGCTGTCCGCGTAATGGAAGATCAGGCCCAGCGACGATTCCTGCGTGCTGTTGCAGCCGAGCACCTTGGCCAGCAGAGTCGGCCCGAAGGACGTCATGGTGGCCCGTAACGGCGCGCCTGAACCCACGCCGCCGAGGGCCAGGAAGTCCACTGGGTAGGCCGTTGGCGCCCAGTCATCACCGGTGTCGACCGCGCGCTCCGCGATCCGATTGTTGGACGTGCCGGCCTGCGCGAGACCGGACAGGTCCCCTTTGATGTCGGCGACGACTACCGGGACGCCCGCTGCGGACAGCTGCTCGGTGAGCACCTGGAGCGTCTTTGTCTTGCCGGTGCCGGTCGCCCCGGCGATGAGGCCGTGCCGATTGACCATCGCGAGCGGAACCCGAATACGGGCCTGCGGATACGACGTCCCGTCGAGCAGAACAGCCCCCATCTCCAGGGCGGAGCCCGTGGATTCGTATCCGCTCGCAATCCGCTCGGCATCGGCCCGGCGGGCATTCGTCTCGGCCCTTGGCGTCGGTGGGGACGATGGCGTGTCGGTCATGGACGGTCTCCTGCGCGACGACAGATGGTGACCGTCGTACCGTACCGATCGCCAACCCGGCGGCCGGGCTACTCCTTGGGGAGTTTGAGCTTGCTCAGGTCCGGCATCTTCGTGCCAGGCGGCAGCTGGGGTGGGACACCGCCAAGCGATCCGAAGCCACCAGGCAGGCCGCTTGGCATGCCTCCCATGCCGCGCGGAAGGCCGGCCGGTGTCTTCGGCGGCGTCGGACCGCGCCCGGATCCGGACCGCCCCTTCTTGCCTTTGCGACCTTTGGCGGACTTGGTGTTCTTCCGTCGAACGCCCGGCAGACCCATGGCGCCGCCCATCTGCTGCATCATCTTGCGGGCCTCGAAGAATCGGTCGACGAGGTTGTTCACTTCGCTCACGGAAACGCCGGAACCATTGGCGATACGAAGCCGGCGCGACCCGTTGATCATCTTCGGGTGCTCGCGCTCCGCGGGCGTCATGGACCGGATGATGGCCGCGGTCCGATCCAGGTCCCGATCGTCGACCTGGCTGATCGCCTCCTTCATCTGTCCCATACCGGGCAGCATCCCGAGCAGATTAGAGATGGGCCCCATGCGGCGAATCGCCTGCAGCTGCTCGAGAAAGTCCTCCAGTGTGAACTCATTGGCGGTGCCCAGCTTGGCGGCCATCTGCTCGGCTTCGGCCTGGTCGAACGTGCGCTCGGCCTGCTCGATGAGCGTCAGCATGTCCCCCATTCCGAGGATGCGTGACGCCATCCGGTCGGGATGGAAGACATCGAAGTCCTCGAGCTTCTCGCCGTTGGACGCGAACATGATCGGCTCACCGGTGACGTAGCGGACGGACAGCGCCGCGCCGCCGCGGGCGTCTCCGTCGAGCTTGGTGAGGACGACCCCGGTGAAGCCGACTCCGTCCCGGAAGGCCTCCGCGGTGTTTACCGCGTCCTGTCCGACCATCGCGTCGACGACGAACAGGATCTCCTGCGGCTGGACGGCGTCCCGGATCGCCGCGGCCTGGTTCATCATCTCGGTGTCGATGCCGAGGCGCCCGGCGGTGTCGACGATCACCATGTCGTGCTGGGCTCGACGAGCGAAATCGATGGAGTCACGCGCGACCTGAATCGGGTCACCGACTCCGTTGCCGGGCTGCGGGGCGAATACCGGGACGCCGGCCCGCTCGCCGACGACTTGGAGTTGGGTCACTGCGTTGGGCCGTTGCAGATCAGCGGCAACGAGCACCGGCGTGTGACCCTGCTCACTGAGCCAGTAACCGAGCTTGCCCGCGAGGGTGGTTTTTCCTGAGCCCTGCAACCCGGCCAGCATGATCACCGTCGGCGGCGTCTTGGCGAACTTCAAGCGCCGGGTCTCTCCGCCGAGGATGGTGACGAGCTCCTCGTCGACGATCTTGATGACCTGTTGGGCGGGATTCAGTGCGCGGGATACCTCCTCACCGCGGGCCCGCTCCCTGACCGCCGAGATGAACTGGCGAACCACCGGCAAGGCAACGTCTGCCTCGAGCAACGCTATGCGGATCTCTCGTGCCGTCGCGTCGATGTCGGCGTCCGAGAGCCGGCCCTTGCCGCGCAGGTTGGTGAAGACCGCGCTCAGGCGATCGGACAGAGTGTCGAACACGAGGCAGACCCTTCGATCGGTAGTCCGGTCCCAGGGTAGTCGGGAGCGCGGACCGCGACCGATGGTCAGATCAAGCCGCGGCCTCCGTCGACGTAGAGCACCTGACCCGTGATGTACCCGGACTCCTCGGCGCAGAAGAACGCGACCGCGTTGGCGACATCGTCGGGCACACCACCGCGGCGCACCGGAATAGCGGCGGCGGTGGCGTCTCGCATCTGCTCGAACGTGGTCCCGATGCGCTCGGCGGTGGCTCTGGTCATAGCGGTCTCGATGAATCCCGGGGCGACGGCATTGGCGGTCACCCCGAACGGCCCGAGCTCGATCGCCAGTGTCTTCGTGAGACCCTGCATTCCCGCTTTGGCCGCCGAATAGTTGACTTGACCACGGTTGCCGAGAGCAGACGTCGACGACATCGACACGATGCGCCCATACCTCGCTTCGACCATGTGCTTCTGCGCGAGCTGGCTGGCGAGAAATGCCCCTCGCAGGTGGACATCCAGCACCGTCGTCCAGTCGTCGTCAGACATCTTGAACAGCAGGTTGTCGCGTATGACGCCCGCGTTGTTGACGAGGATGTGCAGCGCCCCGAAACGGTCCACTACCTGATCAACGGCGGCCTGCACGTCCTGGCGTCGGGACACGTCGCCGCCAATGCCGAGTGCCGAGCCCCCAGCGCTCATGAGCCGCTCGGCCATCTCGGCAGCCGCCTCCTGCTGGAGGTCGAGCACCGCGACGCTCGCCCCGCCTTGGGACAACCGTCGCGCGACCGCTGCGCCGATGCCCTGCGCCCCGCCGGTCACGAGCGCTACCCGGCCTTCGACTCCAGGCATGCAGATCTCCTTCCCCCGTGTCAGAGGTCAACATCCCGCGCGCCGGCGGCCGCCTCGGTCGACTTCCCTGGGACGAGCCGAGACAGAATATCGACGAGGCTCGCCGCGTCGGCGGCATCCGGCGTCGGGAGCATCGCCAGCACCGGCGTATGGATGCCGGCATCGACATACGCCTGCAACCGCTCGGAGCACTCTTCCGGCCGGCCGTGCACGATCAGCGCGTCAACCACGTCGTCCGGAACAGCTGCCAGTGCCGCTGCCCGATCACCCGCCGCCCACGCGTCCCACATCGGTTGGAGGATCTCGCCGCGCCCGAGCCACCGGTGGAACTCGGCGTACGCGGGCACGGTCAGGTAGCTCGTGATGAGTCGCCGGCCCAAGGCGCGGGCGTACTCGACCTCGGCCGTCGGGCATACGAATATCCGGGCGACGACCTCGATGTCCGGGTTCTCGACGGCGTCGACGCAGCGAGGGACATCGTCGGGACCGATCCAGTTCAGGATCGCGCCGTCGGCTTCCGCCCCGGCCAACCGCAGCATCTGGGGCCGCAATCCGGCAAGCATGATCGGGGGTGGCTCGGCTGGTGGCGTCTCGAGCGCGAACCGCCGGATGCGGAACGTGTCGAACTGGCCATCGATCCGCTCGCCGGCCAACGCCGCCCGAACCATTCGCAGAACGTCGCGAGTCCGCCGCCAGGGCGCATCGAAGGTCAGGCCGTTCCAATCCGAGACAATGATCGGACTCGAGGCGCCGAGCCCGAGAACGAAGCGGCCGGGCGCCGCGCTGGCGAGCGAGGCCGCGCTCATCGCGATCAGGGCCGGTCCCCGCGTGAAGACCGGGACAATCGCCGTACCCAGCCGCAGTGTCGGCGCCCAGGTCGAGGCGAGGGCGAGCGGGGTGAACGCATCGGTCCCGGCGACCTCCGCCGTCCACGCGTCGGTGTATCCCGCAGCGGCCAGCGCCGGCACCAGGGCGGCGTGGTCCGCGAGTGGCACGCCGGTGACCGGTATGGTCATGCCCCACCGCACGCCTTGGCCGTCCGGCATGTCAGCCGGTGATCGCGTCGAACAGATTGCCGACCCCGTACGTCACCGCAGCGGCGAACGCACCGAGCAGGAGTTGGCGAGTTCCGGAGAATATCCAGCTGCGACTGGTGAATTGCGCCGTCAGTGCCCCAGCGGCGAACAGCGCAGCGACCGACAGCCCAGCAGAGATGAGAAGCGAGGTCGCGCCCAACAGGTACGGCAGCAACGGGATGACCGCCCCGACCGTGAACGACGCGAAGGACGAGCCCGCCGCCGTCCAGGGGCTGGGCAACTCCGACGGATTCACTCCGAACTCAGCCATCGCGTGGATCGATAGTGCCTCGTCCGGGTCGCGCGATATCTGCTCGGCGACTTGGCTCGCGAGCTCTGGCTCGACGCCCCGGTCCACGTAGCTTTGCGCCAGCTCTGCCTGTTCGGCGGCCGCGTTCACCCGAAGTTCGCGCCGCTCGACCTCGATCTCAGCATGCGCCGACTCGTTCTGGCTCTGCACCGACACGTACTCGCCAGTCGCCATCGAGAAAGCGCCACCCACCAGCCCGGCCAACCCGGCAAGCGACACGGCAGTGCGATCAGCATTGGCGCCAGCAACGCCCGCGATGAGCGCGAAGTTGGACACCAGGCCGTCCATCATCCCGAAGACCGCTGGGCGCAACCATCCGCTTGTCACCGAGCGATGTTGGTGATGGATCTCCGGGGGCTTCGTCATCAATCTGACTCGCCGGGCGCCGCCGACGATCGTGCGTCATCGCGATCTACTGGTCGGGGCTCGTTATCACCGGCGGCCGGCTCGCCCTTGCCCCCGGCGGCAGGCTCGCCCTCGCCCCCGGCGGCTTCCCCCGCACTGGGGCCGGTTTCTCTGTCGCGCGGGCGGGTGTACAGGGACTCGTCTGGATGATCCCGGTGGCGAATGAACCAGACGAGCGCCCCGAGGAACACCACGATGGCCGTCCAGTCGTTCAGACGCACGCCGAGGAACTCGTGGGCGAAGTCCGATCGCAGCGCCTCGATCCACGCCCGCCCGGCCGCATATCCCATCGCGTAAAGGGCGAATTCGTTTCCGCGACCGAGCGTCCACCGGCGAGCCGCCCAGATCAGCGCGAACCCCAACGCGATGTCCCAGAGCGACTCGTACAGGAACGTCGGCTGGTAGTACCCCTGGACGGTCGTCCCGGTGCCACAGTCGACGGCATGCCCGGCAACAGTGTCGAAGCAATGAATCTGCAGCTTCCACGGCACGCTCGTCGGGCCGCCGAACAACTCGTTGTTGAACCAGTTGCCCCACCGGCCGATGCCCTGGGCGAACGCGAGCCCGGGCGCCGCAGCATCTGCGAAAGCGGTGAGGCGGATGCCTTTTCGCCGGCACCCGATCCACGCTCCGAGGACGCCCAGGGCCACGGCGCCCCAGATGCCGAGGCCACCGTCCCAGATCTTCAGGGCATCGATCGGGTGCCGGCCCGACCCGAAGTATTTTTCGCCGTCGGTGATGACGTGGTACAGCCGGCCGCCGATGATGCCGAAAATGATCGCCCAGAACGCGACGTCCCAGACGTCCTGGTCCCGGCCGCCACGCGCCCGCCACCGACGGAGGGTGAGCGCGACGCACACGAAGATGCCGGCGACGATGCACAGCGCATAGGCGCGGACCGGTAATGGCCCAAGGTGCCAGACTGCCTGGGTTGGGCTCGGGATGCTGGCCACACTGTGCACTCCGTCACCGTAGACGAGGAAGCGGCACCAGTGCCCCGCGAGGGAGGTCGGTTGCCGGCTGCGGCGATTCGGGTGGGCGTCCGGCCAGGCGGACGCGGAACCACGAGGGCGTGATCTTGGACCTATCGCGTCCAAGACCTGAGCGGCTCATGCGAGCGTCGCGGACGGTTCCCCGTACCTCCCTCGCGGCCCACTAAGTTTCAGGACATGGGTTCGCACGTGGTCCGCGCGTTGGTGGTCACCGCTCACGGTGATCGAGGTGTGCTGCAGATCCAGCAGCGTCAGCTCGCGGACCCAGGGCCTACTGAGGCGCAGGTGCACGTTGCGGCGTCGGGTATCAACTTCGTCGATGTCTACCAACGGCAGGGTATCTACCCCTTTCCGACGCCGTTCGTACTCGGCGGCGAGGGTGCGGGTGACGTTATCGCGGTCGGGTCGGACGTCTCCGGGGTTGCCGTTGGCGACCGAGTCGCCTGGGCGAACGTGCCGGGCAGCCATGCCGAGGCGCTGAACATCGCGACCAATTCCCTCGTGCCGGTGCCGGACGAGGTGGCCGCCGAGGTGGCCGCCGCCGCGATGCTGCAAGGAATGACGGCCCATTACCTCGTCACGTCGACCTATCCGGTGCAGTCGGGCGACAGCGTGCTCGTGCACGCGGCGGCCGGAGGTGTCGGCCAGCTGCTCGTCCAGATGGCCAAAGCCCGCGGAGCGTTTGTCATCGGGACGGTCTCCACCGCGCAGAAAGAGGCGGTCGCCAGACGCGTGGGCGCGGATCAGGTCATCCGCTACGAAGGGCTATCCACCGACGACCTCGCCGCGGAAGTCCGTCGGCGCAACGATGACGCACCCGTGCAGGTCGTCTACGACGGTGTCGGCGAAGCCACGTTCGAGGCATCCCTGGCGACATTGGCGCCACGGGGCATGTTGGTGCTGTTCGGCGCGTCGAGCGGCCAGGTACCTCCGGTCAACCCGCAGCGGCTCAACTCGGGTGGCTCGCTGTTTCTGACGAGGCCGACGCTCGCGCACTACATCGCGACCCGCGAGGAGCTGCTCTGGCGGGGATCCGAGGTGCTGCGGGCCATCGCCGAGGGCAGCCTGCGGCTGGACATCGGCGGGAAGTACCCACTCACGAACGCCGTGCAGGCGTATGACGACCTGGAGAGCCGCCGGACGATCGGCAAGCTGATCCTCCAGCCGTGAGCATTCCGTGCACGGGCGACATCGGAGCGCGTTTGCTCTCTAGCAGTATGAACACTCACCGTGTTCTAGGGAGGATTTCCGCCACGGGGTGTTAGGGTTCCTGCTGCCACGTACCCGACCCAGGCGGTGGGAATGACTGAGGGCCCCATCCTGGTCAGGCCCCATTCCAGCTATCAACACGAAGCCTTGCTCTACCGCGGCGTGGACGAGTTCCTCGCCGGCACGGTGGGCTTTGTTCGGGACGGCCTGGCCAGCGAGCAGCCGGTCATGGTCGTCGTCGCCGAACCTCGGCTCGGTGAGCTCCGAGAGGCGCTCGGCGGTGACGCCCGCCGGGTCCGAATGATGGACATGGCTGCCGTCGGCGCGAACCCGGCCCGCATCATCCCGGCGTGGCAGGAGTTCCTCGACGGCCACGACGACGACCAACCCATTCGCGGTGTCGGCGAGCCGATCTGGTTCGGCCGGCGCGCAGCCGAGATTGCCGAGTGCCAGCTGCACGAGGCATTGCTGAACCTCGCGGTCGAGCCGGATCGGCCGTTCTGGCTGCGTTGCCCGTACGACGCGGACGCACTACCGGCCGAGATCGTGCAGGCCGCGCACCACAGTCACCCGGTGCTTGTGGAGGCCGGCGACTATCGCGGCAGCACGAACTACGGCGGCGTGGTCCACGCCGAAGAGATGTTCGGTGAGCCGCTGCCCGAGCCCTCGGTCAGCGCCGCCAGCTATGTCTTCGACGGGATGACGGTGACCGTCGCGGTCAAGCATGCGGTGGCCGAAGCAGCGGAGCTTGGACTCGACAGCAAGCGCCTGCTCGACCTGACCACCGCGCTGCGTGAGATTCTCGACAACAGCGTTGGCCACGGTGGCGGGAGTGGAACGCTTCGCCTGTGGCACGACCGGGAGGCGTTCGTCTGTGAGGTACGCGATACGGGGCATATCGAAGACCCGATGATCGGCCGTCGAAGGCAGGTCGACGATTCCGGGCGACCCTCGGGTTTGTGGTTGGCGAACCAGGTGTGCGACATGGTTCAGGTCCGCTCGTCGAAGGACGGCACGACCGTGCGGCTCGTGAGCTGGCTAACGGCAGCCGCTGGCGGACGGACGCTGATTAGTCGGCCGTAGCCCGTACCCCGTCGACCAGTTCGGCGGTGAGCCGCGCGAGCGAGGCGATGCCGGCAGCATCCGGCGAGTCCAGCAGGCAGCGGACGAGCGCAGAGCCGACGATGACGCCATCGGCGAAGTGTGCGACTTCCGCGGCCTGCCGCCCGTTGGAGACGCCGAGCCCGACACAGACCGCGGACTCGGGCGAGACGGCCCGTACCCGCGCGACGAGGGTGCGCGCCGTAGTCCCGACCGTGTCCCGTGCTCCGGTGACGCCCATCGTGGAGGCGGCGTAGACGAAGCCACGGCAGGCCGCTGCCGTCGTGGCAAGTCGGGCGTCAGTCGACGCCGGCGCGACCAGGAAGACTCGATCCAGGCCGTAAGCGTCGCTGGCCGCGATCCAGGGCGTCGCCTCGTCCGGTATGAGGTCAGGTGTGATGGCGCCGGATCCGCCCGCGTCGGCGAGGTCAGCCGCGAAGCGGGTAACTCCGTAGCGTTCGACCGGATTCCAGTACGTCATCACCACTGCGGCCGCTCCGGCATCAGCGACGGCAGTGACCGCCCGGAGGACGTCCCGCATGGCCACACCCGCGCGTACGGCCGGATCTACGGCAGCCTGGATTGTCGGACCGTCCATGCCCGGATCGCTGTAGGGGACGCCGACCTCGACGATGTCCACCCCTGCGGCGACTATCGCGCGCATGGCGGCGATCGATGTGTCGACGTCCGGGTAGCCGACCGGGAGATAGCCAACGAGGGCCGCGCGTCGATCGGCCCGCGCCGCGGCGATCGTCACTCCGAGCGCGCCTGGTGCGCGGGATCCGTCGGGTACTAGAGCGGCCGCGTTCGGGCGGGCGGGCTGGCTCACGGGTCGAGGAGATCGAAGTAGCGGGACGCGGTTTCGACGTCCTTGTCGCCGCGCCCCGACAAGTTGACGAGGATGATCGCGTCCGGCCCCAACTCGCGCCCGAGTTGCTGGGCGCCAGCGAGGGCGTGCGCGGACTCGATGGCCGGGATGATGCCCTCGGCGCGGCACAACCGCCGAAAGGCGTCCATCGCCTGGGCGTCCGTAATCGGCCGATACTCGGCGCGGCCGATGTCATGGAGGTAGGCGTGTTCCGGGCCCACGCCCGGGTAGTCCAAGCCGGCCGAGATCGAATGCGATTCGACCGTCTGTCCGTTTGCATCCTGCAGCAGGTAGGACCGCGCGCCATGGAGCACGCCCGGCGAACCGCCAGTGATCGTCGCGGCATGCCGGCCGCTGTCGATGCCTTCACCCGCGGCCTCGAACCCGACGAGACGCACCGATGGGTCAGGGATGAAGGCGGCGAAAATGCCGATCGCGTTGGAGCCGCCGCCCACGCAGGCCGCAACCGCATCGGGCAGTCGGCCAGTGCGCTCGAGAACCTGGGCGCGCGACTCCGTGCCGATGACTCGCTGAAATTCGCGCACCATCATCGGGATCGGATGCGGTCCGGCCGCGGTGCCGAACAGATAATGCGTCGACTCGACATTGGCCACCCAGTCGCGGAAGGCTTCGTTGATCGCGTCCTTCAGCGTCCGTGATCCGGTGCCGACGGGCACGACTTCGCAGCCGAGTAGCCGCATGCGGGCCACGTTCAGCGCCTGCCGGCGGGTGTCTTCCTCACCCATGTACACCGTGCAGTCCAAACCGAGCAGCGCCGCCGCGGTCGCGGTAGCGACGCCGTGCTGACCGGCGCCGGTCTCCGCAATCACTCGGGTTTTTCCCAGCCGCTTCGTAAGCAACGCCTGGCCCAGCACATTGTTGATCTTGTGTGAACCGGTGTGGTTGAGATCCTCGCGCTTGAGCAAGATGCGGGCACCGCCGGCCTCGGCGCCGAACCGAGGTGCATCGGTGAGTGCCGACGGCCGACCGGCGTAGTCACGTAGCAATCGGTCGAGCTCAGCCACGAACTGGGGGTCGGCCTGCGCGGAGTGGAACGCGTCGGTCAACTCGTCGAGCGCAGAAACAAGCGCCTCCGGGACGAATCGGCCACCGTAAGGACCGAAGTGTCCTGTCCGATCAGGGGATTCTGTGCGCAACTCGACATGCGTGGTCATGACAGCACTCCTGGGTCAGCGAACGACGGTTGCCGGGGGACGCAACTCACCCGTGCCATCGACGCGCGCCGTGGACGTGACCCATGCCGGGCAGTGTAACCGTCGAACCCGGTGGGTCTTCGCCGTGCGCGGGCGTGCGCAACCAGGCCTGCCCCCCGGCGAGATCTGGGTGCCTCAGCGGGAGGCGCGCGGGGTCGCGGGGTGGGCCCCGGCCGTTACCAGCTCAGCCACGGCCGCGCGGGGATCGGAGGTCGTCACGAGACCCGTGCCGACGAGCACCGCGTCGGCGCCGGCGGCCGCGTATTCGATCAGATCGAGTGGGCCACGAACGCCGGATTCCGCAATCTTCACGACATCGCTCGGCAGTCCCGGCGCGATTTGCTCGAAACGCGACCGGTCGACCCGCAACGTGCGCAAATCTCGGGCGTTGACGCCGATAACGCGTGCGCCGGCGTCGAGCGCGCGGGTAGCCTCTTCCTCCGTGTGAACCTCGACCACCGCGGTCATGCCGAGCGACTCGACGCGCTCACGCAGCCCGACCAGCGCGTTCTGTTCGAGCATTGCGACGATCAGAAGCACGAGGTCCGCTCCATGTGCTCGAGCCTCGTGCACTTGATAGGAACAGTAGATAAAGTCCTTACGCAGCAGCGGAATCGCCACCGCCGTTCGTACCTGGTCGAGGTCTTCGAGTGATCCGCCGAAACGGCGCTGCTCGGTCAAGACGCTGATGACGCGTGCTCCGCCAGCTTCGTACTCCTGGGCCAATCCGGCGGGGTCGTCGATGTTGGCAAGCTGCCCCCTCGACGGACTGCGTCGCTTGAGCTCGGCGACAACACCGACACCGGGCGCGCGCAGCACGGCGAGCCCGTCGAGCGGCGACGGGGCCGACGCCGCGCGCGTCTTGACGTCGGCCAGCGATCGGCTCTGCTGACGCGCCGCTACGTCGGCGCGCACGCCGACGAGGATCTCCTCGAGCACATTTGGGCGGTTGCCCACGAAGTCGCCTCTCCCGTGATGACAGTTCGACCCGATGCTAGCTAGCGGGTTCGTGAATCGTGTGACGGGGGCCGTGGACAAGTCAGTCTCACCACCCGCCGAGGGGCAGCCGTACGGTGAACCGGGCGCCGCCTTCTGCCGCATGGCCGGCCTCGATCGTCCCGCCGATGCGCTCGACCAGTCCGTGGACGATCGTCAGCCCCAACCCGGTTCCGACGCTGCGAACGCCGCGATAGCGCTCGTACAACGCCGATCGGTCGAACGCGATAGCCAGATCGTCGTCGGTCAAGCCCGGGCCGCCGTCCCGAACCTCGACGACGAGGTGCGGCGAGGTGGCCAGTTGTTCCATGCGGGCCGCCAAGACGATCGGGGAACCGGACGGGGTCACGCGCAAGGCGTTCTCGAGCAGGCCGTCGAGCACCTGCCGCAGCCGGGACGCATCGGTCCAGGCGATCAGCGGCCCGGCCGGTCGTTCCACCACGAACCGAACGCCCTCCGCGGCACAGCGCCCGGACCAGACGTCGGCGGCCGAGTTGATGACGCTGCCGACATCGACTCCAGCGAGGTCGACCCGGAACTCCTGCGCATCGAGCCGGGCGAGATCCAGCAGATCTCCAACGAGGCGGGACAGGCGATGCGACTCATTCAGCATGATCGCCCCGACCCGCGCCGTTTCGTCCGGAGGAACGACGCCATCTGCGAGCGACTCGGCGTACCCGTTGATCGCCGTCAACGGCGTACGCAGGTCGTGGGACACCGACATCAAGAACTGCCGCTGCCTAGCCTCCGACTGCGCCAGACCCGCCGCGAGGCGGTTCAGCGCGTCAGACACCTCGCGAACCTCGGCCGGACCCTCGGGTGGGATGACAACGTCGCGCCGGCCAGAGTTGAGCGCGTGCGCGGCCGCTGCCGTGCGCTTGAGCGGACGGGCCAGGCGCCATGCGACGACGAGACCGAGCAGGACTGCGATCCCGACCGCAATGGCCAGGGCCACGATGAGCCGGCGCAGTGCGGCATCGCCAACCGCGATCGCGTCCGCCCGGCGTTGGACCAGCACGATGCCGCCGGCGTTCGTGGGACGGGCCTCGACGAGCACGGACTGGCCATCAACGGTGCGCCGGGAGGACAGCGAGTTCTCGGCCAGCACGTCGGCGATCTCGTTCTGGCGGAGCGCGTCGCGTGCTATCCGGCTGGCCGACACCAGGTGACCCGCATCGTCGATCGTCGCGAACTGGATCTTCAGAGCTCGCAGCAGATTGCGCGCCCTGACCTCCCCGGCCGTGGGATTCCCCGGAGCATCGGCGAACGTCTGAGCGGCGTCGGCCAGGCGGGCCAGGAGCTGTTTCGCGGTCCGATCATTCGCTTGGCGAACCAGCCCGACGGCGATGCCCCCGGCGACCACGGCCGTGATGAGAGCGACTGAGACGCTGAGCAAGGAGATGCGCAGTGCCAGAGTGCCTCGGCGGTGGATCACCGGCGCGGCGCCTCGACCGCATAGCCGACGCCCCGGACGGTTCGTAGTGGGCTGGTGCCGCCGAGTTTGGCCCGGATCTGGGCGATGTGCACGTCGACCGTCCGGGTTCCAGCGACTGATGCGTAACCCCACACCTCACTCAGCAACTGCTCGCGGCTGTACACCCGACCCGGGCGTCGCATCAGATGCGCCAGCAGATCGAACTCGGTGACGGTCAGGGCCACCTCCGCGGTACCGGAGAACACCCGCCGCTCGACCGGATCGAGCCGGACGTCTCCGACTTCGAGCGGTGGCATCGCATCCGGCACGCCCTTGGTCCGGCGCAAGACGCCGGTCACCCGCGCGACGAGTTCCCGCGGTGAAAAGGGCTTCGTGACATAGTCGTCGGCCCCGAGTTCCAGGCCCACCACGCGGTCGACCTCGTCGTCCCGCGCAGTGACGAACAGCACCGGAACCCAGTTCTGCTCCGCGCGCAGTCGGCGGCACACCTCGACACCGTCCAGCTCGGGCAGGCCGACGTCGAGCAGGACGGCCGCCGGCTTGAGCCGGCGGATCGCCGCGAGCGCCGCCGCTCCGTCCTTCTCGATATGGACGCCGTAGCCGGCCTTCGCGAGGTACATCCGGATCAAGTCGGCGATCGCAGCCTCGTCCTCGGCGACGAGGATCAGCCCGCGGACAGCGTTCGGATCCGTCGGCACACCAGGCAATCTACGGTCCCCGGGCGGCGTCCATGGTCACTGCCAGGTCAGGGTTCGGTACGAGTCGACCAGTCGCTCCCGGCGTCATCCGGTGCGCCGACGCTCCGATCCCGGGCCGGCCGCGCCGCCGACCCGGGCGGGTCGGCCGTGACGTCTGGCGCCGGATCCGCCGTCGGGTCGATGCCCCGGTCGAGCGCGGACCACAGTCTCGCGTCGGGCTGCGGCCCGGCTGCCGGCTGAGGATGCTCGTAACGGCCGGAAAGACCCCTCCAGGCCGCGCCGCAGGCGATCGTCAATGCTCCGCCGAGAACGATGAGCACACCCCCGAGCGCGGCAAGCACGGGCCATATCGGGTGCACGGCGACGGTCACAGCTTGACCCGGGTCAAGCCCGACGCCGGTTTGGGCATCACGTAGCAAGGTTCGCGCGTGCTCCGGTGAGATCGCGTGCAACCCGGTCACGGCGTCCCAGCCCACGATCGCGCCAGCGACCACCAGCACCGCCCCGATGATCCGGCGAGCTATGCCTCGGGTGGCAAGAATGCCGACCACCCCGGCCAGCGCGACCACCGCGAGCCCGGTCACTGCGGGATGCAGCGTGCGTCCGCTCACATCCAGGACGTCGTCCGCGAGTGGCCGGGCCCGCTGCGCGGTGACCGTCTGCCATCCTCGGCCACTGGCGAACAGGGCCAGCGCGCCACCGACAATGAGGCCGAGCAGGGCCGCCGCGAACGTCAATCGTCCAACGGGCGTCACTGCGAAATCCGATGAGACGGGTCTGGCTCGGCCACGGCCCGCAGCGTCTCGGCCGTTGCGATCGCTTGCAACACTGCCCGCGCCTTGTTCCGGGTTTCCTGCTCTTCGAGCGCGGGGATGCTGTCGGCAACGATCCCGGCCGAGGCCTGCACATAGGCATGGTCATGAGTCATCACGGCGGTGCGGATCGCGATCGCCATGTCCAGGTCGCCTGCCGCATCGAGATAACCGACGGCCCCGCCGTAGACCCCGCGGCGGACCGGCTCGAGTTCCTCGATGAGCTCCATTGCCCGCACCTTGGGCGCACCGGTGAGGGTGCCCGCGGGGAAGCTTGCGCGCAGGACGTCGAATGCATCACAACCGTCGGCGACCCGGCCCTGCACGGTCGAGACGATGTGCCAGACATGGCTGTAGCGCTCGAGCGAGCCGAACTCGACGACCTCGACCGATCCGGGCGCCGATACCCGCCCGAGGTCGTTGCGAGCGAGGTCGACGAGCATGACGTGCTCGGCCCGCTCCTTCGGGTCTCGAACCAGCTCGGCCGCCAGCGCGGCATCGCGCTCGGCCGTCTCCCCCCGCCGGCGGGTACCGGCGATCGGGTGCAGGACGGCTACGCCGTCCGCGACGGTGACCAGCGCCTCCGGGCTGGACCCCACGATGTCGAGGCCAGGCAGCCGCAGCACGTACATGTACGGCGACGGGTTCAGGGTGCGCAGCACTCGATAAACGTCGAATGCGTCCGCGTCCGTGTCGACCTGGAACCGCTGACCAACCTGAATCTGGAAGACCTCGCCGGCCCGCACGGCCTCGAGCGCCTGCTCCACGGCAGGTTGGTACTCCCCCGCCGGCGTGCGGGACACTGCCGGCTTGGGTTCGGGCTGGCCGATCTCGGCCACGGTCGGCGCGGACGGAGTAGCGAGCGCCGCCTGCATCTGATCCAACCGGCGGTAGGCGTCGGCGTAGGCCGCATCGAGCTCGCCGGCTGACATCCCGGCGTGCACCACCGCGTTCGCGATGAGCGTCACCGAGCACTCGTGGTGGTCCACGGCCGCCAGGTCGGTGACGAGCAGCATGGTCAGCTCGGGAAGGCCCAGGTCGTCCTCGGCCTTCTGGGGCAACGTCTCGATCCGGCGAACCACGTCGTAGGCGAGATAGCCGACGAAGCCGCCGGTGAGCGGCGGCAGCCCCGGCAGTCGCGGACCGCGCAGCGCCCGCCACGCCGCGCCGAGTACCTCTAGCGGATCGCCATCGGTCGGTACGCCGTCCGGGACCTGCCCGCTCCACACCGCTTCGCCCGCTCGGGCCGACAGCGTGGCGACGGCATTGACTCCGACGAACGACCACCGGGAGAACGATCGGCCCGGTTCCGCGGACTCCAGCAAGAACGTGCCCGGGCGGTCCGCGGCGAGTTTGCGATAAACACCCACCGGCGTTTCCGCGTCGGCGAACAGGGTGCGGGTGAGCGGCACGAGCCGATGGGTACGGGCTATGTCGCGCAGCTCGCGGCGGCCGATCGGTGCGCTCATGACGTCGAGGATGCCGCCCGCTCCGCGTCCACCGTCGAGACCGGCAGGGCGCCGAGATCGAAACAGGTCCGGTCGCCGGTGTGGCACGCCGCGCCGATCTGGTCGACGCGAACCAACGCAGAGTCACCGTCGCAGTCGAGGGCGACCGATCTGACCAGCTGGATGTTCCCCGACGTCGCTCCCTTCACCCAGTACTCCTCACGCGACCGGGACCAGAACGTGGCTCGGCCGGTGCTGAGCGTGCGGTGCAGGGCCTCGTCGTCCATCCAGCCGACCATGAGCACTTCGCCGGTGTCGTGCTGCTGCACGACGGCAACGATGAGGCCGGCCGCGTCGCGCTTCAGACGTGCGGCGATAGCGGGCGGAAGGTCGGACGGACCGCGAGCGGGCATGCCTTGATTGTGCCCGGTCGTCCGGAGCCGGTTCGGACCGCTCAGACCGTCGCGGCGCGCCAGCCGGCCTGGGCCGGCGACGACGGGAGCCGAACGGTGACCGTACTTCCAGATCGGACCGAGCTGTCGAACCGTACCGTCCCGCCGTGGGCCTCGACGATCGACCGGACGATCGACATGCCGAGTCCGCTGCCGCCACGGGCCCGCGTCCGGGCCTTGTCAGCGCGCCAGAATCGGTCGAACACCTGGGCCGCTTCGTCCGGCGGCAGCCCCGGCCCGGAATCGTCCACGCGCAAGACGCTTTCTGACCCGTCCCGATAGGCGCTGACCCGGACTGGACCACCCGGGGCCGTATGCACGGCGGCGTTGGTCACCAGATTGCGCACGACGCGGAGGAGCTGGTCGTAGTCGCCGTACAACGGCACTTCAGGGTCAACCGCCACCTCGATGTGGCGCTGCGGGAACGCCGCCTGAGCACCCTCGACGGCGGTGGACACCAGATCGGCGGTGTCGACCGGTTCTAGCTGCGGCGCGGCTCCTCGATCGGTGCGGGCGAGGAGGAGCAGGTCGTCGACGAGGCGGGACATCCGGGTGCCCTCGGACTCGATGCGGTTCAGCGTGTCGGCATCGCTGTCGACGTCAGCCGTGCCGTTCGCGCGCCGCATGCGGGCCAGCTCGGCGTACCCGCGGATCGAGGTCAGCGGCGTGCGCAGCTCGTGCGAGGCGTCGGCCATGAACTGCCGCATCCGCTCCTCGCTTGCGACCCGAGCGGCGAACTGCGTCTCGACGGCACCGAGCAAGGTATTGACGGACTCGGCCATCTGCCCGGCCTCGGTGTCGACCTCGGATGGTGCGACTGGGACCCGGCGATCCAGGCCGGCGCCTTCCGGCGACAGCTCCGCTGTGACTTCACGCGCGGTGCTCGTGACTCGGCGCAATGGGCGCAGGCTGAGCCGGACCCCGTAGGCGGTGGCGACGAACGCTACGACCAGCAAGCCGAGTCCGATTCCGAGCTCGATCACCACGAGGCGATGCATCGTGGTGTTCACCTCGCCGGTCGACAACCCTGTGACCACGATGAGGCCCGGCGCGAAGGCCTGGGCTATGACCCGAATCTCGGTGCCGTCTGTCGAGGTGACCGTGTGTGTCCCGCCAATATCGCCGATCACGCGGTTGGCATCCGACGATGTCAAGGTAAGCAGCACGTAGTCGGGGCCGCCCTCCAGGCTGTCGACGAGCGGCTTGCCGTCAGTGCTGTATACGGCGATCCACTGCGGCTGAGCGGCGTGGAAGCCGAACCGATTGGTCAAGTTGCACGTCGTAGGGTTGTTCGGTGTCAGGGGCCCATTCATATTCAGGCAGTTGGTGATCCGGTTCGCGTTGTTGCTCGCGAGTGGCCGGAGCTGCTGGTCCAGTTGGCCGTACAGGTACGGGCGCAGCAGCGCGTAGGTAGCGAAACCCATCGCGAGGACCAGCACGAGGACGAGCGACACGACGCCGAGAATCAGTCGGCCGGCCAGCGTGCGCGGAAGGATGCGCCGACGCCGGGACGTGCGCTCGGCCGGCGGCGCCGCCGGAGGGGCCGGCAGCTCGACCGTCGGCGGCGGTGACTTCAACTCCTCGACGTTCGGATCCCACGGACCGTCGTGGGACACGGGCGTGGGTATCTCGCTCACCTCGACATGCGTGTCACGGCCACCGAGGTCATAGTCACGGCTCATCGTGGCTCAAGCGTACGAAGGACCCCGGCATAGCGCACTGGGCGGCCCGAGATGAAGAAGTTAGGCGCGGGGCGCCTTGATGACATACCCGGCCCCGCGGACGGTATGGATGAGCTTGGGCTCCACCGCGTCGACCTTCTTGCGCAGGTATCCGATGTAGAGCTCGACGATGTTCGACTGCCCTTGAAAGTCGTACTTCCAGACTCGGTCGAGGATCTGAGCCTTGGACAGCACCATCCGCTCGTTGCGCATCAGGTAGCGGAGCAACTCGAATTCCGTGGCCGTGAGGTGAATCTCGTGACCGGCGCGGGTGACCTCATGGCTGTTTTCGTCCAGTTCGAGGTCGGCTACGCGCAGCACACCCTCGCGGGCCTCGTCCGGCGCCGAGCGGCGCAACACCGCGTGCACGCGCGCGAGCAGTTCCTCGACGCTGAACGGCTTGACGACGTAGTCGTCGGCTCCGGCGCGCAGGCCGCCGATGCGGTCGTTCGCGGTGTCCCGCGCCGTCAAGAAGATGACCGGGACCTGGGAACCCGCCGCCCGGAGGTTCTGCAGCACGCCGAGGCCGTCCATGCCCGGCATCATCACGTCAAGGACAACGAGATCCGGATCCGCCTCCGCGACAGCGGCGAGGGCGGACTGGCCATTGTCGGCGGTCACCGTCTCGAAGCCGTCGAAACGCAGCGCAGACGACACCAGGTGGGTGACGTTCTCCTCGTCGTCAACGACCAAAACACGTCGCTTGACCGCGGTGGCGGTGGTCATGGGCACTCCCTTGCATTGGATTGGCTGTGTCCAGCCTGAGTGAGCCGACTGAGCCAAACGTGGGAACTTGCTGTGTGAAGACTAAGAGCCTTTGTCTTCGCCCGGGAGCGGCAATATGCGAGCTTAGAGTCGCCCTATGACCTCCCATGCCGTCGCGGAACGGTTCGACTTCGCCGACACGCTGGCGCACACGAAGCCGGACGCGCCGACGCTGTGTGATCCGTGGACGGCTGCCCAACTCGCCGCCCACGTCATCCTGCGCGAGCGGTCGTTGACGCAGGCTGCGAATCGGCTCCCGATCGACGCCGCCCGACGCTGGTCGAACGATCGGATCATCCACTACGCCGAGGGTGTGCCGTATGACGAGTTGGTGCGACGCGTTCACGACGGGCCGCCATGGTGGTCACCGCTCGCAGTGCCGGCGGTGGCGGACCGAGTCAACCTCTTGGAGTATGTCGTGCACCACGAGGATGCCCGGCGAGCCGGACCGGAGCCGTCGCCCCCGCGAGACATAGGGGCCGATCGCCGGATGGCGATCTGGTCTCAGTTGCGGTTGGCGGCCCGGCTGACGTTGCGGCAGGCACCGGTCGGGGTTGTCCTCGTCGATCCCCACGGCGAGGAGGCAGTTGCCCGAAAGCCAGTGGACGGTCAGAACGTCGTCGTGAGCGGCGATCCGGTGGAACTCACCTTGGTGGCGTTCGGGCGGCAGCGGGTCGCCACGGTTGACTACTCCGGCGACGAGACCTCAGTCGCCCAACTCGTCAGCGCCGCGATCAAACTGTGAGTCAGGCCCGAACCGGCAGGCCGGCCGCCGCCAGTTCGGCCTTCACAGCGCCAACGGTGAGCTGACCGAAATGGAACACGCTCGCGGCAAGCACCGCATCCGCGCCAGCGGCCACGGCCGCGGGAAAGTGCTGCGCCCGGCCGGCCCCGCCACTCGCAATCACCGGGACCGTGACGGCGGCGCGGACCAGACGAATCAGCTCGAGGTCGAAACCGTCCTTGGTCCCGTCGGCGTCCATCGAATTGAGCAGAATCTCCCCGGCGCCGAGTTCGGCCGCGGTGGCCGCCCAGGCGACCGCGTCGATCCCGGTGCCGTTGCGGCCGCCATGGGTCGTCACCTCGAAGCCGCTCGGCGTGGACCCGCCGCCCGGCGGGACTCGACGAGCGTCCACAGACAGGACGAGCACTTGCCGTCCGAAGCGATGTGCGATTTCGCCGAGAAGCTCCGGACGTCGTACCGCCGCCGTGTTCACGCCGACCTTGTCCGCACCGGCCCGCAACAACCGATCCACGTCGGCGCTTGTGCGTACGCCCCCGCCGACGGTCAGCGGGATGAATACTTGTTCGGCGGTTCGCCGCACTACCTCATATGTCGTTTCTCGACCGCCCGAGGACGCCGTGATGTCGAGGAACGTCAGCTCATCGGCACCCTCGGCGTCGTAGCGACGGGCCAGCTCGACGGGGTCTCCTGCGTCCCGCAGCCCGACGAAGTTCACGCCTTTGACGACACGTCCCGCGTCGACGTCCAGGCACGGGATCACGCGGACGGCAACGGTCACGAGCGCGCACCGATCACGGTCACAGGCGGCCGCCGACGTAGGCATCTGCTTCGATCTCGACGAGCATGCGCGGGTCGATCAAGGCCGACACCTCGACCATCGTCGACGCCGGCCGGATCTCGCCGAATGCCTCGCCGTGCGCCAGCCCGTACTCTTCCCACCGCCCGATGTCGGTGACGAACATGCGCGTGCGCACGACGTCGGCCAGCGTGCCACCGACCCGCGCGAGTGCCGTACGAACGTTCTCGATCGCCTGCCGCGTCTGTGCGGCCGGCTCTCCGGCGTGGACTACTTCGCCGTCTGCGACAGACGTGCACCCGCTTACGAACACGAAATCCCCGGCCCGAACGACTCGGCTGTAGCCAACTAGCTCCTCGAACGGCCCGCCCGATCCATGCCGCCGGACGTCGCTCACCTCGGCATCCTCCTCGGCGGTCGTCGCTGGAACGGTGGCGTGGCGTCACACCGGCTATGCCTAAAGCCTGCCAGACAGTCCGATCGTGACGCTTCCAGGTTGTCAAGCGTGATCTTGGACCTACAGCCCTGGGGCGACGGTAAGTCCAAGGTCATCACCGGTTGATTCCCGATCTGCCCGGACGCCTCGGCTGCGATCTTGCCCTTAATGCTGCATAGCGACCATAACTCCGAGATCATCGCCAGTTGATCACGAGCTGTTGCATCCGACCCATCGTGATCTGGACTTTGCTGCCCTGTGACCACCGCGCGTCCAAGAGCATCGCCGGAAACCGCATTCCCCGGCGGGCGCGGACGAGCTGTCGACGGCTGCCACATATCCGCTTGCGTGATATCCATTTCGCAATTACTCTACTTCGAGTATTCGAAGGGAATCATTCAATGACTCGTCGCCGCGTGAGCAACCCGCTCGCGCTTGCCATTCTCGGCTGCCTGACCGAGCGGCCCATGCATCCCTATGAGATCTCCACGACGCTGCGGGAACGGGGCAAGGAGGCGAGCATCAAGCTGAACTACGGATCGCTGTACGCGGTCGTCGAGTCACTGCAAAAGCACCATTTGATCGAGGCGCAGGAGACGACGCGCGAGGGTCGGCGACCCGAGCGCACCGTCTACGCGATCACCCCGGCCGGCGTCGAGGAGTTCGAGGACTGGCTCGCCGAGCTGCTGTCCACGCCGGTCAAGGAGTATCTGGCGTTCGAGGCCGGACTGTCGCTCGCCGCGGCGCTCCCACCGGACGAGGTCGCGCGGCTACTCGACCACCGCGCGGAGCGGTTGCGCATCGAAATCCGGTCGATGGAGGCAATGCACGACGTGGCCCGCGAACGCAACCTGCCGGAGCTGTTCCTCGTCGAAAGCCTCTATCGGCTGGCGATGCTCACGGCCGAGCTCGACTTCGTGACCAAGCTCGTGCGCGATATCCGTTCGGGAACACTGGGCGGCGCGCACGTCTGGCGTCACATGCATGAACTCATCGGCAACGGCATGACGATGGCCGAGATCTCTGCCGACCCGGTTCGCTATCTCGGAGAGGAGGCTGCCGCGCTGCTTGCTCCAGATACCAGGTCCTGACCAACCGCAGACCGGGTGCGGCAACACCCGGCCCGCGGCCTTACCGCCGAGCCGACGCACCGTCGCCTGAGCACACGGGATCGTCCCGGGGCGCATGCTCACGATAGGTGACGAGGGCGCCGACTCCCCATCAACTCGAGGAGTCAATCCCGTCATGTCTCCGCACAACAATGCCGTGCTGCCGGCCCGCACCCCGGCGAAACCGCACTCCGGCGAGGTCGCGCTCGAGGTCTGCGATCTCGTCAAGACCTACCCCGGACCTCGTGGTGGCGCGCCAGTCCGGGCTCTCGATCAGCTGTCCATCCGCGTCGCCGCCGGCACCATCTTCGGTCTGCTCGGGCCCAACGGTGCGGGCAAGTCAACGACGGTCAAGATTCTGACCACTTTGTCGCGGCCGGACTCGGGCGACGCCCGCGTGGCCGGCATCGACGTCGTCCGCTACCCCGGGCAGGTGCGCCGCGAGATCGGCCTGGTCGCACAGAAGGCAAGCAGCGATCCGATGGCCACCGGCCGCGAGAACCTGCTGCTCGCCGCCCGCATCCAGGGACTGAGCCGCCGGGCCGCGGCTACCCGTGCCGGCGAACTCCTCGACCGGTTCGGCCTCACTGACGCCGCCAACCGGCTGGTCCGGACCTACTCCGGCGGGATGGCCCGGCGCCTTGATGTCGCGATCGGACTGGTTCACCGCCCGCAGGTGCTCTTCCTCGACGAACCCACGACCGGGCTCGACCCGGAAGCCCGGGCCGAGATGTGGGCCGAGATCGAACGGCTCGCCGACGAGCGGACGACTGTGCTGCTCACGACCCACTACCTCGACGAAGCGGACCGGCTCGCGGACCGGCTGGCCATTGTCGACCACGGTCGCGTGGTCGTCGAAGGTACGGCTGAAGACCTCAAACGCGAACTGCGGGGCGACGCCATCGTCGTCGAACTCGGCGCCGCCGCGCAGATGGCGGCCGCCGTCACTCGGTTGGGCCGGGTGCCGGGGCTGCACGAGATCAGCTCGGACGGGGGCAGCAGCCTGCGCGCCCGCGCCGACCACGGTGCAACCGCCGTCCCGGCCGTGCTGGCCAGCCTGGACGACACCGGCGTCACGGTGGCTTCGGTCACCGTGTCTCGCCCGTCCCTGGATGACGTGTACCTGCGGCACGTCGGCCGCACCTATCACGTGACGGAGGAGAACTCGCGATGACTACCCTCACGGCCGCGATGCGGCCGACCCGATCACACCTACTCGTGCAATCCGGCCTGCTGACCCTGCGGTCCGTCCACGCACTGATCCGGCAGCCCTGGTACGCGGCGATCACCCTCGTCCAGCCGGTCATCTGGCTGCTGCTGTTCGGCCAGCTGTTCCGGTCGGTCGTGCACATCCCCGGCTTCGCGTCGTCGCAGGACGGGTCAGGGTCCTATCTCGAGTTCATCTCGCCGGGCGTGATCATGATGACCGTGCTGTTCTCGGCCGCCTGGGCCGGCACGATCTACATCGAGGACATGAACCGCGGGGTGATGGATCGGCTGCTTGCCTCGCCGGTGTCGCGCGGCGCCATGATGATCGGCACGCTGGCCTACCAGGTGATCACCACCCTGATCCAGACCCTGATCGTGTTCGGGATCGCCTATGCGGCCGGAGCCCGATACCCCGGCGGAACGACCGGAATCCTGCTCACTTTGGTTGCGGCCTCGCTGCTGTGCGTCATCTTCGCGGCGATGTCCAACGCGGTGGCTCTCCTGGCCCGGACCCAGGAGGCGCTGATCGGCATCAGCCAGTTCCTGAGCCTGCCGCTGGCGTTCGTTTCGTCAGCGGTCATGGCGATCGCACTGGCTCCGGACTGGCTGCAAACGGTCGCTCGGTACAACCCGGTTGACTGGGCGGTGGTGGTCAGTCGCCAGGCCTTGTCGGCCGATCCGGACTGGAGCGCGGTACTGCCGAGGCTGGGCGCGCTGGCCCTGCTAGCAGTTGGCATGGCCTGGCTCGCCACCCGCGCATTCCGCACCTACCAGCGCTCGACCTAACCGAGCCGGGCGAGTCGGGTACCTCGGTTAGCCGAATCTGTAGCTGACCCAGGTCGCACCGCCGTCGCGAGTTGTCCACACGGTGCGGGGATCGGTCAGGCTTACCCATCGACCGGTTGTCGCCGACTCGAAGCCAAGGAAGCCGCCGCGCGGCGCTGCGGTGCCGGTCACCGGGCCGCTTTGCGCCACCACGGTCCAGGTGAGGCCGCGGTCGACGCTGCGGACCAGGGACTCGCGGCCACCAACCGAACCGATGGCGAACACGGTGGACGACGACGCCGAGCCGACCTGGATTTCGAGGTTGGGCAGCGGCTTTCCGGGCTGGAACGGGCGACCACCGTCGGTCGAGACGGCCACGAAAGACGCCGAGCCCGACCGCTGGGTGCACAGCACGGTGACCGACTGATCGGACGCCGAGCTCAAGGCAGATGCATCGACCTCACCCGGAGAAACCTGCGGGCAGGGTTCACCACGATCGGCCCAGGTCAGACCGCTGTCGGCTGACACATACAGCGCGCTGTGCGCCTGGCTCGCGCCCCCGGAGACATGGCCGTACACCTGCAGGTACGCGTGCCCGCCGGTGCGCGAGAGCTGAACGCCCGTGTCGAAGCCGACCTGCGCCGACGACAGAGCAAGGACCGTACGCCACGCGGTCCCACCGATCGTCGAGACCTGGACGGACACCGGGCACCCGGGGAAGCACCCCTGCCCATCGCCTGCCGGAACGCGTAGCACGTTGTTAACGGCGATCTCGAGCGCGGCCGCGCCGCCCACCTGCCGCTGCCACGTCGCCCCGCCGTCTGTGGTCAGGTAAAACACCTGCGGACCGAACAAATACCCGACAAGCGGAGTCGCGAAGCGCACATTCGACACACACGCCGTGGAGCAGTCGTCGACTCCGACGAGACCGACGACCGGCGGGCGTATTCCGACCCAGCTGCGACCGCCGTCGCTGGTGCGCACCAGCGACGTGCACGGCTTGCTGGAGCACGGCGCTGTGCCGAGCGCCCAGCCCTGGTCGTCGCTCACGAACGTCAGGTCGTGCACCGTGAATCCGGCCGGGACCGGGCCAGTGGCACCCGGCGGTGCCGGTTGCGCGGAGGAAGCAGAGGCGGTCGGGTTCGCGGTTGGGCTCGGCGAGGTCGGATGGACGCTCGGCACCGATCCGGTCGGCGGGGCCGGCGACGCTGGCTGAGTCGGCGCGGCCGGCCGAGCCGGCTCGGTCAGGTGCCGGACGAGCGCAATGCCGCCCACGGTGCCGCCAATGACAACAAGCAGCACACAGGCGGCGATCGCCGATAGCAACCATGCCGGCCGGCTTCGCTCGACTGGCGCTGCATGCGCGGCATCCAGCGTGCGCACGCTCACGGCTCTGGGCGGGGGCGCTTCCTCCGCCCAGCTGGAAAGCTCCCGGCGCAGCCGTGCTTCGAGGTCCTCAGGCATCGCGATCTCCGAGTTGCGAGGGGGAAAGCGTCGCCCGTACGGCCGACAGGCCTCGGCTGATCAGGCTGCGGGCCGTACCCGGGCGGCATCCCATTGCTCGAGCGACCTCCCGGTCGGTCAGATCGTCGAAGTACCGCAGGACGAGGGCTACCCGTTGCCGCTCCGGCAGTTGCCGGATCAGCCGCCTGATCTGGTCGCGATCGCCGACGGCCTGCGTCATGTCGCCGCCGGCGCCCCGGTCCACTGAATCGAGCGCGACGAACTCGCGCGCCGACGTCGACCGGACGCTGTTCAGATAGGTGTTGATCAGGCTGCGCCGCACGTAGGCGAGTGGATGGTCGGCCTGTTGCACCCGAGCCCACCGCGGATAGAGCCTCGTCAAGGTCTCCTGCACGGCATCCTCGGCCGCCGGGCCGTCGCCGCCGGTGAGCAAGAAGGCCGTGCGCAGTAACGACGGGAGGTGGGCGCGTACGAAGTCTTCGAAGTCTTCCATTGCTACGACCACGCTGGAGTCAGCCGGCACCGGCACGGTGTCGTCCGCGGCGGCCTGCATGCCTTATGGACACGCCGGGCGGCCGGTTGTGTTGCATCAGGTCACGGCAGCTAAAGCTTGGGGCAAGGTGAACGCCCCGGCATACAGCGCCTTCCCGACGATGGCGCCCTCGATCGTGCCCAAACCCCGCAGCGCGCGTAGGTCGGAGAGCGAGGACACCCCACCGCTCGCCACGACCGCGCCCTGGGTCGCCGCACAGACGTCTTTGAGCAAGTCGAGGTTCGGCCCGGTCAGGGTGCCGTCGCGGTGCACGTCCGTGACGACATATCGCCGGCATCCGTCCGCATCGAGGCGAGTCAGAGTCTCCCAGAGATCGCCGCCGTCCTTCGTCCAGCCGCGGGCGGCGAGCGTCTGACCCCGGACATCCAGGCCGACCGCGATCCGCTCTGCGTGCCGCGCTATCGCCGACCGCACCCATTCTGGCGACTCAAGGGCGGCCGTTCCGAGGTTCACCCGCGCGGCTCCGGTGGCCAGGGCCGCGGTGAGCGAGCTCTCGTCGCGGATGCCCCCCGACAGCTCTACCGCAACCCCGACTCGTCGCACGACCTCGGCGAGCAATTCCCGGTTGTTGCCGCGACCGAACGCGGCGTCGAGGTCGACCAGGTGGATCCATTCGGCTCCGTCTCTCGCCCACGCGAGTGCCGCTTGCAGCGGATCGCCGTATGAGGTCTCGGTACCGGCGGCGCCCTGCACGAGACGGACGGCCGCCCCGTCGGCGACGTCGACGGCGGGAAGGATCACGAAGGTCATCGAATACCCCGGACCACGGAGTGCGACAGCTGCGCTCGGGTCACAGCGTGGCCAGCCAGTTCGATAGCAATGTGGCGCCGCAGTCGCCGGATTTCTCGGGATGAAACTGCGTCGCGCTGATGACGCCGTCCTCGACCGCGGCGACGAATTCCTCGCCATGGCGTGCGGTCGTCACGAGCCCGCCGGTGTCGTGAGCGGCATACGAATGCACGAAGTAGAACCGCGTCCCGTCTGGAATACCGGCGAACAGCACCGAGCCAACCGCTGGCGTTACCGTGTTCCACCCCATGTGCGGCAGCACTGGCGCCTGCAACGGCTCGACCCGGCCGCGCAGCACGCCCAGACCAGCGGTCTCCTCGCCGTGCTCGACGCCCGCATCGAAGAGAACCTGCATGCCTACGCAGATGCCCAGCACCGGGCGGCCTCGACGCGCTCGCTCGACGATCGCCGGGCCGCCATCCACCGCGGCAAGCCCGGCCATGCACGCCGCGAAGGCACCGACGCCGGGCACGACCAGACCGTCGGCGTCAATCGCCGCCTCGGTATCCGACGTCACCGCGACATCGGCGCCGACGCGTTCGAGCGCCCGCTGCGCGGAGCGGAGATTGCCCGACCCGTAGTCGAGCACCACGACGCTCTTCACCGGGGATCTAGCGCCCCGTCCATAGCTGCGTATGCAGATTCCCTGGCCGCGGCAACAGAATCTGCATACAAATCGTGGGGATCGGACCAGGCACTAAAGAACGCCCTTCGTGGACGGAACCCCCTGCTCCCGCGGGTCGAGCTCGACGGCGGCCCGTAATGCTCGGGCCACCGCCTTGTACTCGGCTTCGGTGATGTGGTGCCAGTCGCGGCCTCCGTGGACGATCACGTGCAACGCGACGGCCGCGTGGTCGGTGAACGACTCGAACACGTGCCGCGTCAGCGTAGTGGCATACTGCGGTCCGATGGTGGGTGGCGCCCCGTCCGGCTCGTGGTGGACGAGGTAGGGCCGGCCGGACAGGTCGACGGCGGCTTGGGCGAGCGCCTCGTCCATCGGCACGAACGCGTCGCCGAACCGTCGGGTCCCGGCCTTGTCGCCGGCGGCGAGAGCGAATGCCTGCCCGAGAGCGATCGCGGTGTCCTCGACAGTGTGATGCGCATCGATATGCAGGTCTCCGTCGACCTGGATCCGCAGGTCGAACAACCCGTGCTTGCCGAACGACGTGAGCATGTGGTCGTAAAAACCCACGCCGGTCGAAACGTCGGTACGGCCGACGCCGTCCAGGTCGATCTCGACCAGTACCTTGGTCTCGCTCGTCTGCCGGTCGACCCGGCCAATGCGGGTCATGAAAGAACCTCCACTAATGCGGCGCGGAATGCGGCCATGTCGTCTTCGGTGCCGATCGTGACGCGCAGCCAGCCGGCCGGACCTACTTCACGGATCAGCACGCCGCGAACGAGCAGACCCTGCCAGACGGCGTGCCGATCAGCGAACACGCCGAACAGCACGAAGTTCGCGTCGGAGTCCGCCGCGGTCAGTCCCTGGCCACGTAGCCACGCAACGGTCGCATCCCGCCGCTCGCGCAGCTCGGCCACTCGGGCCAGCAGCTCGTCGGCGTGCGCCAACGCCACCCGGGCCGTCGCCTGCGTCACCGCCGACAGGTGATACGGCAATCGGACGATACGCAGAGCGTCCACGACGGCTGGTGCCGCTGCCAGGTAGCCGACGCGGCCGCCGGCGAATGCGAATGCTTTGCTCATCGTCCGGGTCACCCCGAGCCGCGGCTGCGTGGCCAGGAGGCCTAGTGCGCTCGGCGCATCTGATCGGCGGAACTCGCCGTACGCCTCGTCCACCACCACCATGCCGGGCGCGGCCGCGCAGATGCGCTCGACCAGATCGATCGGCAGGGCGGTACCGGTCGGGTTGTTCGGTGACGCCAACAGCACGACGGCAGGCTGCAGCTCGACGATCAACCCGATGGCATGCTCGGGGTCGAGACTGAAGTCGTCCCGCCGACGGCCAACCACCCAGGCGGAGTGCGTGTCCCGCGCGTACTCCGGATACATCGAGTACGTCGGGGCGAATGAGAGGACCGTCCGGCCGGGTCCAGCGAAAGCCTGCAGCATGTGCAGCATGACCTCGTTCGAACCGTTGGCCGCCCAGATCTCCGAGGCGTGCAGTCCGTAGCCGAGGTAGCGGGCGAGGTCCTCACGCAGCCGGTAGGCCTCGCGGTCCGGGTAGCGATTCAGCGAGCGGGCGGCCCGCGCGGCGGCCTCCCCGATCTCGCGGGCGATGGTCGCTGACGGCGGATATGGATTCTCGTTGGTGTTCAGCCGTACGGGCACGTCGTGTTGTGGCGCGCCGTAGGGCTGCGCCCCGCGCAGCTCGGCGCGCAGCGGGAGCTCGGAGAGGGAAACGTCAGCGGTCGCGCGAGTGGTGCCGACGTCCGGCGCCGCGCTCACCGTGGCAGCCGGACGGAAATGGCGGTGCCATGGGCGGGGAGATCTTCGGCGTCTGCGAGCGCCAGCACGTGCGGCGCAACCTCGGTGAGCGCCTCGGAGTCGTACTCGACCAGGTGCACACCCTTGAGGAACGTCTGCACCGACAGGCCGGAGGCGTACGTGGCCGCACCGCCCGTCGGGAGGACGTGGTTCGATCCGGCGCAATAGTCACCGAGCGACACCGGCGCGTGCGGCCCGATGAACACGCAGCCGGCATTGTGAACGCGCTCGGCCACTCGCCGGGCGTCGGCCGTAATGACTTCGAGGTGCTCCGCCGCATAACCATTGACGACCTGTAGGCCCTGCTCGATGTCGCGGACGAGAACCGTCGCTGACTGCTCCCCGCTCAAGGCGGCCCGAATCCGCTCGACGTGCTTCGTGAGCTCGACCTGACGGGCGAGCTCGACCTCGACCGCGTCGGCCAGGGCGATTGAGTCGGTGACGAGCACCGATGCGGCTAACACATCGTGCTCGGCCTGGCTGATGAGGTCGGCAGCGACGTGCACCGGATCGGCGGTCCGGTCGGCCAGCACGACGATCTCGGTCGGCCCGGCCTCAGCGTCTACTGCCACCACGCCGCGGACGAGCCGTTTCGCGGCAGCGACGTATACGTTGCCCGGGCCGGTGATGAGCTCAACCGGCGCGATGCCGGCGGCCGAGTCGCCATAAGCGAGCAGGGCAACCGCCTGGGCGCCGCCGACCGCATACACCTCGGCCACGCCGAGCAGCGCACAGGCCGCCAGGATTGTCGCGTCCGGTTGCCCGTCCTGGTCTTGCTGGGGCGGAGAGCAGACGACGAGGGACTCGACGCCCGCGACCTGGGCGGGAACCACGTTCATGACGACACTGGACGCCAGCGGGGCGAGCCCACCGGGCACGTACAGGCCGACCCGCCGCACCGGGATCCAGCGCTCGGTGACCGTGCCACCAGGTACCACCGTGACGTCGACCGGTTGGCGCCGCTGCGCTTCGTGGACCAGCCGAACGCGGCGGATCGACTCGGTGAGGGCCGCCCGAACGCTGGGATCCAACGCGGCCAGCGCTTCAGCGAGGGTGGCAGCCGGCACGCGCGGGGCGGGCAAGTCGACGCCATCGAAGCGCAGCGTCGCTTCCCGTACCGCCGGGTAACCCCGTACCTGGACATCGTTGACGATCGGTGCGACAGCGCCAACTGCGGCGCCGATGTCCACCCGTGCCCGGGGCAGCACCTGGCGAGGATCGGCGCCCTCGACGGTCAGGTCGACGCGGCGCAGCACGGTCCCAGCTTACGGGCCGGCCGGCTTACCACTGCCGGCGCGGGAGACCGGTGACTACGGTCGATCTGTGACCGAGCGCATTGCCTTGTTTCCGCTCGGCCACGTGCTGATGCCAGGCGCGGCCCTGCCGTTGCATATCTTCGAGCCCCGTTATCAAGCCATGATCGCCGACTTGCTGCCGAGCACCCCGCCGGCGTTCGGAGTGCTGTCGATTCATCGGGGCATCGAGACCTCCGAGAACGTCGCGTTCGCCGCGGTGGGGACGATGGCTGAGATCGTCAACCGGCGGCCCTACCCGGACGGGACCTCGGATCTGCTCACCATCGGCTCCCGGCGCTTCCGCGTGCGGGAGGTCCTCCGGTCGGGCCGGCCGTACCTGCGCGCCGAAGTGGCGTGGCTCCCGGAGACTGTCGGTGCCGTGACGCCCGGGCTGGTCGCCGCTGCTCGCGCAATGTTCGAACGATATGTCGAGGTCCTCCGCACACTGTCAGAGGAAACGATCGACGTCACCCTCGCGGCTGAGCCGGTGCCGGTCAGCTACCAGCTGGCCGGGCTCATTCAGCTCACCCGCCAGGACCGTCAGAATCTGCTGGCCGCGCCGACCGCCGCGCACCGCTTGCACGCCGAGCTGGTGCTGATGCGACGCGAGATCACTCTGCTTCAGCAGACCCGAAGTGCGCCGATCGACCCCCGCGCGCTCTGGATCAGTCCGGTGGCGAATTGATCGGATGCGAAGTGGCGGCCCAGCCGGCGACGCCGACGCCGGGTTGGTCGGTTGGTTCTGGATGCGCCGGGGCGTCCGTCCGACCCAGGTCGTCCCGCGTGGTGAAGGCAACCAGGAGGCCGTAAACCAGTACGGCAATCGCAGCCTCGAGCAACAGCAGGCCCGTCGCATGCAGCGAGACCGGCAGCGTGAGCAAGGCGCCAGCCTTGCCGGTCGACTGCCCACCGCCGGTGAGATGTCCCACCAGGGCCGTGACCAAGGCACCGACAACGCCGCCCAGCGCCAGGGCTACCACCGTCGCCGGTCCCCGCCACGGCCTTCGGGTCCACACGACGAGCGCTGCGATAAGCCCCACGACCCCGGTGAGCAACGCGAACCAGCCGTCCGTGCCGATGAGCGCCTCCGTCTCGTCGGGGATGATCGCGCCGGATTGGAGGACCAGTCCGGCACTGCGCGGGCTAACGGCTTGCCAGATGAGCCCAAGCGGGACGCCGACCAGGGCCAGGGCGGCAACGACCCAGCCACCGATGTACACATCTCTGCGGACCACCCAGGGTTCCCGCCGAGAGCGTTGCGTCGTCGGCGCCATGTCCAACCCGACCGGTCCGACTTCCTGCGTCACGATCGCTCCCTCAACACCGACGCCTGAACACCAGTGTGTCAGTTCAGGGTGAGTCGGCCGTCGGCCAGGACGGCGACGGGTGACCGCCAGAATCCGGGTTCGGCGACCGGATCACCCGGAAGAACGACGAGAGCGGCTGGCTCGCCTACTCGCAAGTGCCCGCTACGTCCGCGCAGGCCCGGACTTTGAGCCGCTAACTCGGTGGCGGCACGCAGGGCGCCAAGCCGTCCTAGTCCCGCGTCGGCGAGACGATCCAGCTCGCGCGGGTCCACGCCCATCACGGTGCCGTCATTGCCAAGATCGGTCCCGTAGCGGAGCACGACACCGGCCCGGTGCAAGGCAGCGGCGTTCGCGGCCGCGGCGCGACCGCTCCCGGCCGAGAAGAACGTCTGCAGGGTCGAGACGACCGCGACGCGAGCCTCGGCAATGTGCTCGACGAGGTCATCGGGGAGCCGCTCGGTCGGGGTGTGGGCGAGCTCGTCGACACCACCGTCGATTGCCCGGCGCACCATGTCGACGCGAAGGGCGTGGGCAACTACGGAAAGGCCAGTGGCATGCGCGGCCTCGACGACGGCGCGGACGACGGCGGGCTCGGGCACCGGCCAGCCGACGCCACCCGGCTCGAGTGCGATCTTGACAACATCGGCGCCATGGGCGACCACCCGGTGTACGACCTGCTTCGCCTGCGCGGGTGCCTCGACGAAAGTGGCAAACCCGCGGCTTCCCCACTGCCCAGCGCGCGACGGGTAACCGCGTGGCGCGGTCAGGATAGGACCCGCGACGGCGACGAATGGACGCCCACGCGGTGGCCGGCGGTGCCCGCTGCGCCAGCTGCGGGCGGACTCCGTCGGTGCGCCAAGGTCGCGCACGCCAACCAGTCCGCGCCACAGGCAGTCATCGACCGAGCCGAACGCGAGATGGACGTGCGCGTCGACCACACCGGGGCCGATCCAGAAGCCATCGCCACCGATCACCTGCAGGTCCGCGGGAAGGCGACCGGGTGCGGCCGGACCGATGTAGTCCACCATTCCCTTGCTGTCGACGACCACCGCGCCTGCGAACGGTTCGACGGTTCCGCCCGGCCAGACCGTGCCGAGCAAAACCGCGCCTCGGGCCAGTCCGCCCTCCTCGAGGCCATTCCCGTTTCGCCGCGCCCGAACCGCGTCACCGCTCGTGAGAACCCGCCCGACCACGCTGCGGCCGACGCCACGACCTAGCTCGTGGAGCCGGCCTCGGACGGCCCGCACGCTGGTCACGTCGCCATCTTTGTCCTGTGGGCCCGGGTCGTGCCGGCGCAGCGCCGATCACTAACGTTGCGACAACGCCTGGATGACCAGATGCATGTCATCGACTCGCGCGGGAGGCACGACGCGATCGATGTCGAATCCACGCAGCCGAGCGATGACCTCACTGCGGCGACGCCCGAGCAGGCGGGCGGCGAGAATCGGCATCGTCGCGGTATGGCTTGGCAAGCCGAGCCGCCGTAGCTCGCGGCGAACGTCGCCTCGAGTCTCCGCGACGAGAGACCGCATCCGATCTTCGTGCGGGCCGAACCGGCCCACTCCCGCGAGCCGGCGCATCAGCGCGGCGACGATCGCCCGGACGAGCAACAGCCCGAAACCGATCAGTCCGACCAGGACGGCGAGCCAGGTCGGTGCGATGAAGTAGCCCCCGACAGCTAGGGCCAGAAAGGCGAACCCGAGGATCATCAGCCCGGCAGCGGTCTGCTCGCCAATCGCCCGTCCGACGAGGTACCCGGACAAGGCGCGACGGCTGTCAGCGGTTCCCGGCCGGAACTCACCGACCTCGGGCGCCGGCGAGCCCGGACCATCCGGCTCGAGCTCGGGGAACATATCTCGACCGTACGTGGATTAGTCGAGAGCTTGCTGAGATCGCGCCGGACGGTTTCCCGGTCGTGCGCGGAGGCTCTTCCGGTCAGCCTCAGGCTGCAGTGCCGCAGCCAACATCGGGGACATCCTGGCGACCACGTCGTCGACCGACATGCTCACCAGCGGCCCGATCCGAAGCACGTAGCGGCCGAAGATGAGGCCGGCGAGCGCGGCGCCGAACGCAGCTGCCCGCTGCTCGCGATAGCGCCCGCTTAGCCGGCTTGCCACGGCGCCGATGATCTCCCGTTCGACGACCTCGCGCAGCACGCGGGCAATGGCCGGATTTTCGCCGATACCTGCGAGCATCGCCCGCAACGGCGCGCCGGTCTCTTCGTCGTCCCAGGTGCGAAGGAGCGCTCGCAACACTCGCTCGGGGAGACCCCCAAGGTCGCCCGGCAACGCCGCCGCGAGCACCTGGGCCGGATTAGCCGTCAAGGCCATGGCGGCACCGAAAACACCCTGTTTGGAACCGAAGTAGTAGCTCACCAGGGCGGTGTCCACCTCGGCATCGGCAGCGATCGACCGCATCGACGTCGCCTGGTAGCCGTCGGTGAGAAACCGGTGCCGCGCGGCGGCGAGGATCTGGTCGCGGGTATTCGGCTGGCCGGGGCGGCGTCCACGCCCGACCTCGGTCGACGACTTATTCATCACTGTTGAAATATACCTCCTCTCATGCCATCATGTGAATTCATCAGCAATGAAATATCTGGAAGACCGGAGGCCGGAGATGCCCACCAACACCATCCGCACGGCAGGCGGTTCCGGCGATAGCTCGCTGACGCCCACTCCGGCGACGACTGCCGCCGCAAGTCCACGCCGCCACGGCCGCGTGCTGTTGGTCGTCTGCCTGTCCCTGGCGACGGTCGTGTCCGCGGTCGCCTCGTTGAATGTGGCGCTGCCGGAGATCGCGCGGGACACCCACGCCACCCAGACCCAGCTGTCCTGGATCGTCGACGCCTACGCGCTCGTCTTCGCGGCGCTGTTGCTGCCAGCCGGTGCGCTCGGCGATCGCTACGGCCGGCGGCGGGCCCTGATTGCCGGCCTCGGCATATTCGGCGCTGCCTCTCTGGCTGCCATGCTGGTCTCGGACGCCAACGCGCTCATTGCGTTGCGAGCCCTTCTGGGAGTCGGTGCGGCGCTCGTGATGCCGGCCACGCTGTCCACCATCACCGCGACGTTCCCGCCGGAGCGCCGGCCCCAAGCGATCAGCGTCTGGGCTGGGGTAGCCGGAGCCAGTGCGATTCTCGGCCTGCTGACGTCGGGCACGGTGCTCGAATTCTGGTCGTGGCAGTCGGTGTTCGCGCTCAACGTGGTGCTGGTGGTCGTCGCGGTGATCGGCACCGTGCGCGTGGTCCCCGAGTCCGCCGACAAGAACGCCGCCCGGCTCGACGTGGTTGGCGCGATCATCGCCGCAGCTGGGCTCGCCGTCTTGGTCTACTCGTTGATCGAGGCGCCCGAAGCGGGCTGGCTGGCCGCGCGCACGCTCGGCGGGATCGCCGCGGGGCTGGTGATCATCGCCGTATTCGCGGTCTGGGAGCTGCACCGCCGCCAGCCGCTGCTCGACCCGCGGCTGTTCCGCAATCGGCGATTCGCCGCCGGAATGCTCTCGCTCACGTCGCAGTTCTTCGCGTTCTTCGGCTTCATCTTCGTGATCTTGCAGTTCCTGCAGCTAGTGCGCGGCGACAGTTCGCTCGTCGCAGCGCTCTGCCTGCTCCCGATGGTGGTGTGCATGATGCCTTCGGCCCGGTTGGCCGCCAGGCTCGTCGGCCGGTTCGGGGTGATGCGCGTCTGCGTCACCGGTCTGGTCATCGCCGCTGCCGGTTTCACGATCCTGGCCCAGCTCGACGCGGATAGCTCGTACTGGTTGATCGCCGCCGGTCTCATCCCGCTCGGCGCCGGCGCGGGCATGGCCATGACGCCAGCGACGACCTCGGTCACCGAGGCCCTACCTGCTTCCGAGCAAGGCGTCGCCTCGGCCATGAACGACCTGGCCCGCGAACTCGGTGGTGCGATAGGCATCGCGGTGCTCGGCAGCCTCCTCAACGCCACGTATCGGGAGCACCTCGCGCCGTATCTGAGCGGCGTTCCCACGTCCGTTGCCGATCGAGCCCGGGACTCGCTCGCCCTCGCTGACCGGGTCGGCGGAAGTATCGGCGCCCACGCCCAGTCGGCATTCGTCGATGGCATGCACGTCGCCCTGCTCTGCGGTGCCGCGGTGATCGTCGCCGCCGCGATCGGTGTGGTGCTCCTACTGCGCCGCGATCGGGCGGCGCGCTAGTGAGTGACGGCGGTCGGGCCGAGCAGGGCCTTCAGATCGCCCATCAGCGCCAGCGACGGGGTAACCCGATACCCGTCCTCGAGTTTGAGCCGATGCGACCGAGTGCCGTTCACCAAGAGAAGATGGACCTCGGTGGTGCCGGGATGGGCGGCCAATACCTCGCGGAGCCGGTCCACCATCGGCGGCGTGCATCGAGAAGGCGCCATCGACACAATGATCGGCCCGCGGGGAGCCTGCGACAGGTCGGGCAGAGTGAGATCGCTCGCGATCAATTTCACCGTGTCATCGCGAAGATCTGCTCGACCTTTGACGACCACGATCGCGTCTTCGGCGATGTTGATGCCGACCTGAGCGTAGGTAGCGGGGAAGAACAGCACCTCGACTGCACCTTCGAGATCCTCCAGGACCGCTTGCGCCCATGGCGCACCCGCTTTGGTCACCCGACGGTTCACTCCCGACAGGATGCCCGCGACCGTCACCGTCTGGCCGTCCGCGGCAGCGTCGGCATGCAAGGCGGCAATGGACATGTCCGCCGCCCCGACCAGCACGTGCTCGACCCCGAACAGCGGATGGTCCGAGACGTAGAGGCCCAACATTTCGCGTTCGAATCCGAGCAGGACCGACTTGTCCCACTCCCCCGGCGGCACGGTGACCGCGAAGACATCGCCGGCCGGATCGGGCGCCGCGTCGGTGAGTCCGCCGAACCC
Source organism: uncultured Actinomycetota bacterium (assembly GCA_963809815.1). Taxonomy (GTDB): domain Bacteria; phylum Actinomycetota; class Actinomycetes; order Mycobacteriales; family Jatrophihabitantaceae; genus CAVVJA01. The sequence continues at coordinate 437,479 of CAWELM010000012.1, forward strand.
GAACAGGTCGAACTGGCCATTGGCTTCATTGCGCTTGGTGTCGAGCACCGCGTCCACTGCCGGCTCGTAGACGTGGACCAGCCCGCGCCGGGTATGTCCGAGGGAATCGAACGCCCCGGCCTTGATCAGCGCCTCCAGGGTTCGCTTGTTGCACACCACGGCGTCGACCTTGCGGAGGAAGTCGGCGAAGTCCGTGAAGGCGCCCTTGGCGTCACGGGTCGCCACGATCGAGGCGACGACGTTTTCTCCGACGTTGCGGACGGCCGAGAGGCCAAAGCGAATGTCGTTGCCGGTCGGCGTGAAGCCGGCGTCCGAAGCATTGACGTCCGGGGGCAGGACCGTGATGCCCATGTGTCGGCACTCGGCCAGGTACACCGCGGACCGGTCCTTGTCGTCTTTGACCGACGTGAGAAGCGCGGCCATGTACTCCGCCGGGTAATTCGCCTTGAGGTAAGCCGTCCAGTAAGAGACCAGCCCGTAGCCTGCGGTATGCGACTTGTTGAACGCGTAGTCGCTGAAGGGTACGAGGATGTCCCACAACGTCTTGACGGCGTCGGCCGAGTAGCCGTTGGCCCGCATCCCCGCTTCGAAACCCTCGTACTCGGCTTCCAACACCTCCCGCTTCTTCTTCCCCATGGCCCGCCGGAGCAGATCAGCTCGCCCGAGGGAGTACCCCGCGAGCTTCTGCGGGATCTCCATGACCTGCTCTTGGTAGACGATCAGCCCGTAGGTCGGCGCCAGGATGTCCCGCAGTGGTTCCTCGAGCTCGGCATGGATCGGCGTGATCTCCTGTTGCGCGTTCTTGCGCAGCGCGTAATTGATGTGCGAGTTCGCACCCATGGGTCCGGGGCGATAGAGGGCGAGAACAGCGGCGATGTCTTCGAAGCAATCCGGCCTCATCTGGCGGAGCAGGCTGCGCATCGGTCCGCCGTCGAGTTGGAAGACCCCGAGCGTGTCACCGCCGGCCAGCAACTCGTAGGTCTTCGCGTCGTCGAGACCGAGATCCTCCAGGACGATGCGGTGCCCACGGTTGCGCTCGACGTTGCGAAGGGCGTCGTCGAGAACGGTGAGGTTGCGCAGCCCGAGGAAATCCATCTTCAGCAGGCCGAGCGTCTCGCAGGCCGAATAGTCGAACTGGGTGATGATGGCCCCGTCCTGCTCCCGTTTCATGATCGGAATCAGGTCGAGCAGCGGCTCGGACGACATGATCACGCCCGCGGCGTGCACGCCCCATTGGCGCTTGAGGCCCTCCAGCCCCTTAGCGGTGTCGACGACGCGCTTGACCTCGGCGTCGGATTCGTACAGCGCACGGAATTCGCCGGCCTCGCCGTACCGCTTGTGCGCGGGATCGAAAATGCCCGCCAGCGGGATGTCCTTGCCCATGACCGGCGGCGGCATCACCTTGGTGATCCGCTCGCCCATGGCGAACGGGTAGCCGAGCACTCTCGCCGAGTCTTTGACAGCCTGCTTCGCCTTGATCGTTCCGTAGGTGACGATCTGAGCGACCCGGTCGTCACCGTACTTCTCGGTCACGTAGCGAATGACCTCGCCGCGCCCGCGCTCGTCGAAGTCGATGTCGATGTCGGGCATCGATACCCGTTCGGGGTTGAGGAAGCGCTCGAACAGCAGCCCGTGCTCGAGCGGGTCCAGCTCCGTGATGCCTAACGCGTAGGCCACGATCGCGCCGGTCGCTGAACCGCGCCCGGGCCCGACCCGGATGCGGTGGGCTTTCGCCCAGTTGATGAAATCGGCGACCACCAGGAAGTAGCCCGGGAAGCCCATCTGCGCGATGACCGAGGTTTCCCGGTCGGCGCGGGCCCGTGCCTCCGGTGGAATCCCGTCGGGGTAGCGGCGACGCAGCCCGGCTTCCACCTCCTGGAGGAACCAGCTCAGCTCCGACTCACCGGCTGGCACCGGAAACTGGGGCATGTAGTTGGCACCTTCGGCGAAGGTCACCTCGCACCGCTCGGCCACCTGCAACGTGTTGTCGCAGGCCTCCCGAAGGTCGTACTTGTCCGCCCACAACGAACGCATCTCAGCCGGCGACTTCAGGTAGAAGTCTCGCCCGTCGAACTTGAACCGCTTCGGGTCGGCCATAGTCTTGCCGGACTGCACGCAGAGCAGCACCTCATGGGCGTCGGCGTCCTCGGCATGCGTGTAGTGCAGGTCGTTGGTGGCAAGCAACGGCAGGTCGAGATCGCGCCCCAGGCGCAGCAGATCCTCGATGACCCGCTGCTCGACGTCGAGGCCGTGGTCCATCAATTCCAGGTAGAAGTTCCCGGCTCCGAAAATGTCACGGAACTCAGCCGCACTACGCCGTGCGTGCTCGTAGTCGCCGATGCGCAGCCAGGTCTGGATCTCACCTGAGGCGCAGCCGGTCGTCCCGAGCAGTCCGTTGGCATATTCAGCGAGGAGCTCGCGGTCGGCGCGCGGCTTGTAGAAGAACCCCTCGGTGCTTGCCCGCGACGAGAGCCGGAACAAGTTATGCCTGCCGGCGTCATCGCACGCCAGCAAGGTCATGTGGGTGAATGCCCCGCCACCGGATACGTCGTCGTCACCACCGGAAGCCCAGCGCACCCGGGTTCGCTCGTATCGGGAGGTGCCGGGTGTGAGGTACGCCTCCATGCCGATGATCGGTTTGATGCCGGCCGCCCGCGCCCTGGTGTAGAACTCGTAGGCCCCGAACAGGTTGCCGTGATCGGTCATCGCGAGCGCAGGCATACCCATCCGGGACGCCTCGGCCAGCAGCTCGGGCAACCGGGCCGCGCCGTCGAGCATGGAGTACTCCGTGTGCACGTGCAGATGGACGAACGAGTCGGTTTCTGCACGTTCCACGGCGGTTACGGGTTCCTCTCGGCACGACTGCGGCACTGCTTCGACCTTAGAGCTAGCTGCTGACGACGTGCCCGAGCCGCACCGGTCGGAGTTGGATACATCTCTCCGCTCCCGGAATCGCTACCCGCCAATCGCCTCGTGGCGGCAGGATCAGGGGATGAGTGGGGACCCGTCGGCCGTAGCCACCGAGATCCGTGCCGACCTGGCCCATGCGCTGGTCGCGGTGGATTTCGACGGCACGCTCGCGCCGATCGTGCCCGACCCCGCGGATTCCCGGCCGGCTCCCGGCGCGGTGACTGCGCTCCGCCGGCTGGTCGAGGGAGGGGCGGCGGTAGCGATTGTCACTGGTCGTAACGCCCGTACCGTCGTGGACCTCGGCGGCCTGGACGCGGTACCTGGACTGCGAGTGTCCGGGCTCTACGGCGCCGAGGAGTGGCAGGACGGGCACCTGACCGAGCCCGACGAGCCACCGCAGCTGGCAAAGTTGCGGTCTCGCCTCCCCGGGGTGCTCGCTGACGCGGGTGCGGACTCTGGTGTGTGGATCGAGGACAAGCGGTTGTCGCTCGTGGTCCACGCCCGCAAGGCGGCTGACCCAGCAGCCGCCCTGGCGCGGCTGACCGGGCCGGTCACCGCCCTGGCCGCCGAACTCGGGCTCGAGGTTCACCCCGGTCGGGATGTCGTGGAGATACGCCTCCCGGGGTACGACAAGGGCAGCGCCTTACGCCGGCTCATTGCCGAGACGAGCCCGCGGCGGCTTGTGTTCATCGGTGACGACGTCGGTGATCTGGCGGCGTTCGACGTCGTCGCGCGGCTGCGCGCATCGGGCATGACCGCCTGGAGCGTCGCCGTGCGATCCGACGAGGCGCCCGCCGTCGCGGCCGCTGCCGACGTGGTCGTGAACGGGCCCGGCGACGTCGTCGAGCTGCTCGCCGCTATTGCGCGTTGACGGCATCGAGCTGGGCCTGGAACCACGGCCCGGGCGGCAGCGCGACCGCCGCCTTCCGCAGCCGCCGGCAGCGCGCGACCCGTTCCGCGTCCGGCATCGTCAGCGCTTCGTGCAGGGCGTTCGCGGTTTCGGAGACATCGAACGGGTTGACGAGCAGCGCATCGCGGCCCAGCGCGTCTGCGGCCCCGGTGTCGCGGGAGAGCACGACGACGGGGTCGTGTTCGGAGAGCACGATCCCTTCCTGGACGACGAGATTCATGCCGTCACGGACGGAGTTGACGAACACCACGTCGGATATCCGCAGCGCAGCGAGCGAACCCGGATAGTCGTCGCTGATATCGAGTAGCAGCGGGGTCCACGTGTCGGTGCCGAACTCGTCGTCGATCTCTCGGGCCAGGCGGGATACCAGCGCGGTGTATTCCCGGTATTCCGGCAGGTCCTCTCGCGATGGGTAGTTGTCGATGATGTGCACGACCCGGTCACGCCACTCAGCGTGCGACCGGAGCAGTTCCCGGTAGGCCAGCAGCCCGCGGAACACGTTCTTGGACAGCTCGGTCCGATCCACGCGTCCGATGACCTTGCGATCGCCTGCCACCTCCCGTAGCTGCCGCACCGAGCTGTCGACGTCCCGACGGTGGGCCCGCTGCAACAGCTCGTCCGCCTCGGTCGACAGCGGGAATACCTCCATCCGGCTCCCCGGCGTCTGCCCGAGGATCGAGCGGCAGCAGTCGACAAATTGGTCCCGCCATCGGGCGGAGTGGAACCCCACGACATCAGCGCTGGACAAGCCGTCGAGTACGTCTTGCGCGACGTCGCTCGGCAGCATGTGGAAGTACTCCGCGGGTACCCACGGGATGTGGGTGAAGTGCCCTATTCGGACGTCGGGCCGCAGGTCGCGGAGCAGCCGAGGGGCGAGAAACAGGTGGTAGTCCTGGATCATGACGGTCGCGCCCAGGGCCGCCTCCGCCGCAATCGCCTCTGCGAAAGCACGGTTATACCGCTGGTAGCCGGCCCAGGACCGTCGCCATGCTTGATCGAAGACCGGGGACCGCGCGGACTCGTAGAGCATGTGCAGCAGGAACCACAGGGTCGCGTTCGCGACTCCGTTGTAGGCCTGCCGGAACGTCAGGGCATCGATCGGCAGCATCCTGACGTCGAACTCGCCCTTGAGCGCATCGGAGACTTCCGGTACCGCCGACAGCCGGCCGGACACGGCTCGGCGGGCGAGGGACCGCTCCCGATCATTGAGGGCGGCGCATATCCAGACGGCGTCGGGCGTTGCGGCGAGTGCGGCCTGCATCCCACTGACGAGGCCGCCGCCGCCGCGGCGGATCTCGTCGTCACCGTCCTCGACGGGAACGATCGAGATCGGTCCTCGGTTCGACGCGACGACGAGCGGGGCGGAGCCTGCGACAGTCATGCCTAATTCCTACCCCTCGCGTTACCGCTAACCCTCCCCCCGCAGCAGATCGAGGGCGTGCTGCAGGTCCGACGGGTAGGGCGCGCTGAAAACCAGCCACTCCCCCGATATCGGGTGGGCGAAGCCCAGCTCGCGAGCATGCAGCCCTGGCCGGGACAGGCCGAGCCGAGCGGCCAACACCGGATCCGCGCCGTAGCTAAGGTCGCCGACACACGGATGCCGGATGGCCGCGAGATGAACCCGGATCTGGTGGGTCCGTCCGGTTTCCAGGCGGACGTCGAGCAGTGTCGCTGCCCGAAACGCCTCCTCGGTCGTGTAGTGGGTAATGCTCGGGCGACCGCCGGCGACGACCGCGAACTTGTAGTCGGCGGACGGGTGCCGCCCGATTGGGGCGTCAATCGTGCCGCTCGTCGGATCGGGATGGCCCTGAGCGAGAGCGGTATACCGTTTCTCGACCGCGCGCGTCTTGAACGCACGCTTGAGGACCGTGTACGCGCGCTCGCTCTTCGCCACGGCCATCACACCCGTCGTACCGACGTCCAGCCGATGCACGATTCCCTGACGTTCGGCCGCACCGCTCGTCGCCACCTGGTAACCCATCGCGGCGAGACCCGAAACGACGGTCGGGCCCGACCACCCGGGACTGGGGTGGGCCGCCACTCCGGCCGGCTTGTCGACGACCACCACATCCATGTCGTCGTAGAGCACGGTCAACCCGTCGACAACCTGGGGAGGTAGCGGATCGCGCGGGTCCGGCAGCCGGACCTCGAGGAGCGAACCGTCGGCGAGCCGTGCGGAGCGAGGAGGCAGTCCTCCGTCGACCAGCACGTCACCCGAGTCGATGAGTGCGGCGGCTGCCGTGCGCGAGAGGCCGAACAGACGAGCGACCGCGACGTCCAGCCGAACCCCGACCAGCCCCTCGGGCACCGGAAGCAGCCGCGTCGGGCTCACGACGTGCCCGCGCCGCGCTTCCGGCCGTCGAGATCGATGCCGCGCAGTGCCGTGATGGCGGCCAGGATTGCCCCGCACACGATGGCCGAGTCGGCCAGGTTGAAGATCGGCCAGATGTGTCCGTCACGCGCGAACAGGCTGATCCAGTCGACGACGTGGCCGCGCCCCCCACCCGGCGATCGCAGCACCCGATCGGTGAGATTGCCGAGAGCGCCGCCCAGCACGAGCCCCAGCGCCACGGCCCAACTGGCCGAGTACAGGCGGCGCGCGGCTCGCAAGATCACCACCACCACGAGGACGGCGACAATCGTGAGCACAATCGTCGCGCCGGTTCCGACCGAGAACGCCGCGCCGGAATTGCGGGTCAGTACCAGATAGACAGCTCCGCCGAGCAGCCGCACGGGGGGCTCATGCTCCAGGGTGGCGACCACGATCGACTTGCTGACTACGTCGAGCGCGTAGATGACGACAGAGACGATGGCGAACAGCAGCACCTTGCGCGTCCGCGGCCGCGACCCGTCACCCATGGGCTTGGAAGTTGCGTCGGGGTCGGCCGAGGTCACGGCGCTATTCTCTCCCAGCCTGACGCACGGCAGGAAATCAGCGTCGTTCCTCGCGTTGCTTGCACGCGACGTCGAGCGTGGCCATCGGGAAGGCCTTCAGTCGCGCCTTCGGGATCGGCTTGCCGCAGCTCTCACAGTAGCCATACGTGCCCGCGTCGATGCGCTCGACCGCCCGCTTGATCTGGGTCAGCAGATCTAGCCGGTTCGCCGCGATCGACAGCTCCTGCTCCCGCTCGAACGTCTTGCTGCCGGCATCGGCCTGATCGTCGCCGGCGCCATCGGTGCTCGACGACTGCAACTCGTCGAGCTCGATGAGTGACTGGTTGTACTCGGACTGCATCTCCGAGAGTTGTGCGACAAGCTGGGCTCGTATCTGGGCCAGCTCGCGGGTCGTCCACTCGGAGTCGCGTGGTACCGCGATGGCCACCTCGGGCGTCGCTGTGGTCTTCGCCGACACCTTTGTCGGTCGCTTCGTCGCGGTGCCAGCCGAGGTGGACCGGGCGGTGCGCTTGTTCGGCGACGCCTTGGCCGGTGCCGTCTTCTTTGTCGGCGCGGTGCGGGCGGCCGCCGCCCGGCTCGACCGGGCGGTCGTGGCCTTCGCCTGCGGCTTTGCCGACTTGGCCGGCGCTGTCGTCACCTTCTTCTTCGGCGACCTGGCGGCGGCTCGTCTTGGCCGCAGGACCCGTCGCCTTTGCCGTCTTGCGGGCGGTCGCAGATGACTTTGCGGCAGTCTTGGCTGCAGGGGTTCGGGACGATGTCGCCGACGCTTTGGTCGTCGCTCGCTTTGTGGGTCGGGCGGCTTTCGCGGCCGACGTCTTGGTGGCCGTCGCTGTCTTCGCCGCGCGGGGCGTCCCGGACCGTGACGCTCGTCCTCCCCGACCAACGGCAGCCATCGCGACCCCTTCCTGGTCCGAGCTGTGCCTGCGCTCTCGCGGTCGATCACTAACCCCACAAAGGCGGCCAAGGATACGAGCTAGGAGACCGCTTTGCCACTGGGCTCGCCGCGGCCCGGTTGCGGGGCTGTGGCTGCCGTGGGCATGGTGACGTTATCTGGTCCTCGCCGAGCCCGCGGAATCGCTAGGATGCGGAAGGTAATTGCGCGATGACGAGGACAAGTAGCCCCGGTTTCCGCCGGTGAGCGACCTGGGGATGGTGTGAGCCCGGGCCGGCGACCCGGGACGAAATCACCTCCGAGCACCGGAAGAACCGGTGACGCACGTCACCTCAGTAGAACCGGACCGGCGAACGAAGTGGGCGCTTCGGCGTCAACGAGGGTGGTACCGCGGCGCCCGGCAACCGGCCGGTGCGTCGTCCCTCGAGGGGATCGGGACTCGAGGAGCATGGGGCACCCCAATGAGTGAGCATCAGGGCTACGAGCCGTTGCCGGCGCATGTTGACCTGGCCGAAATGGATCGGCAGATCATCGAGCAGTGGCGGGTGAACAAGGTGTTCGAGCGGAGCTTGGACGCTACGGCCGGCGGCGAGGCGTGGACGTTCTACGAGGGCCCGCCTACGGCGAACGGGATGCCGGGCACACATCACGTCGAGGCGCGGGTGTTCAAAGACGTCTTCCCTCGGTTCAAGACGATGCAGGGCTACCACGTCGCTCGCATCGCCGGTTGGGACTGCCATGGCCTGCCGGTCGAGCTCGCGGTAGAGAAGGAACTCGGGTTCACCGGCAAGCCCGACATCGAGGCGTACGGCATCGCCCGCTTCAACGAACGTTGCCGCGCGTCCGTGCAGCGACACGTCGACGCATTTGCGGCCATGAGCGAACGGATGGGCTACTGGGCCGACTACGAGAACGCCTACTGGACCATGAACCCCGACTACATCCAGTCGGTGTGGTGGGCGCTCAAGACGATCTTCGACAAAGGACTGCTGGTCGAGGACTACCGGGTCACGCCGTACTGCCCGCGATGCGGTACCGGCCTATCCGACCACGAGCTCGGACAGGAGGGCGTCTACACCGAGGTCGTCGACCCCGCGGTCTACGTCCGGCTCCCGGTGACCTCCGGACCGGAGGCAGGGGCAGCCGATCTGGTCGTGTGGACGACGACGCCGTGGACGCTCGTCTCGAACACCGCGGTCGCGGTGAACCCCACCGTCGACTACGTCGTCGCGCGCACCGAGGCCGGAACGTTCGTGGTGGCCGAGCCACTGCTATCCGCTGTCCTCGGCGATAACGCGCAGGTGCTCCGCCGCTACTCCGGACGCGACCTCGCCGGCTGGCACTATCAGCCGCCATTCGACTACGTCTCCATCGAGGGCGCGCATGTCGTGGTCCTGGCCGACTATGTCACCACCGAGGACGGCTCCGGGCTGGTCCACCAAGCACCGGCGTTCGGTGCCGACGATATGGAGATCGCCCGGAGATACGGCCTACCCGTGGTCAACCCGATCGGCGGCGATGGCCGATTCCGCAGCGATCTCCCGGATATCGGCGGGATGTTCTTCAAGGATGCCGACGAGGTCCTCGTGGCCAAACTCCGGGAAAGTGGCCGGCTGCTCCGGCATGCACCGTATGCCCACTCCTACCCGCACTGCTGGCGCTGCCACACCCCGCTGATGTATTACGCGCTGCCGTCCTGGTACGTGCGCACCACCGCCATCAAGGACGAGTTGCTGGAGCAGAACGAGGCTACGAACTGGTACCCACCGACGATCAAGCACGGTCGCTACGGCGATTGGCTGTCCAATAACGTCGACTGGGCTTTGTCTCGTGACCGGTACTGGGGGACCCCGCTCCCGATCTGGCGCAATGACGCCGACCCCAGCCAGGTCGTCTGCGTGGGGTCATTCGCCGAGTTGTCCGAACTCGTGGGTCGCGACTTGGCCGACCTCGACCCGCATCGGCCGTTCGTCGACGATGTGACGTTTACCGTGCCGGGTCAGGACGGCACGTACCGTCGAGTTCCGCAGGTCATCGATGCCTGGTTCGATTCCGGCTCGATGCCGTTCGCACAGTTCGGCGCCCCGTTCTACAACGTGGCGGGATTCCGCGAGAGCTACCCGGCCGACTTCATCTGCGAGGCGATCGACCAGACCCGCGGCTGGTTCTACACGCTGATGGCAGTCGGCACCCTGGTGTTCGAACAGAGCGCCTACCGGACGGTCCTGTGCCTTGGGCTGCTGCTCGCGGAGGACGGCCGCAAGATGAGCAAGCACTTGGGCAACATCCTCGAGCCGATCCCGCTGATGGACCAGCACGGGGCCGACGCGGTCCGGTGGTTCATGGTTGCGGCGGGTTCGCCTTGGTCAGCTCGTCGCGTGGGTCACAAGGTGCTGGACGAGATCGCCTCCAAGGTGATTCGTACGTACTGGTCGATAGCGTCGTTCCAGTCGCTCTACGCGCGGGCGAACGGGTGGACGCCCGGCGCCGACCGCGGCAGGCCGACGGTGCTCGATCGATGGGCGGAGGCGCAGTCGCGCCGGCTCGTCACGGAGGTGACCGATGCGCTCACCGACTTCGACACCGCCCGCGCCGGCCGGGCGCTCGCCGGGTACATCGATGACCTGTCCAACTGGTACGTGCGGCGTTCGCGCCGCCGATTCTGGGAGGGCGACCCCGCGGCACTCGCCACCCTCCACGACGCGTTGTCGGTGCTGACCAGGTTGCTGGCGCCGTTCATCCCGTTCGTGACCGAGCGGGTGTGGGGCGCCTTGTTCGCGGAAGCGACCGGGATCGACTCGGTGCATCTGGCCAGCTGGCCCGCAGATACTCCGGCCGTCGGGGACGTTCAACTCAGCGAGCAAATGGCCCTGGTGCGTCGCCTGGTCGAGCTAGGCCGGGCGGCCCGAGCCGACGCGAACGTGAAGACCCGTCAGCCGCTCCGACGCGCGCTGGTTTCCGCGCCGGGCTGGGGCGAGTTGCCGGCCGAACTGCGGCGCGAGGTAGCCGACGAACTCAACGTTGGGGATCTGGCCCGGCTCGCGGACACCGGCGACGTCATCAACGTCACGGTGAAGCCCAACTTCCGGGCGTTGGGCAAGCTGCTTGGCCCGAAGACCCAGATCGGCGCCCAGGCGATCGCGACGCTGGTGCCGGCGGAGGTCGCCGCGACGCTGGCGGCCGGGCAGCCAATTCAGATTTCCGTCGGCGGCGCGCCGGTCGAGTTGGGGGCCGAGCATCTGATCGTCAACGAGGCGCCGCTGTCCGGCTGGGCGGTCAAAAACAGCGCGGCCGAGACCGTCGCCCTCGATCTGGAGCTGACCCATGAGCTGCGGCTGGCCGGGCTGGCGCGGGATGTGGTCCGACTCATCCAGGACGCGCGCAAGAGCGCCGGCCTCGAGGTGACCGATCGAATCGCGTTGTGGTGGCGGGTTGGCGGCTCACCCGAGCCGGCGGAGGCTATCCGCGCCCATGCGGACCAGATCGCGGGGGAAGTTCTCGCCACTGACATGGTCGAGGGTGCGCCTGACGCGAGCGAGGCGGTCCACGAGGTCGTCGACGACGACTTGGGTCTGCACGTGTGGCTACGCCGCGCTTTCTAGCCGGGGCATTACCGGCCTGCCGCGGCACGCTCTGGGCTAGCGCGGAGCGTGCCGCCGAGGCGGCTGTCTTGGCTAGCCGGCTTGGGCGGCCTCATGCTGGTCCATCTGGGCACCGTCCCGTCCGGACTGCGCCGGCTCGGCGCGACCGCTGGCGTCCAGATCTCGCAGCTGCGACTCCAGGTAGCTCTTCAGTCGGACGCGGTATTCGCGCTCGAAGGTTCGAAGCTGCTCGACCCGCTTTTCCAGCGCTTCCTTGCGCTGTTCGAACTGCGCGGTGATCGTGTGCGAGCGTTGCTCGGCATCGGACAGTAGCTGGCTCGCGCGCTCATTGCTCTCCCGCTCGAGCTGGTCGGCCCGGGCCTGGGCTTCGCCGACGTACTTCTGCGACTGCTGCTGCGCGTCCGTGAGAGTCGCATGGGCGGTGGCCTGGGCGTCGCCAAGGAGCCGCTCGGCCTCGGCCTTCGACTGGGCGAGATGGGTGTCGGCCGTCTGCTGGGCGAGCGCCAGCATCTGGACGGCCTGGGCGTGGTGATCCTCGGCGGTCAGCCCGCCTGCCCCGGCAGCGACGGCCGCAGCGTGCGCCTGCTGCGCCGCCTGCGCCGCCTCTTGAGTCTCGAGCAGCTGCTGCCTGGCCTCTCCCAGTTGCTGCTCGGTGTGCGCTAGCTGCTGCTGCAATCCGACGACTTGCTGCCCAGCGGCATCCCCGCTCGAGCTCAGCGCGCGCTCGAGTTCGTTGATCCGGGCGTGCAGGCGGCCGTTTTCGTCGCGCGCCGCCGCCAGCTCAGCCATCGATCGATCGTCGATGGCGGGATGGACTTGGGTGTCAGCGCTCGCGCCGCTACTGCCATTGGCGCGCAGGTCATTGTTCTCTTCGATCAGCCGCGCGAGCTCGACCTCCACGACGTCGAGAAACGCGTCGACCTCCTCCTCGTCGTAGCCACGCTTGCCAATCGGTGGCTTCTTGAAGGCCACATTGTGGACTTCGGCGGGAGTCAGCGGCATGGGTCACCTCGTGATCGTCAGACCGGAACCGGCTGGTTCCGCGGTCAGGTGCGGATGATGCATGTGTTGCAATGCGTAGCGCAAGTCACGCCGGACCGTCCAACCGGCCCGATCCGCCCGCTGCTTCGGAGGATCGACCACTAGGCGAGTCCCAACGCCACCCAGCGCAGAGCCAGGATAGCGATCCACAAAATCATGATGCTCAGGTCAAGGCTTACCCCACCTATGCGGAGGGGCGGAATGATCCGCCGCAGCATTTTCACCGGGGGATCCGTGCTCGTATAGACCAGCTCGAGCCCGACAGCGGTGACGCCGACCGGGCGCCACGACTTGGCGAATTGACGGGCGACCTCAACCACGATTCTTGCGATGATCAGTAGAAGATACAGGTACAGCACAAACGCGATGACACTCCAGAACAGCGCCATCGATGACGTCTCCCCGATCCTCGGCATTCCGGTGGCACATCCCATCGGGACTGGCCATTACCCATGGTGCCATGCCGAGCTAACGCGGACGTCCAGTGCACAAAGCTCATTACGCCGCCGCTAACGCTCCGCGACGGACCGTGCCTGTTGAGTCAGGACTGGTTGAAGAATCCGCCCTCAGCAATGCGGGCCTTGTCCTGGGCCGTCACAGTGACGTTGTGCGGGCTGAGTAGGAAAACCTTGGCGGTCACGCGTTCAATCCGCCCGTGCAATCCGAAGGTCAGCCCGGCAGCAAAATCCACCAAGCGCTTGGCGTCGGAGTCGTCCATCTCCGACAGGTTCATGATGACCGGCGTCCCGGACCGGAAATGCTCCCCGATCGTGCGGGCCTCGTTGTAGGTCCGGGGATGCAGCGTGGTGATCCGGTACGACTGGAACTCCTCGTACTCGGCTGAGTAGCCGCTGCCCTGGTCCTCCCCTGCCCATTCCCGAGCGACGACCGCGGTCGCCGCACCACCGGAGCCGCCGTCGCCGTTCGGGCGGGCAAACCTCGTGTCCGGTCCGTAGTCCGCGGGCCGCGGCCGGGGGGCTCGGTCATACGGGGCGCGGTCATAACTTTCGGCGCCTTCGACGACACCCTCGTCATCTTCGACCAGGCCGAGGTAGACGCCCATCTTCCTCATCGCTCCGGGCATATCGTCCTCCTGTTGTTCCGGCTCTCGCGCGGTGCGGCCTGCGGTTAGGCGCTCACTGATCGGTTGTGCCGTGACGCTATCCGAATCATGGTCTTCGTCGGCCGAGCAACGCCGAACCGACACGCAGGTGTGTTGCGCCCTGTCGAATCGCGGCCTCCAAGTCGCCGGTCATGCCGGCTGAGATGGACGTCGCGTCCGGATGACGAGCGCGGACCTGCCACGAAACGTCCTGCAATCCGGCAAAGGCAGTGTCGGGGTCGGCATCCATGGGCGCGATTGCCATCACGCCGAGCAGCTCGAGCTCGGGCGCCAACGCAACCTGGTCGGCGAGCATGATCACATCGTCAACCAGCGCGCCGCCCCGCTGCGTGTCTGCGTCGAGGCTGACCTGGACGAACACTTCGAGCCGTCGGCCGGCCTGTCGCGCGCCCGCCGCGAGTCCGGCAACGAGCTGCGGGCGGTCGACGGAGTGCACCGCCGTTGCGTAGCTGGCCACGGACCGGCACTTGTTCTGCTGCAGCCGCCCCACGAAGTGCCACCGCAGGTTGAGATCCGATGCGCCCACACCCGGCAGGGCGGCGATCTTGCGACGTGCCTCCTGATCGCGGTTCTCGCCTACATCGTGCTGGCCCGACTCAGCGAGTAGGACGACGTCGCTGACCGGGAACCCCTTCGTGACCGCGATCAGGCGCAGCTCGGCGGGATCTCGGCCGACGGACGCGCAGGCCGCCGCGATGCGCGCGCGCAACAACTCCAGGGAGGCGAGTAGCTCCGCTCGCCGGTCCGGTTCGGTGCCGCCCGTCACCGGACTCCGTCGGTCAGTTCTTGAGGAAGTCGGGCACGTCGAGCTCGTCGTCCAGCCCGAGGGGGGTCCGGTCGATGCCAGACGGCGGAAGTGGCCACCCCGGCGTCCGGCCCTGTCCATTCCGCGCCGACTCGGGCACCTGGTCCGGCTCCGAGTCTCCCTGCGACCGACGCACATCCACCTTCTTGTAGGGCAGCTGCCCGCTGTCGAAACCGGCGGCGATCACCGTCACCTTCACCTCGTCGCCGAGTGTGTCGTCGATGACCGCGCCGAAGATGATGTTCGCATCCGGGTGGGCGGCCTCGGCAACCAGCGACGCAGCGTCGTTGATCTCGAACAAGCCCAGATCCGACCCGCCGTAGATGGACAACAAGACGCCGTGCGCGCCCTCCATGCTCGCCTCGAGCAGCGGGCTGGCGATGGCGATCTCGGCGGCGTTGCGGGCCCGATTCTCCCCCCGGGCGGCACCGATCCCCATAAGCGCCGAACCGGCACCACTCATGACGCTCTTGACGTCGGCGAAGTCCAAATTGATCAGCCCGGGCGTGGTGATCAGGTCGGTGATTCCCTGCACACCGGACAGGAGGACCTGGTCTGCGCTACGGAACGCGTCCATCACGCTCACGTTCTCGTCGGAGATCTGCAGCAGCCGATCATTGGGGATCACGATCAGGGTGTCGCACTCCGACCGCAGCGTCTCGATGCCGTCCTCGGCCTGTGCCGCCCGCTTCTTGCCCTCGAACGAGAACGGGCGGGTGACGACGCCGATCGTCAATGCGCCGAGCTTGCGGGAGATACTCGCGATGACCGGAGCACCGCCGGTTCCGGTCCCGCCGCCCTCGCCCGCGGTCACGAAAACCATGTCGGCGCCCTTGAGCACTTCTTCGATCTCGTCCCGGTGATCCTCCGCGGCCTTCCGCCCGACCTCAGGTTGGGCGCCGGCGCCCAGTCCCCGGGTGAGCTCGCGGCCGACATCGAGCTTGACATCGGCGTCGCTCATCAGCAGGGCCTGGGCGTCGGTGTTCACCGCAATGAACTCGACGCCCTTCAATCCGACCTCGATCATGCGGTTCACGGCGTTGACACCGCCGCCGCCGACACCGACGACCTTGATGACCGCGAGGTAGTTGTGCGGTGGGGTCATGTGGCTTCCTGCTTCCGCTATGGGGACCGGCGTTCGTGGATGGGTAGGGCTAGGCCTGCGGATCGTCTGCGGCTAACGCGGTGAACCCTCATCCTCAAGTAGACCCTTAATGTTATGTCAACCTGACATCGTGATCCGACGGTAGACAAACCCAAGGCCGTTTCAAGCAGGCGCGCCGCGCAGCGCGCGGGCCCGTCGCCTGCTGCTGTTGGCGCGCCTTGCCCGTGCCGGGGAGCCCACTAGCGCTTTTCGGCGCAGCGCAGGAGCTAACTGCTTCGTGATCTTGGACTCGATGCTCTCCGGCGGCGATGATTCCAAGATCATTAGCGTAGGAGTGAACGAGAGCGGTAAGCGGACACCGGGGACAGCGGAAGCGGCGCGGGACAGGGCGAGCGGGCGAGCGTGGAGCGGTCGAGACCGGCGGGCCAACGATTCACCGGGCGTAGACAAGGTCGGGGTCGCTGACGTCGAAGACGGTCCCGGGCCGGGCCAGCAGGGCGGCAAGGACGCGAGCCTTGTCGGAGCTGCGATCCGGGCCACCCCACCGCACGATCCGATTGTCACGGAGCACGAGAGAGATCCCCGCCGGATCGTCGGCCTGAATCGTGGCCAGGAGCGCGAGAACGGATGCCGGCAGCGCGCTCGCCGCGGTGGCGGCCGCCGCCGCGCTGGCCTGCGCCCGCGGACCGTCGGCGACCTGCAGCCGCGGCACGCCCCGAGGCGCCGACGTCACCGGGTGGAACTGCCGGCCGGTCCGATCGACCAAGCGAACGTCGCTGCCCCTTGTGACATAACCGACCGCGACCCGCTCGGTGAGCGTGATCACAACGGTCGAGGGATAGTCCGCCGCGACGTCGACTGTCGCAACCTCCGGCAGCCCTTCGACCCGATGCCCGATCGCGGCGCTATCGAGCCGCACGAGCGATCGCCCAAGAGGTACCTCGGCAGCGCGTTCCACCTCGGCGCGGGTCAGATAGTGCAGGGAGCCGCGCACGGTGATCTGCCGCACCCCGAGCAGCGGACTCCACACGACCGCCCACAGGGCGGTGGCGAGTACGGCGACGACGGCTCCCAGAAGGATCCACATCCGCCACCGGCGCGTCCATCGCCGTTGCCGCGCGCCTGGGCGCCAATCGCGATCTCGCTGGTCGGCCGGGCGAGAACGGAGGCGCACCCCGGTCATCAGATGTGAGTCCCACCAGCGGCGATCTCGGCCAGGATTTCTGGGCAGAGCAGATAGACCGTGCCGATGCCCATCGTCAGCACGAGATCCCCGGGTCGGGCGATGTCGGCGATCCGCTTCGGCACCGCGCCGAAGCGGTCCTCGTAGATCACCCGCTCGTCCGGAAGCGGAATCCGCTCCGCGATGAGCGCACCGGTCACGCCCGGTATCGGCTCCTCACGGGCCGGGAAGATGTCGAGGACAACCGCGATGTCGGCAATCGCCATCGCTTCGGCGAACTCATCGGCGAAGGTCTGAGTGCGGCTGTACGTGCCCGGCTGGAACACCGCAATGAGCCGACCGTCGCCTGCGACGACGCGTGCCGCAGTGAGCGCAGCCGCAACCTCCGTGGGGTGGTGGGCATAGTCGTCGTACACCCGCACCCCCAGGGCCTCGCCGTGCAGCTCGAAGCGGCGGTGCACCCCCTGAAACGACCGCCAGGCACGCAGCACTGTGGCCACATCGAGCCCGAGGTCGACGGCGACGGCGAGTGCCGCAGTCGCGTTCAAGGCCATGTGCCGGCCTACCAGTGCGCCGACGCTTACCCGGATAGGTTCCTCACCCGCTGCAAGCTGCAC
Organism: uncultured Actinomycetota bacterium; assembly: GCA_963809815.1. Taxonomy (GTDB): domain Bacteria; phylum Actinomycetota; class Actinomycetes; order Mycobacteriales; family Jatrophihabitantaceae; genus CAVVJA01. Next base: position 454,562 of record CAWELM010000012.1, read on the forward strand.
CGTGAAGTCGACTCCGTCAGGCCGCTCGTCGATATCGCTGACCTGGACGTCGGCGTCCAGGGACTGACCGTACGTCCGCACACGCCGCCCCTCCGCCTGGGCGTACTCCGCTATCCGTCGGGCCCCGGGGTCGTCGGCGGACACAACAAGGAGCCCATTCGCCTCGATCCGATCGACGAACTGCCGAAACGCGGTGAATATCCCGTCGAGATCTCCATAGTTCTCGAGGTGATCGGCCTCCACGTTCGTTACGACGGCCGTCGCCGGACGGACCAACAGGAACGAGCCGTCGCTTTCGTCGGCCTCGACGATCGCCAGGTCCCCCGTTCCGAGATGCGCGTTGATGCCGGTCTCATACAGGTTGCCGCCGATCGCGAACGACGGATCCAGCTGGCACGCCTGGGCAGCGACGGTGAGCAGCGAAGTGGTCGTGGTCTTGCCGTGGGTGCCCGAGATAGCGATCATGCGCCGGTCCTCGAGCGCTGAGGACAGCGCCGCGGCTCGGCGCAGGAACGGCTTACCGCTGTTTCGGGCCGCCACGAACTCCGGATGGGCGGGGCTGATGGCTGTCGTGTACACGAACGTGTCGGTCGTGTCGACATGCTGGGGCGAGTGACCGATCTGGACGTCCGCACCGAGCGCCCGCAGCGCCGCAACGGTGGTCGAATCGCGCGCTTCGCAGCCGGTGACCGTAACGCCACGTTCGATGAGGATGCGGGCCAGCGCGCTCATCCCGGCTCCGGCGATGCCCATGATGTGCACCCGGCCCAACGAGGCCAAGGCCGGAACCAGGTCGGTCGGGGCGCTCCGTACCAACGCCGCGCCGGGCGCCGCCCAGTCAGCCGGTCGATCATGATCAGCGTCCCGCGTCGGCACGTCGTGGCGCGGCCCGGTCGACGGGGCCGACGCCTGCACCCCACCAAAACGCTGCGCGTTTTCGTGGGGACCCCGCTCCTCGGCGCTTTGCCCCCGCGATGATCCCCCGCTCATCGGACCGTCCCGAACCGCCGGTGCTCGACGGCGACGTTCAGCACAGCGCGAGCGAGGACGATATCCGCGTCGCGGGACCCCGCGCCGGCTGCGGATTTGGACATGGCGGCCAGCCGGCACGGATCGGTCATGATCGGGATCAGGTTCTCGGCAATCCAGCCCGGGCTGAGCGTGGCATCCTCGACGAGCAGGCCGCCACCGGCCAAGACGATCGGTCGGGCGTTGAATCGTTGCTCGCCGTTCCCATGCGGATAGGGCACATAGGCCGCGGGTAGCCCGACTGCCGAAACTTCAGCGCACGTCATGGCGCCGCATCGGCACAGCACGAAATCCGCCGCCGCGTAGGCGAGATGCATCTGCTCCACGAAGGGCACGACCGCGTACGGTGGCTGCCCAGGCGGCACCGCCACGGTGTTCTTGCCTCCGACGATGTGCAGTACCTGGATTCCCGCCCGGCGGAGGGCGTCCGCCGCTCCGGCGCAGGCCCGGTTCAGCGACTGAGCGCCCTGCGAGCCGCCGGTGACCAGAAGCGTCGGCGCGTCGGGCAGCAACCCGAACGCGCTCCGCGCGCGCGGCCGCATCGCCGTCCGATCCAGGCCGGATATAGCCGGCCGGAGCGGAATGCCGATCGCCACTGCGTGAGGCAGTCGGACCTGCTCGGACGCCGTGTACACGTGATGGGTCAGCCGGGCTGCCAATCGGTTGGCCACTCCTGGGCGGGCATTCGCCTCGTGCACGACGATGGGCAGCCGCGCGCGGCGGGCCGCCAGATACGCCGGCAGCGCAACGTACCCGCCGAATCCCACGATCACGTCGGCGTTCGCCCGGACCAGCACGTCAGCGGTCATCCGGACGGCATCGTTCACCCGACCGGGCATGCGCAATAGTGCCGAATTCATCTTGCGGGGCAGCGGCACCGGCGGGATCAGCTCGAGCGGGTAGCCCCGAGGCGGGATCAGCGTGCGATCCAGTCCCTTCTCGGTGCCTAGGGCGGTTATCTGAGCGCTGGACTCGAGCCGCCGAACCGCGTCGGCCAACGCCATCGCAGGCTCGATGTGGCCGGCCGTGCCGCCGCCGGCGACGACCACCGACACCGCCGTCACGATGCCACCGGGCCGCTCGTGATCATGGTCATCGTGGGCGACCCGGTCGATACCGTCCATCACTGCCGGTCAGCGGCAGCGGGTGCCCCGGTCGCCGTTGCTGAGCCGGCGGCGCCCAGGCCGGCGAACCCGCCGTCGCCGGGCGCCTCGGCCGGGCTCCGCCGCCGATCGGTCCGGTCGATGTGGTGCGGCCAGCCGCGCCATGCTGGTTCGCCCGCGAGGCACCCGTCGAAGCGGTCGGCCGGGCGCCGGCCGGCGGCCTGGGTTCGCGGCTTGGCGCCGAGCGCTTCGGCGGAACGTACGCCTTCGGCATGGGCAGGCGGGCCCAACGCGTTATCCGGCTCTGGGTGCCTGAGGCGGTGGCTCGCTGAGCAGCCGCTACGGCTGACGGTTCGTGACGCGCGAACGAGACGAGCATGCCGAACACGGCGAACGTGACGAGCAGCGAGGCCCCGCCCGCGGAAATGAAAGGCAACGGGATGCCGGTCACGGGCAGCAACGCCGTCACGTAGCCAATATTGATCAAGGCCTGGCCGCATATCCACACCGTCGCCCCACCGGTGGCAAGCCGCACGAAGGGATCTGCGCTGCGTCGCGCGATTCGCACACCGGCGACGGCGAACAGCGCAAAGAACACCAGCACCGCAACTGAGCCGATCAGGCCGAGCTCCTCGCCTATGACCGAGTAGACGTAGTCCGTGTTGGCGTTGGGCACCCAGCTGTACTTCGATGTTCCGTTGCCGAGACCAACCCCGAACACTCCGCCTGACGCCAAAGCGTAGAGGCCCTCCACCGTCTGGAATCCGGCTCCGTTGTGCTGGTCGAACGGGTGCAGAAACGTCAGCAACCGCTGCAGCCGATAGGGCTCGAATACCGCGAGGGCGGTGACTACACCGCCGACGCCCAGCAGCAGCAGCGCGAAGTATCGCAGCGGCAGCCCGACCATCCACAGCAGGCCGATCAAGATCAGAATGAAGCACATCGTCGTGCCGAGATCTGGCTCTCGCATCACGAGCGCGCAGAAGATGACGAAGACAGGTACCAGCGGCAGAACGATCTGCCCGGCTCGGGACAACGTGCCGAGGTGCTGCTTGCGGGCGAGCAGATCCGCCGCCCAGACGAGAATGGCGAGCTTGCCGAACTCGGACGGCTGGAACTGCAACGGACCGAAGTCGAGCCAGCGCCGGGCTCCGTACGCCATCACGCCGATGCCCGGAATGAGCACCGCGAACAGCAGCACGGCTGCGATGATCAGCATGGGATAGGCGAGGACGCGATATCCACGCGGTGGCAGCCGGACCGCGATCCAGAACACCGGCACGCCAAGGATGACGAACACGATCTCTTTGATCAGCTGGCTCCACATGGCGGCATCGTTGGTATGCGACGCCGAGATCGTGGTCGACGCCGCCATGAGCACGCCGAACCCGAGCAAACCGCCGCCGGCGAGCAGCAACAGCTGTAGGGAGGCATAGGGACCGTCCAGCAAACGGTCGCCGACCCGGGCGCTGGACAACGCGCCCCGCAGCCGCGTGGACAGGCTGCTTGCAGTCACCGCGACCCCAGCGCTGCCACCGCCGCGGCGAACCTGGTGCCGCGTTCGGCGTAGCCGCTGAACATGTCATAGGAGGCCGCCGCCGGCGCGAGCAAGACGGTGTCGCCGGGGTGAGCCAGGCCAGCCGCGGCCCCCACCACCTCGGTCATGGCTCCATCGTCCTGGGTGGCCACGGTGATCACCGGCACATCCGGGGCGTGTCGCGCGAGCGCAGCCGCGATGTGCTCGCGATCGACCCCGAGCAGGACGACGCCGGCCAGTTTCGACGCGAATCGCGCCACCAGATCGTCAACCGGAGCGTCCTTCAGCTGGCCGCCGGCGATCCACACAACGCGGGGATAGGCCGCGAGCGATGCGGCGGCCGCATGCGGATTGGTCGCCTTGCTGTCGTCCACCCAGCGCACCCCGTCACGTGTGATCACAAGCTGGTTCCGATGGGGATCCGGCCGAAAGGCGCGCAACCCCGCGGCGACGGCTTCGGGTGGCACGCCCTGGGATCGGGCAAGGGCAGCGGCGCACAGCGCGTTGGTGATGTTGTGCGGTCCGACCGGGTGCACGGCAGCCACCTCGACCAGTTCCACGCCGTCGGCGAACGCCCGGTCGACGAGCACGCCGTCGCGAACCCCGAGCTGGCCGTCGGTTGGTTGGGCGAGGTGCACGCCCACGCGGGTATCCGCTGACGTTGCCGCGAACAGCTCCGCCACGCATTCGTCGTCGAGGTTGGCGACCGCGACCGGTGTTGCCCATACCCGTGTCTTCGCTTCGACGTAAGCGGGCATCGAGCCGTGCCAGTCCAGATGATCGGGAGCGAGGTTCAGCAGCGCACCCGCCGCAGGGCGAACGGACTGCGACCAGTGCAACTGGAAGCTCGACACTTCGACTGACAGCACGTCGTAGGGCGGGGACGCGGTGACGGCGTCGATGATCGACACGCCTACGTTGCCGACCGCGCGGGCGCGTCGCCCCGCCGCCAGCAGAATCGACTCCAGCATGCGAACAGTCGTCGTCTTGCCATTGGTCCCAGTGACCGCGAGCCACGGCGCGCCGGCCGGGTCGCGCAGCTGCCAGGCGAGCTCGACCTCGCCCCAGACCGGAATGCCGACAGCTGCGGCCTCGCGTAGCAACGGATGGTCCGGACGAAGTCCGGGCGACGTCACAACAAGATCCACGCCAGGCGGCACCCTGTCCGGGTCACCGACGAAGGAGGCCCCGGCGGCGAGAAGTGGATCGACGGCCGTGGTTCGGTACCGGTCTGCGAGCACCACCCGCGCACCGCGCGCGAGCAGTGCGCGGGCGGCCGACTCCCCCGCGAACCGCACCCCGCAGACCAGAACCGTCCGCCCGAAGGGGTCAAGTGGCGAGTCAGCCATGTCCGATGAACTCGGCGTAGAACAACCCGGTGCCGAACGCGACGGCCAGTCCGGCGATGATCCAGAAGCGCACGATGATCGTGATCTCCTGCCAACCGGACAGCTCGAAATGGTGATGGATCGGCGACATCTTGAATACCCGTTGCCCGGTCCCTGTGCGCCGGCGGGTGTACTTGAACCAGCCCGTCTGGATGATGCCCGAGAGCGTCACGACGGCGAACAGCCCACCCAGGACAACCAGCAGCAACTCTGTCCGCGACAAAATGGCTATGCCGGCCATCAGGCCGCCCAGGGCCATCGAGCCGGTGTCGCCCATGAAAATCTGCGCCGGGGAAGCGTTCCACCACAGGAAACCGAAGCATGCGCTCATGGCCGAGGCGGACACGAGAGCGAGGTCAATCGGATCCCGCGCGAGGTAGCAGCCGGGGAGCGACACCGTGCCGCAGCTGTTGCGGAACTGGATGAACGTGATCAGCGTGTAGGCGCCGAACACCATCGCGCAGGCGCCGGCGGCGAGGCCGTCGAGCCCGTCCGTCAGGTTCACCGAGTTCGTAGTCGCCGTGACGATGAGATACGCCAGCACGACAAACCCGATCGCCCCCAGGCTGATCGAGCTGATGTCCCGCACGTAGGAGAGGTGGGTCGACGCCGGCCGGAGTCCGCGGGAATTGGGGAACTGCAGGGCGAGTATCGCGAACGTCACCCCCACGACGAGCTGCCCGGCAAATTTCGCCCGGGCCCGCAGACCCAGGTTGCGCTGCCGGCGGATCTTGATGAAATCGTCGACGAAACCGACGGCGCCGCAGCCCACCATCAGGAATAGCAGCAACAGACCTGACGCCGACGGGCCGCCATCGCCCCGGATCGCGGTCAGCCCGTGCGCGACGATGTATCCGAACAGGGTCGAGACAATGATCGCTACGCCGCCCATGGTCGGCGTTCCGCGCTTGACCAGGTGGCCGGGTGGCCCGTCGTTGCGGATCTCCTGCCCGAAGCCACGCAGCCGGAAGTATCGCACGATCACCGGGGTGAACAGGATGGAGAACAACAGCGCGGAGACGGCGGCGAGCAGGATCGTTTTCACTCCCGGCCCGTCCTCCTCTCCGGGCGTTCGCCCGAGTTAACGGCCGCCGCCGAGGCGTCCCCGAGCGCGATGGCGACTCGTTCGAGGCTTGCGGCTCGGGATGCCTTCACGAGTACCACGTCTCCGGGCCGAAGCTCGTGCTGCAGCAGTATCAGCGCAGCATCCGAGTCGGCGACCCACGTCGACTCACCATCCCAGGAGCCTTCCAGAGCGGCGCCGTGCGCCATCGACCGGGCGGCCGCACCCACGGCGATCAGCCGTGATATGTCCAGTCGCACCGCGAGGCGCCCGATCGCGTCGTGCTCATCCGCGGCATCCGCGCCCAGCTCGGCCATCTCGCCGAGTACGGCGACAGTGCGCGCCGACCGGGCCCGGCCAATCGCGGCCAGGGTCTTCAACGCGGCCCGAACCGATTCCGGATTGGCGTTGTAGGCGTCGTTGATGACTACGACGCCGTCTGCGCGCTCCACCACCTCCATCCGCCAGCGCGACCGAGGACCGGCCACCGACAGGGCCTCCGCGATGGCGGGCACTGACAGCCCGCACTCCAACGCGACGGCAGCGCCGGCGAGGGCATTGCCGACATGATGGCCGCCGACGAGCGGCAGGGTGACCATCGCCCTTCCGGCGGGCGCAGTGAGCCGGAATGTCGCGCGGCCCAGGTCATCGAGCCGGACCTGATCGGCTCGCACATCGACGCCCGCCGACTCACCGACAGTCACGACACGCGCCCGAGTGCGGTTCGCCATGCCCGCCACCAACGGGTCATCGGCATTCAGGACCGCGATGCCGCCGTCCGTCACGGCGGGCAGCGCCTCGACGAGCTCCGCCTTCGCTGTCGCGATCGCCTCCCGAGAGCCGAACTCCCCGAGATGGGCGCTGCCGACGTTCAGCACGACCCCGATCCGGGGCGGCGCGATCCGGGTGAGTGCCCGGATGTGACCGATGCCGCGAGCGCTTGTCTCGAGAACCAGGAACCGGGTCGAGGTGTCCGCGCGCAGCACCGTGTACGGGTGCCCCAGTTCATTGTTGAAAGAACCAGGTGGTGCAATCGTCGGACCTATCCGCTCCAGAAGCGCAGCGACGAGATCCTTCGTCGAGGTCTTGCCGGACGACCCGGTGATGCCGATGACCGTGGCGCTGAGGCACCGGGCGACCTCGGTGGCAAGAGCGGCCATGGCCGCCAGGCTGTCGCCCACGAGCACGTGCGGGACGGCGACCGGGCGGGTGACTACCGCCGCGACCGCGCCCGCGTCGATCGCCGCCGCAGCGTGGTCGTGCCCGTCCGCGTGCTGACCGGCAAAGGCGACGAACAGGCCGCCCGGAGTGACGCGCCGCGAGTCGAATTCGACGCTGCCGGTCACCCGGACCGTGGGGTCCGCACGGCCCAGCATCCCCCTGGTGACGGCCGCAACCTGGCCTAGCGTCAACTCGATCATGCGATCTCGTCAGCCGTCCCGTTGAGCACTCGGCGGGCGACGTCGCGGTCGTCGAACGGGTACACGATTCCGGCGACCTCCTGGCCGGGCTCATGGCCCTTGCCGGCTACGAGCACCGTGTCGCCGGGCTGAGCCATCCGGATCGCCTCGGCGATCGCGGCGCCCCGATCGCCGATCTCGACCACCTCGGCGCGCTCACCGAAGGGCACCCGGCCGACACCGTCCAGCATGGCGCGCCTGATGGCGGCCGGATTCTCACTCCGCGGGTTGTCGTCGGTGACGATGAGCACATCCGCGTTGCGGGCGGCCACTTCGCCCATGATCGGACGCTTCGCTTGATCGCGATCGCCACCGCACCCGAGCACGATCACCAGGCGCCGGGACGTGAATGGCCGCAACGCGCGCAAGGCGCCCTCGACCGCTGCCGGCTTGTGGCTGTAGTCGACGACGACGAGGAACGGCTGACCCGCGTCGACCCGTTCCATACGCCCAGGCACTCCGGCCTGGGCGACGGCCGGCGCGGCAAGCCGGGGGTCGACGCCTACGGCGTCCAGGACAGCGAGCGCCAACAGCGCATTGGCGACGTTGTACGACCCGAGGATGGCTGTGCCGGCGGCAAAATCTCGACCAGGGCCCGCCGCCCGAAAACTGGTGCTCGCGTCCGGGCGAATGGCAATGTCGGTGGCCCGCCAGGTCGCGGTGCGGTGGCCGGTCGTGTTCACCGTGATCGCCTCAGGCCCGACGCGGGCGGCGAGCCGCTGGCCCCACTCGTCGTCGGTGACGATCGCGGCCTCGCGCGATCGACCGTCGAACAACTTAGCCTTGGCCGCGAAGTAGTCGTCGAGATCGGCATGGAAGTCGAGATGGTCCTGCGACAGGTTCGTGAACGCCCCGACCGCGAAGTCCACGCCATCGGCTCGGCCCAGGGCCAGGGCGTGGCTGGATACCTCCATGGCGACTGAGGTGACTTCACGCTCAGCCATGACGGCAAGCAGCGCCTGCAGCTCCGGAGCCTCCGGCGTGGTGAATCCGGTGCTGATCAGATCGTCTCCGATCAGGGTCGCGACCGTGCCGATCAGCGCCGTTGACACCCCGGCCGCCGTGAGGCCGGCCCGGATCAAGAATGTCGTCGTCGTCTTTCCGCTCGTGCCGGTAACGCCTAGTACCGACAGCCGGTTGCTGGGTGCACCGTAAACAGCTGCGGCAGCGCGCCCGAGCACGGCCCGGACGTCAGGTACAACCAGCGCCGAGACGTGCAGCGGCAGCTGCGCCGCACCGGCCGGATCGGTGAGAACGGCGACGCCGCCAGCCGCGATCGCATCCGGCGCGAACTGGGCGCCGTGCCCGGTCCGACCGGACAGCGCGGCGAATATGTCACCTGGTCGGATGAGCTGACTGCTGGCCGTGATGCCGGTCACGGCGACGTCCGGACCCACAAGCGCGGCGCCGAGTACCCGACCTAGGGCGGCGAGGGACGTCTGACGCACCGCCGATGGACGCGGTATCGCTCCGGCGGAGCTGTTGCGTGCGACCAGCACGTCAGCACACGCTACTGCCGTACAGGTCGCGAGTGGATTCGTCGCAGATCAGTAGCGGTACGTGTACGGACTCAGAACCCGATGGCGGGATCCGCGCGCGCTGCACGTAGTAGGCGCCGATCTGGTTGTACAGGGGGGCGGCCACGTCTCCGCCGTGCAATCCATGGGCTGGATTGTCGATCATGATGGCGACCACGAACTGGGGGTTGTCTGCGGGTGCGATCCCCGCGAACGTGTCCCAGTACATCGAATCGCTGTACGCACCGCCCCGAGCCGGATCGGGCTGCTGCGCGGTGCCGGTTTTGCCAGCGATCCGGTAACCGGGTATCGCCGCCTTCACGCCGGTGCCGCCGGGGAGAATCGTCGACTCGAGCATCGTGCGCACGGTGCGGGCGGTCTTGACGCTCACGACGCGGCTGACCGCGGGTGTCGCCTCCGTCTCGGAGGATCCGTCCGACCGGGTCACGGACTCGACGATTCGCGGCGGCACCCGAACGCCGTCGTTGGCGATGGTCTGATACATCGAGGCCAGCTGCAGGATGGTCATCGCTTCGCCTTGGCCGATCGGAACGTTGGCGAAGGTAGCGTCCGACCAGCTCGACATGGGCGGCAGAATCCCGGCGCTTTCGCCTGGAAGCTCGATCCCGGTCTGGCTGCCGATGCCGAACCGGCGCTCGTAGTCGTACCAGGCGGGCGGCCCGACCTGTTGGGCGATCTCCAAGGTGCCGACGTTGGACGAGGCCGCCAATACCCCCGTGGCGGTGAATCGTTGCACGGGGTGTGACCATGCATCGTGGACGGCGATCCCACCCATCTCGATCGTGTCCGGCACGGTGAGGACGGTCGACGGCTTGATCTGACCCTTCTCCAGTGCGGCCGAGAACGTCACGACCTTGTTCACCGAGCCCGGCTCGAACACCGACTGAATGGCCGGGTCGCGGGTCGACTGGTTGCTGATCGTCGCGGGATCGGCGGGGTTGAACGTCGCCGAGGTGGCCAGCGCCAGGACCTGGCCGGTGTGCGCGTCGAGCACCGCAACTTGCCCACCCCGCGCCTGCGACTGGGCCACCGCCGCGTCGAGATAGCCCTGCACGGTGTACTGCAGATCCTGGTCGAGCGTCAGTCGGACGCTCCCGCCGTCAACCGCCGTTCGAGTCAGGTTCGGCCCGTTCGGGTTGACCCGCCCCCGACCATCGACGGCATAGGTCAGCGTCCCGTCGCGCCCGGCCAGCACCTCGTTGTAGGCGGCCTCGATGCCGGCAGCACCGGTTCCGTCGGAGTGCATGAAACCGATCACATTGGCGGCGGTCGTCCGACCGGGGTATTCCCGTTGCGTCGTCGGCTGGGCGTAGATACCTGGCAGATTCAGCTCCTCGATCTGCCGGGTGGCCTGGCTATCCAACGCCGTGCCGAGCAGCGCGTACTGACCCGGCTTCGCAAGTTCGGCCATCACGGAGAAGACCGGCTTGGACAGCAGCGGGGCCAGAGCAATGGCGGTGTTGAGCCGTTCGGCCGCCGGCACTTGAGTCGGGTCGGCGGTGATGTCTTGCGCCCCCGACGTGAACGCCAGCGGCGTGCCGTCGCGATCCAGGATGGACCCGCGGAGCGCGTGAACCGGGACGACCTTGACCCGCTGGGCCGTCGCGGCATTGGCGTAGTCGGCATGATCGATGGCCTGCAGCTGGACGAGCCGGCCGCCGATCACGAGCAGCATGACCGTGACGACGACGAGCGCGATCGACAAGCGCCGATCCAGCCGGCCGAGGAGAAGTACGGGCCGCCGACGCCGGGGCGGCCGTCGCGTGGGGCGAGCTGCTGGCGGTGCCGCCGGCCGCGACGCACGCTGGCCAGCCGGCTCCCGGCGCCCGGGGGCAGACCGCGACGCAGCCGCCGGCCGCGCGGCATTCGGTGGGTGGTGGACGGCGGGCCGTGGCGGCCCGGATCGAGTCGGCTGGTGAGCGTAGCCGGGCCCGCTCGGGGTCGACCGCGGCTGAAGCGGCATCGAGTGCGGCCCTGCGGTCGTACCGCGAGGCGAGGCTGTGGGGCGGCGGCGGGCGCCGCCGGGTGGCGGTGGTAGGCGCGGTGATGGCGCTCCGGCTCCCGGGCCGGCCCGACGAGACCCGTGCCCCGGCGGGGGCCGCTCGCTCATCGAGGCCCTCCGGGCAGCGGCGCCTGGGTGACGGGCGTGGGGCTCGGTTTAGGCGTTGGTGCCGGCTGCGGAGACGGCAAGGTCCGGGCGGGTGTCTGACGCCCGGACGCGGTCGGCCCGGACCGCGCTGGTGGCCGAGTTGTCCTGGGCGCCGGGGTGGCGGGCACCGGGACGGCGGCAGGTGCGGCCGGGGTCGGGCTGCCGAGCACGCTGGCCTTGCCGTCCGGCCGAATAATGAGGAAACCCGGAGCACCGTTGGGCACCATGCCGAGCTTGGCGGCGGCAGCAGCCAGCGCGTCCGGCGCCTCGTTGGCCGCGAGCTGGGAGCGCAACTGCTCCACGTCCTCAGCCAGACCGGCGTTGGCCGCCGTGACGTCGTGACGGCGCAGCTCGGCCGCGGCCGACGCGGTGTTCAGCACGACAAGAACGCACAGACCACCGGCGAGCAGCCCACAGATGAGCACGATGAACGGCGCCCGCCGTGGACCGGCTCGCCCCGCCGGCCGGGCAGTCACAGCCCGCTGGGCCGCCGCAGACAGCGTCGGCTTTGTCCAGCTGATCGAAACTGGTTCGACTCGCGCGAACCGCGTCACGAGGCTGCTCGAATCCGTTCGGCCGCCCGCAGCCGCACTGACGCCGAACGAGGATTAGCGGTGACTTCCTCCTTGCTCGGGCCTTCTCCCCAGGCGAGCAGCCGCAGCTGCGGTCCGCGGTCGGCGAGGACCACCGGCAAGTCGATCGGCGTGTTGTCCCGAGCGAGCTGCGCGAGCTGCTGCTTGACCAGCCGATCTTCGAGGGAGTGGTAGGACAGCACGACAATCCGCCCACGGACCAGGAGTGCCGACACCGCCGCCGGCAGCGCCGCCCGCAGGGCACCGAGCTCGTCGTTGACCTCGATGCGTAGTGCCTGAAAAGTGCGCTTGGCTGGGTGGCCCCCGGTGCGGCGGGTTGCCGCCGGGATCGCGTCGCGAATCAGCTCGGCCAGCCGGGCGCTGGAAGTGATGCGCTCCTGCGCTCGGGCGCGGACGATGGCCTGGGCAATGCGCTGCGCAAAACGTTCCTCGCCGTACTCCCGGAGCACCCGAGTGAGTTCCCCGACGGGGTATTCGTTGACGATCTCCTCGGCGGACTGGCCGCGCCCCTGATCCATGCGCATGTCGAGGCCGGTGTCGCTGGCATAGGAGAAACCCCGCTTCGCGTCATCGACTTGCATGGACGACACGCCGAGGTCGAAGAGCACACCGTCCACGAGTGGATGCCCGATGTCCGCCAGCACGTCGGCCAGCCGGTCATAGCCGGTGTGCACCAAGTGCAGCCTCGTCTGGAACCGGAGCAATCGTTCCCGGCTGCGCGCCAACGCCACCGGGTCGCGGTCCAGGCCGACCACCGTCAACCGGGGATGGGCCGAGAGGAGCGCCTCAGCGTGTCCGCCGAGACCGATGGTCGCGTCGACCAGCACCGCCGGATGATCGGCGAGGGCGGGCGCGAGCAGCCCGAGGACCCGATCGAGCAGTACCGGGACATGACCACTCCCTCCCGGGTTCGACGGACGCACGGAGCCGCTGGTTCGCGCTGGTGGTACGTCCATCGGCATGGGTGGTCCCTGGTCTCGTATCGGAATTCAACGCGTCTGCGACGAGTCCGGTCGGGGCCGACGCGGGACGTCGACTCGGGTCCCCACCCGTCGTCCGTGCGACCTGCTTGGGGCCGGGGAAGTTGCCCCAAGGAAGGGACGGTCGCGACGGGGGGAGGCCGGAGCGGACGTGGTAGGCGTCAGCGGGCCGTCAGAGCAATCCGGGGATGACCACCTCCTCGGCATCGGCGAATGCCTGCTCGGTGCGATCGAGGTACTCTCGCCAGCCGACCGCGTCCCAAACCTCGACCCGGGTATTCGCACCGATCACCACGCAGTCCTTGGTCAGCCCGGCGTACTCCCGCAGGGCCGGGGGAACGGTGATCCGCCCCTGCCCGTCAGGAATCTCGTGCGAGGCACTGGCGAAGAACACCCGGCTGTAGTCCCGCACTCGGCGGTCGGTGACCGGCGCGGTGCGCAGCCCCTCGGTGATACGACTGAACTCGGTGACCGGGAACACGAACAGGCAGCGTTCCTGACCTTTGGTGATCACCAGGCCCGCCTCGAGGTCGGGCCGGAATCGGGCGGGTAGGGCCAGCCGGCCCTTGTCGTCGAGACGGGGGGTGTGCGTGCCGAGAAACATGCCGGCCGCCTCCCCACCCGAATGCCCCACCGAGCAATGATCTCCCCCACGATGCCCCACCATACCCCACTTCACTCCACCTGACGCAAGACACACCAGGCGGCGAGCCGGCCGACATGATCAAGTGGGCGCGCTCGAGCTGCTCAGCGGCCATCGGCGGGATGCCTAGATCCGCGCGCTCGGCAATACTCGATATGCACACGGTTGCCGACGAGCGCGGCCGGAGTGGTGGGTCGACTGGGAGGCCGCGTGGACGAGGGGAACCCGGACGGTGTCGCGACGTTCCGCGCGACGGGCGATGTCGCGGCGGCCGGGCACCGCATCGCCGCAAACATCGAGCAAGTCATCGAAGGCAAGGCGGACACGATCCGCCTCGGACTTACCGTCCTGCTGGCCGAGGGTCATCTTCTGATTGAGGACGTGCCCGGGGTCGGCAAGACGAAATTCGCCAAGGCACTCGCACGGTCGATCGACTGCACCGTGCGGCGAGTCCAATTCACGCCGGACCTGCTACCGAGTGACATCACGGGCGTGAGCATCTACAACACGGAGTCACGGGACTTCGAGTTCAAGCCGGGCCCGGTGTTCGCGAACATCGTCGTCGGTGACGAGATCAATCGCGCTTCGCCGAAGACTCAGGCGGCGCTGCTGGAGTGCATGGAAGAGCGCCAGGTCACCGTCGACGCGGTGACGTACCCGGTCGGATCACCGTTTCTCGTTCTCGCCACGCAGAATCCGATCGACATGGAAGGGACCTACCCGCTACCTGAGGCTCAGCGGGACCGGTTCACGGCCCGGATTTCGATGGGCTATCCGGACCATGCCGCGGAGATCGCCATGCTGTCCGAGCAGGCGAGCGTCGATCCACTCGACACCCTTCTACCGGTGTCGGACGCTCGCGAAGTCCGGGCATTGATCGACGCAGTGCGCGCCGTCCACGTCGCCGAGTCGATCAAGGCGTATGCCGTCGATCTGGCCGAGGCAACCCGGCAGTCGCCGGACCTGCGCCTCGGCGCGTCCCCCCGAGCCACACTCCAGCTGCTGCGCGCCGCCAAGGCGTGGGCCGCGCTAGGCGGCCGGGAGTACGTCATCCCCGACGACATTCAAGGGCTCACCACTCCGGTGCTGGCTCACCGACTGCTCCTCACCGCGGAGACCCAGATCAGCGGACGCACCGCCGAGGACGCGTTGGCGAAGATCGTCGGGTCGGTGCCCATTCCCAGCGATCAGACCGCACGGCTCTAGCAGTCATGGCGCAATCCCGGTTCCAACAGCTGCGCGCCGGATTCACCACTCGCGGGCGTTGCCTGCTCGCCGCGGGGCTGACGGCCCTCGTGTGCGGACTGCTGTTCGGCAGCGTCGATCTTGCTCGCGCCGGCACCCTGGTGCTCGCCGCTCCGATCGTCGCTTCGCTCGTGGTCAACCGTTCCCAGCTGACAATCGCCAGCAGACGCTCGGTCACTCCTCCGCGGTCCACGCTTGGCACCGACGTATCGGTAGCACTCACCGTGACCAACCGCTCGGTGCTGCCCACCGGTCCGCTCATGTTGGAGGACCGGTTGCCGGTCCAGATCACTGGCCGCGCTCGCTTCTCACTCGACGGCCTGTCGGGCCGGGAATCCCGCAGCGTGGCCTACCGCCTGCCCAGGCTCGGCCGTGGGCGGTACAGCGCCGGACCGCTGCGGATGCGGCTCACCGACCCGTTCGGGCTCATCGATACCTCGCGGTCTTTTACGGCCACGTCGTCCTTCGTGGTCACGCCGATCGTCGACGCTCTTCCGCAAGCCCAGCCGCCGTATTCGGTGGATGTCGGCGAGAACGCCGGCAGTCACTCGATCGGATCGCACGGCGCCGATGACGCTTCGACCCGCGAGTACCGGCATGGCGACGACCTTCGCAAGATCCACTGGCGATCCACCGCCCGCGTCGGCACGCTGATGGTGCGTCACGAGGAACGACCGTGGCAGGGCCATGCCACGCTGGTGCTGGACCTGCGGGCGGGTGCGCATGACACGGTGATCGACACCTCGCTGACGCAGCTCGCCCAGCCGGACGAACCACCGCCAGACATCCGCCGAACCAGCAGTCTGGAGTGGGCGATCAGCGCGATCGCCAGCATCGGAAGTCACCTCGCCCACCAGGGCCGAGAGCTTAGCCTCGTCGAATCGGTATCCGATGCGGAACGTATCCGCCTCGGCGGGGCTTGGGAGCTCGTGGAGCATCTGGCCGAGGTCCGCGCGAGCGGCGCCAACGATCTGCACGATCTGGCGCCAATCATCCGCGACGCGGGCCGTGACTCCACGGTCATCGCCGTGCTTGGCCGGCTCGACCTCGCCGGCGCCCGGGCACTCGCCACCGTGCAGGCACGCGGATCCGGCGGCGCACCGTTTGCGATCTTGCTCGATACTCCGACCTGGCGTCATGGCCGCGCGACCGGTGCCGCCGAGCCGCAACCCCCGTCGCCGGAGTTCGACGCGTCGGTTGTTGAGACACTCCGAGCCGCCGGTTGGTGGGTCGTTCGAGCTGCCTCAGGCGATACGACGCCGTTCGTGTGGCGGCAACTCATGGGCCAGCGGGCGCTTACGATGCCCGCGAGTGTGGCGAGAGCTGAGCCGGCATGACCAGCCGGGTGATCTCCGCCGTGGGATCCAGCACGCTGGCGGCCTCAGCGGACTTCCGGCGGACGATGGCCGGCCTCGTCGCCTGCGCGCTGGCAGTCCTTCCGCTGCGTGAGCTGTTCACCGATTGGGGCTGGCTCACGGACGTCTGGGTCGTGATGGTTCTCGTCTTGGTCCCGGCGGCCGCTCTTCGGTTGTACTCCCAACCGAAGGTCTGGCATTTGCTTCCGGGACTGCTCCTCGCGGTCTGTTACCTCACGCACCGCTACGTGCCGGACCACGCCATAATCGGCTTGATTCCCGGACCCGGCGCCTGGAAAGACGTCGCAATCCTGGACGCCGACGTGCGCGATTCGATCCGCGACGAAGTCGCCCCACTGCAGTCCACGGTCGCGATCCAGATGGTTCTGGCCGCCCAGGCAGCGCTGTTCGCGATCGCCATCGACCTGATTGCGGTTGTCGCGCGACGGCCGGCGCTGGCCGGCATCCCGTTCCTCGTCATCCTGATTGTGTCGGGCGCGGTGCCCCGCCAGCCGGTTGGCCTCGTGTGGTTCGCTGCCGCCGCGGCCGGCTATTTGCTCCTGCTCGCATCCGACCGCCGGGACGAGCTGGTGCGTTGGGGCCGCGTCATGCCTCGCGCGGCCGGGCCTCGGCCGACGCCGGTACAGGCGCTGTCCGGCCGCCGCATCGGGGTGATCGCAATCCTCGCGGCACTGTGCATACCCTTCCTGCTTCCCATCCGGAGCGTCAACGTCCTCGCCGATACGTTTCACAACGGCAGCGGTAGCGGGCTCGGGAACGGCAACGGAGGCGGGGTTGCGCTGGATCCACTAGCTGCCCTTCGCGGAGAGCTCACCCGGACGAACCCGATTCGGCTTCTCACCGTCCAGTACATCGGCGATTCGAAGCACAACCCGTTCTACCTGCGCCAGGAGGTGCTGGACGACTACAACGGGAAGGCATGGACGCCCTCGGGCGACAATCAGGGCCTGGTCACGCTCGGCGGCAGCCTCGCGCCGGATCCGCCCCTTGCCGGGCCGCAAGTCACGTATCAGGCCAGCATCACGGTCAACAACACGCTTCGCGGCAATGCACCGATCTTCGCCAATCCCACGTCACTCTCAGGGCCCAGTGGCGCGTCCTGGAATCCCACGAACCAGCTCGTCGTCACGAATCGGGTCAACCAGGACACGACCTACACCGAGGACGTGTCCGAGATCCAACCGACGACCGCGGACTTTAGCGTCGCCGGCGAGTCATTGCCGCCGGAAACGTTGAGCCGTCTCACCCAAGCGCCGTCAGTGCCGCCCGACGTCACCAAGATCGTGAACACTGCCGTCGGTACGGCCAACAGTGAATACGAGAAGGCGCGGGCAATCTTCGAGTTCTTCGTGACTCCGGCAAACCATTTCCTATACAGCACATCGACCAAGACCGGGACGTCGGGTAACGACTTGCTGGACTTCTTGAACAACCGCGTGGGCTTCTGCCAGCAGTACGCGGCGGCTATGGCCGTGATGCTCCGGATCGAGCAGATACCCGCACGCGTCGTCATCGGCTACACCCATCGGAACCCGGACCAGAACGGAAAATTCACCGTCTCGACCCAAGACGCGCACGCGTGGGTCGAGGCTTACTTCGGCGGCGCCGGGTGGGTCCCGTTCGACCCGACGCCGCTGCAGCAGCAGGATCCGCTTCGCGCCGCCGCGCTGGCGTGGGCGCCGCATCCGGAACAGACGAACGCGTCGGATCCCGGCACTGCGGTTCCCAGGGTGAGCAACTCGGCCGGGCAGACGGCAGGCCTCGGCGCGTCGTCGGCGGCGCCGGGTAGCTCGGGCGGATCAGGTGGCCCGGGCGGGTTGTTCTGGACCATCTTGGCCGCCCTGATCTTCGTCGGCGCTGTGTTCTTGACCCCAGCCGCGGTGCGGTTGCAGCGCCGGCGAGCTCGGCTGCGGGCCGCGCGCGCCGGTCCGGACCCACTGTGGGCTGAACTAGCCGATACCGCGACCGATCTGGGCTATGTCTGGTCGCCGGTGCGTACCCCGCGCCAGGTCGAGGGCTGGCTGCGCGACGAAGCTGTCTCCGGATCGGACGCCGAGGCGGCGTTGCATAGCCTGGCGACCGCGGTCGAGGTATCCCGGTACGCGCCACCGAGTTCGCGGCCCGCAGCCGAGGACGATCTGGTCAGCGACCTCCGTGAGGTCGAAGCGTCGTTGCGGGCTCGCCGCAGTCGATCCGATCGGGTTCGCGCTCGCATACTGCCGGGATCGGTGAGCTGGCTGCGTCGCACTTTGCGCCGGCACTGATCTACCCGCTGCCCGGGTCATTCGGAGATCTTGAACTTGGTGTCGCGCCAGAGCGATATGTCCAAGATCACGCTTGACGACCACAGCAGCGTACGAGCGCGAACAACAACGGGTAACTCGAACGAATGTTCGAGGACCAGGCGTAGGCTAGCCGTATGGCGGCGAACTTCCAGGCGACGTTGCTCGACGTCACGGACAGCATCGGCCCTGGGCGGCTGGGCGACACCGTGCGGCGGACCGAGCTCAGCCATGGCGCGTGGGTCGATATTCGCCCGGGCTGGATGACGGGCGCCGATGCATTGTTCGAATGGTTGTTCCGGGAGGTTCCCTGGCAGGCGGAACGCCGCCCGATGTACGACCGCGTGGTCGATGTGCCCCGGCTGCTGTGCTTCTACGACGAGGGCGAGCCGCTTCCCCACCCGGCGTTGGCGACCGCTCGGCAGGTCCTCGAAGAGCACTATGCATCCGAACTCGCTCCGCCCTTCGTGACCGCGGGGCTCTGCCTGTACCGGGACGGTCGCGACAGTGTCGCTTGGCACGGCGACCGCATCGGCCGCGGATCCTTCCATGACACCGTCGTGGCGATTGTGTCCCTAGGCGCGCCCCGGACGTTCGCGCTCCGGCCGCTGGGTGGCGGCGTCGGGCACCGATACGAACCTGGGCACGGCGACTTGCTTGTGATGGGCGGGAGCGCGCAGCGGACCTGGCAGCACGCGGTTCCGAAGACGACAAACGCCGTGGGCCCACGCATCAGCATTCAGTTCCGGCCACGCGGCGTCCGCTGACTGGGAGGCTCGCGTCGCGCAGACGATAGGCAGGTAGTGCGAGAGGTCGCGGACGAATGCGCCGGGCCGCCGACCGGCGGGGCGCCTGACCAACCAGGTCGAGCGATCAGGTCTCTCGTGGCGAGAGGCTCTTAGTTTTCTTCGAACCGCCGGCGGAGCCGGTCTTCCATCCGGGAGCGGACGCCCGCGCTACGACCCTTGGTGCCACCCGGGGCGCTGTCCGAGGCCTTCGCAGACCGGTTACTCAGCGCGGTCGCGATGTATACGCACGATCCGAGGATCAGGACGAAGCCGAGGACACCGAGCAAGACGATCTTCGTTGCGAGACCAACCAGCACGACTGCGAGACCGGCGGCGATGCCGAAACAAGCCAATACGATCCATCGACGCGCTCGAAAGCGCGACCGCGCCGACCGGACCGAGGAAGCAAACTTAGGGTCCTCGGCGTACAGCGCCTGCTCGATCTGGTCGAGAAGGCGTTGCTCGTGCTCGGAGAGCGGCACGGTGCCCTCCTTCATGTTTGCGCGGTGAGCCTCGCCGCGGTTGTGTGCGAAGTGGTCGTACTGACGAGCATACGAGCCGATTCTCAATGGCGAAAGTTGCCCGCCGGATCACGCCGAATTGTGATCTCACGTTGACGAATCCTGGGGTGTGAGCCGGGCCTGGGTGAGCAGCGTGGCCGGCCGCACGGCGTCGCTGCCGAACCGGCTCTTCGCGGTATCCGCGGCCCGATCCACGTGAGGTCGAGAGCCGTCGACCGGCGGCTGAACTGCTGACGTGTCCAGCATGAGCTGTTCGGGCGCTTCCGACCCCGAACGGAGGTTCTCGCACTTGACCCCGACCAGCCGGATGCGCGGCTGGTCGAGCCGCAGGCTGCGGTACAAGTCCGCGGCCGCTTCGTAGACCACGGCCGTCGAGTCCGTCCAGCTGGACAGAGTACGAACTCGGGTAATCGTGCGGAAGTCCGCGAACCGGATCTTGATCCCTACCGTCCGCGCCACGAGACCGCGCCGACGGACGCGTTCGCAGACCTCCCCGGCGAGTCGAAGCAGTTCGCGGCGCACGTCGGCCTCGTGGGTCAGGTCGACGCTGGTCGTGTGATCAGCGCTGACGGACTTCTCGGGATCTCGATCCTGGACGGGGCGCGGGTCCCGGCCCCAGGAGAGCGCGTGAAGATGATCGGCACCGGCCTCGCCCACCGCCCGCCGCAGCACGTCCACAGGCGTCTCGGCGAGGTCACCGATCGTGCGCACCCCGAGGCGGCGGAGCGGCTCGGCGGTACGCGCCCCGACGCCCCACAGCACGGTGACGGGCAAGGGATGCAGGAAGCCCAGCGTCGAAGCCACTGGCACCACCAACAGCCCGTCGGGCTTGCAGCGAGCCGATGCGACCTTGGCCACGAACTTCGTCGACGCCACCCCGACCGAGCACGTCAGAGCCAGTCGATCCCGAATGTCGGCCCGGATTCGGGCCGCGATGGCCGCCGGCCGGCCAAGCCGCCGCTCGGCCCCGGAGACGTCAAGAAACGCCTCGTCCAACGACAGCGGCTCGACCAGCGGCGTGACGCCGCGCAAGATCGTCATCACATCAGCGGACACCTCGGCGTACCTGGCGTGATCCGGCGGGATGATCACGGCGGCCGGGCAGCGCCGTAGCGCTTGCCCGATAGGCATCGCGCTGCGAACGCCGAACCGACGAGCCTCGTACGAGGCCGCGGAGACGACCCCGCGCGCGCCGCCGCCGACAATCACCGGCCGGCCGCGAAGCTCGGGGTGACGCAGAATCTCGACGCTGGCGTAGAACGCGTCCATATCGACGTGCAGAATCGAGCAGCCGGTGTCGTCGCCGTCGAATCGGCCCTCGGCCCGCGGGATGTCCGCGCTCCGCCCCATTCGCTACCAGCTCGGCGTGGCTGCGCTGTTGGTCATCAGGAGGGCTCTTCGCCAGGGTTGCCGCCTCGGCGGGCGAGGACATGCACTCGCGCGGCGATGTCCCGATACGGCGACCGTGAGGCCGCCAGCGTCTCGAGCTCGGCCAGCGCCTCGTAGCCGCCGGGAGCCTCCACCCGATTGCCCGGCACGAGTTCGGAGAACACGCCGACGCCGCTGGTGGCTTCGATAACGAGTCCGGCCGCTCGGCCCATATCGGCCAACGCATCGGGAGCCAGTCGTCCCGAAGCTGCTGTATCGACGACGATCCCGCGCAACTCTGCCAGCGCCGCGACGAGATCCCCCGCCAGAGCGCGTGAGATCACGCCGGCGGCGGGGTTCACGGCCAGGATGCTGACCAAGCCGCCCGGACGCACCGCTCGGGCAACCTCGGCCAGGACGAATCCCGGCTGATCAACCACCTCGAGGACCTCGTGGACGATCGCCAAATCGAAGGTGCCCGACGTCATCGACCCGGGAAGTGCCTCGACGTCGCCCTGCACCGGGACAATGCGGTCGGCGACGCCTGACTCGACCGCCCGACGTCGTAACACGGCAAGTGCGTCGACGCTGATGTCGATCACCGTGACATGCGCACCGGCCACCGCGAGCGGCACCGCGAGCCGACCGCTTCCGCCGCCGCAGTCCAGAACCCTCGCCTCGCGGGCCTGCCCGCGAACCGATTCCAGCGCGTCAAGGACGAGCTCGCGTACCCGGTCCTGCCGGCGCACCGATCGATGCGCGATGTCTGCACCAGACCGGACGTCCGTCCCTGTGCCGCTCACGTCAGCGACACTAACCCCCACATCCGACGCCGCCGCGCCGCCGCCCGGACTGTCCCGCCAACCGGGGGCGGGCCTCAGCCGGCCAGCGGCGCGGCCAGTAACCCCAATTCGCGTTCTACCGCCGCGAGGAATTGCTCGGCGGCCAGCAGCTGCTCATCCGCATCCCGATCCGACACGAGGCTGACGGCACCGGCCTCGACCGCGGCCCGGGTGCCCGCGGACCCGGCAAAGTAGGCGGCCCAGTCGGACAGCTCCGGCGCCACAGCTTCCACGAGAGCCCAAGCGCTCTTCAGTCTCCGCGGCCGCGTCGCTGGACGGGACCGGGCCGCAAACAGCGCGGCGGCAACCCGCAACGCGGCCAGATGGGCGAGCCGGAATCGCTCGCCGGGATCAAGCACGAAACGGGCCTCGGCCAGCCCGGCCCGAGCTTGCGCAAGCAGGCCGAGCCCGGCGCGACGTTCTGGAGAGTTCTCGGGCGGCTGTGGGCCCGGGCCGTTGGACGACTCTGGCATGACGCGGCTCCCATCTTCGAACATATGTTCGAAGATAGTCCACGCCCACGCCCGGACGCAAGGCAGAACTCGCGCCCAGAAACGTCAGTGTCACTCCAGGGCAGGCAGGACGTCGACCACGTTGCCGATGATCACGACGGCGGGTGCACCAACGCCGGCCGTCCGCGCGGCATCAGCCAGCTCGGCCAGCGGGGCGCGCACAATCCGCTGTCCGGACAGGGTCGCGCGATGGACGACGGCCGCAGGCGTTGCGGCGTCGCGTCCGTGCGCCACGAGCCTGGCGCAGATCGACTCCAGCCGCTCCATGCCCATCAAGAGCACGAGCGTTCGTGGACCGGAGGCCAGGCCGGCCCAATCGAGTTCGGTGTCCGGGGCGCGCCCTGGATCCAGATGCCCCGAGACGACGGTGAAGTCGGCCGCTACGCCTCGATGGGTAAGCGGGATGGTCGCCGCTGCGGGCGCTGCGAGCACGGAGCTGAGTCCGGGAACGACGGTCACCGGCACGTTGGCAGCCACGCACGCAAGCAGCTCCTCGCCCCCTCGGCCGAAAACGAACGGATCACCGCCCTTCAACCGGACCACTCGCTTCCCCGCGTGCGCTCGATCGACAAGCACCGCGTTGATCTCGTCCTGGGTGAGGTTGTGCCGATGCGCCGACTTGCCGCAGTCAACGACCTCGACGTCGCCGGGCAGCGTGGCCAGCAGTCCACGGGGTGCGAGCCGATCGATGACGATCACATCCGCGGCGGCAACGAGACGCCGGCCCCGTACGGTGATCAGATCGGGATCTCCGGGCCCGCCCCCGACCAAAGCCACCGATCCGTGCGCCGGGGGTCGAGTGGGCCGGGCGGGCAGCTCACCGACATCGAGAGCCAGCGCAATGGCGTCCCGTAAGGCAGTTGAACGGCCTGGATCGTCTCCACCGGTCACGGCCACCGTGATCCCGTCTTGCTCGACGACTGCCGGCGTGCGGGCCGTCCCACCGGCCGCGTGATCTGCGCGTACGCAGAAAACGCTCCGTTGCTCCGCGGACCGCGCGACCGCCTCATTGACCGCAGGATCATCTGTGCACGCGAAAACCAGCCAGGCGCCATCCACGTCACGATCAACGAATTCGCGTTCGGTGATCGGAATACCCAACGCGCGCATCTGCGGCGACGCCTCCTGCGCGACCACCTCAACCGCGGCGGCGGCTTCGGCCAGCCGAGCGGCGCGGCGCGCGGCCACGGCTCCCCCGCCGACCACCAGCACCCGGCGCGCGGTCACGTCGAGCAATAGCGGGAAGCCAGACATCAACGCATCTTCTCGCGCAAGCGGACGAGCACCGTGCTTACCCAGCTGGTCCGGCCACCATGCCCGCGGCCACCGTTGCGCCGGTCGCCTCGTCGACGAGCAGGAATGCTCCCGTCGATCGATTCGTGGCGTAGGTGTCGACGGTGAGCGGCTCGGCCGTCCGCAACTGGATGCTGCCGATGTCGTTCAACGACAGCTCCGTCGCATCGGCCTGGTCAAGAGTGGCCACGTCCAGACGGCTCCGCACCGCATCCACAACGGCTCGTACATCGCGAGTTGTGTGCCGCAACGCAAAGCGATCACCGGGGCGGAGCGGGCGGTCGGCCAGCCAGCACACGGTGGCGACAAGCTCCCGCAGGGCCACCGGGCGCGGCTCACGATCGACGGCCAGCAGGTCTCCGCGTGCGACGTCGACGTCGTCGGCGAGACGGACCACAACGGACCGACCGGCAGCTGCGGTATCGAGTTGTCCGTCCGGGGTGTCAATGCCCGCCACCGTCGAACGCCGGCCCGAGGGCAGCACCACTAGCGGATCACCGACGTGGAGCGCCCCGGCCTCGACCCGACCGGCGTAGCCGCGGTAATCCGGATGTTCGGCGGTGCGAGGGCGAAGAACCATCTGAACGGGAAAGCGCGCCGGCACCTCGCGGTGCCGGCGCGGCTCCAGCTCTTCCAGAAACTCCAGGAGGGCCGGCCCGGTGTACCAGTCCATCCGGGTCGATCGGTCCACGACGTTGTCGCCTGACAGCGCCGCGATCGGGATCGGGGTGAACCGGTCGAGGCGGAGCGACAGGGCAACGCCGGCAAAGTCGGTGACGATTCGGTCGAACACGTCTTCGGCATAGTCGACCAGATCCATCTTGTTGACCGCGAGCACGAGTTGGGACACCCGCAGCAGAGCGGCCACTGCGGCATGCCGCTTCGTCTGCTCCACGACTCCATTGCGGGCGTCGACGAGGATGACCGCGACATCAGCTGTTGACGCGCCGGTGACCGTGTTCCGGGTGTACTGCAGGTGGCCGGGTGTGTCAGCGAGGATGAACGTGCGCCGCGGCGTTGCGAAATACCGGTACGCCACGTCGATCGTGATGCCCTGCTCTCGCTCGGCGCGCAGCCCGTCGACAAGCAAGGCAAGGTCCGCGCTGTCGTAGCCACGGCGTTCACTCGCGATCTCCACCGCGGACAGCTGATCGCTGAGCACCGCCTTCGCGTCGTGCAGCAGTCGCCCGACCAGCGTGGACTTGCCGTCATCGACCGAACCGGCGGTGACGACGCGCAACAATCGACCCGGCATGGGCTAGTGCCTCGCGCGGCTGCGCACTAGAAATACCCCAGTCGCTTACGGTCCTCCATAGCGGCTTCGCTGGTGCGGTCATCGGCTCGCGTTGCGCCTCGCTCGGAGATCGTCGCGGCGGCGGTCTCGGCGAGCACATCGTCGACGTCAACCGCCGTCGAGCGGACCGCTCCGGTGCACGTGGCGTCACCGACGGTGCGATAGCGCACCCACTCGGTCGTCACGATCTCGCCCGGGCACGGTTCCGTCCACGCCGTGACGGCCAGCAGCATGCCGTCCCGCTGGAACACCGGGCGCGGATGCGCGTAGTAGATCGACGGGACCTCGATGCGCTCGCGCTCGATGTAGGCCCAGATGTCGAGCTCGGTCCAGTTCGACAGCGGGAAGACGCGAACGTGCTCGCCGGGGCGGTGCCGCCCGTTGTAGAGATCCCAGAGCTCGGGCCGCTGGTTGCGGGGATCCCACTGACCGAAGTCGTCGCGGACGGAGAACACCCGCTCCTTGGCGCGAGACTTCTCCTCATCTCGCCGAGCACCGCCGAGCACGGCATCGAACCGGTGCTCGGCGATGGCGTCCAGCAATGTCGTGGTCTGCAGCGGGTTTCGGGACTGCCCCGGCGTCTCGTGCACGCGCCCGGCATCGATGGAGTCCTGCACCCGAGCCACGACGAGTTTGACGCCGAGGCGGCCGACGTGGCGGTCGCGATATGCGATGACCTCGTCGAAGTTGTGGCCGGTGTCGACATGCATGACCGGGAATGGGACGCGGCCCGGCCAGCAGGCCTTGGTGGCAAGGTGCAGCATCACGATGGAGTCCTTGCCGCCGGAGAACAGCAGCACCGGACGCTCGAACTGGCCGACCACCTCGCGCAGGATGTGGATCGACTCGTCCTCGAGGTCGGTGAGCCAGGATCGATCCACCTGGCTGGGCAGCAGGGCTGTCACAGCACATTCTCCTTGCGCAACAGGGCAAGCAGCCGGTCGACCGCGTCGTCGACGGTGCTGTCGCTCGTGTCGAGGCGAAGCTCGGGATGGGTCGGTTCCTCGTAGTCCCCGTCGACACCGGTCAGGCCATGCAGGTCACCCGCACGCTGCCGGGCGTAGAGACCCTTCACGTCGCGCACCGCGCACACCTCGACCGGCGTCGCCACGTGCACCTCGAGCAACTGAACGCCGGTTTGGTCATGGGTGCGGCGCACCGCATCGCGTGCCGCCTGGTACGGGGACACGACCGGGGCGAGAACGAGCACGCCGTGGCGGGCGAGCCGCGCGGCGACCCAGCCGATCCGCGCGACGTTGACGTCGCGATCCGCGCGGGAGTACCCGAGGTCGGGCGACAGCACGGCCCGCACCTCGTCGCCGTCGAGTACCTCGACCGCGATCCCGTCGGCCCGCAGGCGGTCAGCGAGGGCCGCGGCGATTGTGGACTTTCCGGCGCTGGGCAGCCCGGTGAGCCACAGGGTGGCGCCGACAGGCCGGACGCGCTCGCGGATGGACTCCACCGGGTAGGCGGGAGCAGTCGCAGTCATGGCTGTCCTCTGCGGCGAGGTCCCACCCGAACGCGGGCGGGATCATGGCGGACCGATGCAAGCAGTGCGGACCAGCTCGTCGCACACCTAACCCGGAAAGGTCCGGGCCGGGCGACTAATCAGGGAGCCGGCCGGTCAGCCAGCCAGACACGCCGCGCTGACGACGCGCTGCAGATCGACATGCAGCCGTGCGACCAGCCGGACGCTAGACATGGCAACTATGTTCGCACAGCCCAGACGCCCACACCAACAATCGGGGCGTCCGGCACTATGGCGCCTATCACGCCAGCACCCAACTGCACCCCACGAGAACGCTCAAGCGTGTCGTGGAGAACGCCGCTGATTCGGCGCCGCGCGCGTCAATATGCGACCCTAGAGGTTATGAACCGCGTCCACCCGCTCTGGTTGACCGTGCGCCGGCACGTCGACCTGCGCCGGGTGACGTCGGCGTCCTGTCGCGTCGCGTCCTGACCCGCCGAGTGCGGGTGTTGATCACCCTCGGGCATCAGAGAGGACGCCACGCATGCCAGCGCGTAAAGGACAGGGGCAGTGGGCCCTCGGATATCGCGAGCCGCTCAATCCCAATGAGCGGGCCAAACGCGACGACGACGGGTTGAACGTCCGCCGGCGGATCATCGACATCTACCAGCACACCGGATTCGCCGGTATCGACCCGGCCGATCTGCGGAGCCGGATGCGGTGGTACGGGTTGTACACCCAGCGCGCACCGGGCATACCCGGCGGTCGCACCGCGATCCTCGAGCCGGAGGACCTCGAGGACGAGTACTTCATGATGCGAATCCGCATCGACGGCGGCGCGCTCTTGGCTGACCAGCTCGCGGTGATCGGTGAGGTTGCGAGTACTTACGGCCGCGACGTGGCCGACATCACCGACCGGCAGAACGTCCAGCTGCACTGGATCCGGATCGAGGATGTGCCGACCATCTGGACGAAGCTCGAGGCGGTCGGGCTGTCGACCACCGAGGCATGTGGCGACACTCCGCGAGTGATGCTCGGCTGCCCGTTGGAAGGCGTCGCCGAAGACTCGGTGCTCGACGCGGGTCCGGCGCTGCGATCGGTCATCGACACGTACCTCGGCGATCCGGCCTTTTCGAACCTGCCGCGCAAGTTCAAGACGTCCATCTCGGGCTGTGCTCGGCACTGCACGAACCACGAGATCAACGATGTCGCATTCGTCGGCGTCGTGGGACCAGGGGGCACGCCCGGATTCGACCTCTGGGTCGGCGGCGGGCTGTCGACCAACCCGATGTTCGGGCAGCGGATCGGTGTCTTCGTCGAGCCGGACGACGTCGCCGAGGTATGGGCAGGTGTGACGGGTGTCTTTCGCGATTACGGGTACCGCCGCTCCCGCAACCACGCCCGGTTGAAGTTTCTGCTTGCCGACTGGGGTGTCGAGCGTTTCCGCGAAGTGCTGGAGAAGGAGTATCTCGGCCGTGCGCTCCCGGACGGCCCAGAGCCGGAGGCCTCGCCGGCGCATCGCGACCACGTGGGAATCGAGGCCCAGGGTGACGGCCTGTGCAGCGTCGGGGCCACGACCAAGGCGGGCCGCACCTCGGGCAACGTACTGTCCGAGGTGGCCAACCTGGCCCGCTCGGTCGGCACGCGGGACGGACGAGTTCGGCTGACCGCCCAGCAAGGGTTGGTGGTTCTCGACGTTCCGCCGGACCGGGTCGAGGAGACGGCGGATCGGCTGGCCGAGCTAGGCCTCGCCGTTCGACCTTCAGCGTTCCATCGCGGCACGATCGCGTGCACCGGCATCGAGTTCTGCAAGCTCGCGATCGTAGAGACCAAGGCTCGAGCGGAGATGATTCGCACCGAACTCGAGCGGCGCCTCCCCGACTTCGAGACGCCGATCACCATTAACGTCAACGGTTGCCCGAATTCGTGCGCCCGATTCCAGGTAGCGGACATCGGGTTCAAGGGCATCGTCACGCGCGGCGCCGACGGCGCTGACCAGGAGGCATTCCAGGTTCATCTGGGTGGTCAGCTCGGCAGCCAAGCAACCTTCGGACGGAAGTTTCGCGGCCTGAAGGTGGCCGCTGCGGAGGCACCGGAGTATGCCGAACGCGTCTTGCGGGGCTACCTCGAACGCCGAACCGAGGGTGAGACGTTCGCGGCCTATGTCAGCCGGGCCGATGAGGCCTGGCTGCTATGAGGATGGGATGACCGAGC
Source organism: uncultured Actinomycetota bacterium (assembly GCA_963809815.1). Classification (GTDB taxonomy): domain Bacteria; phylum Actinomycetota; class Actinomycetes; order Mycobacteriales; family Jatrophihabitantaceae; genus CAVVJA01. The sequence continues at coordinate 483,248 of CAWELM010000012.1, forward strand.
GAGCGGCGCCGTTCTACTGCCCTTATTGCGGCGACGAAGACTTACGCCCGTTCGGCGAGCGGCACGGGGAGTGGCGGTGCGGGGCATGCCGTCGCGTCTTTCGGTTGGGCTATGTCGGCGTGGCCGCGAATTGGACGTCGGTACCCGAGGAGGCATCGCAGCCGTGACCGTGGACATGCGCGAGTTGCCCGCGATCGTCCGGCAAGCGGCTGTCGACCTGGCGGGAGCTCCGGCGCTCGACGTTTTGCGCTGGGCCGACGAGACCTTCGGCCCGGCTTGGTGTGTCGCATCGTCGATGGCGGACGCCGTACTCCCCCACCTCGCCTCGCAGGTTCGGCCCGGCGTCGACGTGATCTTCCTCGATACCGGCTATCACTTCCCTGAGACGATCGGCACTCGTGACGCCGTCGCGGCCACGATGCCGGTCACCGTGCACAGCATCCAGCCGCGGCAGACAGTGGCCGAGCAGGATGCCGAGTTCGGGGCGGCGCTGTTCGCGCGTGATCCGGACCGATGCTGCGCAATGCGCAAAGTCGCCCCGCTGGCAGCCGCCCTCCAGCCGTATCAAGCATGGGCCACCGGCTTACGCCGAGACGAGGCGCCCACCCGCGCAAGCACTCAGGTGGTGGACTGGGATGCGGCTCGGTCGATGGTCAAGCTGAACCCCATCGCCGCGTGGACTCAGGCCGACGTCGACGCGTACATCGCGGAGCATCACGTGCTCGTGAACCCCCTGCTGTTCGACGGATACGGCTCGGTGGGCTGCGCGCCCTGCACCCGACGCATCACCTCCGGGGAGGACGCCCGGGCCGGACGCTGGGCCGGCACGTCGAAGATCGAGTGCGGGTTACACGGCTGACGCACCGAACGGAGTCGTCCACCCACTGCTCGGCCGGATCGTTGGCCGGTGTTGCCATCGGCGTCGCTATCTAGGCTGTCGTCATGCCCGGGTTCAGTCGAGTCGACGTGGTTACCACCCACGTCTGGCGCGTGCCGGTCCGACGGGTCCCCCGGGCATTGGTCGCGGTCGCCGCCGACCGTCGCCGAATCCGACGGACACCTGGTGTCGCGTTCGCCAAAGTGCTGGGCGCGTGCCGATCGGGCCGCTTCGGCATTCGCGACGCGGATGCGACTCGCTGGATGTTGATCACGAGTTGGGTTGATGCCGACGCCGCGCATCGCTTCGATCACTCCTCGGTATTGTCAGCGTGGACTCGGGGGGCGGAGGAGATCTGGACGGCGACGCTTCGGCCGCTCGCGGCGCAGGGGCGCTGGTCGCGCCGAGTGGCCTTCGGCTGTCCGCCCGGCGATTCGTGGGCGGGTCCGGTCGCCGCGATCACCCGTGGCCGGATCCGGCTCTCCCAACTGCCGGCGTTCTGGCGGTCGGTTCCAGCAATCAATGCCGATCTCGTCGAGCGAGACGGCCTGTTTATCGCATTTGGCATCGGGGAGGCGCCGATCGGTGTGCAGGGAACCTTCAGCTTGTGGCGGGACAGTGCGGCGTTGACCCGTTTCGCGTACGACGGCGCACCGCATCGGACAGCGATCAGCGAGGCCGCACGGCGGGACTGGTTCGCGGAAGCGCTGTTCGCGCGGTTCGCGGTACTCGCGACAGCCGGGACGATCGATGGTGGCGACCCCATGGCCGGTATCCCATGACGACGTCCCGCGACGATGAGCGCCAGTCGGCTATGGGGAGCGGAGTCGACGCACGGGACGTGCACATCCGGGAGTGGACCGGACCTGAGCTGTCGGCGCGAGTAAACGACGCGATGGCGATCTACGTGCTCGCGATGAACTATCCCGGCTACGCCGGATCGCAGCGGTCGGTCACCACCCGCCGGCACACGACCAATCGGGGGTTCAGCTGCCGGGCCGCCCTGCGCGCTGACGGAACGCTGGTCGGCTTCGGCTACGGGTATACGACGGCCTCCGGCCAGTGGTGGCACGACCTGGTCCGCAAGGCGCTTTCCCCAAGCGTCGCGGCCGACTGGATGTCGGACGCGTTCGAGCTCTCCGAGATACACGTGCTGCCGACGTATCAGGCCAGAGGCATCGGCCACCGGATACTCGTGTCGCTCGCCGCGGGCGTCCCGCATCGGTCAATGTTGCTCTCGACGCCGGACGCCGACACGCGAGCGTTCCGGTTGTACCGGGCGATGGGGTTCCAGGATCTGGCCCGCAACTACCTGTTCCCCGGTGACGCGCGACCGTTCGCCGTCCTCGGCGCCCGCCTGCCACTCATCAGCCAGCCGTGGACGAGGCCCCGTGACCGCGCCCCTCGCTGAGTTACCCCGGGCGGGTTTGTCGCCCGCCCGAACATTGGGACGTGTCCCAGGACGTGTCCCACGAATCCTGGTCAACGCCAGCACCATCTTCGGCGGAGCGGCCGTCGCGCTGCAGATTTGCTATCCGCTCGTGCACGAGTCGACGCGTGATCGAGTCACCGCCGCGGTCGTCGTGACCTTCGCGATCGCTGCGGCCCTGCACGCTGCCGGCTGCGTCGGCGTCGCACGCGGCCTCGCCGTGATCGCCCTGAGCGTCGCGATCGGGTTCGTCGCCGAAGTCGCCGGTGTGCATTCCGGTATTCCGTTCGGCTCCTACCGGTACGCGGACACGCTCGGGCCGCGAGCGGCCGGCGTGCCGATCATCGTCGGCCTGGCCTGGGCGATGATGGCCTGGCCGGCTGCGGTCGTCGCTCGCCGGCTGGGTCGGACGCGGATCAGCCAGGTGGTCATCGGTGCCTGGGCCCTCGCGTCATGGGACCTCTTCCTCGATCCGCAGATGGTCGCTGCGGGCCACTGGGCCTGGCAGGATCCCACTCCGCACCTGCCGGGTGTGCCGACCGTGCCGCTGACCAATCTGCTCGGCTGGCTTCTCGTGTCCACCGTTGTGTCGCTCACCGGGCAATGCCTGGTCGGATCGCGTTCGGTACGGCCGGACGGCCCGATGCTTGCGCTCTATCTCTGGACGTACGCATCGTCGATGCTTGCGCTCAGTGCCTTCTTAGGACTGAGCGCCGCCGCGCTGTGGGGGGCGCTCGGAATGGGCCTCGTCGCGCTACCGCTGGCGGTGACTCTGGTGCGGCATCGATGACCACCTGGCCGTCTCTCGTCCGGATCGGGACCGGCCTCGCCCTGCTTGGCACCGCCCACACCGCGCTCAATGCCGAATTGCTGCGCAAGCCGAGGAACGACGACGGTCAGGCGTCGCGGTGCGCGGTATCGATCTTGGTACCCGTCCGGGACGAGGCGTCGAATATCGGCGCGTGCCTGCTCTCATTGCTCGCTCAGGACGTGCGACCGGCCGCGGAGATCATCATCCTGGACGACGCCTCCTGCGACGGCACGGCCGACATCGCCCGAGCCGCCGCCGGCGCCGAACGCCGGATCCGGATCATGACCGGCCAGCCGGTCCCGCCACACTGGCTCGGCAAGCCGTACGCCTGCCATCAACTCGCCGCCGCCGCTCGCAGCTCGGATGTGCTGGTATTCGTCGACGCCGACGTTCGGCTCGCTCCGAAGGCCGTGCGCATGGCTGTCGGCCTGTTGGACCGCTACGACCTCGACTTCGTCTCGCCCTATCCGCGCCAGGTCGCGACCGGCTTCGCAGAACGGATCGTCCAGCCGCTGCTGCAGTGGTCGTGGCTGACCTTCCTTCCCCTGCGCCTCGCCGAACGCGGCTCACGACCATCGATGGCCGTGGCGAATGGGCAATTCCTCGTCGTCCGGCGTCGCGCCTACGACCGGGCCGGCGGCCACGCCGCGGTGCGCGACGCGGTCCTGGACGACGTGGCCCTGGCGCGCACCTTGCGGCGGCACGGCGCTCGCGGCGGCCTCGCAGACGGTACGGATCTCGCCGCGTGCCGTATGTACAACGGCTGGGTAGATCTTCGGGAGGGCTACGCCAAGTCACTGTGGGCCGCCTTCGGCTCCGAGCCGGGCGCGTTCGCCGTCCTGGCGCTGCTCGCGGTGATGTATGTGATCCCACCGATCGCCATGGCACGGGGGTCCGTGGTAGGTACCGTCGGATACCTGGCCGGCGTCACCGGTCGAATGCTCGCGGCCCGTCGAAGCGGCGCCCGGGTGTGGCCCGACTCCGTCGCCCATCCGCTGTCCGTGCTGGTGTTGGGGTGGCTGACGACTCGATCGATCGTGCGCCGTCGGCAAGCCTCCCTGACCTGGAAGGGCCGGCCAGTAGGGGTCGCGAGCTGATGGCCCGCATCGGTGTCGTGGGGGCCGGCGTCGGCGGGCTAGCGGCGGCCGCGCGCCTCGCCGCTCGGGGCCATGCGGTCAACGTGTTCGAAGCGTCCGGCGACGTCGGCGGCAAGCTCGGAGTCATCGAGCGTCGAACCGATGCCGGGGTCTTCCGGTTCGACACCGGGCCCACGGTCTTGACGATGCCCGAGGTCTTCGCCGAGCTGTTCGCCGCTACCGGAGATTCGATCGACAAGGTTCTGACACTCCGTGAGCTCGACCCCATAATTCGCTACCGCTTCGGCGACGGCACGATCCTCATGACGACGCGGGACCTGGACAGCCAGGCGGCTCGCTTCGAGCAAGTATTGGGTGCCGGCGCCGGGGTGGCCTGGACGTCGCTGATCCGTCGTGGCGAGCAAATGTGGGATGTCGTCGGCGAGCGCGTCCTCGGCCGGCCATTGAGCATTCGCACCGCGGCCCATGGGCTGATGCGCCCGGCCGAAGTGCGAACCGTCGCGTTCGGTCGGACGCTACGGCAGCTGGGCCACAAGTACCTGACCGATCCGAGGCAACGAGTGCTGCTCGACCGATACGCCACCTATGCCGGGTCGGATCCCCGCCGCGCCCCAGCGGTCATGTCGGTCATCCCGTACCTGGAACACACGAGCGGTGCCTGGCATATCGAAGGCGGCCTGGGCCGGCTGGCCACGGCCTTGGCCGACCGGGTGTGCGAGCGGGGCGGAACGATCCGGCTGAAGTGCCCGGTCATCCGGATCTCCGCGAACTCCCGCGGGATCGAGTCAATCCTGCTTGCCGACGGGTCCACGGAGCGCTACGACGTGATCGTCGCCAATGTCGACGCCACGACGCTGTACGGCCGCCTGCTGTCTCCGCGGCCGAGGCGGGTGCCCGTCGCCGACTCGTCGAGCAGCTTCGTCATGCTGCTCGGCGTACGCGGCCGGACGCCGAGTCTGGCCCACCACAACGTGCTGTTCGCCGAGAGCGGCTATGACGCTGAGTTCGACTCGGTGTTCGGGCGCCCGGGCAGCCCGGTCGCGGATCCGGTGATCTACGTGTCGGCGCCGGACGATTCGGCCATGCATCCACCCGGTCATGAGTCGTGGTTCGTACTCGTCAACGCCCCCCGGCAGGGACGGGACGGCCGCCAGGGACAGATGAACTGGACGATTCCCGGCCTTGCATCCGGCTACGAAGACCGGATCATGGCGATGCTCGCGGCGCGTGGCCTGGCTGTCCGCGAACGCCTCGTATTCAGCCAAGTCCTCACGCCGGCCGACTTGCAGCACCGGACGGGCGCCCCGGGCGGCGCGATCTACGGCGGCGCGCTGCATGGGGTACACGGCAGTTTCCGCCGCCCACCGAACGCCTCTCCATTCCGCGGGTTGTATCTCGTCGGCGGATCAACCCATCCTGGCGGTGGACTGCCTCTGGTGGCCACGTCCGCCCGGATCGTCGCCAACCTCATCGGTCCGGCTTGACCGCCCGTTCGTCAGCCACTGCCCATGGCGAACGGGCGAGCCGTCTCGATGCTCGGGCCGCCGGTCACAGTCGGGCGGACAGCTGCAGGTTGCGCCAGACCTCGCGGGTTGCCGTCGAGCGGTTGAGCGTATAGAAGTGGATTCCCGGCACGCCCTCGTCGAGGAGCCGTTGCGCGAGGCCGGACAACTGCTCGACCCCTAATGCGCGGATCGCCTTCGAGTCGTGTGCGACCGCAGCGAATCGCTCTCCGAGATGAGCCGGGAACGGAGCGCCGGTGAATTGTTCGGACCGCTCGATTGTCGTCATCGAGGTCACGGGCATCAGCCCGGCGATGATGGGGGTTTCCCCGCCCGCTGCGGCTACCCGATCCCGCAGCCGCAAATAGGCGTCGGCCTCGAAGAACATCTGCGTGATCGCGTAGTCCGCGCCGGCGCGACACTTCGCCACGAAGTGCCTGGTATCGGTTTTGACATCGGGCGAGCGTGGGTGCTTGTACGGGAACGCCGCGACACCGACCGAAAAGGCGCCGTGCGCGCGCAAGAGAGACACCAGCTCGGACGCGTACGCGAGTCCTTGCGGATGGGCGACCCAGTCACCCATCGGGTCGCCCGGTGGATCGCCCCGCAGCGCCAGCATGTTGCTGATGCCGGCATCAGCCAACCGCCCCACAATGGCACGCAACTCCGCGACCGAGTGATTAACCGCAGTCAGGTGGGCGACTGGCAGCAGCGTCGTGTCGGACGCGATCTGCTCGGTGATCTCAATCGTGTGATCCCGGGTGCTGCCGCCGGCACCGTAGGTGACCGAGACGAAGGACGGGTGGAGCGGCTCTAGCTCACGGATTGTCTGCCATAGCCGCCGGTCGTCCTCGCGGGTCTTCGGCGGGAAGAACTCGAAGGAGAAGCTCGGCTGTCCGGTGTCCAGACAGTCGCGGACCATTCGTCGCATGCGGTCAGCGTAATGGGGGCGACGAGCGAGTTCCGCTCACGAACGCGGCTACCGTCGCAGGGTGCGCACCGTGCCCGGCCCCACGGACTCCGTCGTCGTTGTCGGTGCCGGGCTCGGCGGACTGTCCGCGGCCCTGCACCTGGCCGGTGCCGGGCGGGTGGTGACCGTTCTGGAGCAGGGTGACGGTCCGGGCGGGCGGGCCGGCGTCCAGCAGGGAGCCGGCTATACGTTCGACACCGGCCCGACCGTGCTCACCGCGCCCGACATTCTCGAATCGACTCTCGCCGCCGTCGGCGAGCCCCTCGGCCGCTGGCTGCGGCTGCATCGCCTCGATCCGGTATATCGCGCTCGGTTCGCCGACGGCTCGGTCCTCGATGTGCGCGCTGATCCCGAGGCCATGGCCGAGGAGATCTCGCAGGCCTGCAGCATCGACGACGCGGCCGGCTACCGCCGTCTCATCGCATACCTGCGCGAGCTGCACGCGGTAGAGATGCCGCATTTCATCGACCGCAATCTCGACTCGCCGCGGCAACTGGTCGGCGCACCTCTGCTGCGGCTGGTGCGTATGGGCGCGTTCCGGCGCCTTGGGCCGAAGATTGCCACCTTTGTGCGGGACGAACGACTCCGCCGGATCTTCTCCTTCCAGGCGATGTACGCGGGCCTGGCCCCCGCCCAGGCACTCGCGATCTACGCGGTGATCACCTATCTGGACTGCGTCGCTGGTGTCTACTTTCCGGATGGTGGCATGCATGCCATTCCACGTGCGCTGGCCGGCGCGGGAGCAAAGCATGGTGTCGCGGTTCGATACGGCGCCCGGGTCAGCCGGATCGAGGTTGCCAACGGGCGGGCCCGCGCCGTGCACACCTCGTCGGGCGAGCGCGTCGTGGCCGACGTGGTGGTCGTCAACGGCGATCCGGCCATTACCTACCGCACGCTGCTCAGCGGCAAGGACAACCCACGGCGGGTACGCCACTTGCGCTACTCCCCGTCGTGCGTGGTACTGCACGCGGGGTCGAGCGCCGCGTATGCACATACTGCGCATCACACGATCGAATTCGGCGCGGCGTGGGACCGCACCTTTCAGGAGATCATCACCGACGGCCTGCTCATGAGCGATCCGTCGTTTCTGATCACGACACCGACGAAGTCGGATCCGGATCTGGCGCCGCCCGGCAAGAACGTCTACTACGCCCTGTTCCCGGCGCCGAACCTCGCGCACCGCCGGCCTATCGACTGGGACGTCGAAGCGCCCCGGTACCGGGATCGCATTCTCGGCACCATCGAGGCCCGGGGATATCGAGGTTTCCGTGACGCGATCGAGCTGGAACGGCTCGTGACTCCAGCGCATTGGGCGCAGGCCGGACTCGCGGCAGGCACTCCGTTCGCAGCTGCGCATAGTTTTTCGCAAACCGGGCCGTTCCGGCCGCCGACGTTGGACCGCGCAATCGAGAATCTGGTCTTCTGCGGCGGCAGCACTCAGCCAGGCGTCGGCGTGCCGATGACGCTCATTTCTGGCCGGCTCGCGGCCGAGCGGGTGGTCGCCGAGCGACGGACGCGAGCAGCCCGATGAGACGAGCGAATCAGGCCGCCGGAATCGATCTTCGATTACGCCGAGGCTATGCCCGCTGCCGCCAGCTGAATGCCCAACACGGCCGCACGTATTACCTGGCGACGCTGTTGCTACCGCCCGCCAAACGCCGTTATGTCCACGCCCTGTACGGATTCGCGCGCTATGCCGACGACATCGTCGACGCGGACTCCGGCGAGGAGGGTCGGCGGGAGCGACGATTTGTGGCGTGGAGCGAAGAATTCTTAGCCGATGTCGAGAGCGGAGACTCGGCCGATCCGGTACGCCTCGCGGTCATCGACACGGTCCGCCGCTGGGACATCCCGGTCAGTCATTTCCGCGACTTTCTCGATTCGATGCGGATGGATCTCAGCGTCACCGAATACGACACGTATGAGGAGCTGAGCCGCTACACGTGGGGTTCCGCGGCCGTGATCGGCCTGGAGATGCTTCCGATCCTCGGACGCGCGGATGAGACCATCCCGTGGGAGGCGCTTCGACCCCATGCCGTCGACCTCGGCGTCGCGTTCCAGCTGACCAACTTCATCCGCGACGTTGGCGAAGATCTCCGTCTCGGCCGCATTTATCTCCCGCAGGAGTCGTTGCGAGCGTGCGGCGTCGATCGCGAACGCCTTGAACATGCCGCCCGGACGGGAACGGTCGACGGACCGATCCGCGCGCTGCTCGCAGGCGAGATCGAGCGGGCCCGGAGGCTCTACGCCTCGGCGGCGCCTGGCATCGATCTCGTCCACCCGACATCGCGAGACTGTCTGCGCACGGCGTTTGCCTTGTACGGCGGCATCTTGGATGAGATCGAGCGAGCCGGGTACGACGTGTTCGTCGACCGAATCACAGTGCGGCTCGGTCGTCGACTTTGCATCGCGGCCCCGGCTGCGATCAGCGCCTGGTGGATCCGGACGGCACACCCGACGACTGGCGGGCGTGCGCACGTCGTCCGAGCCAGACCCAGGTCGACAGGGTGAGCAGCACCATGGCGAACCCGAACAGCAGATCCTCAACCGGCGCGTACGCGACCCGCCAGCCGATGATCGCGTCCGCGTCGTACCGGACGACCGGGACGCCGGTGAGCACTCCGTTCACGATCAGCTGGCAGGCCAAGATGATCGCGTAACTCGTCCAGAACGCCTTTCGGCGCACCAGGTTCGTCCGCAAGATGACGCCATCGACGACGACGACCGCCGCTACCGCGAGCACAACCAGGCCGGTATAGGTCACGAGGAGCCGTCCTTCACGGAGCATCGCCGGGCCCGCAGGGCGGGCTCCCGCGAAATCGGGTCAGCGACCCGGGGTCCCCGCGAAATCGCGCAGCGATTTCGCGGGGTGGCTTGGCGGGGTGCCGTTAGGTAGTAGAAGGCGGCGATGGGCGGCACGGTCATGACCCCGGCTCCGGTTCGTCCCCGATGACCCAGCTCGGCCGACGGCGGCGCACGGCTTCCAGAGTGATCACCGAACATGTCGGCACCACAAGGAAAAACAGCAACTCCTCGAAGGGCAGTTGCCCAGGCAGCCGGATACCGGTCACCCATCGCGGCGCATAGGTCCACTGACGCTGCGCGATCGCGTAGAGGTCCCAGGTGACAAACACGGCGACCGTCGGCAGTAACGCCGACAACAGGCGTCGAGGCCGCGCGTACACCCGAGTGCCTAACCGCACCTCTACGGCTGCCGTCCCGATCAGGCAACCGGCGAGCAGCGCCAGATAGAGCAGATGGCTCATGCCAGCTCAGTAGCCCGATACCTGGGCGCGACGCTTGACCTCGCGGCCCCGGTTCGCACGCAAGGCCTGGATGGGCGTTCCGGGCAGCGAATCGTCGGCGCGGAACAGCCAGGCCACGATCTCATGGTCCTGATAGCCGGCATCCCGGAGCACAGTGATCGTCCCAGGCAGTCCCTTGACAACGGCAGCGCCTTGCAGCAAGTCGGCCGGCACCAGCGGGGACTCACCCGCTCGGCGTAGCCCGACCAACGTGCCATCCCGCAAATACTGGCTCACCCGAGTCACCGTCACGCCCAGGACGGCCGCCGCATCCGCAACGCTGATCAGCTCGATCTGCGCCGCGACGTCGGGCCAGACGACGTCGGACATGCGAATCAGCCTGCCACGCTTCGCGTTACCGCGCGCGGGCGAATACCGCATCCGTCGTGTAGTGCGCCGTTGCCACCCCACCCACCCCGTCGAAGGCCGCTCCGATTGCGGCGAGCAACCGGTGTAGCCGGTCTGGGGGCAATGTGCTGTGGTCGCTGTGCGTCCGGATCATCGCGAGCCATTCGTCCCGCTCATAGTGCTGTTCCCAGCGATATTGCCGCCGCTCGATATGGCCGAACCTGTGGCTCCGCCTCAGGGTCTCGATATGACCGGGCACCGTGCCCGGGCCGTTGCCCCGTAGCACGGAAGTCTTCGTGATCTCCGGGGCGACAGCGTCGTAGGCGGCGTTGACGGCCCGCCAGGCGGCGGGGTCGAGCTGGGCGAAATTCCAGAACAACGCCAGGAGACCGTGGGGCGGCAACAGTGAGGCGGCCCTCCGCGTGCCCCTAATCGGGTCGATCCAATGCCACGCCTGGCCGCTGACCAGCAGATCGAAGCTCTGTCCGTGCGCGTCCCAGGTCTCGAAGGCGGTGACCACAACCGGCACGCCGTGGCCACGAGCGACCTCCGCCATCCGGGGGTCGATCTCGAGGCCTAGGACCTGAACGTCGCGGGCCTGCACCAGCCGCGCCGCCTTGCCGGTCCCGCATCCGACATCGAGGGCGGTCCGGGGTCCGTCGGCGACGAGGTCATCGATCAGCTCTGGCGGATAGCCCGGCCGGACGCGGTCATAGGCCCGCGCGTCGGAGCCGAAGGACTGTGCACGGGTCCGGTTCGTGTGGGTGCGCGGACCGGTCGACACCTCCCGATCATGCCCCGCCGACGCGCCATGTCTCCTCAGGGGGAGGCGGCGACCTAACTGGATCGGCATCAGTCAGTGGCAACACACCTACTAGGAAAGCCCGTAGACGTTCGCCGCCCAGTACGCGCAACGGAAAGTCGGCTCGCGCGGCAGCGCTCCGAATGGCTGTCTCGGGCAGCGCCGTCCGGCCGCCCGCAAGGCAGATGTTCCCGAATCGACGGCCCCGGAGTACCGCGGCATCTCCGATCGCCACGACGTCGGGAAGAACGGTGCGGACAGACGCGAGCACCCGCCGTGCGTACTGGAGTGGTGGTCCATCAGCCAGATTGGCCAAGAGCACGCCCTCGGGTCGGATTACCCGCCCGATCTCCGACATCGCTTCTGCAGTGGTGAGATCCGCGGGCACCCGGCCGCCGGAGAAGGCATCAAGCACGACGACGTCGGCGGTGCGCGGCCGTAGTCCGCGGATACCGGTCCGACCGTCTACCGCCCGAACTCTGATTCGCGACCCGCGCCGAAGCGGCAGCCGAGACCGGACGAAGGCGGTGAGGGAATCATCTGGTTCGAAGACGAGCTGGGCGGATCCCGGGCGCGTCGCCGCCACATAGCGGGCCAACGTCAACCCCCCGCCACCGACATGAATGACCCTGAGTGGGCCGGCGGGCAGGGCGTCGAGTACGTCGGCGAGGATGCGGATGTACTCGAAGTCCAGGTAGGTGGGGTCGTCGAGGTCGACGTAGGACTGCCGAATCCGATCAAGCAGAAGCAGCCAACCTCCCGGCCGATCGGCGTCCGCAAGCAGCTCCGCTCGACCGGAGCGAACGTCGACGCCGCCCCACCCGTCCCCTGATCCGTCGAGTGGCCCGCTAGACGTGGTCAGTCCGATCCGCCTTCATCGTCGCCTTTTCTACCCATATCGGGGCGATCGGGTCTCCCAAACTGGCACTGCCGGCCTGCACTTGCGCTGAGTGTCGGCAGCGGACGGCGCCCGCGAGGCGATCTAAACTTTATCCCGTGCAAACGGCCACCGAGGACCCGCTGGTGGGCGGTGTCCTGGAGGGCCGATACCTCCTGACCGCGCGCATCGCCCGCGGCGGCATGTCCACGGTGTACCGCGCGGTCGATACGCGGCTCGATCGACAAGTCGCCGTCAAGGTGATGTCAGCCGGGTTGTCCAACGATCCCGCGTTCGGCGACCGGTTCGCGCGGGAAGCGCGGACGGCCGCCCGCTTGTCGCACGTCAATGCCGTCTCGGTCTTCGACCAGGGCGGCGACGCTGGTCATGTGTTCCTCGTCATGGAGCTGGTCGAAGGACGAACCGTCCGCGACCTACTGCGAGAGAACGGGCACCTGCCGCCCGCACTCGCATTGTCAGTTATCGAGCCAGTGCTCAGTGCGCTCGCTTCTGCCCACCGCGCCGGTCTCGTGCATCGCGACATCAAGCCCGAGAACATCCTGATCTCCAACGACGGGGTCGTGAAGGTCGCAGATTTCGGCCTGGCCCGCGCGGTCGAGTTCGATGACGTGGCGGCCCGCACTGGCGTGATGATGGGCACGGTCGCGTACTGCCCGCCGGAACAGATCAGCCGCGGCCCGTGCGATCAGCGTTCGGACGTCTACTCGGCCGGCGTCGTCCTCTTCGAGCTGCTCACCGGTCAGGCGCCGTTCGCGGGCGATTCTCCGATGGCCATCGCCTACCAGCATGTGCACGGCCGGGTGCCTGCCCCGTCGTCGCGCGTGGCCACCGTCCCCCCCGAGCTCGATGCGATCGTCGTGCGATCGACCAGCAGCGATCCAGCGAGCCGACCAGCCGACGCGAGTGAGTTCCTCTCCGAGCTGCGTCAGATCCGCTCCACGCTGGGCCTGCCGGTCGTTCCGATCCCGCCGCCGCGACGGCGCAGCACGGTCCCCCGAGCTAGCTCCGACTCAACGGCACGCATGAATGGCAAGACCAGCGATATGGCGGCCGCGCTGTTCTCCACTGACCGGGTCGGCGTCGACGCCGGCCGGCATGACACCGCCGTCGCCGGACCACCGCACGGATCGGCGACCGCGGAGGGATACGGCGGTGGAGCCCGGCGCGCGTTCGCTGGGAGCCCAGGTGCGCCGCCGCGAAGACCGCCTACCCGCACCAGGACCGCGCGCCAGCGGCGTCGCCGGAGCACGATCATCATCACCCTGGTCATCTTGCTGCTCGGACTGCTCGCCGGAGTCGGTGCGTGGTGGATGGTGTCCGGTCGATACTCCACGGTGCCGAACGTATCGGGCGAATCCCGCTCAGTGGCCCAGCTGGCGCTACGCCGCGCTGGGTTCGGCCAGACCGGTGTGACGAGCGAATACAGCGAGAACGTCGCCAAGGACTCGGTCATCCGCACCGTGCCGCCCTCGGGATCCGAACTGACCCGCAACCGATCGGTCACGTTGGTCGTGTCGTCCGGAAAGGAGCGGTTCACCATCCCGGATGTCCACGATCAGAGCCAGCAGGACGCCCAGGCCGCGCTGGCGAAGTTCCCGTTCCAGATCGGCGTGGTCCAGCAAACCAGCGACTCGGTCCCGAACGGCAACGTGATCGGGACCGACCCGTCCGCCGGATCGCAGGTCAAGCGCGGGCAGACGGTTCGCCTATTGGTCTCGAGCGGTCCGGCGATCATCGAGGTGCCAGACGTCACCGGCCAATCACAGGGCGACGCGACCCAGACGCTGACGAACGCCAGCTTCAAGGTTGCGGTGCGGCAGGAGATCAGCGACGACGTGGATCCAGGAACCGTGATCGACCAGCAACCGGCAGGCAACGATCACGCCGCCAAATTCAGCACGGTCACGATCACCGTTGCGCAGGGCTCGCTGATCACGATTCCATCGGTTGGCGGCGACGTGGGCGCCGCCAAGACCGAGCTGCAGTCCCTGGGGCTGAAGGTGAAGGTGCACAAACGCTTCGGCGGTTTGCTCGGGCGTCTCGTCGACATGAGTCCGTCCCCAGGCACTCAGGTGCACCGCGGCGACACCGTCAACCTCGACGTCATCTGAACCTCTCTCCTTCGGAAGGTATGCATATTCCGCTGTCCGAGCCGCGGAATATGCATACTGATCGGAATCGAATGAGTGTGCGAGGACGCTAGGACCGCTATGCACAGCGGGCCGGCACCGACTGGCTAGCGAATCGCAATCTGTGGACGCTCCATGAGGTGACCCGTTCCCAGGTGCTGGACGGGTCGGATGCGCGACTTGTCACTACGGTGGGCCGGCTGCAGAAGCAAGGTTGGTCCGAGGCGGCGATCCGAGCGCAGCTGGACGCCCGCCGATGGCAGCGATTGGGGTACGCGATCGTCTGCCACAACGGCCCGTTGTCCCGTCACCAGGTCTGGACGGTGGCGCGACTTCACGGCGGGCCACAGGCGCTGCTGACCGCCTTCACCGCGGCCGAGGCGTGCGGCTTGACCCGATGGGAACGCAACGTCGTTCATCTGCTCGTGCCGGCTGGCACGCGGCTGCGCAGCCGAGCTCCGGTCCCGGTGCGACTGCATCACGCCCGGAAGTTCGACCAAGCGATGCCCGGCCCCACCACAGTCGTACACAAGCTGCCCGATGCGCTGCTGCGCGCCGCCGCGACCTTTCCCCACCCGAGGCCGGCCTGCGGCCTACTCGCCGCAGCCGTTCAGCAACGTCTCGTCTCCCCCGGCGACCTTGCGTGGGCGTTGCAGCAAACACCGCGCCAGAAGCATCGGTCCGCGCTGCGCGCCGCCGTTTACGACATCGGGCAAGGATCGGAGGCGCTCAGTGAGATCGACTTCGTTCGGTTGTGTCGAATTCATGGCTTGCCCGCGCCGCATCAGCAGACGGTCCGTCACGATGTCGCCGGCCGCCGACGGTACCTGGACGCGACGTGGCGCCGAGGCGACGGGCGACTCGTGGTGGTCGAGGTCGACGGCGCATTGCACTTGGTGGCAACACGGTGGTGGGACGACCAACTGCGACAGAACGAGTTGACGTTGGCCGACGCCATCGTGCTGCGGTTTCCGAGCGTCATCGTGCGCACCGAGCCGACCGTCGTCGCCACGCAACTCCGCCGAGCGCTCCAGCTCTAGGCGCGTCCTACCCCGAACGTATGCATGGTCCGCTGCCCGAGCCACCGAATATGCATACGTTCGGCATGGCGAGCTTCGGCGCGCGCACTAGGCTCACACGCCGTGGTCATTGTGATGGCTCCCAAGGCGTCGGAAACGGACATCGCCGGCGTGGTGAGCCACATCGAGGCTCACGGGGGCCAGGCCTTCGTCAGTCGGGGCGTGATGCGCACGATCGTTGGCGTCGTCGGATCCGAGGAGGTCTTGGAGACCCTCGACGCCGACAGCCTGCCCGGCGTGGCCGAGACGATGCGGATCACGGCGCCCTACAAGCTGGTGTCCGCCCAGAACCATGCGCGGCGCACGACGGTCCGGGTCGGCGGCGTCCCGATCGGGCCGGAGACGTTCACCCTCATCGCCGGACCCTGCGCCGTCGAGTCCGCCAGCCAGACGCTGGAGGCGGCGCGGATGGCCAAGCGGGCCGGAGCCACGTTGCTCCGTGGCGGGGCCTACAAGCCACGAACGTCGCCGTATGCGTTCCAAGGTCTCGGACTCACCGGGCTGCGAATCCTCGCCGAAGTCCGCGAGGAGGTGCAGCTGCCGATCGTCACCGAGGTCACCGACGTCGGCGAGGTCGACGTGGTGGCCGAGCTCGCCGACATGCTGCAGGTCGGAGCTCGCAACATGCAGAACTTCGGCCTGCTGCAGGCGGTCGGGGCCGCGGGCAAGCCGGTCATGCTCAAGCGAGGTCTGTCGGCCACGTACGAGGAGTGGCTCATGGCCGCCGAGTACATCGCCCAGCGCGGGAACCTCGACATCGTGCTCTGCGAGCGAGGGGTGCGGTCGTTCGAACCGGCGATCCGCAACATGCTCGACGTATCCGCGATCCCGATGATCCAACGGCTGTCCCACCTGCCGATCATCGTCGATCCGTCCCACGCCGCCGGGCGCCGAGACCTGGTCATTCCGCTCGCGCGAGCGGCCATGGCGGCTGGCGCCGACGGCGTGATGGTCGACGTGCATCCCAATCCCGAGACAGCGCTGTGCGACGGCGCCCAAGCGCTTGCCGATGACGGGCTCGCGGAGCTGGCCGACGCGGTGACCACGATCCCGGTCCTGGTCGGCCGGATGGGCGCAAGTCACCTCGCCGGCTGACCGGCGTCACCGCACGAGGGGCATCAGCACCTCGACCGCCCGCTCGATCCCGTCGTCGTCCACATCCAGGTGAGTGACCAGGCGGACCAACTGCGGACCGAGCGCAGAGACCAGGACTCCGGCCGCCCGTGCCTTCCCGGCAACCTCTGGGGCGTCCGGAACGGTGAGCATGAGGATGTTGCTGTCCACCGTGGACGGATCGATGCCGAGTGCGCCGGCCAGATCGTGGGCTCGCCGATGATCGTCGGCGAGGCGGGACAGGTTGTGGGCCAGCGCGTAACGCCCGGCGGCCGCCAGGATGCCGACCTGCCGCATGGCGCCACCGTGCCGCTTGCGCCATACCCGCGCCTCGGCGATGCGTTCGGCGGACGCGACCAAGACCGAACCGATCGGCGCGCCCAGCCCCTTGGACAAGCAGACGGACACCGTGTCGAAGCCCGCCGTCAGCTCAGGCAGTGGCAGGCCGGTCGCGATGTGGGCGTTCCAGAGCCGGGCGCCGTCGAGGTGCACGCGCAGGTCGTGCTCACGGGCAAGTGCGACGACGGCGGCCACCGCCTCGGGTGACTGAACCGTCCCGCCACCGAAGTTGTGGGTGTTCTCCACGGCGATTGCGGTTGTCGACACCAGGTGCGGGCCGGCCGCCGGTGCGATCAACTCGGCGATGGCGTCCGGGTCCAATCGTCCCCGGTCGGCCCGCCAAGTCCGGAAGGTAATGCCGGAGAACACCGCGGCGATGCCCGCCTCCGCCCGGGCGATATGGGCCAGCGTGTCGCAAACAAGCTCTTCGCCGGGTCGCACAAGGCTCTGGATGCCGAGCTGGTTGCCGAGGGTGCCCGACGGGACGAACAACCCGGCCGGGAACCCGAGCAGCGCTGCGACCTCCGCCTCGAGGGCGTTGACGGTCGGGTCTTCGCCGTAGACATCATCGCCGACCTCCGCCTCAGCCATCGCGGCCCGCATGCCGGCACCTGGCCGGGTGACTGTGTCGCTGCGAAGGTCGACTACCGGGGCGCTCACACCCCGCGCCGTCGGCGATCGGCGACTAGCCGTTCGGCCACTCGGAAGGCCAGTTCGAGCGACTGCTCGATATTCAGCCGGGGGTCGCAGGCGGTCTCGTAGCGCCGGACCAGGTCTGCGGTGGTCAACTCGTTCGTGCCTCCGATGCACTCGGTCACGTCGTCCCCGGTCAGCTCGATGTGCAGGCCGCCCGGATGCGTGCCGAGCTCGGCGTGTACGTCGAAGAACCCGTCCACCTCGTCGATGATCCGGTCGAGATGCCGGGTCTTGATGCCGTCGCGCGTTTCCTCGGTGTTGCCGTGCATCGGGTCGCAGTGCCACACGACGAGGTGGCCGGTCGACGCGACCTTCTCGATGATCGGCGGCAGGACGTCGCGCACCCGAGCGTTGCCCATTCGGGTGATCAGCGTGAGCCGGCCCGGCACGCCGTCCGGATCGAGTCGCTCGACGACCTCCGCCGCGAACTCGGGCGTCGCGGACGGCCCGAGCTTGACGCCGATCGGGTTGGCGAGCCGAGAGACGAAGTCGAGGTGGGCCCCATCCATCTGCCGGGTCCGGTCGCCGACCCATATGAAATGGCCGGAGAGGTCGTAGGCCTTCCCGTCCTCGATCCGGGTCAGCGCCCGCTCGTATTCCAGAATCAGTGCCTCATGGGAGGCATAGAGCTCAACGCTGTCGAGCGCCGCGTCGCGCACCCCGCAGGCGCGCATGAACCGCACCGCGCGGTCGATTTCACTCGCCAGCTGGTCGTACCGAGCGCCGGTGTCTGTGCTGCGAGCGAACGCCGCATTCCAGGCGTGGACCTGGTCGAGCGAGGCGCTGCCACCGGCCGCGTAGGCCCGCATGAGGTTCAGCGTCGAGGCGGCTGCATGGTAGGCCCGCAGCATGCGCTGCGGGTCCGGCGTGCGATCGCCGGCGAGCTCGTTCACCATGTCGCCGCGGTAGGACGGCCGGCCGGTGCGATCGACGTCGGCGCTGCGTGGCTTTGCGAACTGCCCGGCGATCCGCCCGACTTTCACTACGGGCATCGACGCGCCGTAGGTCAGGACGACGGCCATCTGCAGCAGCACCCGAACCTTGCCGGCGATGTCTGCCTGCGAGCTCGTCGCGAACGTCTCCGCGCAGTCCCCGCCCTGGAGCAGGAAGGCTTGACCGCGCGCGACGGCGGCGAGCCGATCACGGAGCTGATCGACTTCGCTCGCCACAACCAACGGCGGCTGCCCGGCCAGGGTCAGCGCGACTTCCCGCATGACGATCTCGTCCGGCCACGATGGCTGCTGTGCCACCGGAAGGGTCCGCCACGCGTCGAGCCCGTAGAGATCCGGGGTCGGCGGATCGATGCGGTCAGTCACGGTCACCGGCACAGCCTAATCGGCGCGGGCAGGCCAGGCCGCCCGTACCGGCCGACCGGGCCGAAATGAGACCGGTAGTCAGAGGCTTTCGGCCGGGCGGGGCACCCGGACGGTCGGGGGGAGCTCCTCCTTGACCTCGACGAGCAGGGGTGAACGGGCCAGGCGGAGCACGCCGTAGCCAACCCCCGCCGCACCCAACGTCGCGAGTACGAGCCAACCGCCGGTCTGCGTCACCTCGTTGAAGACGAGCACACCCCACAGGATCGAGACAAGCGGATCCATCAGGGTGAACCCGGGCTGCGCGGCCACGAGCGGACCCTCGTGCAGTGCCGCTTGGACGAGGACCAGCCCCAAGATGCCGAAGCACGCGGCGGCATAGGTCTGCCAGGTCATGAGCATCCCAGCCGCACCGTCTCGCGATAGCTTCTCCACCGTCACCTTGATCAGCGTCGCGGTCATCCCGAAACTGGTGCCGGCCGCGGCGCCCAGGCATGCGGTACGCCACAGTCGGCCGCCGCGGTGGGAGGCCAGGATGAGAACCACGATCGTGGCGGCAGTCGCTGTCCCGGCTGCGACATAGGTCAGGTGATCGACGTTGGTCGCGTCACCGCCGCTGGGGTCGAGCGACCACACCAAAACGATCATGCCTCCGGTCATGATCAGAATGCTGGCCCAGTCGTAGCCTGATAGCCGGCCGGAGAACACGCGCGACGCGACGAGCAGAGTCAGAGGCACCTCGAGCGTGATGATCGGCTCGACCGCCGAGAGCTCGCCGTAGCTCAGCGCGACCGCCTGAAGGACGAACGACACGACGAGCCCGGCGAAGCCCAGCAACCAGGTTGGACTGCGCACGAGGGCGAGCAGCAGGCGCGGGCCGAAGGGCAGGTCGGGCTGGCTCAGACTCGCCTTGCGCTGCATGACGTTGGCGGTCGCGTTGCCGGCAGAGGCCAGCACGGCACAGCCGAAGCTGATGACGTTGCTGGACTCCACCGAATCAGGGTAATTCGTCGAGGCCCCAGCCGTCTCGCCCGCCGGTCAGCCGAAGAACACCTCCGCCTCGGAGTAGAGGTCCAATGAGACGGTCTTCAGCTTCTCCGTCGCAGCGGCAAGCGGGACTCGGACGATCGCGGTGCCACGCAGGGCTACCATCTTCCCCCAGTCGCCGTCTCGGACCGCGTCGACCGCGTGCAGTCCGAATCGGGTCGCGAGTACCCGGTCGAACGCGGTCGGCGTTCCGCCGCGCTGGATGTGGCCGAGCACAATCGTCCGAGCCTCGACTCCGGTCTGGAGCTCGATCTGCCCCGCCAGCCATTCGCCGATCCCGCGCTGGGCGAGACGCGCGTGCCCGAAGGCGTCGGTCCCTTGGTCGACGAGCACGTCCTCGGCGACGTCGGGCGTCGCTCCCTCGGCCACCACCAGAATCGGCGCGTAGTGCGACTGGAACCGGCTCTGGACATAGGCGCAGACTCGGTCGACCGAAAAGGGCACCTCCGGGATGAGGATCACATTGGCGCCACCCGCGAGGCCGGCGTGCAACGCGATCCAGCCGGCGTGGCGCCCCATCACTTCGACCACGAGCGCTCGATGGTGTGACTCGGCGGTCGTGTGTAGCCGATCGATGGCCTCCATCGCGATGTTCACGGCGGTGTCGAAGCCGAACGTGTAGTCGGTGGCGTTCAGGTCGTTGTCGATGGTCTTCGGCACACCCACGACGTTGATCCCGAGCTCGTTCAGCTTGGTGGCGACGCCGAGAGTGTCCTCACCGCCGATCGCGATCAGCGCGTCCACGCCAAGGGCGTGCAGGTTCTCGCGAATGGCGTCGACGCCGCCGTCGACCTTGAATGGGTTGGTACGTGACGAGCCGAGAATAGTTCCGCCGCGAGGCAGGATGCCACGAACCTCGGGGATGCCGAGCGCCATGGTCCGGTTTTCCAGCGGCCCCTTCCAGCCGTCCCGAAAGCCGATGCACTCGTAGCCGTACATTCCCGCGCCCTTGCGGACGATCGCACGGATGACCGCATTCAATCCCGGACAGTCGCCGCCGCCGGTGAGCACTCCTAACCGCATCAGGCGTCCTCCTCGAGACGATCCGTTGCCGGCGCGCGGCCCTCATCTCGCGCGCGGGCCGAGCCTAGGACATCGTCGGTGGTCGACTGGGATGCGGTGAGGACCCGCCAGCGCGCGAGATTGTGGCGGGCATCGGCGAGGGCATCGTGCTGATCGGCGGGGGCCTCGGGCATCGGCGGCGAGCCGGCATCCTCGAATCGTTGCCGCAATTCGTGCGTGAATCGGGGGATCTGGGGTGGCAGAGCGCGCATGTCGCCCCAGAGCTGGGCCAGCGCCACGTGGTCGTAGGCGGCCATCCACGCCCAGAGCTCGATGGGCTCCCCGGGCTCGAGGAAGTACTTCAGCAGATCGTCCCGGATTCGCTTACGGCTGCGCCACGCTGGATCGGCCATCGGAGGCAGCTTCGGCAACACGTGCCGGCGGACCCAGTCGATCGCTCGGGTGGGATCGAATTCCGTCGAGACGGCGTAGAACGCCCGGTCGGTCTCATCCACGACGCCGATCGACACGAGGTCGATGGTCTGACCGTCCTCGATGAACTCGCAGTCGTAGAAATACCGCACGATCGGCGAGACTAGTGCGCCTCGGCAACCTGCCTGCCTACCCGGGGCGGGCCGGGCTGGTCTCGCGACCGGCAGATCATCCGGCCTGCTCAGTCGGCATCCGGTCCGCCGCTTCGCGGAGCTCTTCCGGCCCGGGTTGATCCCGGCCAGCGGTACGGCGCGCAGGGCGCGCACCGAACGCCACCGTGTTGCCCTCAGCCTTCTTCACCTTCGCGGCATAGATATCGACGTACACCTGGCCGGACAGCTGCATCAGCTCATACATGATCTCGTCTGTCATCGACCGTTCGACAAACCGGTCGCCGGCCATCCCGTCGTACCGGCTGAAGTCCAGCGGTCGCCCGAACCGGACCCCCGGTCGGGGCCGCAAATGCGGAACAAGCCGCCCGGTCGGCTGAATGATATCCGTGTTGATCATCGCGCAAGGAATGACCGGCACCCGCGCTTCCAACGCCATCCGAGCGACGCCGGTCTTGCCCCGGTAGAGGCGGCCGTCGGGGGACCGGGTCCCCTCGGGATAGATGCCCAGCAGGTGGCCTTCGCCAAGGATTCGAACACCGGTGTCCAGAGCCGCCTTCGCCGCGTCGGCGTCCTCGCGGTCGACCGGCACCTGACCAACACCCCGGAAGAATCCGCGCGACAACCGCCCTTTCAGGCCCGGCGTCGTGAAGTACTCCGACTTGGCGAGGAAGGTCACCCGCCGGGGCACCATCACGGGCATGAAGAACGAGTCGCAAAACGACAGGTGATTGCTGGCGAGAATTGCGGCGCCCTTACTCGGCACGTTATCCAGCGCCCTCCGTCCACGGGCGCCAGATCGCGCGCAGGAGCGGGCCGACGGCGACATATTTCAGGAAACCGTAGAGCACGGGCCACCGCCTCTCGCTCGACCGTCTCATGTCACCGCTCCGCCCCAGGCGTAGCGGGCGCACCGGAGTAGGCAGCTGAACGCACAGTAGTGGGCCGCGCGCGACCGGGTCCACAACCGACCCGAGTCGGCTCCATGAGGGACAATTGACGGGTCGGTCGACGAGGCCGGTGCTGCTGCCCGTGAAACGAGGTACCCCGTGCCCTTGCTGCCCGGTGCCGAGCCGTTCGCTGCCGACGGTGGATCGATAGGCGTCCTGCTAAGCCACGGCTTCACCGGCTCACCGCAGGGTTTGCGTCCGTGGGCAGAACACCTGGCCGCGGCCGGCTACACGGTCCGACTGCCGCGACTGCCCGGACACGGCACGAGCTGGCAGGAGATGAACACGACCCGCTGGACGGATTGGTACGCGGAGATCGAGCGCGCGTACGACGCGCTGGCGGCTCGGTGTGAGCACGTGTTCGCGGGTGGCTTGTCGATGGGCGGCGCTCTCGTGACCCGGTTGGCGGAAGAGAAGGGCAATGCCATCGGCGGACTCGTCCTGGTGAACCCGGCCTACGCTACGCAGCGCCGGTTTGCCGGTCTCGCCAAATACATGGCGCCGGTGATCAAGAGTCAACCGGCGATCGGTAACGACATCAAGATGTCCGGTCCGGTGGAGCTCGCCTATGACCGCACGCCGATCGCCGCCTTCGCATCACTGCAGGAACTGTGGAACGTGACGCTGGCGGACCTTCCGAGGGTAACCGCGCCGATCCTCATGTTCCGAAGCCGAGAGGACCACGTCGTAGAGCCGCTCTCCGGTCTGCTGCTGCAGGCCGGAGCGACCTCGACGACGGTGCGCGAGGTGATACTGGAGGACAGTTATCACGTCGCGACGTTGGACAACGACGCGCAGCTGATTTTCGATCTCAGCACCGAGTTCATCCAGGAGCAGGCGACGCAGGTCAGGCAATGAGCGAGCGAGCATCGCAGGCGCGTCAGCGCCGAATCGCGGAGCCCCCGGGAAAACGCGGAGCGTTCCGGGGCCCCCAGGAAAACGCGGAGCGTTCCGGGGCCCCCGCGAAATCGCGCAGCGATTTCGTGGGGTGGTTTTGTGGGGTGCATGTGCGCTTGCGCGAAGAGGCAATGTGATGAGCGAAGGCGCGACTCGCGATAACGGACTGGAGGCGCCGGCATACGTGGCGCTGGCCGACATCGACCCGTCCGTGGGCGATGTGCTGTTGAGCGCCCTGCGGCGAGCTCGCATCGCGGCTTACCTGGAGCCGATGTCATCGCCGGAAGAAACTTCGCGGCAACGGCTCTATGTTGCGGCGGACGAGCGGACCGACGCTCGCTCGGTCATCGAGGTTGCCGCGAGGTCATTCGCGCATGATGCCACGGCGGCGCGCCGACCGGATCTACTGGCCGGCGTCGACGCGCAAGCGGAATTCGATGCCCTGGTAG
The DNA here is from genome assembly GCA_963809815.1 of uncultured Actinomycetota bacterium. Classification (GTDB taxonomy): domain Bacteria; phylum Actinomycetota; class Actinomycetes; order Mycobacteriales; family Jatrophihabitantaceae; genus CAVVJA01. Next base: position 506,903 of record CAWELM010000012.1, read on the forward strand.
GCGATTGGCACGTGGATACCCTGAACGCCGTTCGGGCCGCTGAACGCGACCTCACCCGCGAGGACGCCGACTGGCGGATGCGGCTGCAATTGCCGGCCGCGGGGTCTGACGCAAACGATGACGATCACTACGTGCCACCGGCGCCCCCGCCCTTGCCGCGCCTGGCCGGCGCGACGATTCTCGCGCTCGTGGTGGTTGCCGCGTCGGTCATGATGATGGCGTTCGGACGGTCTCTCGGCCTGCCCGGAGAGCTGGCCTTCGTGGCCGGAATCGCCGGCATTCTGGTCGGCGCCGGCTTGCTGATCATGCGGCTTCGCGACGGTTCCAACGACGATGAGGACGATGACGGCGCGGTGATCTGAAGGTCCGCGCCCCGTTCGCCGACCCGACACCCGAACGTCCCGGTCGTGTTACCTACCGCGCCGACGATGGGGCCGGAGGTGATCACCGATGGTGCGCGAAACGTCGCCGGAAACGGTGTTCCTTCTGTGGTGCCGGCTCACCGGCACGGATCCCGATCAGGTCGACATCGAGGAGCGGGAGGCGTTTTGGGCCCGACCACAGGTCCCCGACCTGGTCGCGACACCGTACTCCGTCTTGCTCGACGCAGGAATCGTTGTCGCCCGCCGGGGGTCCTTACCCTTGGAGCGCTGGCTGAATGCCGTCCGCACCGTACGGCCGAACGCCGGAGCGGAGCGTTAGGCCGCTGGCCGCCGCATCCGTACCCGAAGCTGCGTGAACAGCAGCGTGCGGTCAGACCCGGTGATCTCGGAGTAGCGAGAGACGACCTCGGCGACGAAGGCGGCTTCCCGGCCGGGCACTCGGGCCGCCCAGTCTCCGAACCCCGCGCCGGCCCACCGCTCGAAATCACTGCCTGATCGAAAGTCCCACCGTAGGTCGTCAACCGTGGCCGAGATCACTTCCAGGCCGGCCGCCTGGACCAATCGGGTGACGTCGTCCGCTTCCGGGTGCACGAACGGTGCCTCGAAGTCGCCGAACGAGGCGGCCCACTCCGGCTGCCTGCACACGGTCATCGCCGTCGCCTCGAGGCTTGGTCGGGGCGATCCGCAAACGAACTGCACCAGCGCCCACCCGTCAGGGCGGAGGGCCGCGCGAATCCGGGCGTACACCTCCCGCTGATCCAGCACCCAGTGCAGGACGTTGAATGAAGTCACGACGTCGAAGGCCGCGTGGTAGGGCATCGTCAGGACGTCGCCGACCTCGAAGTTCAGGCCAGGATGACGATCCTGCGCTGCGCTGATCATCCGGGGCGACACATCGATCCCCTGAATCTCGCCCGTGGTCAGCCGGTCGGCGAGCCGGGCCGTGATCGCTCCGTCACCGCAACCGACGTCGAGAACATGCTCGTCACCGCGGAAGAGAACGTCTGCAAGGGATCGATCGGCCACCCAGCGCTGTAGCGCATTCACTTGCTCGTACAGCGCCCCGTCCCAGTCCGCCATCGGTGCAGTGTGCTCTCCCGGCAACGCCCACCGAGCAGCGGCGTGGCGGGTGGTCACTGCGACGCGCGCCGCCCTTGGGGCTGCGGCGCAGACATGTCGCACGACCAGCGCGCCTCCTCGACCTGCCAGAAGCAGCTCGGGCCATGCCGGTGCACGCCTGACTCGGTCTCTACCGCCGCCGGTACGAGCGGTGACGACGGCGGAGCGTCGGTGATGTGCGGTGACGGCATGGCATTCTCCTCGCGGGCAGACTACGTCCTTGGAGGCGCACTCCGTCCGTTCTGATACAGCTAGTCAGGCAGCTCGAGCTCGACGAATACCGGTCGATGGTCACTCCCCCGCCGCACATCCGTCGAGTCGATTACCCGCGCCGAGATTGGGACCACGCCGGGATCGGTGAAGATGCCGTCGATGCGGCGCCGCGGGTTCTGCGCGCTGTAGGTGAAGCCGTCCCCCTCACCGATCGCCGCCCAGACGTCGAGTCGGTCCTCCGTCAGTTGGGCCCAGGCGGCGGATCCGGGCACATCGTTGATGTCGCCGGCGACGACGGTTGGCGTGCCGCGGGGAACCATTCCGGTCAGCGCCCGGCCCAGCTCGCCGACGTGGCGAACCCGCGGTTCGGCCACCAGGTCGAGGTGCATCCCAGCCACGGCGAACGAGCCGCCGTCGCAGCGAAGGACAGCGAGCGCCGCGCCCCGTTGGTGTAGCCGTCGATCCTTGGTGAACAACACATCCCGGGTGGCCGTGACGTCCACGTCCAGGGACGACAGGATGAGGTTGGCCGCGGCAGTTCGGCCACCGGTCACGACGACCAAACCCGATCGGCGGGCTAGCGCGGCGCACTTGGAGCGCCAGCGCAACAGCCGCGGCGCTTCTTGGATGCAAACCACATGCGGCTGCACGGAGCGAATTACGCGTGCAACCGCGCCGGCGTCGTCCCGCAGTGATCGGACGTTGTACGACAGTATCCGCACGATGGGCATGGCTACACCCGTCGTCGAGCGAGATCGGCCGCCCCCACGAGCCCGGCCTCGGGACCGAACTGCGCGAGCGTCACCCCGGGCATCGGCCGGTAGCCGCGGCCGGTCAGGGTGCGCGCGAGCATCTCGCGAGCAGGCGGGATGAGTAGGTCACCGGCCTGCGAGACACCGCCGCCGATGACGAACAGGGTTGGGTCGATGATCGCCGCGAGGTTCGCGAGGCCCCGGCCGAGCCATTGGCCCATGGCCGAGTAGATCTCCACCGCGGCCGGGTCTCCTTCCCGGGCCGCGGCCGTTACTAGTGGACCGGTCAGCTGGGTGGGATCGCCGTTCGCCAGTTCTAGCAACCGGTGGGCCTGCACTGGCGACACCGCGGCGAGTTCCTGCGCATCGCGGGCCAGTGCCGTACCCGACGCGTACATCTCCCAACACCCTCGGTTCCCACACGCGCAGCGCCGCCCGTCCGGCACGACGGTCATGTGCCCGTATTCGCAGCCCACACCGTTCGCGCCCCGATAGAGGATGCCGCTGACGACCAGGCCGCCGCCGATCCCCGTGCCCAGCGTCACGCAAACCACGATGCGTGCACCGCGAGCGGCCCCGAACCGATACTCGGCCCACGCGGCCGCGTTGGCATCGTTCTCGACGGTCACCGGGGTGCCAATGCGATCTGATAGCGCATCCCGGAGGGGCTCGTTGCGCCAGGCGAGGTGCGGTGCGAAAAGTACGGTCGCCCGATCGGTAGCGATCCAACCCGCCGCGCCGATGCCGACGGCGACGACCGGGTAACGGGCGGCGAGTGCCTGCACCACCTCGGCGATCACCCGCTCGGTTTCCACGACGTCCGCCCCGGGGGTCGCCCGCAGTTCGCGATCGATGACCTGACCGTCGTCGTCTACGACACCTGCCGCGACCTTGGTCCCGCCGATGTCGACCCCGACGGCAAGTGGCATGTGTGCTTCCTCCCGGCCGTCAGCGATCCGCGTCGCTCGCGGCGCCGTGGTCGAGGTCAATGCGTTGTACTCGCGGACCGGCCGAGCGTCGGCGACCAGCGGACCGGCGAGGGCTCGATTGCGCTGTCGGCAGCTCGGTCGGGCTCGCTTTTCCCGATCCCGCATCCGGCCCGGTGCGCGTTGGATCCTCGGCCGGACCTGGGGTCCGCCCGGGCGGTGGGTTCAGCAGCGAGCCCACGACGTCGACGACGGCCGTGGCCGCAGCGGCGAGCTTGTCGGTCACGTCCGGCCGGTCGCCGCGTAGCGCGGCGATGAGCTGGCAGATCGGACACCAGGAGCACTCGGGCGCGCCGGTTGCGATGTGCGCCGAGTCCGTGTCACCGAACCGCGCGCGGGCCCACTCATGTACGGCATCGGCGAGCAGTCGTCCGGCGTCGGACGCGGCCTTTCCTTCGGCGCCGCTCGGTCCGGTCGTCACGTTCGCCGCCATACAGCCGGGTCGGGCCGGAACCGGATGCGTAGCTCGCGGTTGACGAATTCACCGCCCACGATCTCGCACCGGCGGAGCCCACTCGGCAGCGTCAGCACCCGACGGTGCGGACCGACGGTGACGATCAGATCGTCGCCTGCTCGAGCGGCGTCCACCGACGTTTCGGCGACAAGCGGCAGCCACATTCGCAGCAGATATCCGTCACCATCGGCGTCCACCGACATCAGCTCGCTCGGCGGACCGTAGTCGACCGGGTCTTCGCCGGGGAGGTCGCCGTAGAGCGCGCTCGCGACGACCCGCAACGCTTCGGTGCCGATCGGTTCGTCCGGCCGGTAGGCGACCTCCCGCACCGGCAGCCCGGCAAAGGATTGCCGCACCACTTCCAGCTGGCGGCGCTGGGCGGCTGTCCAAGCCGAGCGGAACGCATCCCGGCCGGCCGGGAACACTCGGTTGGCGATGATGAGGTCGACCGAGTAGCCATACAGGGCCAGGGCCGTGAACGTGCGGCGGGCCTCGGCCGTGACAACCGCCTCTGGAGTAAGGACGAGGCGCACCGTGGTCAATGTCGGATCGGCCAGCATCGCGCGTACCGACTCCAGCTCGTCGGCGAGCTGGAGCAGCGCCTGGAAGACGCCATCTGACGGGATGGCCTCGCTGCGCCCGAGGAAGACCGCGAGCGGCCGCATGCCTCGGGCCAGGCGTCGATGAGTCGGAAACACCTTCTGCAGGTACCAGCCGAGCGCTTCCGGCAGAGCAAGCAACCGGAGTGTCTCGGCCGTCGGCGCACAATCGACGACAACTGCGTCCCACTGACCACTCGCGGCCAGATCGCGGACCGCGAGCAGGGCCAAGACCTCCTCGACGCCCGGGAGGACGGTGAGCTCCTCCGCCGCGATCGCGTCCACGCCCCCTCGCGCCAGGATGTCAATCAAGTACCGCTGCAGGTCGCGCCACGCGACCTCGAAGCGTCGCTGGGTGTCGATCTGCGCGGCCCACAGGCTCGGATGGACCTCGGCCGGTTCACCGCCGAGTGGGCAGCTCAGCGCGTCAGCCAGCGAGTGAGCAGCATCGGTCGACAACAGGACAGTCTTGACGCCGCGGTCGGCGAGCCGAATGGCGGTAGCGGCGGCGATCGTCGTTTTGCCGACGCCGCCCTTGCCGGTGAACAGGATGATGCGCACGTCAGGCCGACTCGACGCGCTTCTTCAGCTCCTTCAGGGCCGTGTCCATAATCACGCGCTCGGCCTTGCGCTTGAGCATGCCGAGCATCGGGATCGCGAGATCCACGCTCAGCGAATACGTCACCTCGGTGCCCTCCGAGCTGGGGTCGAGCGTGTAGGAGCCGTGCTGCGCCTTCTGCATCTGGCCCGAGACAAGATCCCATTCCACCTTTCGATCGTCAGTCCAGATATAAGCGAGCTCGTAGGTGTCCTTGAACACACCAGCATCGATCGCGAAGCGAACCCGCAGAGCGCGCCCATCCGCACCGGTAGCGAGGACTTCGGTGCTCTTGATCGACCCGGCCCATTCGGGATAGCTCCCGAAATCCGCGATAACGGCCATGACGTCGGCAGCGCCGGCGTTGATCGTGATCGACTTCGTGGACTCGTCGGGCATGCGGTGAGGCTACCGCCGCCCCGATCTGCCGTCGCGCACCGTTGGGCCCGGCCCTGCCTCCAACTCGTCCTTGATCGCCCAGCAGACGTGTCGGGCGTGTCGCCGGTGCCGCTCGCCCGCCCGCCGAACGCGCCGAGCCGACGTCTGCGGGTCGACCGGATCCAGTCGAAGGAAGTAGTGGAGCAAGACGCCGTCGGGACGGCTCAGGAGCCACACCTCCATGCTTCCCGTCGCCGCCAGGTCCCGACGGGTCGCGGCGACCGCCCATCGCACGCCGAGCAGCCCACGGCGCTCGGTGACCTCCAGCTGCAGGTCAGGCCACCACACCGGCCACCTGACCTCGTCGCCGATCACGGCCGCGACAGCTGGTTGCGGGGCCGCGACCCAGGTTTCGTCGGCAATCCGGATGCCGGGCATCAAATCAGCCTTGCAGGAGGGAATGCAGTTGCGCGGCGGCGACATCCCACGTCCACGCCTGTTCCACCCATCGACGGCCGGCGCGGCCCAGCCGCTCCCGTTCCGCTGCATCGGCCAACAGGCCGACTATCTGGGCGGCCACAGCCGTCGGGTCGCGTCCGTTGACGACATACCCGGACTCGCCCTCCCGAACGGCTTCCGGAGCTCCACCCGACTCACCGGCGATTACCGCTCGAGCGACGGCCGAGGCTTCCAGATAGACGATGCCAAGCCCTTCGACGTCCAGGCCGAGTCGGCGGGTACGACACGGCATCGCGAAAAGGTCGCCGGCTGCGTAGTACTCGGCCAGCTGATCGCCGGGAACGCCGCCGGCGAAGATCACGTGATCGGCGACACCTTCGCGAGCCGCAAGCAGTTGAAGCCACCGTAAGAACCGGGCCCGATTGGGTCGCCCGACGAGAAGCAACGCGGCATCCGGAGCCTGCTGCCGAATCCGCGGAAGCGCCCGGATGAGAGCGTCCTGGCCCTTACGCGGGACGAGACGGGACACGCAGACGATGACGGCTCGATCGTCGAGCCCGTAACGGGTTCGGACGGCCTTGCCGTCCACCCCGGGGTGGAATTGCTGGGTGTCGACGCCCGGAGCCAGGCGGCGCAAGGTGGCGGCAGTCCCGAGCGCTCGGGTCAGGCGCCCGTGCGTGTACTCACCGAGGTAGGTCATGACGTCGCAGCCCGACCCGATGCGGCGCATCGCCTGGCGGCCGACCGGCAGCATGACCCAGCCGATCTCGTGGCCGTGGGTGCTCGCCACGATGCGTTCGGCGCCGGCGCGCCTTAAGTGCGGAGCCAGCAGGCCGAGGGGCGCGGCCGCTCCGAACCAGACGGCAGTGCAGCGATGTTTGACCAGCGCGGCAACGATGCGACGGCGAGCGCTCAGCGTCGGGAGGAGCAGGCCGGTCGGGTGTCTGATCACCGGGAACGGCTGGTCGGCATCGAACGCGGCCGCGCCTGGGTGATCAGACGCGTACACGACGACCGAACCCTCCGGTTGCCGAACCGCGACGGAGTGTATGAACGACTGGATTCCGCCTACTCGAGGCGGAAAGTCGTTCGTCACGATGAGCGTTCGGCGCACGGCTTCGAGCATCGCAGCCCGGGTCCGGCAATGGCTCAACGGGGCGTGGCAAGGCGGGTGATCTTGGTCCAGACAAGATTCGGCCCCCGGCCGGGGGGGGTGCCGGGGGTCGAATCTCCCGAGGGGGTCTAGGGAGGTGAGACTTACGCGATGCGTCGCACGCCAACGATGTTCGGCATGTCGTAAGCGACGCTGACGTACTTCACCACGTCGCCTGGTTGGGGCGCCGAGATTGCCATCCCGTTGCCGGCGTAGATCTCCACGTGGCCGATATCCGGGTACAGGAAGATCAGGTCGCCGGGCAGCATCGCTCCGACATCGATCGGCACCGTTGATCCGTACTGCATCTGTGATGGCGCGTAGTGCGGGAGCGAGACGCCGGCCGCAGCCCAGGCCATCATCGTCAATCCGGAGCAGTCGAAGGCATCCGGGCCAGCCGCAGCGAACACGTATGGCTTGCCAAGTTGCGCTCGGGCGTAGGCGACCGCGATTTGCGCCTTGGCACTGCCGCCGCCGACAGCAGGCGGAGCGGCTGGCTGCGCAGGGGCCGTGAGTGCCTGGGGTGCCTGGGTTGTTTGGGTCGTAGCCAACTGGGCCGCGGTTGGCGCGTTACGGTCGCGGTACTGCTCCTGCTGCTGGGCGTTCAATGTCGCTAGCAAGTCGGTGTATTTCTTGGTTTGCGCCTCCACCTCGGCGCGCTGCTTGCTCACGAGGTCGCGAACCGACTTCGCTTTGTGCAGTGCATCGGCGGCCGCTTCTTGAGCCTTGTCGGCATTGGCCCGAGCCGTGATCAACTCCGCGACGACGGCGCTGCGGTGTGCGTTGAGCAGGTTCAAGGCCTGGACTTTGTCGAGGTAATTGGCCTCGTTCGTGCTGGTCAGCAACGCGCCGGCGGTACTGAACTGGGCGCCCTCGTACTGGGACTTGAGGGTGTTCGTGAGCTGCGCCCGCGCCGTCTGATAGGTCGCGGCCGCTGTACGGAACGCGCTTTGCGCCTTGCCCGCGGCCTTCTGCCGGGCCGTGAGCGTGATCTGCGCCCCGTTGTACTTCTCGGCAAGGGACTCGCTCTGTTTGGACAGGTTGTCGAGTCGCTGAGTGACCGAAGCGATCGTGTCCGTTGCCGGATCTCCAGGCACCGCGGCCGCAATGGTCGGGATCAGAAACGCCGCAGATCCCGCGGCGACGATTCCAATGATGAGCGCACGGAGGCGCGCCGCATTACGAGTTGACGCCACGATTGGCGGAACTCCTTCTTCCTCGGTCGCCTACCGGGTTAGCTGACGGGTTCGGGCCGGAAGTAGCCCTACAACGCGGTAGACCGAAAGATCCGGTCTACCGCGCCGATTCACCCCATGGACCGTTTGGGTCCCCGGCTCGCTGGCCCCTCCGCTCCGACGGAACGTCGTGGCCAACTCTGCGATTCGGCGGTAACCAACCCAGTGGTATCCCCCGTGGATACCGGCTAGCTGAGAAGGTCTCGAGAAGGTTACGGGATGGTTGAGGAAACAGGCAACGCCGCGCCGGATGTATGTGGAGAATTCTCGTTAGGCGGTGTCGCGGTGGCGATCTGGCCCCTGGTGTTCCGGCGGTGTCCGCGGACGGACGAGCCGTAGTGGTGGCAGCAAACCCGATGCCGCGAGCACTGACACCGCATTTCGTTCCGATTCGTCAAAATCGATGGCATTAGTCGCCATGTGTGGGGTCTGCAGCAAAACGGAAACCACACAATCCGGGCACGCTATGCCGCGTACCGAGCACGTCTCGCAATCGATGAGCACCGCATCCTCCTCGCGTTGACCCTCGAACTGCAGCAGGCAGCGTCTGGCTCAGATTAGGAGAACGGTCTGACAGTTCTCGCGCGTTCCGGGTGAGCTGTCGTCAACTCTGGCCGAGACGGCGCAGCAAAACCGATGACGGGACGACCCACGCACCCGACCGCTGGACGTCGCGCTGTACCTGCTGATCCGAGGTCACTACGACGATGGGCCGGCCCTGTGGTTCGGCCGAAACCAACCTCCGGATCAGATCGTCCGCCGTCTCGCTGGCGGCACTGAACAGCACTCGAACGCCCCGAGGCGCTGCCTTCGCCACGGGCGGGCGCTCGCCACCATCGAACGCGAGGGTGATCTCCACCCGGGCCTGACCGCCGAGTCCGGCTAACCCAGCGATCAACCGGGACCGCTGGTCGGCGAGGGGCAGGTCCGGATACCCGGCCTTGGTCACGTTGTAGCCATCCACGATCAGATGCGGATTGGGCAGCGCCAACAGCCGGTCGAGCGCCGCCGGATCGTCGGTGTAGCGACGGTCGGGCAAAGTTCCCGCGGTGCTGGCGACGCCTTCCGCCGGGCGCCGGGTGGGCGGCGGCAACGACAGCTCGCGACGGATCCCAGACGCCGCTTCCGTCAGCGTGTCGACTAGGAGCCATAGCCGGGCCTCGTCGATATCACGTTCGACCCGCGCGTTGTGGCGGGCGGCCTCGACTATCCGCTCCAGCTCGGCGATGCGCCCACGGGCACGACGGAGCTCGGCATCGCGCGTGGCGATCTCGGTCTCACCGCGCCGGTCGGTCTCCTCCCCCGCGCGCTCCGACTCGGCGATGCTCTGCTGGGCTGCTTGCAACTGCGCGGACAAACCTCGAATCCTCGCCCGTAGCTCGCTGATCTCTGCCGCCGACGACTCCCGAGCGGCGGCCACGGCCGCCCGCTCGTGGTCCGCGGCGTTGCGTGCCTGCCGCGTGAGAGTCGCAACCTGATCCCGCAATGCCGCTATCTCGCCTCGCAGCGCGTTGTCCGCCGCGGCGAGGTGCTCGGCTGACCACTGCGCACTCGCTTCGGCCACCACGGCCTGCCATCCGGCCGGACGAATCAGGTAGGCCACCACGGCGGTGTCGAGAGGGTCGGAGGCCGCGGTCGATGCGCCGGACCGCAGCGCGTCAACGAGCTGCGTCGATGCCTCCTCGACAACATCGGCCACCCGGCTCCGGAACCCGTCATCCGCGTCCAGCGCCGCCGCGAGCGCCGTTGCCCCAAGTCGGGCTCGCTTCCCGGGCGTGAATCTGGCTATGCCGCGCAGCGGTTGCGGCACGTCGTCAGGAGGCATCCGGCCTAACACCTCGGAGGCCACGTTGATCAACCGCTGCCGTACCGGTTCGATGAGCAACGGCTGCGCCGGAGTCTCCGGCGCAGCGGCGTCCTGCTCGGTCTTGGCCATCAGCTCAACGGTAATCGGCTGGTCCGCGCGCCTCGCCAATTTCGTCAGACCTCACGCCTAACGTCCCGGACGTGACCGGCTCGACCATGACCTCCGCTCCAGCGGGTCGTCGGTTTGAGCAGATGAGCTTGGACGAGCTCGACGAGCCGCTACGCGACACGACGTTCACGGTCGTCGACCTGGAGACGACTGGCGGCCGGGCGGGCAACGACGGGATCACCGAGATCGGCGCCGTCAAGGTTCGCGGCGGAGAGGTGATCGGCGAGTTTCAGACGTTGGTCGACCCGGGCGTCGGGATCGCTCCGTTCGTGAGCGTGCTCACCGGTATCACCGACGCGATGGTCTGCGGCGCTCCCGCGGTTGCGGTAGTACTCCCGTCTTTCCTCGAGTTCGCCGCAGGCAGTGTGCTTGTCGCGCACAATGCCCCGTTCGACGTGGGGTTTCTTCGGATGGCCTGCCAGGAACGTGGCCTGCGCTGGCCCGGTTTCGCGGTGGTCGACACGGCGATCCTCGCCCGTCGGGTCCTGACTCGCGACGAGGTTCCGGATTGCCGGCTGGCAACGCTGGCCACGTTCTTCCGCGCCACGACCCAGCCGGTACATCGGGCGCTGGCCGACGCACGCGCCACCGTCGACGTCCTGCACGCGCTGCTGGGCCGGCTGGGCAACCTGGGCGTCCAGTCTTTGCCTGAGCTGCGCGCGTTCACGGCGCAGGTGAGCGACGCGCAGCGCCGCAAACGGCACCTGGCCGACGACTTGCCGACCGGTCCCGGGGTCTACGTGTTCCGAGATGCGCAGGGCACGCCTCTCTATGTCGGGACCAGCCGCAACCTGCGGGCCCGCGTTCGCCAGTACTTCGTGGCCAGCGAGACTCGCAGCCGGATGGGCGAGATGGTCGGACTCGCCGAGCGTGTCGACCCGATCGAGTGCGCCCACCCGCTGGAAGCCCAGGTGCGGGAATTGCGGCTCATCGCCGCGTACAAGCCGCGCTACAACCGCCGGTCGAAGTTTCCCGAGCGGGCGGTCTGGCTGAAGCTCACCAACGAGCCGTTTCCCCGGCTGTCCGTGGTGCACGCGATTCGGCTCGACGGCGCGGCCTATCTGGGTCCACTGCGCTCCGTCCGCCAAGCGGAGGCAGTACGCGACGCGATTCACGACGCCGTACCACTGCGCCAATGCACTGATCGGTTGTCCGTGCGCCGCGCGGTGCGGGCCGCCTGTGTCCTGGCCGGAATTGGGCGGTGCTCCGCGCCCTGCCAGGGCGGTCAATCGCCGGAGGCCTACGCCGCCCTGGCCGAGCTCGTTCGGGCCGCCTGGTCCGGCGATGTCCGGCCGCTGGTCGACCCGCTGCGTGCCCGGTTGGTTCGCCTGGCCGCGGCCGAACGCTTCGAGCATGCCGCGGTCGTCAGGGACCGGATCGCCGCTGTCGTCCGGGCCTGCGCGCGCATGCAGCGAATCGCATCGCTCACGGTCATCGAGGAACTCGTCGCCGCTCATCCCGATGGTTGTGGGGGTTGGGAGGTGGCTGTCATCAAGTACGGAAGGCTGGCGGCTGCGGGCGTGGCGGAACGGGGCGTGCCGCCCTGGACGGTTATCGACGCGTTGCTCGCGACGGCGGACGCGGTGCTGCCCGACACCTTGCGACCTGGCCCGTTGCCATCCGCCCTCGCCGAGGAGACCGAGTGCGTGCTGAGGTGGCTCGAGCAGGCGGGGACTCGCCTCGTGTTGACCTCTCGCCCGTGGACCTGTCCGGCTTTCGGAGCCGGCGGGTTCCGCTCATACCTGGAAACGGACGCCGTCCGCCGGGCCGCGGACCCCTTCGCAGATCGTCGTCGGTTGCGAATCGAGGCCCGGCCCGCCCGCGCCTCCGCCTGAGCGGACCTGGCGGAACCCGAGGATCCGGGTCCGGGAGGTCCTGGGCCGTGAACACTACGATCGGGCGATGATCACCACGATCGTCATGATCTCCGTCGAGCCCGACCGGATCCCGGACATCGCCGCGGAGATCGCCGATCTCGACGGGGTGAGCGAGGTGTATTCGGTGGCCGGCGATGTCGATCTGATCGCGATCGTCCGGGTGCCAGACTTCGACCGGATCGCCGAGGTCGTGGCCGGCCGGCTGTCCAAAGTCCCCGGCGTGCGGCACACCACCACCCATGTCGCTTTCCGGGCCTACTCGCGTCACGATCTGGACGCCGCGTTCTCCATCGGCGCCGACTGATCCAGCTATCGGCAGCGGCCGCGGACCGCGACGTCTTGACCCAGCCCCTGTCCCGCCATCGAGGTTCCTTGCCTGGATGCGCAGATCCAGGCGGATCCATCGCCAGGCGGAAGACGAGGCGAATGGCAGGGCCATTCGCCTCGACCCCGGGTCCCGGGGAAATCCCGCCAGCGATCAGGACAGAACTACTAGCCGGCGCGCAGCTGCTGACTGAGCTCGATCCACCGATCGAGAGCCTGACCGGCCGCGCCCGAGTCGATCGCCTCCCGGGCCGCGACGAGCCCACCGGCCAACGCGTCGACCAGTCCGTCGGCAGCAGTCCCGGCGTCGGGCGCGGGAGCGCCACGCCACGGAAAGGCGTCGTATGCGGCGATACCCGCTGCCGCGTTGAGCAGCACCGCGTCCCGGATCGGGCCGGGCTTCCCAGCGAGCAGGTCACGGACCACTCCGGCGTTGAAGACGCGATCACCGCCGCGCAGTGCGCCGGGATCGGAAAGCGCTAAGCCCAGATCGTTCGGATGAACCGGCCGGGCCACGACGCCCCCGCCGGCGACCACCCACACCGACGACGTGGTCGTGGTGGTCAACTCGTCGAGACCGTCGTCACCGCGGAAGACAAGAGCGGTGTCTCCCCGAGCGGCCAATACCTCCGCCATGACGGTCGCCATGCGGGCGTCCGCGCACCCGATGGCCGACGCCGGCGGACGAGCCGGATTGGTTAGCGGGCCCACGAAATTGAACACGGTCGGGACGCCCAGTTCGCGGCGAGGCGCTCCGGCGTGACGCAGCCCGGCGTGAAACACGGGAGCGAAGCAGAATCCGATGCCGGCGCCTGCGACGGTGGCCGCGACGCCGGCTCCGTCCAGGTCGATCGCGACGCCGAGCTCTTCGAGTACGTCGGCGGCCCCACAGGCGGACGAGGCGGCGCGGTTGCCATGCTTGACGACCGTGCGCCGTGACCCGGCCACCACAATGGCCGCCATCGTCGAGATGTTGGCGGTATGGGCCTGATCGCCCCCAGTGCCCACTAGATCCACGGCCCGACCGGCGACCGCAACGGGCGCCGCGCGCGCGAGCATCGTCGCCACCAGTCCTTCGAGCTCGGCCGACGTCTCGCCTTTTGCACGCAGCAGGACGGCGAACCCGGCCAGCTGGGCCGGAGTGGCCTGACCAGCCATGATCTCGTCCATTGCCCACGCCGTCGCGGCTGCGTCTAGGGATTCCCGGCGCATCAAGGCCGAGAGCAGGGCAGGCCAGCTAGGTATGGCCGGGTTGTCGCTCAACGCACGACAGGGATGCCTTGGAGGTGGCGCCGCAACTGGTCGGCTACCACCTGCGCGGCCGTCACCGGGTCCAACGGCTGGCTTATCACCGCGTCGGCGAGTGACCAGCTCGCGAGCCAGCCGTCTTGGGGGCGAGCTATGAGAACGATGATCGGCGGGCAGTCGTCGATCTCGTACTTGAACTGCCGGGCGAGTCCCATTCCGCCAGTCGGCTGAGCCTCACCGTCGAGTATCGCGAGATCAAGGCCGCCGAGGTCCATCTGCTCGACGAGCTCAGCGTTGGTCGCGCATTCCAGCCAGTCGATGCGGGGGGAATCCGGAGCTGGACGGCGGCCGACCGCGGTACGCACCTGCGCCCGAACCTGGGCCGAATTGCTGTAAAGCAGCACGATGACGGTGTCCGTCGCGGGCGCGCTCATGCGGCGCATCGTATCGGCGTGTTGACCCGCGCCCGCGCGCGGTTCCGACGTCGTCGCAACCGGTGCGCGACACGAGCGACCCCGCTGCGCCGGACCCTCTCGGGCGGGACATAATGCCATGGTGACCTCGACCAGCACAGCGTCGAGCTTCGACTCGAGCCGGGTGCATTCGCTGACGCGGCCCAACATCGTCAGCGTCGGGACCATCGTGTGGCTGTCGAGCGAGTTGATGTTTTTCGCCGGGCTGTTCGCGATGTACTTCTCGATCCGATCCGTGCACGCGAACGACTGGCCGATGACCCTCCCGGACGGCAAAGACATCAAGCTCAGCGTCGCCTACGCGTTGCCGTTCACGATCATCCTGATCGCGTCGAGTGTCACCTGCCAGTACGGCGTATTCGCCGCTGAGAAGGGCGACGTATACAAGCTGCGTCGCTGGTTCACCTACAGCTTTGTGCTCGGCCTCATCTTCGTTCTTGGCCAAGCGAACGAGTACCGGATTCAGGTCCACGACGGGAACACCATCTCGGCCACGGGTTACGGATCGGTCTTCTATCTCACGACGGGGTTCCACGGGCTGCACGTGATCTGCGGCTTGCTGGCGTTCATCTATTTCCTCATAAGAACCACCCTGAGCAAGTTCACGCCGGCTCAGGCGACGGCCGCCATCGTGGTGTCGTACTACTGGCATTTCGTCGACGTGGTTTGGATCGGCTTGTTCACGACGATTTACCTCATACGCTGACCACGCTCTCAGCGCATAGCTGATCAGAGCCCATCCGCCGACCGAGAAGGGACGTCCGTGACGGAAGACTTCGACGTCGACGAGCTGGGTTTCAACCCGGCGATCTCGGCCACGGGCGCGGACCCAGACGAGGCACCGCGCCGTGATCGAGCATCGTCCTCGCTCGGCGTTCGACGTCGCCCGCGCGGTGCGGTCTGGCGCCGCCGGTTTGCAAGCGGCATTGTGCTACTGATCGCGCTGATCGGCATGGGCGGCGCGTACGCGTTGTTCGCAACCTCGTCGGGGGCGAACACGGCAACCAGCACTGCCGCCGACGTCGCCGCTGGGCAGCAGCTCTACGAGACCAGTTGCATTACCTGCCACGGCAACAATCTGCAGGGTGTCAACGAACGCGGCCCATCGTTGATCGGCGTTGGCGGCGCCGCCGTGTACTTCCAGGTGAGCACAGGCCGGATGCCGGCACCGGGTCAGGGCGCCGAAATGACGCGCAAGGAGGCCAAGTTCACCGATGAGCAGATCAGCCAGCTCGAGGCCTTTGTGCAAGCGCACGGCGGCGGGCCAGAAACGCCGACCGGTAACCTCCGCGATACCACGCTCAGCCTCGGACAAGGCGGCGACCTGTTCCGGCTGAACTGCGCGTCCTGTCATGGCTTCTCTGGCGCGGGTGCGCCGCTGTCGGCCGGCAAGCTGGCGCCCACCCTCAAGCACGCCAGCGACAGCCAGCTCTACACCGCCATGCTCACCGGCCCGGAGAACATGCCGGTCTTCAACGACAACCAGCTCACGCCCAACGAGAAGCGCGCGATCATCGATTACCTCCAGACCTTGAAGGAGTCGAACGACCCCGGCGGTAGTGGGATCGGGCGCGTCGGCCCGGTGTCCGAGGGCCTGGTCATCTGGGTAGCCGGCATCGGCGCCATCGTCCTGATCATCATGTGGATCGGGGCGAAGTCATGAGTCACTCGACGGCGAACGTTCCCGGGCCCGACGAACTGCGCGAGATGAGCCCCGAAGAGGCAATGCTCGCCGGCGCCGAGTCCGGAGGCGTCCACGTCGTCCACCGCCGGCAGCGATATCCCATCCCGGGAACGAAGGCGGAGAAGCGCGCCGAGCGAGGCGTCTCGTTCATGTTCGGGCTCGCCGCGCTGGCGGGCGTCGCGTTCATCGTCGTCTTCGTGGCTTGGCCGTACGTATATCACCTGCCTGGAGAAGGCAGCCAGCAGTTCCGCTTCTACACACCGTTGCTCGGCGGCCTGCTCGGCCTGATGCTGCTGGGGCTGGGCTTCGGCGCGGTGCTCTGGGCGAAGTGGCTCATGCCCGAGGAAGAGGCGGTCGAGGACCGGGACGACGAGCCCTCGCCGGACGAGGAAAAGCTCATGACCGCGGCGACGCTGTCGGTCGGGTTCGAGGACACCGGCCTGCAGCGTCGCCGGATGCTCGTGGGCTCGCTGGTGCTGGCCGGAGGTGCACTCGCCACCGTTCCGCTCGTGGCTCTGGTCGGCGCGTTGATCAAGAAGCCGGGTAACCAGCTGGCCCACACCCTCTGGGACCAGCCTCCCGAGAAGTATCCGAACGGCGTGCCGGTGATTTACTCCGACGGCCGGCGGGTGAGCCCGAACGATATCCAGGCCGGCGGATTGGCCACCGTGTTCCCGGGTGTTCCGGGTGGTATCACGTCAGCCAACACGCCGACCCTGCTCATCCGCTTGCGCCCGAACCAGTCGGTCAAGTCCCGCAAGGGTCAGGCCGACTTCGGTTGGGGCGATTTCGTGGCGTTTTCCAAGATCTGCACGCATGCGGGTTGCCCGGCGTCCTTGTACGAGCAGCAGACCACCCGCCTGCTCTGCCCATGCCACCAATCGCAGTTCGAGGTGCTCCAAGACGCCAAACCAGTGTTCGGACCTGCCACGAGGCCCCTGCCCAAGCTACCGTTGGGGATCGAGGTCGTGGACGGCACACAGTACTTCGTGGGCCGGCACGACTTTGTCGAGCCGATCGGCCCCGCTTACTGGGAGCGCCCATGACCGCGACCCGAGAACGTGAGACGGCGAGCGAGCCCAGGTCGCGCCGTAATCAGCCCCGGACTCTGCTGGGCAAGACCGGCGAGTGGTTCGAGGAGCGCCTGAAGGTCGCCCGGCCGACCCGTCATTATCTGAACAAGGTCTTCCCCGACCACTGGTCGTTCATGATGGGCGAGATCGCGCTCTATTCGTTCATCGTGCTCCTGCTCACCGGCACATTCCTTACCTTCTTCTTCGACGCGGCCATGGGCGAGGTGCGCTACAACGGCTCCTACCAACCGCTGCAGGGCGTCGAGATGTCGCAGGCGTACGCCTCGACCCTCCACATCTCCTTCGACGTCCGCGGCGGCCTGGTGATCCGCCAGATCCACCACTGGGCCGCGCTGATGTTCATTGCGGCCATGTTGATCCACATGGGCCGGATTTTCTTCACCGGTGCCTTCCGCAAGCCCCGCGAGCTCAACTGGATCATCGGCGTCTCGCTCATCGTCCTCGGTGTCATCGAAGGTTTTGCCGGCTACTCGCTCCCGGACGACCTGCTCTCCGGCACGGGCCTGCGGATCGCGGACGCGATCATGTTGTCGATACCGATCATCGGATCCTGGGTGTCGTTCGCCGTGTTCGATGGGGAGTTCCCGGGCACGGCGATCGTGGGCCGGCTCTACATTGTGCATGTCCTGCTGATCCCGGCCATCCTGCTCGCCCTGATCACGGTGCATCTGGCCTTGATCGTCCGTCAAAAGCACACCCAGTTCCCGGGTGCCGGACGGGCCGAATCATCGGTCAGCGGGGAACGGGTCTACCCGATCTACGCCGCCAAGGCGGGTGGGTTCTTCTTCATCGTCTTCGGCGTCCTGGCCGCGCTGGGCGGGTTCGCGCAGATCAACCCGATCTGGCTGTTCGGCCCGTACAACCCTGCGCAGGTGAGTTCCGGTTCGCAGCCGGACTGGTACATGGCCATGCTGGACGGCTCGACCCGTCTGTTCCCGTCGTGGGAGATCCACGGCCTGTTCGGCCGATATACCGTGCCGGCAGTCTTCTGGCCTACGGTCGTGCTGCCCACGATCCTGATCGGCCTGGCCCTGGCGTACCCGTTCATCGAGGCCCGGTTGACGAAGGACCGCGCGAAACACCACCTGTTACAGCGGCCGCGTGACGTGCCGGTGCGGACCTCCCTCGGTGCGATGGCGTTGACGTTCTGCATCGTCTTGTTCATCTCGGGGGGCAACGACCTGGTCGCCTCGGCGTTCGATATCTCACTGAACGCCATGACGTGGGGTGGCCGCGTCGCGCTGATCATCCTGCCGCCGCTTGCCTATGTGCTGACGTACCGGATCTGCCTTGGCCTGCAGCGCCACGACCGAGAGGTGCTCGAGCACGGCGTCGAGACCGGGATCATTCGCCGCCTGCCCACCGGAGAATTCATCGAGGTGCATCAACCACTCGGCCCGGTGGACGACCACGGTCACGGCGAGCTCAACTATGCCGGGGCGTCCGTGCCCAAGCGCATGAACCAGCTCGGCACGGGCGCCTTGCGACACGCCCGTGGCTTCTTCCGGCCGGTCGTGGAGAAACCGGAGATCGCGGAGAAGCTGGCTGAGGTGGAGGAATCTGAGGAAACCTCCGACGCCGCCGAGCGACGGGACAAGATCGCCGTCGAGTTGGAAGAGGTGGAGGCCGAGCGCCGGCACCAGCTCACTGACTGACGCAGTTTGCCAGTCGTGCTCTTGGACACTTATCGCTCCAGGGCGACAGCGCCAGGGCGACGGTTAGGTCCAAGATCATGACCAGAATCGGGTCAGACAGATCACCAGGACGGAATCAGGCCGGCGATCGAAGGTAAGCCGGGCAGATCTAGGGTCGGCCTAGCTGAGCGGACGGCGGCCACCGACGTAGTACTCGAACAGCAGCCCGCCGACAGTGAATCCCAACGCCACGACACCGATGACGACCAGCCAGATCTGCACGAACGCCAGGGCCACCCCGGTAACTGTGGCCGCGCCGGCGATGCCAATTGGCCAATAACTGCCGGGACTGAAGAATCCGAGGTCGCCCGCGCCCTCGGCGATCTCCGCATCGGGCCGGTCCTCGGGACGCGGGTCGATGCGCCGGGAAACGAACCAGAAGAACGATCCGGCGATGGCCATGAGACCGCCGGAAAGGATCAACGCGGCCACCCCGACCGGCTCGACACCGCCGGCTGACTGGTCGGTCCAGATGCCGTACATGATCGCGACCACCCAGCAGAACACGGCGACGACGAGGAAGATGCGCGCCTCGACCTTCACGACGGCTCCCCAATGTCCCGTTTGACTAGTTGCTTGCGCTACGTGCGGTGCGATCGGTGTTGAACGGATGCGTCGTCGTCGCGACCGGCACCTCGCCGATCGCCGCCAACGCCTTGTATTGATTGGCTGGATCGGTCGGTCCCAGCTGCGCCAGAGCGCTCAGGTAGGACGTGAACTTGTCGGGATCGACAACCCGTACCTCGAAGTTCATCTGCGAGTGGTAGGTCCCGCACAACTCGGCACACCGGCCGACATAATGCCCGTTCGTCGTCGGCGTGATCTCGAAGCGGTTGTCGTGGGTGGTGGAATCCGTACCGTACGGAATGACATCTCGCTTGAACAGGAACTCCGGCACCCAGAAGGAATGAATGACGTCCTCGGAGTGCTCGACGAACTGGACTGTCTGTCCCCGCGGAATGAGGAGAATGGGGATCTCACCGGACGATCCGTGCGTCGCCAGCGGCTGCGGCGGTGAGACCCCGGGGTAGTTCTGATCGGTGCCGTTGGCCTTCAGATACTCGAATTCCCAGTTCCACTTGAAGGCGTTGACTTGAACCGTCACGTTCGGATTGGGCGTCTGCCGATCGACGAAGTCCTCGACCCGGACCGTGAAGAAGAACAACCCGGCGATGATCATCAAGGGCACGACGGTATATACGATCTCGATCGGCAGGTTGTACTTGGTCTGCCGAGGGATCTCGTCGTTGCGCTTGTGGTACCGCCCGCAACACCAGAAGATCAGACCCCAGACGAGCACACCCACCGCGAGGGCCACAACGCCGGACCATGACCACAGCACGCGCATGCGCTCGGCCTGCTTGGTGACGCCGGTAGGCCAGCCCCAGCGGATCCTTTTCTCGATATCCGAAGTCGAGCAGCTGGTGAGCAGCAGGAGCACTGCGCCGCTGAGGGCGGCTCGCGACGAGACGCGAACCCACCGGCTGCGCTGCACTGGCCGACCGCCTCTCCAGAGGTCTTCCTGCGTCAGTCGGGAGCGTACTGGACTTGGTACGCCGCAGCGGTGAGGGGTCGGCGGTTGTGGCGCAGGTGGGCCACTAGCGTGGTGTCGTGATGGCCTACCTCGACGCGGCGTCGGGGGCGCCGTTGCACCCTATCGCGCGAGAGGCACTCGTCGCGGCCCTCGGTGACGGCTGGGCGGATCCTGGACGACTGTATTCGGCCGGTCGCCGGGCCGCACTTCTACTCGAGGCGGCCCGCGAGCTGACCGCCGAGTGTCTCGGGGCCCGTCCGGACGAGGTCAGCTTTCCGGCCAATGGGACGCAGGCGCTCCATACGGCCGTCCTCGGCCTGCTCCGTTCCCGGGCAGGTGCGACGTTCGTGCACACCGCCGTCGAGCATTCCGCGATCCTGCATGCCGCCGATCAGCATGCCGCGCGCGGTGGACAGGCCGTATCGATAGGTGTCGACGCCCATGGCCGGGTTGACCCGATCGAGTTCGCGGCGGCGGCCGAAGAATCCACTGCCGTGGCTGCGGCGGTGCAGGCGGCGAACCACGAGGTCGGCACGACGCAGCCGGTCACGCGCATCGCGGACCTGGTTCCCCAGGTGCCGCTCGTCGTCGATGTGATGCAAACGCTCGGCCACGCGCCGATTCCCCGCGGGTGGTCCGTGCTCGCCGGCGACGCCCGCAACTGGGGTGGTCCGGCCGGCGTCGGCGTGTTGGTGATCCGGACCGGTGTTCGCTGGGTGTCACCGTGGCCACCAGACGACCGCGAAGGCGGCCGGGTGCCGGGCGTTCCCAACGTCGTGGCGATCGTGGCGGCGGCGGCCAGCCTGCGGGCCGCCGTCCAGGCCCAGCAGGCTGAAGCGGCCCGCCTGGCGGCGTTGGTCGACCGGATCCGGGTCACGGTGGCGACCACCGTTCCCGATGTCCAGGTGGTGGGTGACCCGCTCGACCGGCTACCGCATATCGTCACCTTCAGCTGCCTGTACGTCGATGGGGAAGCGCTGCTTACCGCGCTGGACCGGCGCGGGTTTGCCGTGTCCTCGGGATCGTCGTGCACCTCCTCCACCCTCACGCCGTCACATGTGCTGGTCGCGATGGGCGCACTGACGTCAGGCAGTGTGCGCGTGTCGCTGCACCACGCGACGAGCGAGGCTGAGGTCGATCAGTTCCTGGCCGTCCTGCCCACGGTCGTTGCCGACGTCCGGGCCGAGCTGGGCGCGACCGGGCTGTGAGCCAGGGCGAGCGCTCGTGATCATCGACTGCCGTGGCCGACGATGCCCGCTACCGATCATCGACCTGGCCCGAGCGATATCCGACACGCCCATTGGAGCGACGATCATGGTCGAGGCTGACGATCCGGCCGCCGGCCCCGATATCGCGGCGTGGTGTCAGATGCGGAACCACGAATTCGTGGGGCGGGCGACAGCGGACGACGGCACACCCAGCTATACCGTCCGCCGTCGGCACTAGCGCTCGGGAATACTGGCCGATGTGTGCGGACTGATCGGATTCGTCTCTGCCGGCGAGGACGCGGCAAGTAGCGTCACGGCGATCGAGGCGTCGTTGAGCCAGATGCGACATCGCGGCCCGGATGAAGGCGGCGTGTGGAGCGACCGCGACGTATGCATCGGTTTTCGCCGCCTCTCGATCATCGACATCGACCGGAGCCACCAGCCCCTCCCCTACCTGGGGCGCTACCACCTGATCTTCAACGGCGAGGTCTACAACTATCTGGAGCTGCGCGATCGGCTGGCCCGCGACTTCGGTGCGACCTTCGAGACGGACGGCGACGGCGAAGCGATCGTCGCGGGTTACCACTACTTGGGCGAGAAGATCGTTCGTGAGCTTCGGGGAATGTTCTCGTTCCTCATCTGGGACGCGCAGGAGCGGATACTGTTCGGCGCGCGGGACTGGTTCGGCATCAAGCCGTTGTACTCGTATCTCGACGAGCGAGGGGCGTTCTTCGCCAGCGAGAAGAAGTCGCTATTGGCCATAGCGGCACCGACTGTGGCTGACGATATCAATCACACCGCCCTGCAGCAGTACCTCACGTTGCAGTACGTGCCCGAGCCGGAGTCACTGCACAGCCGCATCCGGCGCATCGAGTCGGGGACCTACTTCACCCTTCGCCCGGGCGGACAGCCTCAGTCTCGGCGGTACTTCCGTCCCGACTTCGGCATCAGATCGGTCGCGGAACCGGAAAAGCTGTATCGCGAGATCACCGAAGTCCTCGAGGACTCGGTGGCCAAGCACATGCGAGCGGATGTCACGGTCGGCTCGTTCTTGTCCGGTGGCATCGACTCGACTGCGATCGCCGCCCTCGCCAAGCGGCACAACCCCAAATTGCTCACGTTCACGACTGGTTTCGAGCGCGAGGGTTACTCGGAGATCGACGTGGCTGCCGAGTCGGCCGCGGCGATCGGGGTGGAGCACATCACCAAGGTTGTCACCCCACAGGAGATGATGGACACGCTGCCCCTGATCGTCTGGTATCTCGACGATCCGGTGGCCGACGCGGCATTGGTGCCGCTGTACTTCATCGCCCGGGAAGCCCGCAAACAGGTCAAGGTCGTGCTGTCCGGTGAAGGGGCCGACGAGCTGTTCGGCGGCTATCAGATCTACCGCGAGGCGATTGCGCTTCGCGCTTTCGACTACATCCCGCCCGTTGTGCGGCGTCGTCTCGGCGCGGTGAGTGAACGTCTGCCAGCCGGAATGCGCGGCAAGGATCTGCTGCGGCGAGGGTCGATCGGCATTGAGGAGCGGTACTACGGCAACGCGCGTATCTTCCGCCCGGACGAGATGATCGAAGTCGTACGCCAGTTCGACCCGGCGACGTCGTATCTGGACGTGACCCGGCCGCTGTACGCGGCGACCGAGCACCTCGACGGGCCGACCCGGATGCAATACGTCGACTTGTTCACGTGGCTGCGCGGCGACATCCTCGTCAAGGCGGACAAGATGACGATGGCCAACTCGCTCGAGCTGCGCGTGCCGTTCCTCGACATCGAGGTCTTCCGGGTGGCGTCGTCGGTTCCGACGGACCTCAAGCTGACCAAGGGCACCACGAAGTACGCGCTGCGACGAGCATTGGCCGACATCGTGCCGCCGCACGTGCTCAACCGGGACAAGCTCGGCTTTCCGGTGCCGATCAAGTTCTGGCTCAAGGATGTGATGTACGACTGGGCGCGCGACATCATCGCCGAGTCGCAAGCCGACGACCTGATCGATCGCGGAACGGCACTCCGCCTACTAGCCGAGCACCGGACCGGCCCGCACGACTACTCGCGCAAGATCTGGACGCTTCTCGTGCTGTTGCTCTGGCACGGCATCTTCGTCGAGAAGCGCATCCGGCCGAGCATTCCCGAACCCGTCTACCCCGTTCGCCTCTAGCGTCCCGCGCGGGGACGTCGTTTGCCGGATGCAGATGAGCGTGCGGCGAGGCGGACGAGGAGGCTCTCGCGGACCACCACCCGGATCGGTCGATGGCCGTGCAGACCATCGTGAGCCGTCGAGTGTTAGCGGATTGAAGCCAGATGGGGACGGACCTCGGCGGCCGCGTCCGGACCGTAAGACTCGTCGAGCCGCTTGAGGAAGTCGTCTCGCCGTACCTGGTACTCCTGGGGGCCGACGGTCTCGAGCACGAGGGTCGCGAGCAAGCTGCCGACCTGGGCGGACCGCTCCCAGGACAGGTCCCAGGACCGCGCCGTGAGGAATCCGGCCCGGAACCCGTCACCTACGCCGGTCGGATCGAGCTTGGCGTGCTCCTTGGCGATGGGCACGTGCAAGAGGTCGACGCCGCGGCCGGTGATCTCGACCCCGCGCGAACCCAGGGTTGTCACGCGCACATCGACCCGCTGCATGATCTCGGCCTCGGACAGTCCTGTCTTCGACTCGAGCAGGCTCTTCTCGTACTCGTTCGTGAACAGCAGGCTGGCGCCGTCGATGAGGGAAGCCAACTCGCGCCCTGACATGCGGGCAATCTGCTGCGACGGATCCGCCGCGAACGCGAAGCCGCGTTCCCGGCACTCGCTGCTGTGGCGCACCATGGCAGCCGGGTCGTCAGCGCTGATGACCACCAGCTCCGCACCGGTCCGGGCAACCGCCGGGGCGAGCTCGATCAAGCGGGCCTCGCTCATCGCACCCGCGTAGAAGGACGCGATCTGGCACATCTCCTCGTCGGTCGTGCAGACGAAGCGGGCCGTGTGGTGGATCGAGGAGACGTGTACCGATTGGCAGTCGACTCCGTGGCGGGTCAGCCAGCTGCGGTAGTCATCGAAGTCCGTGCCAACCGCACCGAGCAGCACCGGCGCTCCGCCGAGTTGCGCCATGCCGAACGCGATGTTGGCAGCGACGCCGCCCCGCCGCACGACCAGATCGTCAACCAGGAACGAGAGTGACACCTTGTGGAGCTGGTCGGCGAGCAACTGTTGGGAGAACCGGCCAGGAAAGTGCATCAAATGGTCGGTCGCGATCGAGCCGCTGACGAGGACGGGCACGGCAGGCACGGTACCCAATCCGTCCACGATTCCGAACTCCGGCGCTTCTCGAAAGCCCCGACCGCTGCGGACGCGACTAGCCGCAGAAGGAGTTACCGCAGGCGCAGCCGCCGCTTGCGTTCGGGTTGTCGATGGTGAAGCCCTGCTGCTCGATCGTGTCCGTGAAGTCGATGGTCGCGCCGATCAGGTAAGGCGCGCTCATCCGGTCGACGACCAGCGGTACACCGCTCCGCTCGACCTCGATGTCACCGTCGAGGGCACGCTCGTCGAAGAACAACTGGTACTGCAGCCCTGAGCAGCCGCCCGGCTGCACCGCAACCCGCAGCCGCAGGTCGTCGCGACCTTCCTGATCGAGCAGCGCGCGCACCTTCATCGCGGCTGTCTCAGTCAACGAGACGGCCTCCGTCACCGGTGCAGTGGTCAGCTCGACGGGAGTGGTCGTCTGAGAGGCGGTCATCGGTCTCCTCGGAAGGGTCAGGTCACAGCGACGTGCCGCTGCGACCGGAGGTGTGCCGTGCTACTACATGCTACGCGTCCCGGCCCGGTCCGAACTGGAGGTCAGGCCCGGCGGATCTCCGTTCCGTCGACCCGAATCGGTATGGCATGCAGTCCGGACGTAGCCGGTCCACTAATGAGCGAGCCGTCGGCGGCGAAGGTCGAGCCGTGGCACGGGCAGTGGAAACCGTCGGACGGTGAGACGAATGTCACGGGACATCCTTGATGCGGGCACACCGCGTCGTAGGCGGTGTACCGCCCGGCTGAGAGCTGCAATATCCACGTCGGGTCCCCGGTGACCGGATCGGTGGTCTGCTTGCCGCCACCGACCGGCACCTGAGACGTGGTCGCCAGCGCCGCTCCCGGCGCGGTGCTGGCACCAGAGGCTGACGACCCCGCGGTCCGAGCGCTCGACGACCGGCGAAACAGCGTCGCTCCGGCCGCGAGCACTCCGCCGAGGACGGCGGCGCCGGCGATGAGGACGGCCCGGCGGAAGCGGTCCTCGCCCGTGTCGGGCCGACGGGCCTTTACCGTGTCCAGCCAGGCGTCGAGCGACCACACGCCGGCACCAGCCAGGAGCAGCGGGGTGAAGGCGAACAGGTAGACCAGGTCGGCGCTGGTGTACCAGGGTTCGGCCCCCCAACTCACGGTGAGCCATAGCGACAGGGCCAGCACCATGCCACCGAGAGCGGCGACCCGGGTGAGCAGTCCGAGCGCGATGCCGATGCCGACCGCGATCTCCGCGAAGGCCATCAACAGACCGAAAGCGAAGGTGTGGTCCGCGACGGGGCCGAGCAAGGACCGAATCGGGCTGGCGTTGCGCACTGCAGCGAGCGTGGCGTGCAGTGACGCCGGCGACGACGGATCGAGGAAGCGAGAATCGGCGATCTTGGAGATGCCCGCATACAGGTACACGACCGCGAGAAAGCCCCGCAGCGGCAGCAGCGCCCAGCCGATCGGTCGGGGCGGAGTCTGTCGCGCCACGTGTTGCTCTGATGGTTGCGGCTGTTGTCGGGTCAACGGCGCTCCGGGTGCTGGGCTACGGCGCTGTCCATCTGATCACGCGGGCGCCGCGGACGGCTGGGCGCCCGTAAATTGGTTATGTGACCTTTACCGAACCCCAAGCAATGTCACATGCGCTGCTGTTGCTCGGGAGGGGTAGCGACTTGCAGTCCGAGCGTGGCGTCGACTGTCCGGGGGCATTGCCGGAGCCGTCGGATCCGAGGCTGGTCGAACGCGCAACGACCGCCAAGAATGCTCTGGGCGACCGGGTATTCGTACTTGGTCACCACTATCAGCGGGACGAAGTGATCGCCTTCGCCGATGTGACTGGTGACTCGTTCAAGCTCGCTCGGGATGCCGCAGCGCGACCCGGTGCCGAGTACGTCGTCTTCTGCGGCGTGCACTTCATGGCCGAATCGGCGGACATCCTCACCGCGCCCAGCCAGCCCGTCGTACTGCCAGACCTGGCCGCCGGCTGCTCGATGGCCGACATGGCCGGCTACCAGCAGGTGCTCGACGCCTGGGACGTGCTGACCGACGCTGGTGTTGCGAGCGTCACGGTCCCGGTCACCTACATGAACTCGACGGCCGCCATCAAAGGGTTTACCGGTGCCCATGGCGGAACCGTATGCACGTCATCGAATGCCGAACGCGCGCTGCGCTGGGCGCTCCAGCGCGGGGAGAAGGTGCTGTTCCTGCCTGACCAGCACTTGGGTCGCAACACGGCGGTGCGCGAGCTGGGCCTGTCCCTGTCCGACTGCGTCGTGTTCGACCCGCACCGTCCGGGCGGCGGCCTGACGGCCGACCAGCTGCGGGCAGCGACCATGATCCTCTGGCGGGGACATTGCTCGGTGCATGGCCGGTTCACGCCGGAGAACGTCGACGAGGTGCGCAACCGCGTCCCCGACATCAACATTCTGGTGCACCCCGAGTGCCGGTATGAGGTCGTCGAGAAGGCGGACGTGGTCGGATCCACCGAGATGATCATCCGGACGCTCGACGCCGCGCCGACCGGGTCGTCATGGGCGGTTGGCACCGAGCTCAACTTGGTCCGCCGCCTCGCCGCCCGGCATCCCGACAAGCAGATCGTGTTCCTCGAGAAGACGGTCTGCTACTGCTCGACGATGAACCGCATCGATCTGCCGCACCTAGTCTGGTCATTGGAATCGCTCGTGCGCGGGCAGGTCGTCAATCGGATCACCGTCGAGGAGACAGTCGCCGCGAACGCACGAATAGCGCTCGACCGCATGCTCGCATTGCCCTGAGCCGCCTCGCCGGACCGGCCTTCGGCCCGCCGACGCGATGGACAACTCGGCTACCCTCGGAAATGTGAAGCTTTTGCCCCGCCGGTCGGAAGAGCCAGAACCGGAGCCCGAATCCGTAGAAGAGGTGACCGTCCCCGGCTCGGCACCAAAGGGTCGGCCGACGCCGAAACGGCGAGACTCGGCCCCGCGGCGCCCGACCGTCACGCAGGCTCCGCGTAATCGCAAGGAAGCGATGCGGTTCCAGAAAGAGCAGGCCGCACGGGCCAAGACGAACCCGGCCACTGGCCAGCCGCGCAGCGCCGCCGAGACGCGGGCAGCGATGCGCCGCGGTGATCCGTCGGCGCTTCCCCGACGGGATCAGGGACCGGAACGCAAGCTCGCCCGCGACTGGGTCGACTCCCGGCGGATGCTGTCCAACTACCTGCTGCTGCTGTTCCCGCTGATGATCATCAGTATTCAGATACCGATGCTGAATTTCGTCGTTCTCGCCATCTTCCTGGCGCTGCTCGGCGAGTGGTACCTCACCGGACGCCGAATAATGGCGCTGGCCGCGCAGCGCGGCATCGAGCAGACCCGGGGTGGACCGATGGGGCTGGGGTTCTACGCCGGCAGCCGCGCGTACATGCCACGACGCTGGCGTATGCCAGCCCCGCAGGTAAGTGTCGGCGACAAGATCTAATCAGCCCTCGGTGAGAGGCATGGGACCGTACACGAGGGTGCCGTCCTCGAACAGGGTCACCTGCGCGATCCCGGCGGCGGCAAGTTCTCGCCACGTTTCGCCCAGCCAGCTTTCCGCATCGGACTGACTCGGGTGGGCCGGCGACGGTAGCGCCTGCGACGGCGTCCCATCAGCGCTCTCGAGCCGCCAAACCCAGCTCACGGAATCTCTCCCCCTCGCCCCCAAACGAACACTGCGCCCGGTCATGCGTTCCTCCCTCCCGACGCACGCCTGATCAGCTTAGGTCGTCGGTACCGACCGCGAGATCGGCGCCGCAGCCCAGCACATTTGTGCCCGGCCCGGTCGGCGAGCTGCAGGCATTCCGGATGAGAGCGGCAGCCGGATCCGAGCCCGAATGCGCTGCCACGGCAAGATGTGAGCATGGGCGAGTCGTGGGCGGCGCAACGCACCGAGCCACTGTCCGACCCGCTCGAGCCGACCGATCCACTCAGCGAGATCGCGACGGCCGTTGACTGGCCCGACCTCCAAGCCGAAGCGGACGCGCGGACCTGGCGCGAAGCCGGGGGCAATGTCGACGGCCAGCTGGCGACCCTGGTCGAATGGCTGTCCGGTGTCCAGGCTTCCTTCCCGCCGCATGACCTGCGCCGGGCGCGACTGGTCATGTTCGCCGCCGACCACGGAATCGCGGAAGCAGGGGTCTCCGCCCGTCCGCCCGGATCGACGAACATCCAGGCCGCGGATGTCGCTGCTGGCGCTGACCCGTACGGCGGGCTCGCCCACTTCACGACCGCCGGGCTGCGAGTCGTCGACGTCGGGCTCATCGAGCCCGTTCGCGGCATCGACACTCGGGTGGCCCGGCGCGGCACCGGCCGGATCGACCGGGAGAACGCGCTCACTGCCGAGGCGGCCGAAGCGGCCGTCCGGTCGGGCGCGTCGGTCGCGGATGAGGAGATCGACGGCGGTGCGGATCTGCTCCTGGCCGCCGCCCTCGGTGTCGGAGGAAGCACCGCCGCAGCGACCGTGATATCGGTCGTCACCGGAATTGAGCCGGCGAAAGTCGTTGGACGCGGAAGCGGTATCGATGACAACGCCTGGATGCGGAAACTCGCCGCGGTGCGGGATGCGCGGTGGCGCAGCATGCCGTACCGGCAGGATCAACTCGGTCTGCTGGCGGCCTGCGGCGGCTCGGATCTGGCGGCACTTACCGGGTTCCTGCTTCGCGCGGCCAGCCGTCGCACCCCGGTGGTCATTGACGGGGTGGTCACGCTGGCCGCGGCGCTCGTCGCCCACGAGGTGGCGCCGCGCGCCGTGCGCTGGTGGACCGTGGCTCATGCCGTCCCCGACCGTGGCTATCAGGCGGCGCTGCCGCGCCTTGGCCTCCGTCCGATCCTCGATCTCCACCTTAGGCGTGGCGACGGTATCGGTGCCCTGATCTCACTGCCCCTGCTCCGGGCGGCCGTTCTTCTCGCCGGCGGCGACGCTAAGTCCTAGCGAACATGCGCCGGCACAAACGGGGGCTTGGTCACCTGGACATCGCTTCGGCGGCCGCGCACGTCCAGCCTGATCTCGTCGCCCGGCGCGACGCCAGCAACCGTGTTGATCAAAGCTAGTCCAATGCCGTGTTTGAGCGTTGGCGAGAACGTCCCGCTCGTGACCTCGCCGATCGTTGCGTCGGCGGCGTCCAGCACCGTCATGTGCGGCCGGGGGATGTTCCGGTCAAGGGCGGTGATTCCCCACAGCGTGCGTACCGGGCCGGCTTCCTTCTCGGCGAGAAGCTTCGTCCGGCCCCAGAACCGCGGCTTCTTCCACCCGACCGCCCAGGACAACCGGGCCTGGAGCGGAGAGATGTCGAGCGACAGGTCCTGTCCATGTAGCGGGTAGCCCATCTCGGTACGCAGCGTGTCCCGAGCCGCGAGACCAGCCGGCATCCCCCCGAGCGCGCGGACGACGACAACCAGCGCGTCCCACAGCGCAGGCGTGTCATCCCACGAGGGAACGAGCTCGTATCCGTGTTCGCCGGTGTAGCCCGTGCGACAGATGCGCACCGGCCGGTCGCCGTAGTCGGCGTCGGTGTAGGCCATGTAGTCGATCTCGGCCGGCAACCCGAGCCGATCCAACGCCTCGGCCGAGCGCGGGCCCTGGACGGCCAGTACTCCATAGTTGCGGTGATTGTCGACAACCTCGACGCCGGCCGGCGCGGCGGCGGCGAGCTGGCGGACCACCAGAGCCGTGTTCGCCGCGTTCGGGATCAGGAACATCTCGTCCGGCGATATCAGGTAAGCGATGAGGTCGTCTACCACGCCGCCCGAGTCGTCACAGCACAGCGTGTACTGGGCCTGCCCAGGCGTGATCCGGCCGAGGTCGTTGGAGAGGCAGTCGTTCACGAACTGCGCCGCTCCGGCTCCGCGCACCCGGGCCTTGCCGAGATGCGACACGTCGAACAGGCCGACGGCCTCGCGTACGGCGGCATGCTCGCGTAGCACGCCGCCGCCGCTCGCGGCGTACTCGATGGGCATCTCCCAGCCGCCGAAGTCGGCGAGCTTGGCTGCGAGGGCGACGTGCCGGTCGTACAACGGCGACCGCTCGAGATCCGACATGACCCGCACGCTACCGAGTGCCGATCTTTCGTGGCCGCCGCCGCCATAGCATGGCCCGCATGCCGTCCGTTTCCCTCGTTGACGCCAGCGCAGACCTCACGTCTGCATCAGCCGTCGTGGTTGGCATGCTGCCTGGCCCCGACGGCGCGACGCTGGCGGCGGGCGGGGAGCCAATCGACGCCGCGCTGGGCGGCCGGCTGACCGGGGCGTTGCACGCCGTCGGCGCAACGGGCCGGCCGGACGAGGTAATTCCCATTCCGACCCTCGGCCGCGCGCCATTCCCACTGGTGATGGCAACCGGGCTGGGACCGGACGGCCACGGTCAGCGGCTGGATACCGAGAACGTGCGGCGAGCCGTCGGTGCCGCCGTCCGCGCGCTCGACAGCATTCATCCGCAGCACATCCATATCGCGGTGGGTGACGACTCGACGAGTGCGGCGGCGGTGCAGGGGGCGCTGCTCGGCGCATACACGTACACCGAATACCGATCCGGGTCGCACCGGCCGGAATTGCGCCGCATCACGGTCACCGTTCCGAACCCAAAAGACGCGGTGACACGGGCCGGAATTCGTCAGGCCTCGGTGGTTGCTGAGGCCGTCTCGCTCACCCGCGACCTGGTCAACGCTCCGCCCAACGATCTTTTCCCCGAGACGTTTGCCGCGCGGGCGGCGGAGGTCGGGTCCGCGGCCGGCCTGGCCGTCGAGGTACTCGATCCGCGGGCGCTCCGGCGCGGCGGCTATGGCGGCATCCTCGCCGTCGGCAGTGGCTCGATCCGCTCACCCCGGCTGGTCCGGCTGGTGTATCGACCGGCCCGCTCGCGGCACCGGATCGCGCTGGTCGGCAAGGGGATCACGTTCGACTCCGGAGGCTTGAACCTCAAGACCGGGTCGTCTATGAGCACCATGAAGTCCGACATGGGAGGGGCCGCAGCATGCGTTGCCGCCATAGCCGCGATTGCTCGGCTGCGGATACCGGCCGAGGTAATTGCCACCGTGCCAATGGCGGAGAACATGCCCTCCGGCAGCGCGTACCGCCCGTCCGACGTCGTCACCCTCCGGGGCGGACGCAAGATCGAGATCGCGAACACCGACGCGGAAGGCCGGGTGATCCTCGCCGACGGCATCGTTCGGGCCGGTGAGGACGATCCGAACGCGCTGATCGAAGTATCGACATTGACCGGTGGTCAGCTCGTCGCGCTAGGCACCCGCGTCATCGGGGCGATGGGCGAGCCCGGGCTGCGCGACCTGGTCGTCTCCGCTGGAAACAGCGCTGGCGAAGCGCTGTGGGCGATGCCGCTTCCCGACGAGCTGCGTGCGGGTCTCGACTCGCCGGTCGCCGACTTGTCGACCCTGACGGGCGACGCCTTCGCCTCCATGCTGGTGGGCGGCGTGTTCCTCGGCGAGTTCGTGCCGAGCGACCTGCCCTGGGTGCACCTCGATATCGCCGGACCATCGTTCAACTCCCGCGATCCGTACGGCTACACCCCGAAAGGTGGCACCGGCGCCGCCGTCCGGACGATCATCGCGTCCGTGAACGCGCTCGCCGGGCAAGCGAGCTGATCAGCCGCCGAACTCGGCCCATGCCCGTTCAAGCCGTCACTGAACGGCCGCATGACGATTACGTCACGTGCTAAATCGGACCAATTGGGTTATGGTCGATCGTATCCAGCAACCACACGGAACTGCGTCGCCATGGCCACTTCGGGGAATGACCATCGCCCGCCAGGGCAGCCGGCCTCGAGACATAGTCCGGCACACGCCTCCAGTTGGTCGCCGCGCTGGTTGCGGCGCCGATGGCGTGATCATCGCTTCTTCACCTCAGCACTGATCACGTTGGCGGTGATCGCCACGGTATCCGGAGCTACGGTCGCCGCTCGGCCGGCGAGCGAAGCTATCGCAGCGTCCGGCGGATCGTTTGGATCGGTCGCGTCGGACCCGTCCGTCGCGACGGATCCGGATTGGCCGCCGAGCATGAGTCCCCTGACGTCCCCGACCTCGCCGTTCCCGACGAGCCCGGGGCGGTCCCTCGTGACGTTCCCGAACCAGACGATCGGCCCCGCCGTCGGCACGACCGATCCCGCGACAGTGTCAGTCCTGGCCGCCGGCGGCATTCCGGCCACGGCACTCGACGCCTACCGGCGGGCGGCCGCGGCCGCCAACCCAGCCTGCGGAATCACCTGGCCGCTGCTCGCCGCTATCGGACGGGTGGAGTCGAATCACGGGCGATTTGCTGGCGCGACCTTGCACAGCGACGGCTCGTCCACCCCGCCGATCATTGGCATCCGGCTGGACGGGTCCCGCAGCGTCGTTGTCCGCGACACCGACGGCGGGCGCCTCGACGGCGACCCCACCTACGACCACGCGGTCGGCCCGATGCAGTTCATCCCATCGACGTGGGCGGTCTACCGCGCCGACGGCAACGGCGACGGCCGGTACGACCCGTTCAACATCTATGACGCGGCCGCCGCCACCGCGACCTACCTCTGCCAGGCCGGCGGAAACCTGCGCACCGGCGTTGGTCAGCAGCGGGCGGTGTGGTCCTACAACCCGTCTACGACATATGTGTCCGAGGTGCTCGCTCTCGAGGCCGCGTATGCCGCGGGTGCCGGCATCGTGGTTCCAGTACCGCCGGCGATAACTCAGCCGCTGCCGCCACCGGTCCTGCCGCCGGTGAACCCGGCGCCTCCGCTCGCGGCGAGCCCGTCGGCTCACGCCGCCGCGCCGCATGCATCAAGGAGTCCGACCGCTAAACCAACAGCGACCGCGCACTCGACCAGGAAACCACCGACGTCGTCGCCGCCGACGGGATCGGCGTCGTCCTCCTCATCGTCCTCGTCCGCCCCGTCGCCGGCGCCAGGGTCGTCATCGTCGTCGTCCTCGTCGTCGTCCTCGTCCGCCCCGCCGGCCTCGTCGGCACCGCCATCCTCGAGCGCCCCGGCGCCGTCGAGCTCGCCGCCGCCGGGTACGTGCTCCGCGACGCCTAGTCCGTCGCCAACTCCGACACCGTCGAGTGCCGATCCGTCGGCGACGGACACCGCCTCGCCGAGTGCGACGCCGAGCCCGAGTCCGACCACCACCCCATCGCCGGCGCCGAGCGGGTGCTAGCCCGTAGCGCTGTGGCCGTCCTGTGAGGTAGGGACACCCGTCTGCCCGGTCGCCTTGCGATGCGCCGTCCAGTCCCGCATCCGCTGTGGATAACCGACCACGCCGACGTCGTAGAGCGGCACCCCGTGCTTCCGGGCGAATCGCCGCGCCGCATCAGCGCCCTGGACGCGGCGGCGGGTCCATTCACCGGTCGCGGCAACGAGTACGACCGTGGTCTCGGTGACGGTGGTGCGTGGCTCGAGGTAGGCCTCGACTCCGGCTCGCGACTTGACGAAGTTCGCGAGGTGTTCCTCGTCGGCCGCGTTCCCGGTGCGCAGCCGGCCCGGTCGCGCCTTCCCTCCGAACAGTGCCACCCGAACTCCTCCTGCCGCCGTCTCGTCCATGATGGCATCGGCCGGGACTGCCCTGCGAAATCAAAGCGCCAAGTGCCAAAATGGATCGGCGAACTCATCTACCACGCACAGGAGTCTCTTCGTGGCCGAGCACCAAGCCGATGTTGTCATTCTCGGAGGCGGGAGCGGCGGTTACGCCGCCGCGCTTCGAGCAGCCGAACTCAACAAGTCGGTCATCCTTGTCGAAAAGGACAAGGTCGGCGGGACCTGCCTACACCGCGGCTGCATCCCGACCAAGGCCTTGCTTCATGCCGGCGAGGTGGCTGACCTCGCCCGGGAGAGCGAGCAGTTCGGGGTGCAGGCCTCCCTGAACGGCATCGACATGGCCGGCGTCAACACCTACAAGGACGGCGTCGTCACCCGGCTGTACCGCGGACTCCAGGGCCTCATCAAGAGTCGAAACATCACCGTGGTTGAAGGCGAAGGACGCCTCGTGGGCCCGCGCACGGTTGCGGTAGGAAGTGACTCCTACACCGGCACTGACCTGATCCTCGCGAGCGGGTCGTACTCCCGCTCCCTGCCCGGCCTGACGATCGACGGGGAGCGAGTACTCACGAGCGACCACGCCCTGGAACTCGACCGGGTTCCCGGCTCGGTCATAGTCCTCGGCGGCGGCGTCATCGGTTGTGAGTTCGCCAGCATCTGGAAGTCGTTTGGTTCCGAAGTGACGATCGTCGAGGCGCTGCCACACCTGGTGCCCCTCGAGGACGAGGCCAGCTCCAAGCTGCTGGAGCGGGCCTTCCGCCGTCGCAAGATCAACTTTAAGCTGAACGCCCGCTTCGAGAGCGTGGAACACACCTCTTCCGGCGTCCGGGTGCTGCTCGAGGGCGGCGAGACGCTCGAAGCCGAACTCCTGCTGGTCGCGGTCGGCCGGGGTCCGACTTCCGACGGCCTCGGCTACGAAGAGTACGGCGTGAAGCTCGATCGCGGGTTCGTCGTCGTGGACGAGTTCTGCCGGACCAGCGCTCCCGGAGTGCGGGCAGTCGGCGACCTCCTGCCGACGCTCCAGCTCGCGCACCTCGGCTTCCAGGAGGGCATCCTGGTGGCCGAGCACATTGCCGGTGTTCCGGTCGTCCCGATCGACTACGCGGGCGTCCCGCGCATCACCTACTCCGACCCCGAAGTGGCGTCCGTCGGGCTGACCGAGGCGCAGGCCGCCGAACGCCTCGGCGCCGACAAGATCACCACATTGACGTACGACCTCGGCGGCAACGGCAAGAGCCAGATCCTCAAGACGCAGGGCGCCGTCAAGCTCGTGGCCGAGAAGGACGGCCCGGTACTCGGCGTACATATGGTCGGCGCCCGGGTCGGCGAGCTCGTCGCCGAGGCGCAGCTGATCTACAACTGGGAAGCGGTGCCGATCGAGGTCGCTGCGCTCATCCACCCGCACCCGACCCAGTCCGAGGCGATCGGCGAGGCGCACCTCGCGTTGGCGGGCAAGCCGCTGCACGTCCACAGCTGACCCCATCCGGCCCATCCAAAGGAGTCGTTGTATCCATGTCGGTCTCCGTGACCATGCCGCGCCTCGGTGAGAGCGTCACCGAAGGCACCGTGACTCGCTGGCTGAAACACGAAGGAGACCATGTGGAGGCCGACGAGCCTTTGCTGGAGGTCTCCACAGACAAGGTCGACACCGAGGTGCCCTCCCCGGCCTCGGGCGTGCTGACCTCGATCAAGGTTCAGGAGGACGAGACCGTCGATATCGGCGTCGAGCTCGCCGTCATCGGCGATGCGGCCGGAGCGGATTCGTCGGAGCCGACGGTCGAGGAGCGTCCCACGGAACCCGAGCCGGAACGCGCCGCGGCGCCACCGCCGGCCGAACCCGACCGAGCGCCGGCCGCTGCGGCCGAGCCCGACCGAGCGCCGGCCGCCGAAGCCGAGCCGGAACCCGCGGCACCAGCGCCAGCGGAGGCAGAGGTCGCCGCCCAGCCGCAGATGGAGACGACCGCACCGCCCGCACAAGCGCCTTCGCCCGCACAAGCCCCGCCGCCGGCTCAGGCGCCACCACCCGCGCAAGCCCCGCCGGCCGCGCAAGCCCCGCCGGCCGCGCAAGCCCCGCCGCCCGCGCAGGCGCCCGCGCCCCTGTCGGCCTCGGCAGCGCCCGAGGCCGAGGCGGACGACGAAGAGGTCGCCGGCACGTACGTCACCCCGCTAGTCCGCCGGCTAGCGAGTGAGAACGGCGTCGACCTGTCCACCGTGACGGGAACCGGCGTGGGCGGTCGCATCCGCAAGTCCGACGTGATTGCTGCGGCCGAGCGGGCTGCGGAGGCCACCCGCGACGCGGAAGCAGCTGAACGCAGCCAGGCCGCCCAAGCGGCACGGACGGCGCCCGCTGGCGCCGGCGTAACGGCCCCGGTCGAGGAAAGCCGCGTCGCGGCCGTGGACGCCCGCGGTCGTGTGGAGAAGATGAGTCGGCGCCGGCAGCTCATCGCCGCCCGCATGGTGGAATCCCTGCAGGTGTCCGCGCAGCTCACCACCGTCGTCGAGGTCGACGTCACGACGATCGCCCGGCTGCGCGAGCGCGCCAAGGCAGACTTCCAACGGCGGGAAGGCGTCAAGCTCACGTTCCTGCCGTTCTTCGCTGCCGCGTTGGTCGAGGCGCTCAAGGTCCACCCGGTGCTGAATTCCTCGATTGATCTAGAACAGAAGACGATCACCTATCACGGGGCCGAGCACCTCGGCATCGCCGTGGACACGGGGGCGGGCCTGACCGTGCCGGTGATCCACAACGCCGGCGACTTGAACCTGGCCGGGCTCGCCCGCAAGATCGCGGACCTGGCCGAGCGCACCCGTAGCAACAAGATCAGTCCGGATGAGCTCGGCGGCGGCACGTTCACCCTGACCAACACCGGAAGCCGCGGGGCACTGTTCGACACGCCGATCATCAACCAGCCTCAAGTCGGCATTCTCGGAACCGGGACGGTCGTCAAACGGCCGGTTGTCATCAGCGACCCGAACCTGGGCGAGACGATCGCCGTCCGCTCGATGGTCTACCTGGCGCTGTCCTACGACCATCGCATCGTCGACGGCGCCGACGCCGCGAGGTTCCTCGGCACCATCAAGGAGCGGCTCGAGGGAGGCAACTTCGAACGCGCCCTGGGGCTGAGCTGACCGGCGGCGGCGTCCACCGGGGATGAAGGTTCTGCTTGCCGGCGCGTCCGGCCTGCTGGGTCACGCCTTGCGGCGCGGACTAGTTGCCAACGGCGACACGGTGCACGTGCTGGTACGCCGGGAACCGCGGGACGACGTCGAGACGGAATGGCATCCGGAGCGCAGCGAGCTCGATCCATCCGTACTGCGCGACGTAGCTGCCGTGGTCTGCCTATCCGGAGTCAACCTCGGCCGTCGACGGTGGAACGACCAGGTCAAGCGCGACATCGTCGCGAGCCGCGTCCAGCCAGTTGCCACTCTGGCCCGGGCGCTCGCCGAAACACCGCACCGGCCGTCGGTGTACGTCACTGCCTCTGGCGCCGGGTGCTACGGCGACACCGGACGCCGAGTCATCGACGAGTCCGCGCCGTACGGCAATACCTTCCTGGCCGGGGTATGCCGCCTCTGGGAAGGCGCTGCTGACCCGGCGGTGGCCGCCGGCGTGCGAGTGGTCCACCTGCGCAGCGGCCCGGTGCTGGCGCCGACCGGTGATCTCATGAAGCGTTTGAAGCCGATCATCTGGCTCGGCCTCGGCGGACCGCTGGGCTCCGGAGAGCAGTACCTCCCGTGGATCTCCCTCGCCGACCATGTCGCCGCGACCCGGTTCCTCTTGACGGCCGATGTGGCCGGCCCGGTGAACATGACGGGTCCGGATCCGGCCCGCAACGCCGAGGTCATCGCCACCATGGCCCGCCTGATGCATCGGCCCGCGGTGCTACCCGTTCCCGCCTTCGCCATCAGGACGGTGCTGGGCGGTATGAGCGAGGAGATTCTCATCGGCCAGCGCGCGATTCCGAAACGACTGTTGGAGGCTGGGTTCGCCTTCCAACATCCGACCCTGGAGGCGGCATTGCGCGCTGCGCTGTCCAACCAGTCAGCCGTTTAGCTGGCTGGCGGGTCAGCCGGGTAGCTGGCCGGCGATTCGGTATTGCCCGGCGACCTGGGCGAGTTCAATACGCAGTCCGGTCGGCCCGGCGCCGGCCGCGTGACCACGGACGACACCAGTGCAGCGCAA
The DNA here is from genome assembly GCA_963809815.1 of uncultured Actinomycetota bacterium. Taxonomy (GTDB): domain Bacteria; phylum Actinomycetota; class Actinomycetes; order Mycobacteriales; family Jatrophihabitantaceae; genus CAVVJA01. The sequence continues at coordinate 545,306 of CAWELM010000012.1, forward strand.
GGTCGACGGCGCGAGCCGCGCCGTCGCCCGGATACTCCACCGTCCGGCCGACCGGCTTGACGCCTGAACGTTGCGGAACTCCGTATGAGCGCCCACCAACCCACATCCGACGGGTACGAGCCGTCGTAGCCGGACAGAATCCTCGTCCAACAAGGGCCCGGGACCGTACACCCGGGCGAGTAAGCCCACGTCGCGGCGGGCAAAGGCTTGCTCGCGAAGGTCGTCCAGCCGGCGCAAGACATCGGCCGGCGAGGGCGAGTTACTCGACTGCGGCGAAACACTCGGGGCGACTGTGGACTGGCGGGCAGCGTCCGGAGGCCGGCGGGCAGCGTCCGCAGGCCGGCGGGCAGCGTCCGCAGGCCGGCGGGCAGCGTCCGCTGGGCTGGGCCGACTGGACCACAGCCGCCCTCCGCCGAGCGCGATAGCGCCGACGACTAGGGCGATGATCCCGAGCCGGAACGAACGTCGCACTGACGCTGCGGACGATGCCCGATCAAGAAACCGGCGGAAGCGTCCGGGCGGCGGCGGCAAGGTCGGCCGGGCCGATGCTCTGACCCGATGGGTTAGCGCGCCCTCGTGCCCCGGTGTCGCGGGGGGCGGCCCGGGACGGTCGAACGGCGGCCGGTCGGGATCGGGGACTGCCCTGCGACCCAACCGGCGCCGGGCCATCGCTCGATGCGCGCCCGGCGCTCGAGGGCTCGCCGACGCTCGACCGGCCGTAGCTCGGCCCGTCCCAGGCGTCGTCATGGCCCGGCGACCAGCACTCAGCTCGACGGGCATGGGCACCGCGCTGTGCCGTAGATCAAGTGCGAACTCCGCCGCGGTACACCGCAGGTGTGGCTCAGCCACCAATGCCTGCTCGAGTACCGCGACTACCGGCGGGGGCAGTACGGCAAGCCGTTCCCGCAGGTGACCGAGATCCCCGGCCGCGGCATCGGCGAGGATTCCTGCCGGTGTCGTCCCGCGCCATACCGGCGAGCCGGTCAGGGCCCGCATGGCGATCGCGCCGAGCATGAAGACGTCGCTGCTCGGCCCTGGAACGAAACCGCGCGCGACGGCGGGGTCGATGTACTCCGGCGTACACCGAACGGCAACGGAGTCGCCGACGATCCGTGCCACGCCAAGATCGCCCAGCATCGGCAACCCGATCGACGTGAACAAGATGTTCGCGGGCGTGACATCCCCGTGTAGCACGCCACGCTGATGCGCGTAGGCCAGCGCGGCACCGATTGGCGCCAGCGCCGTGACGACTTCGCCAACGGCGAGCCGGCTGCGCCGCGCGAGCATGTCGGCGAACGATCCCCCATCGGCGAGATCGAGCACCAGGACGGCGGCCTCCGGCGTGGGAATCACAGCGTGCAGGCGAACCAGGTGCGGGTGATCCAAGGCGGTCAGCAATGCCGCCTCGGTTCGCGCCGCGCGCAGCGCGTCCGGCTCAGTCAGCGCGACCCGTTTGAGGGCCACCCGCTCGCCCGTCGCAGCGATGCGGGCAGCCCACACCTCACTTGAGTTACCCGATCCGAGCAGTTCACCGATCACGAAACCGGGGAGCTGCCATGTCGCACCGCCCATGGCCACGCAGGCTAGGCGCAGACGTCGCCGCCCGTCGCCCGTTATCCACAGGCTCCCCGAGGCCGGATGATCCTGGACGGGTCGACCCTATTCGGCGATAAGCCCAAGATCATCGGCACGGGGTGAGGCGGGCCAGCACTGCTCTAGTCAACGACGCTGGCGAGTTGCGGCGGAGGCTCCGTCGGCGCGTTCGGCGAGTCGTCCTTGGCGAGTCGGGACGGCCACCAGATCGGTTTGCCGATGTCATAGCTCAGTGCCGGGACAAGGATCGAGCGGACCACGATGGTGTCAAGGAGAACACCGAAGGCGACCGCGAACCCAAGCTCAGCCAAGAACACCAGCGGCAGCACCCCGAGAACCGCGAAGGTCGCCGCGAGTACGAGGCCGGCGGACGTGATAACACCGCCCGTCACCGCCAGGCCCCGAACGATGCCCTCCCGAGTTCCGAACCTAAGCGTCTCCTCACGGACGCGCGTCATCAGGAAGATGTTGTAGTCGATGCCGAGGGCGACCAGGAACACGAAGGCGAACAACGCAAATGCCGGATCGGCGTTGTCGAATCCGAAGATGTGATTGAACACGAACGCGCTCACGCCGAGCGTGGCCGCGAAGGAGAGCACGACGGTCAAGATGAGCAAGATCGGCACGACTATCGCCCGGAGCACTATCGCGAGCACGACGAGAATCACGCCCAAGACGATCGGGATGATCAGATCGCGGTCGTGCTCCGACGCCTTCTTCGTGTCGTACTGAATGGCAGCCTGACCGCCGACGATCGCGTCCGCACCCGGCACCGCGTGGACCGCCGTTCGGATGTCCTGAACGACCTTGGCGGCCTGGGGGGTGTCGTATCGGTAGTTCATGATCGCGTCGATCGGTAGTCGACCGTCGACCTCAGCCACCTGCAGCGCCGCGGGTGCGCAGCCCTGCCCGAAAGACGCCCGCGCGGCCGGCGGCAATTTCGCGAGCTTGGCATAGTCGACCTCGACGCACACCGAGCCTGGGGTCTGCGCAACTCCCGGAACCCTGGAGGCCGCCTGGATGACGGCGTCCTTCTGGTTGGCGTTGGCGATGATCACGGCCGGAGCGCCGGCGCCAGAGTCGAAGCTCGCGTCGAATATCTTCTGACCGACGACTGCCTCCGGGTCGTTGGTGAAACTGTTGGTGATCGTTAGCCCGTCTGCCTTCAGCCCGGTGAGCAGCGCGGCGCAGCCGAGGAGGATAACCGTTGCGATGATCCAGTACGGCCGGGCGTGGCGGGCGATTCCCTGCGCGAAGCGTCCCCACCATCCGTGCGTGGCAATGTCGGTCTTGTGATCCAGTTTGGGAATTCGCGGCCAGAAGATCCACCGGCCGACGAGAAGCGATACCGGAAGAAAGGTCAGCATCACGCCCAGCGTGCAGGCGATGCCGATCGCGCACACCGGCCCCAGGCTTCGGTCCGAGTTCAACTCACCGAACGACAGGCAGAGCAGGCCGAGGATGACGGTCAGACCGGACGCGCCGATCGCGGGCGCCGCACCGCGCCACGCGTGCATCATCGCGTCTAGCCGGTGTTCGTAATTGTGCAATTCCTCGCGATAGCGGCTGGTGAGCAGTAGCGCGTAGTCCGTTCCTGCGCCCAACACCAGAACGAACAGGATGCCCTGGCTTTGCCCGTTGAGCGTCAGGACGTCGTGCTTCGCCAGTTGGTAGATGATCAACGAGGCCGAGCCGAGCGCGAGGACGGCGTTGAGTATCGGGAAGAACCAGAGCACCGGGCTGCGGTACACCACCAACAGGATGAGGATGACGACCAAGCCGGCGGCCATGAGCAGGGTGCCGTCGATACCGCTGAACGAGTCGATGAATGCCACCAACAGCCCGCCCGGGCCGGCGCTGTGGATGACCAGGCCCTCCGGCGCGTCCGCCTTGGCCGCCTTGATGACGTTCTTCTCGACCTTGACCAGATCGTCGCCCTGGACGCTGACGTCGCCTTCCTTGCCGATCAGCGGGACCGAGATGCTGGCGGTCGTGTTGTTCTTCGTCGAGTAGCGCGGCGGCGCCACCTCGTCGGCAGCGACGCCCTTGATGGACTTGAAGGTCTGCGCGTCCGCGGCGATCTTCGTCTTGTCGGCTTCGGTCAGCCCACTGTCGCGTTGGTAGACGATGAATCCGGGCACTGATTGCACGGTCCGGTATTGCTCCGACGCCTTGTCGACCTTCGTCGACTCGGCTGTCGCAGGCAGATAGGCGGCGTTGTCGTTCTTCTGAACCTCGGTCAGCTTGCCCGTGAACGAGCCGCCGGCCAGCCCGAACAATAGCCAGAAGACGGCCAGCCCGCCGATGACCCATACCGCGATCGGCTTGCGCTGCTTGGGCGGCCTCGGCTCCTCGGCCAATACGGGCGCGTCCGGCGCCTGTCGGCTGATCATGAGCCCTCCTGTTTGTACGCAAACGGCATTGCGGACTCAACCGTAACTGTGCGGTCGAGCTATTTGCGTCGCCGGGACGGTGAGCGAGCAGTGCTGAAGGTACGACACGGCTCTGACACGGATGAACGGCCCTGTGGACACGCCCGGCCGGCGGCGTAGCGTCGACGCGGTGAGCGAGCTGCGCGTGATCCGAGCCGGGCTCGTCCCGTATCAGGACGCCTGGCGGATGCAGCGCGAGCTCCACGAGGCGCGGGTGGCCGACGCCGCGCCCGATACGGTATTGCTCCTGCAGCACCCCCCCGTGTACACAGCGGGCAAGCGCACCGAACCGGGGGAACGACCGCTCGACGGCACGCCCGTCATCGAGGTCGATCGCGGCGGGAAGATCACCTGGCATGGCCCTGGGCAACTGGTCGGTTATCCGATCATCAAGCTTCCCCGCCCGCTCGATGTCGTCGCCTACGTCCGCCGGATGGAGCAACTGCTGGTGGACGTTTGCACCGAGTTGGGCCTGTCGACGCTGCGCGTACCGGGACGAACCGGGGTTTGGTTGCCGGCCGATGCCGATCGCCCTCAGCGCAAGATTGCGGCGATCGGGATTCGCGTCTCGCGGCGAGTGACGCTGCACGGTTTCGCGCTGAACTGTGACGCGGATCTCAGCTGGTTCGACCGGATCGTGCCGTGCGGGATCAACGACGCCGGCGTGACGTCGATCTCGGCCGAGCTAGCGCGAAGCGTCTCGGTCGCGGATGTGTTGCCGGTCATCGAGCGACACCTGCCGACGCTCCTGGACCCAGAGGTCACCCGAGCTCGGCCACAACGGGAACTAGCCTTGAGATCATGAGCCTCGCCCCGCCGCCTACCCCGCCGACTGCCCCCAACGGCCGGCGGCTGCTCCGGCTGGAGGCGCGCAACGCCGAGACCGCGATCGAACGCAAGCCACCCTGGATCAGGACTCGCGCCCGGATGGGCCCGGAGTACACGCAGCTGCGGCAGCTGGTCGCGGACGCCGGCCTGCATACCGTGTGCCAGGAAGCGGGCTGCCCCAACATCTACGAGTGCTGGGAGGACCGCGAGGCCACATTCCTCATCGGCGGCGAGCAATGCACCCGTCGCTGCGACTTCTGCCAGATCGATACCGGACGGCCGGCACCTCTCGACCGGGACGAGCCCCGCCGGGTGGCCGAGGCGATCACGACGATGCAACTGCGATACGCGACGGTGACCGGAGTCGCCCGCGACGACCTACCCGACGGCGGTGCGTGGCTGTATGCCGAAACGGTCCGCGAGATTCATCGGCAGAACCCCGCGACTGGCGTCGAACTGCTCATCCCCGACTTCGACGGCAAGCCGGATCAGCTGGCTGAGGTGTTCGGCTCCCAGCCCGAGGTGCTCGCGCACAACGTGGAGACCGTGCCCAGGATCTTCAAGCGGATCCGGCCGGCATTCCGCTACGAGCGCTCGCTCGACGTGATTAGTCGCGCTCGCGCCGATCGATTGGTGACCAAGTCCAATCTCATTCTCGGCCTCGGCGAGAACCGCGACGAGATCAGCCAGGCACTTCGTGACCTGCGCTCCGCCGGCTGCGAACTGGTGACCATCACGCAGTACCTGCGACCGTCGGCGCGCCACCATCCAGTCGAGCGTTGGGTTCACCCGGAGGAGTTCGTCGCGCTCCGCGAGGAGGCAATTGATCTCGGCTTCGCCGGCGTGATGAGTGGCCCGCTAGTGCGGTCGTCATACCGAGCCGGTCGGCTATACCAGCAAGCGATTGAGGCTCGCTCGCTCGCGCCACAACCCTGATCGGGGCCGAATCAAGCACCCGCCGGGGCCTATCCTGGATGCCATGGCGAAAGCTGGGCCGAGCAAGCCTGCCAAACGAACCCGCGCGGAGAAGAAGGCGGCGCGGGCCGCCAAGTGGCAAAGCCGGCGCGATACCTGGCGAGCTGTAGGTCAGGCCTTCAACCTCACCCGCAAGAACGATCCGCGATTCATCCCGTACCTGGTGATCCTCGGTGTGGGCGCGGCCGCCGTCGTCTACGTGGTGAGCTACTTCGTCACCGGCTCGTTGTGGTACGGCATCCCCATCGCGGTGGCGGCCGGTTTGATCGCCGCGATGTTCACCTTCAGTCGTCGCGCCCAGAAGTCCATGTACAGCCAGGCCGAAGGAACGCCCGGCGCAGCGGTATGGGTACTGCAGAACCAAGTCCGGGGTGATTGGCACACGACGCCGAGCGTCGCCGGTACCGCCCAACTGGACGCCGTCCACCGGGTCGTCGGCCGGCCGGGCGTGGTGTTAGTCGGCGAGGGAGCGCCGCACCGCGTCCGGGGGCTGCTTGCCCAGGAGAAGAAGAAAGTGGCGAGGGCGGCGCCGGACACGCCTATCTACGATGTCGTGGTGAGCCCGCACGGAGGCGATGTCGCGCTAGGCGGACTCGCGCGTTATCTGTACAAGTTGCCGCGGAATCTCACCAAGGATCAGGTCGCCGCGCTCGAACGCCGGCTTCAGGCGCTCAGTTCCGGACGCCCGCCACTGCCCCAGGGACCGATGCCGACCGGCGCAAAGATACGCAACGTCCAGCGGACGGTGCGTCGCCGGTCCTGACCTATGACGGCGCCCCCAAGGACTTACCCCGGAGAGCGGTTGGGACTGCCGCGCTCGGGTTCCGGTTCCGTGGCCGACACCGGTCCTCGGATCGCCGCGTTCCTCGTGGACTGTCTGGCCTCGGGCCTGGTTGCGGCCGCCGTGGTCGCGATCTTCGCAAGGCATGAGCGGTCCGATTTCGCGTCTCGCCTGCCGGGCAACTGGAGCCTCGTCGCTTTCGCGGTGGACTACGTCGGCGGGCTCCTCGTCGCGGGCCGCACAGTGGGCATGTACCTCACGGGCATCCGGGTCATCCGGGTCGACCGCAACGAGGCAGTCAGGCCGCTCGCTGCGATCGTGCGCACTGTGCTGCTGATGCTGCTCGTCCCCGCCCTGATCTGGGACAGGGATCGTCGAGGCTTACACGACCGCATCGCCCAGACCGTCGTCATCCGCAACTGACCTCCCAGACCGGGTATTTCGCCCAAGGCTTATCGCCGGGGTTCGGCCGGCGGAGGGGTCGGCTCCGACCGCATGGGGAGCGCGTAACGTCTGCGAAACAGTCGAGATACCCTGCGGCAACCGCGCGTATCTAACGTCTGTTAACCACTGTCACCGTTCCCGGAGGATGGATGTTCACCAGTTCCGAAGAGGTCCTGCGCTTCATCAAGGACGAGGCCATCGAGTTCGTCGACGTGCGCTTCACGGACCTCCCCGGCCAGCAGCAGCATTTCAACGTGCCCGCCGCCGGATTGACCGAGGACTTCTTCTCCGAAGGCGTGATGTTCGACGGCTCGTCGATACGCGGTTTTGCCGAAATCCATAAGTCCGACATGAAGCTCATCCCGGACCCTGCGACGGCCTTCCTCGACCCGTTCCGCGCTGCCAAGACGCTCAACATGAACTTCTCGATCGTCGAGCCGCGCACCGGCGAGCCCTACGAGCGCGATCCTCGCCAGGTGGCCGCCAAGGCGGAGGCCTATCTGAAGTCCACTGGTATCGCCGACACCGTTTACTTCGGCCCGGAGGCCGAGTTCTACGTCTTCGACGACGTGCGGTTCCAGACCTCGCAGAACGAGGGCTTCTACCACATCGACTCCATCGAGGGCGCCTGGAATACCGGTCGCGTCGAGGAGGGCGGCAACCGGGGCTACAAGCCGCGGTACAAGGGCGGTTACTTCCCGGTTCCGCCGATGGACCACTTCGCGGACCTGCGGGACCAGATGACCGCAGCGATGATCGCCGCCGGCATTCAGATCGAGCGCGCCCACCACGAGGTCGGCACGGCCGGCCAAGCCGAGATCAACTATCGGTTCAACACGCTCACCCGTGCGGGCGACGAGGCGCTGAAGTTCAAGTACATCGTCAAGAACGTGGCGTGGGCGAGCGGCAAGACTGCGACCTTCATGCCCAAACCGCTGTTCGGCGACAACGGGTCCGGAATGCACTGCCACCAGTCGCTCTGGAAGGAAGGCGCGCCGCTGTTCTACGACGAGCTCGGTTACGCCGGCCTGTCCGACATCGCGCGGCACTACATCGGCGGGCTGTTGCACCACACGCCGTCGCTGCTCGCGTTCACCAACCCGACCGTGAACTCCTATCACCGACTCGTGCCGGGATTCGAAGCTCCCGTGAACCTCGTCTACAGCTCAGGAAACCGGTCGGCCTGCGTGCGCATACCGATCACCGGGACCAATGCCAAGGCCAAGCGGATCGAGTTCCGCATCCCCGACAATTCCTGCAACCCCTACCTCGCGTTCTCGGCAATGTTGCTGGCCGGGGTCGACGGCATCCGGAACAAGATCGAGCCGCCTACCCCGGTCGACAAGGATCTATACGAGTTGCCGCCCGACGAGGCCGCCGCGATCGCTCAAGTACCAGGGTCCCTCGAGGAGGTGCTCAAGGCTCTGGAAGCCGACAATGAGTACCTGCAGGAAGGTGGCGTCTTCACCGCGGACGTGATCGACGCGTGGATCACGTACAAGCGGACCAACGAGATCGACCCGATTCGGCTCCGCCCCCACCCGCACGAATTCGAGCTCTACTACGACGTCTGAGTCGCACTGGAGGCCTCGGATTCCGGGGCCTCCAG
>CAWELM010000013.1:0-262187 GCA_963809815.1 uncultured Actinomycetota bacterium
ACAGGGCGACGCTATCGACGGCGAAGGTTTCCCGGACCCGCTCAATGAGCGCGGGCAGCGCGCGCTCGCCGCGCAGCAGGCTCCCGGCCAGGGTGGAGAGGGTCTCGGCTTCGGCGTTGGAGCGCGCGGCTTCGCTCGTGCGGCGGGCAGCTTGATCGACCACGCGTGACACGAGTGCGGCGATGGCGACGAATACCACCAGCGCCAGAACGTTCTGCGGATCGGAGATGGTGAACTGATGGATCGGCGGGATGAAGTAATAGTTCAGGAGCAGGCTAGCGGCGACGGCCGCAGCGAGCGCAGGCCAGAAGCCGCCGATAAGGCTGACGATGACCACGACGAAAAGGAAGATCAGTATGACGCTCGCCAGCGTCAAGTCGTCACGGAATGCCGCACAAACTGGTACCAGTATCGCCATCAGTAGCACAGCGGTCACGACGCCCTGAATGCGGCGACGTACGGTGAGCCCACCGGTGAGTTTCGGCAGTACCCGGCCCTTGCCGATGTAGTCGTGGCTGACGACATGGACGTCGATCGACTCGGAGCGCCGAGTGATTGTCATGCCGGTGCCGGGTCCGGTCAGCGCGGCGATCACCGGGTTGCGTCGGCTGGCGCCGATCACGATCTGGGTCGCGTTTTTGGCCCTGGCGAATTCGAGCACCGCGGCCGGAATGTCCTCACCGATGATCGAGTGGAAACTGCCGCCGAGGGACTCCACCAACAGCCGCTGCTGGTTCAGCTCGGCGATGGAAGAACCGGCCAGTCCGTCGCTTCGGGCGATATGCACCGCGAGTAGTTCACCGCCGACGGTACGGTCGGCGATGCGGGCGGCGCGCCGGATCAGCGCGTCGCCCTCAGGACCGCCCGTTACCGCGACCACGACCCGTTCCTTGGTTTCCCAGGTGGACGCGATTCCGTGTTGTTCGCGGTATTTCTGCAAGCCCTCCTCGACGCTGTCCGCAAGCCACAGCAGCGCCAGCTCCCGTAGTGCCGTGAGGTTGCCAGGCCGGAAATAGTTGGATAGCGCCGCGTCGATCTTGTCCGGGGTGTAGATGTTGCCGTGCGCCATCCGGCGCCGCAGCGCCTCCGGGGTCATGTCGACCAGTTCGACCTGCTCAGCGGCGCGGACGACGGAGTCCGGCACCGTTTCCTGTTGTGGGACACCGGTGATCGACTGAACGACGTCGTTGAGCGATTCCAGGTGCTGGATGTTGACGGTGCTGATCACGTCTATGCCGGCTTCGAGCAGCACCTCAATCGCCTGCCACCGTTTGGCGTATCCGCTGCCCGGGATATTGGTGTGTGCTAGCTCGTCAACCAACGCGACCTGCGGGTGCCGCGCCAGTACAGCATCGAGGTCCATCTCCTCGAACTCGGTGCCCCGGTAGGGGATCTTCTTGCGAGGTATGACCGGCAGGTCGCCGAGACGTTCGGCGGTCAGAGGCCGTCCGTGTGTCTCGACGAACCCGACCACTACGTCGGTGCCGCGGGCCAGACGCCGGTTGCCTTCGTCCAGCATTTTGAAGGTCTTACCGACACCCGGCGCAGCGCCGAGATAGACCCGAAGTTGGCCACGCCGCATATCGTCCGGACCTTGCTATTTCACCGGATACTGCCGGTCGAGGGCGACGTTGAGCTGCAGCACGTTCACCCGCGGCTCACCTATGAAGCCGAGATCCCGTCCGGCCGTGTACTTCTTCACCAGCGCGGTCACCTGGTCCACGCTGATGCCGCGGGCCTTGGCGACGGTGGCTTCCTGGATCTTCGCGTAGGCGGGGCTGATTTCCGGGTCGAGACCAGAGCCGGACGCGGTGACCGCGTCGGCGGGCACGGCCGGCTTCGCAGGCGCTGTGCCGCGGATCGGCACGACCTGACCCTTGGAGTAGTCCTGGCCGAACTGGGCCAGTTCTACCTTGACACCCTTGTACTCGGGGATAAACGGTGTGGCGTTGCCGGTCTGGTTCAGGCTGACCACCCGGGTGACGGTCCCGTGGTAACCGGGTCCGGACCAGAACACCGCGAGGACCGCTCCGACCCCGTCGGAGGTGCAGAAGGGCCGGGAACCGTCGACGCCGTCGAGCTGGCCGATCGCGAGGCTGCGGGCGCAGACCTGCGTAAGCAGGCTTTGTTTGCCGGTGTCGCCCTTGACCGACGGATCGGGCAGGGTGTCGACCATCGATTCGGGTCCGAGGTTGCTGGCGCTGGTCGCGGTCGGGTCGTAGCCAGTGCTTCCGGCCGCCGACGGCCTCGGCTGGAAGTATTGGCCGAGCGGATTGCCTTTACTGTCGAGGAAGTTCTGCCCGATCAGCTTCGAGCCGACGACCTTGCCGTCCTGCTTGATCACCGAATCGTCGGCGCGGCTCTTGAGTCCTGGGATCTGAGCTATCGCGGTGATCAGGAGCGGATATCCGATGCCCACGATGACGGTGAGGGCGAGCAGCATCCGCAGCGAGGCCGACAACGTACGTAGCGAGTGGAGGAACGCGCGCATGGAGCTCACCCGATTCCGGGGATGTACTGAATGATCAGGTCGATTGCCTTGATGCCTATGAACGGCAGGATGATGCCGCCCAGGCCGTAGATCCAGATGTTGCGGCGCAGCATCGCGGTGGCACTCGACGGCCTATAACGCACTCCCCGCAACGCCAGCGGGATCAGCGCCACGATGATGAGCGCGTTGAAGATCACCGCCGACAAGATCGCCGACTCGGGTGAGTGCAACCGCATGATATTGAGCTTGTCCAGACCGGGATAGACCGCAGCGAACATCGCCGGGATGATTGCGAAATACTTTGCGACGTCGTTGGCGATGGAAAACGTCGTCAGCGAACCGCGGGTGATCAGCAATTGCTTGCCGATTTCGACGATCTCGATCAGCTTGGTCGGATCCGAGTCGAGGTCGACCATGTTGCCGGCTTCCTTCGCCGCAGAGGTTCCGGTATTCATCGCCACGCCAACGTCCGCCTGGGCCAGTGCCGGCGCATCGTTGGTTCCGTCACCGGTCATCGCGACAAGCTTGCCGCCCTGCTGCTCGCGCTTGATCAGCGCCATTTTGTCTTCGGGCTTCGCCTCAGCGAGGTAATCGTCCACCCCGGCTTCGTCGGCGATGGCCTTAGCGGTCAGCGGATTGTCTCCCGTAATCATCACAGTGCGGATGCCCATCCGGCGGAGCTCATCGAACCGCTCGGCCATGCCGTGCTTGACGATGTCCTTCAACTGGATGACGCCGAGCACCTGTGCTCGCATCCCGGCGACCCGCTCAGCCACCACCAACGGGGTGCCGCCGGAGGCACTGATGCCGTCGACGATCTCGCCCAACTGAGGCGGCACCTCGCCGTCATTGTTTCGGACCCAGTCGGCTACCGCGCCGGCAGCGCCCTTGCGGACCTCGCGGGCGGGGCGTCCGTCGATCCCGGTCAGGTTCACGCCGCTCATCCGGGTCTGCGCGGTGAACGCGACGAAGGTGGCGTGCGACAGTTCGCCGGGCGCGCGTTCGCGTAGCCCGTATTCAGTCTTGGCCAGCACCACGACCGAGCGACCTTCCGGCGTCTCATCGGCGAGCGAGGACAGCTGCGCCGCGTCGGCCAACTCGGTGATCGGCACGTCGCCGACGCTCAGGAACTCGGTCGCCTGACGGTTGCCCAGGGTGATCGTGCCGGTCTTGTCGAGCAGCAGCGTGTTGACATCGCCGGCCGCCTCCACCGCGCGACCGCTCATCGCCAGCACATTGCGCTGTACCAGCCGGTCCATGCCGGCGATGCCGATCGCCGACAACAATGCGCCGATGGTGGTCGGGATCAGGCATACCAACAACGAGACGAGAACGATGCCGGTTATCCCGTTCTGGTTCAGCGCCGCGGTATTCGGGATTCCGGGTTGGATGTTCTTGGAGAAGATCGCCAACGGCTGCAACGTCACCGTGGCGAGCAGGAAGATGATGGTCAGCCCGGCGAGCAGTATGTTCAGCGCGATCTCATTCGGCGTCTTCTGACGGCTCGCGCCCTCGACGAGCGCGATCATCCGATCGATGAAGCTCTCACCCGGCTTCTGCGTGATCTGAATGACGATCCGGTCGGACAGCACCTTGGTGCCACCGGTGACCGAACTGCGATCACCACCGCTTTCGCGGATCACTGGCGCGCTTTCACCGGTGATGGCGCTCTCGTCCACGCTGGCGACGCCGTCGATGACGTCGCCGTCGCCGGGAATGATGTCGCCGGCTTCGCACACCACCACGTCGCCCTGCGCCAGCTGTGGAGCCGGCACGGACTCCTCGGGGCCGGTGAAGTTCGCCGGATCTACCAGGCGACGTGCGATGGTGTCCGTCTTCGCCCTGCGCAGCGCCTCGGCCTGGGCCTTGCCGCGGCCCTCGGCGACCGCCTCGGCGAGGTTGGCGAAGATCACCGTGAGCCACAGCCAGATCACGATCAGCCAGGCGAAGAGGGACGAGTTCGCGATCGCCTCCACGGTGGTGAACACCGCCCCGATCTCGACGATGAACATGACCGGGTTCTTGTACAGCGTGCGCGGGTCGAGTTTCTTCCCTGCGGCTGGAAGCGACTTCCAGAGTATGGTCGGGTCGAGCAGACCGCCCTGCACGCGGCGCGGGCCCTCGTGCGCCGCCGGCGTCGGTTCGGCCGGCGGGGTGGCGACTTGGGTGAGTGACATCAGTGCAGTCCTTCTGCGAGCGGCCCGAGCGCGAGCGCCGGGAAGTAGGTGAGACCGACCACGATCAGGGTCACACCGGTAAGCAATCCGATGAACAACGCCCTATGGGTTGGCAAGGTGCCCTCGTTCGCTGGCACCGTTCGCTGCCGCGCCAACGAACCGGCCAGGCCGAGCACGAACACCATCGGTAGTAACCGGCCGACCAGCATCGTGATGCCGAGCGCGGTGTTGTACCAGACCGTGTTCACCGATATTCCAGCGAACGCGGAGCCGTTGTTGTTCGCGGCGGAGGTGAAGGCGTAGAGCACCTCGGACAACCCGTGCGGGCCGGTGTTGAGCATGCCGGCCCGTTCACCGGGTAAGGCCATCGCGATCGCCGTCCCGACCAGTGCCACCAGCGGGGTGGTCAGGATGTAGAGCGAGGAGAACTTCATCTCCCGGCGGCCCAGCTTCTTGCCGAGATACTCCGGTGTTCGGCCCACCATCAGCCCCGCGATGAACACCGACAGCACCGCCAGGATCAATATGCCGTACAGGCCGGATCCCGTGCCACCCGGTGCGACTTCACCCAGCATCATGTTGAACAGCAACGTGCCGCCGCCGAGGCTGGTGTAACTGTCATGGAAACTGTCCACCGCGCCGGTTGAGGTCAGCGTCGTGGCGGTCGCGAACGCGGCCGAATTCGGTACACCGAAACGGGTTTCGGTGCCCTCAGTCGCGGCCGCAACCGAGGTCGGAACGGTGCCGTGGTGCGCCGTCTGGAATCCTAAGTTCAGGCCCACGCTCAACACCGCCAGCAGCGCCATGACCGCTACGATCGCGTAGCCCTGACGCTTGTCGCCGACCATCCGGCCGAACGTGCGGGGCAGCGAGAACGAGATGCACAGCAGCAGGAAGATCTCCAGCCAGTTCGTCCATGCGGTCGGGTTCTCGAACGGGTGCGCGGAATTGACGTTGTAGAAGCCGCCGCCGTTCGTGCCGAGTTCCTTGATGACCTCCTGGCTGGCGACCGGGCCACCGGTCAATGTCTGAGTGCCGCCGGCGACCGTGTTGATGTCGACGTAGTGATGGAAGTTCTGCACCATGCCCGCCCCGACGAAGACAATCGCGAAGACGATCGAGATGGGCAACAGGATCCGCAGGCAGATCCGGGTCAGATCAACCCAAAAATTGCCGAGCCGGTCGGTCTTCGTGCGAGCGAAACCACGAACCAAAGCGATCGCGACCGCGATGCCCACCGCGGCCGAGGCAAAGTTTTGGACCGCTAGACCGGCCATCTGAACGACATAACCGAGCGCGTTCTCACCCGAATAGCTCTGCCAGTTGGTGTTGGTGACGAAGCTGGCCGCTGTGTTGAACGACTGATCGGCCGTCATCTGCGGAACCTTGTACGGCGGCCAGAAGTGTTGCTGAATACGCAGGAATCCGTACAGGAACAACACCGACACCACGCTGAACGCCAGTACCGAGCGCAGGTAGCGTCCCCAGGTCTGGTCGGCATCCGCGTCGACGCCGGCTGCCCGGTAGACAACCTTCTCCACGGCGAGGTGCCGTTTGCTGGTCAGCACCCGGGCCATGTAGTCGCCAAGGGGCTTGTGCACCAGCGCGAGTGCGGCGATCAGAGAGCAGACGAAGATCACGCCGGCCCAGGTGGTGCTCATCAGAACCGCTCCGGAAACACGAGGGCGAGCACCAGATAGCCCACCACCAGAATCGACAGCACCAGCCCGACAAGGTTGGCGGCGCTCACAGCCGCTCCGCCCCCTTCGCAACCAGGCCCAACAGCACGAAGATCGCGAGTGTCAGCAGCACGAACACGACGTCTCTCACGGTGACTCCATGAAAATGGGGACTGGGTCGGAGTCCCGAGCCGGCCAGGCAGATCTCCGCCGGGCACCAAAAATTGAAAACCCGCCCGCGTGAGGAAAACGCATGGAGCCCGGCACCCTCACGGTTTCATCACGAAAGCCTGGCGTAATCCTCACGCACAACCGCGTCGTTACGATCTAGGTCAGCGAGCGGATGAAACGGATCAGGGTCGCGCAGTTCACCGAACGCATCGGCCTGCGATCCAGTCGGTCGTCGGCGGGGAACGCCAGCACCAACAGCACGACGGTGCCGGTCACCAGGCCGGAAGACGCGGCTGTGCGTGAGGAGCCTCCCGACGGTGGCCGGCCGTGGTCGCTGCCGCCTCACGCGCCGCACCAGACATGGGACGAACACCATCGGCAGCGACTCGTACGTTCATGACCAGCCCACATGACCAGCCCATTCGCTGCTCTCGCGTCCGCCGGGTTGCGCGGGGCGCTGGCTGCTGGGGGACGGCTGGTGGCAGGCATATCGATTCCATCGTGACGAACTTGCCTCGGCACGTCGCCGTATCGCTGCGCCGCCCGCTTGGGCGTGGTGGTCACGGCGGTTTGGGAGCGTCCCCCTGTAGGCGGTAGCCGATGCCGGGTTCGGTGATCAGGTAGTGGGGGTGGGCTGGGTCGGGTTCGAGTTTTCGGCGTAGTTGGGCGATGTAGACGCGGAGATAGTGGGTTTCGGTCGCGTAGTTGGGGCCCCAGACGTCGTGGAGTAGTTGCCGGCCGGTGACGAGTCGGCCGCGGTGGCGGGCAAGGATTTCGAGCAGCTGCCACTCAGTGGGGGTGAGCCGGATGGCTTCGCCGTCTTTAGTGGTGACCCGTTTGGCGGTGAGATCGATGCTGAAGTGGCCGGTGGTGACGAGGGGTTCTTCGACTGCGGGTGTGCTGCGGCGGGTGGCGGCGCGGAGTCGGGCGAGCAGTTCGTTCATGCCGAAGGGTTTGGTGATGTAGTCGTCGGCGCCGGCGTCGAGGGCGTCGACTTTCTGGATTTCTTGACCGCGGGCGGACAAGACGATGATTGGGGTGGTGGACCAGCCGCGGATGCCGCGGATGACCTCGGTGCCGTCCATGTCGGGCAGGCCGAGGTCGACGATGACGACGTCGGGACGGTCGCGGGCCATGGCGGTGAGCCCAGTAGCGCCGTCAGCCGCGGTGATCACGGTGTAGTCGCGGGCGGTGAGGTTGATCCGCAGCGCGCGCAGCAGCGCCGTTTCGTCGTCGATGACGAGCACGCTGGTCACCGGGCGGCGCCGGTGGGGTCGCGGACGGGGCTGGCGACGGGCAGGTCGATGCGCATAGTGAGTCCGCCGCCGCCGGTCGCTTCGGCGGTGAGCTGTCCCCCGACGGCGTCCAGAAAGCCTTTGGCGACGGCCAGGCCGAGGCCGACACCCCCGTTGGTGTGCTGGTCGCCGAGTTGCTGGAACGGTTCGAAGACGTGGTCACGCTGGTCGGGTGGGATACCCGGCCCATGATCGATGACCCGGACGGTGACTATCCCGTCGCGGGCGGCGGCGGTCAGCGTGGGCGGGTGGTCGGCGGGTGAGTAACGCAGCGCGTTGCCGATCAGGTTGGCCAGCGCGCGTTCGAGCAAGCCGGGGTCGGTGGCCAGCAACGGCAGGGCGTCGGGGATGTCGAAGCGCACCCGTTCACCACCGTCGAGTCCGCCCACCACCAGCGGGGCGACCTCGTCGAGCGCGGTGGGCCGGATGAACGGTTGCACCGCGCCGGTGTGGATGCGGGTCACATCGAGCAGGTTGCCGATCAGCGAATCGAGCCGGTCAGCGCCCTCCTCGATGGTCGCCAGCAGCGCGGCCTGGTCCTCGGCGGTCCAGGCGATGTCGGTCTGCCGCAGCGTGCTGACCGCGGCCTTCACCGAGGCCAGCGGGGTGCGCAGGTCGTGGCTGACCGCGGCCAGCAGCGCGGTGCGCATCCGGTTGCCCGCCTCGAGCACCTCGGCCTGCCCGGCCTGCACCCGCAGCCGCTGCCGTTCGAGGGCGGCGGCGGCCTGCGCCGCGTAACCATCGAGGATCCGGCCGCTGATCCTGGACGCGTCGCTGGAGACCACAAGCTGCAGGTCCGCACCGACCGGGATGACCGAGCGGCCGCGCGTCGGGTCGACGCTGCCGGCGACGCGGACCCAACGGCCGCCGCTGCGTTCGCGCAGCTCGGCGGTGACACTCAGGGTCCGGTTCAAGTGGTCGAGGACCGACTGCGGGCTGTCGTCGCCGCCGAGCACCGTCCGGGCCAGGGTCAGCAGCGTGTCCGCCTCGGCGGCCCGATCCGCCGCGAGCGCGCTGCGCCGGGCGGCCAGATGCACGACGCTGCTGACGGTGACCGCGCCGGTGACGAACAGCAGCAGCGCGAGCATGTTCTGCGGCGCCTCGATGGTCCACGTGTGTACCGGCGGGGTGAAATACCAGTTCAGCAGCAGCCCGGCGGCCACCGCGGCCAACACCGCCGGCCAGAACCCGCCGACCAACGTCACCACGATCACCGCGATCAGGTACAGCAGCACCTCATCGACCAGGGCGAGATGGGTCCGGGCCGCCGCCGACACCGCGGTCAGCGCCGGCAAGATCACCGCGGCCAGCCCGACCCCGGCCAACTGCCGCCGCGCACTCACACCCGCGCGCCGTGACCGGCGTGGGCGACCCGCGGGCGTGGCAGGCAGCCGCGGTGCTGCGCCATTCGGGCCTGAGCTCACAGCATCTAGTGTGACCGCATCGTCGCCCGGCAGCGTCCGGTACCGGGCTCGGGTCTCGCGCAACCCCCGCCCGAGCATCCCGGCGCCTCCCGCCCCGGCGGCTACCGCGGCCAACACCACGCCTGCGGTAACAGTGCCGGCCGGGTGCAGGTCACCGTAGGGCGGGCGGGAGAATCCGGCCACGGTGAACCAGCCGATCACCGCCAGCGGCGGCGCGGCCAGCGGCTCGGCGGCCAGCGCGACCGCCGCGACCAGCCCGCAGGTGAGCGCCAACACCATGGTCGCGGTGACACGCCCGTGCCCGGCCGCCGCCAGCACGCCGATCAGCAGCATTCCGGCGAACCCGACCGGCAACGCGAACGCGGCCTGCACCGGCCGCCGGGGGTGACGCCGACCTGTCATCCCGCCCAGTCGACTCGCCCCGACCCACGCGGTCGGTGATCTTGACGGTTTCTTTGCGGATTCGGGCCCGATCTTGACGCGGCCTTGACCGGCGGCCCGCCGCCACCCGCCTAGCGTCGAACCGGTGCGCACCCACGCCGCCCGGCTGATCACCGCCCGGTCACGGCCGCGCCGGTGACCGCTCCAGGCCTGGTGAAACGGCTGCTGGTTGGCCGGCCGCTGCGCAGCCAGCAACTACACGAGACGCTGCTGCCGAAATGGCTGGCGCTGCCCGTGTTCGCCTCCGACCCGCTGTCTTCGGTCGCCTACGCCACCGAAGAGATCGTGCTGGTGCTGGCCACCGCCGGCGCCGCCTACCTGGTGTTCGCCAAGTGGGTCGCCGCGGCCATCGCCGCGCTGCTGGTCATCGTGGTTCTGTCCTATCGGCAGACCTGCCACGCCTATCCCAGCGGCGGCGGAGCGTTCGCGGTCAGCCTCGACAACTTCGGCGAGAACGCGGCGCTCACCGCGGCCGCGGCCCTGCTGGTGGACTACGTGATGACCGTCGCCGTGTCCGTGGTGGCCGGCGTAGTGGGCATCACGAGCGCCGCACCGAGCCTGCACCGCTACGCGGTCGAGCTGTCAGTCGGTTTCACCGTGCTGTTGATGCTGGCCAACCTGCGTGGCGTGCGGGAATCCGGGCGGGCCTTCGCGATCCCGACCTACACCTTCGTCACGCTCACCTACCTGATGTTCCTCATCGGCGCGATCAAGGGCGTCACCGGGCAGCTGCCCGACGCCGCCACCGCCACCCAACAACTGCAGCGCACCGCCCACGTCGGCGGGATCTTCACCCTGCTGCTCGTCCTGCGCGCGTTCGCCTCCGGGTGCACCGCGCTGACCGGTGTGGAGGCGATCAGCAACGGCGTGCCCGCATTCCGCCCCCCCAAGGCCCGCAACGCAGCGAACACCCTGGCCATCATGGGGCTGCTGGCGGTGAGCATGTTCGCCGGCATCACCGTGCTCGCCCTACACATCAACGCTCGGGCCCAGCCCAGCGGCAACCCGTCGGTCATTTCGCAGATCGCTGCGTCCGTGTTCGGCGGCCATGCGGTCCTGTTCTACCTCTATCAGGCCGCCACCGCCGCCATCCTCATCCTCGCCGCCAACACCGCGTTCAACGGCTTCCCGGTGCTGTCCTCGATCCTCGCCGAACACCGCTACCTGCCCCGACAAATGCATTCCCGCGGCGACAAGCTGGTCTTCAGCAACGGCATCATCCTGCTCGGCGGGTGCGCAATAGCGTTGATCGTCGGCTTCGACGCCAACATCGACAAGCTCATCCAGCTCTACATCATCGGCGTATTCACCAGCTTCACCCTCAGCCAAGCTGGCATGGTCCGGCATTGGAACCGCACCATCCCGCGCAGCCCACCCGAGCGCCAGCGGCGGATGCGGATCTCCCGGCTCATCAACGCCCTCGGCGCCCTATGCACCGCGGTCGTGCTCGTCATCGTCCTGTACACCAAACTCGCTCACGGCGCCTGGCTCGCCATCCTGGCCATGATCGCCCTGTTCGCGATGATGAAAGCGATCCGTCGGCACTACGATGCGGTCGCCGCCGAACTCGACCTTGCCGAAACCGCCAGGCCCGTGCTGCCGTCCCGGAACCATGCCATCGTGCTCGTCTCGCGGTTGCACCTGCCAACCCTGCGCGCCATCTCCTACGCCAAAGCAACCCGGCCCAGCACCCTCGTCGCGGTCACCATCCAAATCGACGACGACGACACCGCCCGGCTGCTGCAGCAATGGAGCGCGCACGAAATTGGCATCCCCCTCATTGTCCTCGACTCGCCCTTCCGGGAGATCACCCGACCCTTCCTCCGCTATCTGCGGGGAGTGCGCCGGCACAGCCCCCGCGACGTCATCACCGTCTTTATCCCCGAATACGTCGTCGGCCGATGGTGGGAACAACTGCTGCACAACCAAAGCGCCCTGCGACTCAAAACCCGGCTGCTATTCGAACCCGGCGTCATGGTCACCAGCGTCCCCTGGCAACTACGTTCCACCCGGCACCTGGACCAATCCACACCGATCACCACCACAACGCCCGCCAGCACAGACGAAGCCGAGCAACCGCGCGCCTCCTAAACCCAATCCAGACGAGTCGCGGCGGGATAGCGGCCCGGTCAGCGCGAGTGATGCACGGCGATGTAGGCGTGTTTCGCGAACTCGAACAGCCGCTCGGTGTCGTGCGCGGCCAGCAGGGTGCTCGCCGCCAGGTCCGCGCCGCGTGCGGGCAGCGCGGCGGCCAACCGATGGGCATCCAGCAACGCGCGGCTGCGGCGCAGGGCGACGGCGGCCACGTGCACCGCGTTTCGTCGTGGCCCTACCGTTGCTGATCGCGTTCCGGCTGGCGCGCCGGCCCGCGACGAAGATCGCGTGAATCGAATCGCGCACCGCGACCGTGTCCAAACCGCGTTTCTTGGTACGCGGCATCCGGATGATCAAGGCGGCAGCTCGGATGCGGTTGTGGCGAGGCGATGATCAGCGGCTACCGGCATGATGATTCGGAGCTGCTCGTACCAAAGGAGCCCAATGCACGCTTGGGCTTCGCCCCTCCTACGAAGCTCCCCGACGGGCAGGGCGCAGGTCAACTCACGTGTTCCACGCGGTCATGCGGGTAGAGAGATAATCGGCGTGCCTGACTTGATCTACCCGCACGTGATCCCGCCGCTCGACCCAGCAGTATCAAGCCGAGTTTCCGACCACGAAGCCCAATCGCCAGCATCGAAGCGCATGGCACCTAACGACGACATGAATGTCACCGTGCGACAAGCCGGCGCAAAATTACACCGACAATTCGACTGCCGAAGGCTAGAGATTGCCCATTGCTCGATCCGCCGGACCGTGTTCCCGGCTTGTCTGCACGTGGGACAGATTTGCAATCTGACCAGGTTGGGCCAGCGCCGATCGTAATCTCCCCAGCAGAAGACAATCTGCAGCCGAGTGCTTCTCCGGTGCACCAGATCGTCGGCAGACGGTTCGGGAGCCGGCCCCGTCGCACCTCCTGGACGCTACGACCAACCGCGGCGTCCGTGACGTGTTTCAGTCAGACGGCTCGCGAGCCCAGCCCATCGCATCTCGCGAACGCTACGACCACGCGCGACGCCGGCCGGGACGTGACCCGCGGGCACCACCAACACAAACAGCGCGGACACGAGCGCCGCAGCCCACCAAGACAACGCCATCGGCACCCTCCTCAGTGCTGACGAGCCTCGACCTGTCGGCACGAACCACTTCGAAGCGGTGGCACCCACCCCAGCCAAGTCGCAGCGGCGCGCACCCGCAAGCCCCAGCCCCGGCGAGCTTCTCCTCCGTCGTCTCTGATACGGCGGCCGGTGAGTGTGCGGGCTCGGTCGTAGCGCGTCGTGGTCGCTGCGGCAGGGGTCTGCGTTGGTCTCGGCATGAGTCATGATTCACGTCACGGTGGAGGGACCGTCTGAATGCCTGGGCGTGCGGTGCCCGGATTGGCAGCCGTCACCGGTGCGTGCCGATCACCATGATCCGCCGCCACCCCCGCCGCCGCCTCCGCCGGAGAATCCGCCACCCCCGCCGGAGAATCCGCCACCGGAGAATCCGCTGGATCCGCTCCCGCCTGAGGAGGCCGAGTGGGTTGCGATCCAGTTGTTCGTGGTGGTGGCGAAGTGGTGGATGTGCGAGAAATAAAAGGCCGACCGCGACAGCGAGGACAGCCTGCCCGGCAAGTACGGCCCGCTGCTGCGGTACCACGACGGCGTGCGATCCGCGTCGGCTACGGCCGCGTTCACTTCTTCCCACTGCTTGGTGCACCCGAAGACGATCGCGTAGGGCAGATAGTCGTCGATCAGGTCAGCTTGGCCAGGGGAGCGGGCCGGCCCAGCCGCTGTGGTGGTGAGGTAGCTGCGGAACCCAAGCAGCCGGCGGCCCAGGTCGGTTCCCTTCGCCGTCCGAACCGGCATCCAACGGGCACAGCCGATCAGCACCAACCCGGCCACGGCCACCGGGACCGGTATCAGCGCGAGATGGCTGTAAGCGGCCGCCACGACAACCGCCGCCATCCCGGCGGCGAACAGGGCGCCGCCGATGATGAGCCACCTGCGGCGGACCCGGTCCGGGCGGGCGGTGAACCAGCCTCGCGCGGCCACATCCCGATACAGGGCGTCTTGTGCTTGCCTGAGCCGCCCGGCGAAGCCGGGTCCGAGTTCGGACAGCCGCATTGATGGTCTGTCCGAGTCTGTCGACGCGTCTTGGAACAGGCCATCCAGCAGTATCTGTTCGTAATCGAGCAGACCGCCGCTCTTGTCGAGCCGGGTCAGCCGCCAGTCGCTCCTCCCCCGGTCCAGCGCGGCGTCCTCGATTCGTAGATACCCGCGCACCGCCAAATCCACTATGGTGCCCGTGACGTCGCGGGGGTTGGCCACCCCGTCCAACAGCGTCCCGGCCTGCCCCGGCCGCACATCGGGCGGGGGCGCAAAGTCCATCGCAGGCTCGTCGCGGCCCGCCAGCGCCACCGCCTCCTCGACCGAGACTCGGGTCCCGTCCACGACGCAGACCGCGCGCCCGGAGTACCGGCGGTCCCGCCCCATGGCCAGCACCAGCGCCCCGAGAAGCCCGAGCACCGCCAGCAGGGCGCCCGCGGCGCCGGCTGTCACCGGCGTCACCGCGAATGCCCGAGGCAGCGACCACCGCTCCCGCAGAATCGGACCCGCAAAGGTAACCGCGCCCTTAGGGATGGCCACCACGACCGTCAAGCCTTCACCCGGGCCGATCTGGGCCTGGCTAAATTGCGCGACCCCATCGGTAAAAACGACGGCCTGCTCGCAGGGACCGATTGAACCCGGCGGCCCGGCGAAGCAGGCGGCCCGGGTCACCGCCACCGGGGCGCTCACCCGCACGGTCGCCTGGTCGATGGGCACGTCCCACCGGTTCCCGACCGCATTCCAGTACAGCTCGTCATGATCAGCGAACCCGTTCAGGCCGCCACGGGCCAGGTAGGTAAGCCAATACGTGTGCACGCCGGTGACCGTTCCGTTCGAGTCACCGATCCTGATGCCGACCGCTCCCCCGTTGCTCTCGACGGTGTACTCGTCGCCGGCGTTGTCCGTATAGACCGACCGCACCTCGACCGGGTAGATCCGGTCATAGGAGCCGTTATACCTGAGCCGAACCGGGATCACCCGGAAGATGCCGTGCCGCAGATCGCTACCGAAGTCGTAGGTGACCTGCTCGGCGACCAAGATCGATCCGTCACTCTGAATCGCAATCCGCGCGTCGTAACTGACGATCCGCTCGGCAACAGAACGCGCGCTCGCGGCCGCTGGCGCTGCAAGGATTGAGGCCAGGAGCGCGACTGCAATCACACACGCCACGGCAACGCCGGCCCGTAGTAGGCGGATCGAGCGTCCCATGCAACCCCCTCCACCCCGGCGGACATGGTGTGCGCCCTGGCCCGGAAAGGCCTAAGTTCGCACGCCGCGCTTACCTGCGCGCCATACCACACAACTCCCAAGGAGGAACCCTGACCCTACCCTCCGGCGAGACCCGCAGCACCCGCCGACAACCCATCGTGGTCCACCCCAGCTCCGCCGGCCAGGGGACCAACGCGCGCAAGCCGCAAGACGAAAGTCCTCCGCACCCGGCAGGACTTCGGCCAGGCTGGCCCAAGCTCGGTTTGAGCGGGAGCCGCAGCGCACGACCAGCGCGGAGAACGTCCAGCAGCCCGGCGCCAGTCCCCACAGTATGACGCTGGCAATCGCCGCCCGCTGCCAATCCAGGTGATCTTCGCCCTCGGCAGTGCCTGTGGCGCCACCCACCGAGCGTGTTAACCAACCCCCGCAATAAGTGACATCCTCACACGAGGCGGTATCGACAGCATGCAGTGATGAACGGACCGCAAGTAATTCTTAGGCACGACCCAAACGGATAGGCGGCCCCGGCCGGCACGGCAACACCTAACCGGAGCCTAGACCTGACGTATCTAGGAAGCCCGGCCGGCTTGCCTACATTTCCGCCCTGCAATCTTCTTCTAACGGTTCT
Source organism: uncultured Actinomycetota bacterium (assembly GCA_963809815.1). Lineage (GTDB taxonomy): Bacteria > Actinomycetota > Actinomycetes > Mycobacteriales > Jatrophihabitantaceae > CAVVJA01. The sequence goes on from CAWELM010000013.1 coordinate 15,697, forward strand.
GCCGGCAGGGTCCTAACGGTTAAAAGGTCCAGACCGCTAACGGAGTGCCTTGATAGACGGGCAAGTAGTAGAGCCGACCGTGCGTGCTCGACAGATCGAAGGTCACGGTGCCATGCGTGCTCTCACCAGCGTTGAGCGTTACGGGTGCTAGCTCGGCATCGGCGCGGCCGCTGCCGAGCACATGGCCATTATCGCTGTCATAGTGGACACCTTTGACGACGACGTAGAAGTCAAGCGTTCCACCGAAGTCGAACCCGTCGCTCTTCGAACTTTCGTTGACGACGAACGCCACAAAGTAACCGTTCGCGGGGTCCTCGCCGTACGGAACCGTAGTGTGTTGGAAGGTGCCGAGGTGGGCGACTTTCACGGTGGCGTGAATAGTGTCGCCGTTCGCGTCGGTCATGGTGACGTCTATTGAGCCGGGCATCGTGCCGGTAATCGGTTGAGCGGGTGACGATGCCTCGGGAGTGACCGGTGTCTCCACTGTCGAGGTCTCGGTGGTGGCTGGCTCGGAAGATGGCGAGGACACTGCGCTAAATAGTGCGGGCTTCGGGCCGCTGCGATTGCCGGCGCCGACCGCGATCCGGACAGCCACCGCAGCGATAATAAGGACGCTGACGGCAGGCACGACCCACCCGAGCCAATGCATCCGCTTGTACCAGGGACGCGACGAAGGTGGTGGTGGGGAGGAGGAGAAGAAGAAGAAGAAGCATTAGGAACCCACCGCGTTCCATCCCAGCGCCATAGCCCCGTCGGATGAACAGTCGGCTGATTCTGACCAGCATCGGACCCGTGGTCGCTCATTCTTTTAGTCCCCCCAAAGACAGGTGCGCTGCCAAGCCGAAGACGGAAAGCGACACAAAGAGGGACTCACCGCACATTGGTCCGCCTGGCAATGGCGTAGGTCTCTAGGTGTCGCCTGGCCCGGGCCCTTGCGCCGGGCAAGGACGGAGTCAGGCGGCCTGCCCGAGCTGGAGGGAATTGCCCGCACAGGTAGCAGTCCGAATCCCGCACGTGTTTCGCCTTGCCTCTAGAGGCGAACACCCCAAACCCGAGCGTGCTTGGTGGGTCACACGGTGCCCAGCACTTGTCAATGGGTCTGCCGGCACGGCCGACAGGAATACGATACCCATCCGCTGCTCGACCAGGCCATTGAGCACTTCACGACGATTGCATGGCAGGGACATCACAGGACATGACAGAAGTGTCATCTGTCGGTCAGCCGGTTTAGTCGGCTCCTCTTCGCTCTGACAAGTGGCCTCGTCCTGACCGTGGCACTGGCCGCGCCCGCGTCCGCTCGGACGCCGGTGGTCCGAGCACGCTGAACCCGGCACCACCGGCCGAGTTCAACCCCCTGTGTTTCCGCGACGGCAGCCACATCACGTGCGATATCGCATTCAGCGAACCCCCCGTCGTGGATGCGCCCTCCGGCATCATATGCGGCGGCACCGAGCTGCTGATCTCCCTGTCACGCTCAGTGGTCGGGAAGCGAACCTACGACGCCGACGGGAACCTGTTGCAGCGACACTTCCGCGAGTATTTCGACAACGGGAGGTTCCTCAACCCCGACAGGGGACTAGTCGCGTTCTGGACGCAGCACCACACCGACATCCAGAACCTGGCCGTTCCAGGTGACCCGGCCTCCGCAAGCGCATGCGCAAGCCGAGTACGTAGGGCCATCGCAGCCAAGGTCCACGACCACTTTACGACCACAATATGATCGAAAACGATTCTCCTTACCCAACGGTAGTCAACGCGTATTCCCTTACATAGCAGGGACTTTTCGCCCTGGTCAACATTGCTCAACTGCGTTGAGACAAATCAGCGGGTTGGGGGTTCGATTCCCTCGCGGCGCACCTCGCGGCGCACAAAACCCTTTGAATCACTGATGATTCTCCGTTCAGACCAGGGAGTCGCAAATAGCGTGCCCGCTGGCACAGGGCTCATCGACCCCTGCGGACGCCCACGCGCCTCTTGCTGCACGCGTGGACCCCATGCCTTGCGCGCCGAGCACCGCAGCGCGGCCACCGTCCGCTCCCCACCGAGTCCGCCCGGCGGCTGATCAACATCCTCGACGGCACGGAGCCGCTCGAGGCGTGCACCGACGATCTGCGCCGGTACGTCGCGCATCTGCTCCAGCACCGCTCCCCCGCGACCTCCGCCGTCCGCTACCGACTCACCGCCGCAGTTCTACGGCCGGGCCGTCCGCGACAGCCCGCGCCGGTCGAGGACCTGCGCAAGCCGCTCAAAGCCTGCCAGGGACGGGACTCCCGCCAGCTGCGGGACACCGACGCTCACCCACCGCATGCCCGAACCGGGCGGCATGCGCCGCGCCGAGGTCATCGGGTCGACCGTCGGCAACATCGGCCTGGACTCCAACGTCACCGTCGTGATCGGCAAAGGCCGAAGCCCGCGCGGGATCCCCTACGGCCACCGGACCGGGCAGGCGTTAACCCGTTACCTGCGGGGCCCGGGCGCGGCACCCGCCGGCAACGTTCACCGGCGCTCGGTGGCTCGGCCAGATGGCGCCCTGACCGACAACGGGCCCGGTCAGGCGCTCGAGCGCCCAGCGTCCAGCCGGCCATCGCCCGCGTCCACCCGCACCAGTTGCGGAACACCGCCGCGGACAGGTGGCTGGGCGAATCCGGCGGCAACGAGAGACCAGCCATAACGGCCCGGAAAGCCGGGATCGCCGACAAGCTTCTAGCGGGACTGGCCGACCACGGCCACGGAACTGGCAGCCGCACGAAATAACGGAATAGGGCGCCGCGGAAGGTGGCGTGATCGGTTCCGGCTGCAGTTGTTATGCGCGCTGAGTGAAGTGCGTGTAGAGGACCCGGCATCTGGAACGGCTAGCGGTAAGTGCAACTTCGCGCCTGGATGAAATACCGCAACCTCGCCCGACTCGACGCAGCGGATCTACACCTCGGCGGTGCAGGAGCTGGCTATCTTCCTCGCCATGGATGGCCCGGGCTGTGACCCGGCGAGGTCCACCTCGTCACGACCCCGAAGTTTGCCGAATCTGCGCGCTGGCTCGGTCGGCATCGACGGCCTGGCAGCGGTCGTCATGTGCGTCCGGTCCAACCGGGTCCGCGGCATCGCGGTCGGGCGATGCCTACCGGCCGCGCGCAAAGCTGGGATGTCCGTCGTCCTCGGTTCGATCTGTTACGTGTCCTTCTTCTTGGCTCTGTTGGAGGCGGTCTGTCTACCGGAGGCGCCGAAGCGGACTGGCTCAGTGGGCGATGTCGACGACCACGTGCCGGTAGGACTGCTCGCTTTCGATTGAAACCCGGAACGGGCGCTGGTCGCGGACTCCTATCGCGAAGGTGGTCTGTCCCTCGAATGAGCCAGCGAACCTGACTTCGGTGAGGGAGGCCCATCCGGCGACCTTCGCGGGTGCAATGAGGTCTTCTCCGGCTGCTGGTGGCTGACGCCACGGCTGATGACCCTGGTTGTCGGTGCCGTAGATGGGTCCCCGGACGATGATCTGCAGCGCGGCACGACCCTCAACCCGCACCGGGGCGCCGCTGGCGTCGGCCCTGATGACGGGCACGTATTTGGCGGTGTAGCCGACGTCCTGCGGGCCGTTGAGGTCGAAGACGACCCGGTCATAGCACTCGTGCTGGCCGGCGCGCGCCAGGTAGATCGGGGCGGGGGTCATCGCGGTGCCTCCATCCCGCGGACCGGTGCCCCAACTCGGGTCTTCGGCGCACGGGGCGGTGACGGTGGAGGTCGATTGGGCGCCCGCGCTGGCCAGCGGGGCTGGATGCGTCGGGTCGGCGGCGGCGGTCAGCGTCGGGTGGCTCGTCGAGGGGGGGCCGAGCGCTGAGGTGCGGGCGGTGTGGGTGCTGCATGCGACCAACCCGAGGCCGGCCGCGGCGACGGAAAACGCGGCGAGCGTGCGGCTCATCTGAGTCGGCATACAGCGGACCGTTCGCTCGGGTGCCGCGTGCCGTGATCCGCCGTGGCGGCGCGGCGAGGTGAGCCGGCCGGCGCCGTCCAGTGACGCGTGAGCAGTAACTGTGCTGGGCCTCGAGTGGTGGGGGTTCGGCTTGCGGATCTGGGTTGCGGTCATCTGTTTCGCCTCCGGCGGCGTGTCCTGTGTGCTTCACGCTCGCTCAGTCGGCCGCCCGGCAGAAGCCACCCAAGGTGCGGTGTCTGCCCACCCTGCGCCTGCGCCAGCTAAATGTGTGAGGGAGTCCGGTCCTCATAGGTCGTGCGTTGACACCAGTCCGTAGCGCAGCGCCATCTCGACCAGGCGTGTTCGTTTCTGGGTTTGCGGTAGGTGGTCGATGCCGAGTTTGTGGAACAGCGCCCGCAGGTGCGTCTTGACCGCGTCGACGCTCAGGAACAGCTCGTCGGCGATCTGCTGGTTCGTCGCCGGGGTCGCATAGGCAAGCTCGTCCTTGTACGGCCGGCAGAGCGCGATGAGCACCGTGCGCTGGGCCGGCGTCAGCCGCGCCGTGGTCGGCAGCGGCTCGCCGACGAGCGTGTGCAGCCCGTCGATCTCTGCGGGCGCGCAAAACGTCAGCACCGTACCGCCAACCCGGATCTGATCGCGGTCATGTAACTGGACCCGACCCGAGACACGGCGTCCATTGACGAACGTGCCGTTGCGGGACAAGCCGTTGTCCACGATCGTCCACGCGCCAGCCACACGCTCCAGCGTCGAATGCAGTCGAGACACGAGCAGGTCGCCGTCGATGACCACGTCCGCGGAAGCCTCGCGGCCGATCGTCACGACCGCGGCCTGCAGCGCCCAGCGTCGCTGCTCGGCCTGTGCCCCCCACCGCGACAGGTAGGGCTCCGGGGGCACTGTGGGCTCGGGGCCGCGCGCGGGGACCATGGCCATCTCCGACGGCTCAACCATGCCGCCTCCCACCCTCGGCTCACTGTGCGCCGCGCCGCACGCCGCCGTCAACCACAGGGTGGGCACATTCGCTACCTGGGGTGGCTGTTATCCGGCATATCCCTGCGGGACGGTCCTCCCAGGCGCCGCATCTGACGCGCCAGCAGTGCACGGTGGAGGAGGAACCCTCATGAGCATTCGGACAACAAAGCGATGGGCACCGGCGATCAGGCTTTGGTCGACGGTGCCGGCGGTTCTCCTCGCGTCGGTCACGATCGCAGCGTGGACGCCAGCCGCGGCCGACGCTGCGCCCTCCTGCGGGATCGGCTGGGGCTCGCTGGACAAAGCGGCCGGAAACTTGTCCACCGCACCGATCGTGAACGTGCGCGCCGGTCAGCACCCCTGCTACGACCGGCTGATCGTGGACGTCGCGGGAGCCGGTGTCGGTTACCGCGCCGGCTACGCTCCAGCTGTTCACACCCAAGCTCGCGGCGACGTCCTGCCGCTGCGTGGCGGCGCCTTCCTCGGGGTCGTCGTCCTGAACTCGACGTATGACACCACCACCGGCGCCCCCACCTACGTCCCGGCGAACCGGAACGAGCTGGTCGATGTCACCGGGTGGCGCACGTTCCGCCAGGTCGCATACGGTGGCAGCTTCGAGGGCTACACGACGATCGGAGTCGGACTCCAGGCCCGGCTACCGTTCCGGGTGTTCACCCTGTCCGGTCCCGGCGCCCACACCCGCCTCGTGATCGACGTTGCCGCGGCCGGGTTAGCGGCACCCGTTGCGGCCGAACAGACCGCTTCGCTGCACGTCACGCCGAGCACGGTGTCCGCAGGCGGCTCGGTAGAGGTCACCGGAACCTGCGATCCCAACAGCGAGGGATTCGCGATCTCGACCGCCTTCCTGCACGACGCTACGCACGACTTCGCCGGTGTCGGCGCGGCGGCATTCCATACCGACCCGGCGGGCCACTTCTCTGTCACCGCCCAGGTCCCGACGAAGATCATGCCGGGTCAGTACAGCGCGTCGGCGCGGTGTGGAGGCGGCAACCTCGGCATCGCGGCGACCCTCACTGTGATCCCCGCGTCCGGCCCGCCGACGGCGGTGCCCGCGGGATCGGGTGGCCTTGCCGCAAGTAAGAACGCCCGCACCGAGCAGCGGCACTGGCTGATCGCCGGAATCGGTGTCGCGTTGCTGGTCGGCGGCGGCCTGGGCGCGCTGCGCCTTCGGCGGACGACGCGCTGACTGCCTCGGCAGGTCATCGTGCTCGACCACGCGCGCAGGCCCCGACCGCTGGTGGCATCAGCCCTTGCGGCCGGGGCCGGCCTGGCGCTGCTGGTCACAGTCGCGGCCGGGATGGCACACAATCCGCGCGTGCCGCGGGACTTCGGGGTGACATCCGCGCCGGACGGTCGCGCCGTCTCCCCAGCATCGAGCCGTCCCGATGTGGGCCCTCCGGTCGTGCCTGAGCCACCGACCGCGCTGGCGATTCCGGCACTGCGGGTGGAAGCCACGGTGGTGCCGGTCGACAGCTCGAGCGAAATCCTTGGCGTGCCAGCCGACCCAGCGCAGCTCGGGTGGTGGACCGGGAGTGCGCTTCCCGGCGCGGCCAGCGGCTCGGTCGTGATCGACGGGCACATCGACTCCGCCGCGACCGGGCCAGGCGCGTTCTTCCAGCTCGCCGACCTGCACATCGACGACCTGCTCATCATTACGACCACAACCGGGGACCGGCGAAATTACGCAGTCACCGGCCGGCGCACCTACCTCAAGGCCAACGGCCTGCCGGCGGACCTGTTCGCCACGACCGGCCCACCCCGGCTCGTCCTGATCACCTGTGGCGGATCATTCGACCGCTCAACCGGCAGTTACTCGGACAACATCGTCGTGTTCGCCGCCCCGACCTGACGCCCGCTGGCGTGGTTCTGCCGCAGTGCCCAGCTTCGGTGCCGAACACCAGCTTCATCGCGGCCCGGTCGTCGGTGAACCGCGGGATGACTTTGGCGCCGGCGTTCCTCGACCAAGAAGCGCCCGAGGTTGGTGGTGCGCACACTTCAGCGCGATGAACGGCCTCGCCCGCGGGAGCGATCGGCGGCTGCACTTCCTGCCGGTGCGGATATTTACCCGACCCACGATCGTGTTCACCGTGTTCCGTCCGCATCATGCGGCGCTATCGGCTGCGACGACGCAGCAGGACCTGGTGGCTGTCCGAACTCGGCTGCGCTCGGGCCGAGTTCGGCCTACGAACTGGCGGCCGCGATTCGGATTCAGATGCTGCGGTCGCAGGAGGATCTGGTGGCCGACGCGGCGGGCCGGATCACCGAACTCGAACTGAATGTGATTCAGCAGGACCCGGTGCGCGAGGAAGGGCTTGCAGGTGCGGGTTGCACGTGTTCGGTTGTGACGGGTGGGGGTGCCGCCGTTGTGTGGTGGCCGCATGGATCACCTGCTCAGCTGGTGAACCCAAGTTGGTCACGGATTCGGTCCTCAATCTGCCGCGCTACAAGCAGAATGAGTTCGTCGCCGGCGCGCAGCTCGAGGTCTGGGGCGGGCGTGAGCAGGTTCCCCGACCGGGTGAGGGTGAGCAGGGCTGCGTCGGCTGGCAGGTTGAGGTCGGTGAGCGGCCTGCCCACGAGGTGGGATGCTGTGGGCAGCGTGACTTCGATGATGTTGCCCTCGCCGTGGTGCAGCGTCATCAACCGGACGACCTCACCCCGGCTGACGGCCTCCTCGGCGGCGGCGACGAGTGTGCTCGGTGTGGATACGGCCACGTCGACTCCCCATTGTTGGGTGAACAGCCATTGGTTGCTGGGGTGGTTGACACGTGCGACGACGCGTGGCACCGCGAACTCGGTCTTGCAGAGCAACGCGAACACGAGGTTGACCTTGTCATCGCCGGTTGCCGCGATCACGACGTCCGAGGTGTGGATGGCGGCCGCCTCGAGGGCGGCAAGTTCGCAGGCATCGGCCAACATCCAGTCGGCGTCGGGCACCAGCGCTGGCCGGTAGTGCGACCGTTGACGCTCGATCAACAGGACCTTGTGGCCGGCGCTGAGTACGGCGTGGGCGATCGACTGGCCGACGTTGCCGGCTCCAGCGATCGCTACTCGCATCAGCGTGATCTTTTCTATTCGTGGCGTCAGGCTTGCCTGGGGCATCCGCGGTGGCCCTCGCTGCACATCCCATCACGGACGGCCTGGGACCGGCCGGCTGAGGCGTCTGAGCCCGATGTGGCCCGATGCGGTCGCGCGCGATCACGGGAGACTGTCGCCACGACAACGGCCGGTCTTGGAGGTGCGATGAGCCTGCAGCAGCTGTACGTGACGCTGCTGGTTGGCGGCCTGGTGGTGTTGGTGAGCATCGTCGCCACCCGGGTCGCCTCGCGTGTCGGCCTGCCCAGCCTGCTGCTGTTCCTCGCGCTGGGGGTCGTACTCGGCGAGGACGTGCTCGGGATCGAGTTCAACGACGCCCAACTCGCCCAGAATCTCGGCACGGCGGCGCTGGCCGTGATTCTCATTGAGGGCGGGCTGACCACCGACTGGTCGGACATCCGATCGGTGATCGCCCCAGCGGGGGTACTGGCCAGCGCCGGTGTCGGCATGAGCACTGCGGTCACCGCTGTCGGCGCGCATTACCTGCTCGCGATGGGCTGGCAGCAGGCGCTGCTGCTCGGGGCGATTCTCGCCTCCACGGATGCGGCCGCGGTCTTCTCTATCCTGCGTGTGCTGCCGCTGCCGCAGCGGGTAGCCGGTTTGCTGGAGGCAGAGTCCGGTTTCAACGACGCGCCCAGCGTCATCCTGGTGCTGCTGTTCAGCACAACGCCCTTTCACCTTTCCGCGCCGGCGTTGGTCGGCACGCTGCTCTACGAACTCGCCGCCGGGGCCGCGATCGGCGTCGCGCTCGGGTGGCTCGGGGCGATCGCCTTACCTCGGATTGCGTTGCCCGCCTCCGGCCTCTACCCGCTGGCCACCTTCGGGCTGGGCATCGTCGCCTTCGCCGCCGCCGGCGCCGCGCACGCCAGCGGCTTCCTTGCCGCCTACCTTGCTGCATTGGTCCTGGCCAACGCCGGGCTTCCGCACCGGGCCGCGACCAGGTCCTTCGCCGAAGGGCTCGGCTGGCTCGCCCAGATCGGTCTCTTCGTCCTGCTCGGGCTGCTCGTCACCCCCCACAGGCTGCCGCAGCAGATCCTGCCCGCGCTCGCCATCGGACTGGTCCTGTTGCTTGCCGCCCGGCCGCTGGCCGTCGCCTGCTCCCTGCTCTTCTTCCGGATCCCAGTCCGGGAGCAGGCGTTCCTGTCCTGGGCCGGGCTTCGCGGTGCCGTGCCGATCGTGCTCGCCACGTTTCCGATCGTGCGCGGCGTACCCGACAGCGACCGGTTGCTGGACATCGTTTTCGTCCTCGTGGTGATCTTCACCCTCATTCAGGGCCCCAGCCTGAGCCCCTTCGCCCGAAGACTAGGGCTGGTGTCTCCCGAGGTGACCCGCGAGATCCTCGTCGAATCCGCGCCACTGGATGTGCTCGACGCCGAACTGCTGACCACAACGATCGTGCCGAAATCACGCCTTCACTCGGTGTCCATCATCGAACTCCGGCTGCCCGACCCCAGCGTCGTCACCCTCATCATCCGCGAGGGACGCACCTTCGTACCCACCGACGACACCCAACTGAAGATCGGCGACGAACTGCTCATCGTGACCACCCGAACCCGACGCGAAGCCACCGAACGCCGACTCAGAGCCGTCAGCCGCCGCGGCCCGCTCGCGCACTGGTTCGACGAATTCGGCGAGCAGCACTAACCCGCCCCAGCGCCCGCCACATCCTGACCACTCGGAACGACCGCGCGCAACAACGGCGGCGCTCGGATAGCGGCATAGAAACACGTTCTGCGTGTCGGTTCGTGACGTAGGAACGTCCCCTGACGCGCCTCGGGCCTGGTGTCCCACGCGGAAGGAGGACGTTCATGGCCAACGGTAGTGGCGTTTCCCGGGGTGATCGCAACCGTAATGCTCGTCTGGGGCGGCTTCGGGTCTTGGTGCCGGTGACGAATGCGATCGGGGGATCGATCTGGCCGATGCGAAGCAGGTAGTAGTGGTGGTCACTGACCATGACTCGACGGTGAGAGTCCGAGTCCGAAAGAACTGGGGAGGGACACGCCATGACGTTCCTGGATGAGCCGGTGCGCCGGCGAGACCGTTGTTCAACGCCGGATTCGCCGTGATGTGTGGTTCATCTCCGGTTGGGGCTTGTGGTCGTCGGGCGCGCGTCAACTCCCTGCCGCTGAGGTCGCCGCTGGGTAACCTTCGAATTCATCGCCCGTCTTGATGTTCGGGTACTCGACGATGCTCTTCTGGTAGTCGGCGACGAACTTGAGGGCGACGCCCAGCATCGAGCCCATGTCCATCTTGTCGGCGAACACGTTGTACAGCTCGCCCGGGTCACTGCCGAGGTCGAACAGCATCGGCCACTGCGGCGTCACGATCGGCTGATCCATGCCCTCGCTGTAGCGCAGGATCACCTTCAAGTTGTGCCACTTGACCGACATCAGCGAACCGTCAGGACCGAAGAACAGGATGCTTTCCCGGCCGGTGGTTGCGCTCTCCCCGAGCAGGAACCCCGAAGCGTCGATGCCGTCGATCGGCCGGTCGGTGGGGCACCTTGTCCGATGCCCCAGCCAGCGCTGCGAAGGTCGTGTACCAGTCGTGGGCCGCCAGCATCTCCTCGGTAACGACGCCGGCCGGCACCTTCCCCGGCCAGCTGCGTCAAGCTCTGCAGACCAACGGCGTTGTGGAGGGTTCTTCGGCACCCTGAAATACGAGCATTTGTTCCGCGGGCCGATCAACGACGGCGACGCCCTCGCCGTCGATGTCGCCCGGTTCCGGCAGATCTACAAACACCATCCGGCCCCACCAAGCGGTCGACGACCGCACCCCACGCAAGGCTTACCTCAGCGGCACCTGAGTGCACGGATCCACACGAGATTCGCTAGCCCGCTGTGCCGTCGCGCCCACGCTCCACCAATTCATCGGCGGACACCACCGCGATGCTCCGCAAGGATTGCGCACCGATCCGTCTAGCGGCTCGTGCCGGGCTCGCCGACCGCTTGCTGTGGCCTTAGCTGTGCCGTAGAACGAGCGGAAATCCCCATGATCGCAACATCGGCTTCAGCCCGCCGCAAGCGGGGTATGAGGCCCAACCAGTGGAGGTGCCAATTGGCCGAACTCACACAGCCCGGAGAGGGAATTGTGCTGGCCCACTTCATCGTGTCGGACGACGTCGAGCGCTCTCGGCGCTTCTACACCGAAGTACTCGGCGGCAGGGTGGTCTTCTCCGGAGAGGTGACCTATGTCGCACTAGCCAACAGCTTTATCATCATCAACGTTGGCGGGGGCCCGACCGATGACAAGCCCGAGGTCACTCTAGAGACGCCACGCGACCCCAACCGGGTTAGCAGCTTCCTCAATATCCGGGTCGCAGACATTCAAGCCGTGTACGCCGAGTGGAGCGCCCGGGGTGCCCAGTTCCTAACGCCGCCGAAGCAGCACCAGTACGAGATTCGTTGCTATATCCGCGATCCCGACGGTCATCTGATCGAGGTGGGCCAAACGACCGACCCAGAGGGGGACTGGTCGGCGTGGTTGCAGTCTCCCTCGGTGCCATGAAGATGGCGATGGTCGACGCCTCATCGTGTTCGCGCCCAGCCGCGGTGCACCCCTTTAGCCCCGGATCCACGGAGATGAATTTGCGTCCACGTAGTTGATGTTGCGAATTGTGGTCGCGGAGCTTGAGTGTGAATGGTCCGCCGGTGTGCCCGGCATTTCCACATGATCTTTGGTCGGGGCTGGTGAGGCCGGGTCGATCAAGCAGCGGCGAGTGCGGGTGGCCCGGTCGCTGTGGTGAAGAACTGCAGCCACGCGTGTTGCCAGGGCCAGTTGCTCGGTAGCCGTAGCGTGACCCGCCGCGCCGAACGTGTCGGCCGGGCCGGGATGGTGATCAGCTGAGCCCGGATGGTCGCGGTGGTGGCTCGGGCGTGGAAGGTCGAGGCGAGCGCGCCGGCGGCACGGGTCAGGTTGAACGCGATCGCGGCCAGCACCAGCCAGGCGCCGTTCGCGGTGAACCAAGCCGAGGGCAGGTGAGCGAGGGCGCCTGCCTTGAGGTCGGCGATGACCTGCTCGATGACGGCGTGACGGCGGTGGTCGGCCTCAGCATCGACCATCGGCAGCGGCGAGTCGGTGAACACCGCATGGTGCCGCCACGCCGGGAACAGCTCACCCTGCTCATCCGGGACGAGGTGGCTCGGGTTGGCGTCGCGGACGCGGCGCACGATCAACCGGCCGGTGGTCTGCTGGCTTCGCGGCCTGGAGGTGAACGCGGTGAAGGGACTTCGGCGACCTGGGCGTCGCGGTCGGGTGTCGTCGTTGAGTTGGGGTACGGAACCACTGGCCTCACCATCGGCCAGCGGGTTGGATCGTCGAAGGCGGATAGTCGGCTTCGGGCCGGACAGGCTCGCGGGTCCCTCGGCGTGAATCAGCTCGGCAGCGTGCGCCGCGCGGGTGATCGGGTGCCGACGGAAACCCCCGAGCGAAGCGAGGTCCGAAGGGAGTTTAGAGGTTGGAGTCAGTGAGGTCGTTCGATGTGCCAGGCTGCACAAGTCGAATCAGTGCCCACGGAGGGCGCACCGGGCACGACGAGAACGTGCCTGCCGCGCGGAAAAGCCACGCTGCCTTCGATCGCCGCGCCACGCGCACATATGACGCCGCCCGCGGGGTGGCGTCCGCTGACCGACTGACCGATCTGCGCATCAAACAAGCCCGTACCCCTCACCGCCGGAGATTCCATTGCAGGAGCGGTTTCTGCGGTCGTGTCGGTGCCTTCGTACTCGGCTTCTGCCCATTCATCGGTGACTCGCTCGGACGGGCGGCGGGCTGACGGCGTGTCGCTTCGCGGTCTTGACAGACTGGGCCGCACGATTGCTAACATTTTCCAGCGTCACTTCAAGCGTCAGTCAGAGCGTCGCTAGGAGCGTCAGCTCGAAGCGTCGCGTTGTGGTTGTCGACGGGAGAGCGGTGATGGGCGACGACGATCGGGTCCGGGAGAATCGGTTGCGTCGGATGGCTGCCCGACAAGGGTTGCGTCTGCTGAAGTCGACTCGGCGTGATCAGTATGCCGACGGCTATGGCACCTACCAGCTGGTGGGTGCGCGCGACGGCGAACATCGTTACGGCGATGCCGTGACCGGCTACGGCATGGATCTGGACGCGGTCGAACAACAACTGAAATCCCGGCCCCCAACCACCTCCGCACCCGCGACTGGCAACGGTCGCGCATCGGTGGGAGCAGCGACCGCAAGCGGTGCTGTCTCGGAGCTGACGGTCGCCGTCCAGTACCTCGACGGGCACGCGGAGGTAGTGCTGAGCGGAGAACTCGATTGCGCATCGGCTCCTCAGTTGCGCCGCGCGCTGGAGCAACTGATCATCGAGGGCCACCGCGACCTGCGGATCAATGTCTCAGCGCTTGCTTTCCTGGACGCCGCGGGCATCGGAGCGTTGACCGACATCCGGGTTCGACTCGCCGAACTGCATGGGCATCTGAGCCTGCTCGGGGTACGGGGAATCCCGCACCGAGCGCTCACGGCGTGCGGAATGCTCGAAATCTTCGCTCCCGCCGCTGCCGCGACCATGCTGTTGCCGACGGCTGAGGACAGGACAACCAGTTGAGCGGTGCCTCACCTGACACGCCCGGCAACACCGACCCGCGCACCGGTTCCGCGATCACGTTGCCCGATGCGGCGCACGCCGCAGGCACCGCGCGCGCATACCTGCGCCGGCTGGCCAACCTGATACACCCGCCAATGTTGGATGACGCCCTCATCCTCACCAGTGAGCTCGTCACCAACGCCATCCGTCACGGACGACCCGCCGTGACCCTCGCCGTGCACCTCGAGCCTTCGGCGCTCACCGTCGTCGTCACCGACACCGGCCCCGAGCTGCCCCCGCCGGTACCCCGTACTCCCCACCCGGACAGCCCCACCGGACGAGGACTCGTCATCGTCGACGCATTAGCCACCCGCTGGGGGATCACCCCGCAACCCGCCAACCCCGGCAAGGCCGTGTGGTTCGCCCTCGACCTGCACCAGCGGCGACCGCGACACGGTTGACCTCACAGCGCGGGACGGCGATCACGGAACTCGCCGCACGCTCGGCGCGAGGGTTGGGCGATCACTGTGGCCTGCCCCAGCGCAACCACCGCCCGATAACGCGGTTGAGAGAGAAATCGTCCGACCCCACCGGAAGAACGGGTTCGCCGTCGCGGCGTGCGCGCCGTCGGAAAGACGATCTCGGCTAGCCGATCGAGGATCATCGCGCGGTCCGCGAGCCCGATGGCTTGTGATGTGAGGGTGCTGACCGTGGGCGCGGGATGCGGTGGAGGAGGGGTGGGGAGACACGCGCGCTCCCCACCCCAAGGTGTCACGCGGCGGCGCCGTCGAGCACGACCGGCTCGATGTCGACGATGTTCTGTTCACGAATCGCGACCGTCGCGACCCGCCGGAGCGATGCCTACGCCGCGCATGTGCGCGGATGCGCCGGCCCCCGAGCCTGATCCTGGTTGTCAGGCGGGGCGGCACTGGCTGCTGGTCCGCCGTCATCTGCGAACCGGCGAGCGGGCCTTCTACCGTTGCTGGATGCCCCGTCCCGTGCCGCTGGGCACCCTGGTCCGGGTCGCTGGGCGTCGCTGGACGGTCGAGGAGCGCTTCCAGACCGGCAAGGGCCTTGTCGGCCTAGACCAGCATCAGGTCCGGTGCTGGCGCTCCTGGTATCGGTGGACCACCCTTGCGATGTTCGCCCACGCCTTCCTGATCGTGGCGGCCTTGACCGAACGCACTCGCCACCCATCACCATCTGGACTGATCGGGTTGACCTGCAACGAACTCCAGCACCTGTTCGCGGCACTGGTCGCCCGGCCCACCGGCGACCTCGACCACCGGGTGCGCTGGTCGGTGTGGCGATGCCGACATCAAGTGCGGGCCCGGAGCTGCCACTACCGCCGACAAGCCGCCCAGCAACCATGAGGATGAGCCCTCCGGCTGGAGTGCTAGGAGACCGCGGTCCTACTGAGCTGGCGAAGGAACGGCCGGATGGTCTCCGCGAGCTCGTGTGGGTGGTCGTGGTAGGCCATGTGGGTACCGGGCGTGTGCGTGACCTCGACCCCCAGGCACTGGGCAAGCCGCCCGGCCGCCTGCCCGTAGACGGCGTGCGTTTGCTCGCTTACCAGCACCATGACCGGGACAGCAATGGCCGCCAACGTTTCATCATCGGGCAGGAACCCCTCATAGCTCCCCAGCTCGACCCCGAAGAAGGTCTCGGCCGTTGCCCGCATGCGCTCCCGAAGTGCGGGCTCGAGCCGTTCCCAGTTGGCATCTCCAGCCACCCAACAAAAAAGCCGCTCCAGTGCCACCGGGGGCCCGCCGGCCTCCATGCCCTCTCGGACAACCGCTGTGGCCGCCCCGCGCGCGCCCGGATCGTCAAACAGCCGCACCAGCGCCGGCTCGTGCAGGACCGCGCTGCGGACGACCTCGGGATTGCGGATCAGCAGGCACAGGGCGAAAGTCGCGCCGGCGCTGCTGCCATAGACCGCGGCAGGCGCAAGACCAAGGGCGGTCAGCAACGCGGCCGCGTCGTCGGCCTGCTCCTCCGGGGAGGTCCTCGCCCAACCGGCCGGGCGGGGACTGCGCCCGTTTCCGCGCCGGTCATAGCAAATGACGGTGAACTCGTCGGCCAGCAGGTCGGCCAGCGTCTTGAAATTCCCGCCGTCGCCGGTGAAGCCCATGATGAGCAGCACCGGCGGCCCGCCGCCGCGCAGTTCGTAGTAGAGCTCAGTGCCATTGACCGTGAGCAGCGCCATCAGATCCTCCGCTCGAATGTGGTCAGCGCAACGCCGAGCGGCGCTGTCTCCCCAGCCCCGAGATCTGGCGAGATCCGGCACGGCCCCACTGACCGAGAACAGCCACGGATCCTTCGTCCTCACCCCTCAGGTCCTGGGAACGAGAAGGCCTCGCCGTGACCCAGCATGACCGGCTGTACCAACTTGGTCTACAGGTGTTCGCCCGCGGCCGCCGAGATGAGCACGTGACAACTGCTGGAAGCCGACCGCTGCTCGCCATCTGATCCCAAGTGGGCGCCGCGAGCCGCTACCCCGGCGATGCGCGCAGCGTCCGCGGGAGTTCAGGGCTGGCTTGCCTGACCGCCCCTCGCGTGCTCGGCGCGAGGGGTGCTCCCGGCGCTGTCGCCCTCGGGTTGGGCTGGTGCTCCGGCGATGATGCGGGACATCGCGGCTTTGTTGTCGCCTCGCCACCAACCGAGCGCTTCGATCCACCAGGTCGCGCCGGCATCGGCGTAGCGAGCGACACGTTGGGCTTGGTCGGGACCATCGGTGGCGCCCTCCAATGCAATGTCGAAGCCACCTGGCGCGAGTCGCCGCACGAACGACGCAGCTGCCGCGAACTGCTCGATCGTTGCGCCGTCGCTGCGTTGGTCGGCGAACGTGGGCATTGCGCCGTCGAAGCGCGCCGCTCTGCGAAGTCCGGGCTTGTGCGGCCAGCGTCCGCCGCACCAGATCGGTATCGGTGGCACCGCCCACTGCGACCACAGTTCGACAAGGCGGTGCAGGCGCTCGTCCAGAGCGCGACCGCGTGTCCGAAGGTCCGGATCGAGCCCGAAGTCGGTGTATTCGCGATCCATCGACCCGATGGTCGCAAGCACGGTGAGGCGTCGCCTCGACAGGGCATCGATGCCCGCCGCATCTTGAGCGATGTCCTGGACCTGGCGCCGCGGCAATGCGACGGTGAGGATGATCCGGACGCGACTGGTGCTCGCCGCAATCGCCGCAGCGGCAACGACCGGACTCGCGACCGGCCAGCCGGACTCGTGATAGAGCACGTGATCCCACAGGTGCACGCCGTCCCAGCCGTGCTGTTCGGCGGCGACCGCCAGGTCCACCAAGGTGTGAACGTCTCCGAATCCGCCGACCGTGGGCAGGCCGACCGCGTAATTCATGACCATGGCTTGGACCGTAATCAACACCCGCCGCCATATGTCGTTGCTTCTCTTCCCTCGCCGCGACAGAAGGCCGCACGAATCGGATGCAGTGATGGCGAGGCCTGTGCGGGGTGCGGCTGGTCGAACAAGAGCTTTGCGGCGCCAACCAGATCAACCTCGCAACTTCCCGTCAGCACCACCGACGTCAACGACCCCTGACGTAAGTAACGATCCGCGCGCCACCTTCAGCGCCTTCACCGCGCCCCGATCGACGGCTCGCGAGTGCTGAACAGGTGCTTGTGTCGGATACTTTCTGGCGGCCGCATGGCGCGTCTGGTCCGCCGACGGCCATCATGTTGGCGTGAACGATGCTGGAGGGCCCATGGATGACAGCGTCCGCGCCGCGCTGTTTCGTAGTCAGATCATCGATCTGACGACGACGGGACGACGGACGGGACGGCCCCGACGGATAGAGATCTTCCTGCACGAGAAGGATGGCATTCTGTTCATCAGCGGGATGCCACGCGCGGACCGGACCAGGGACTGGATCTATAACATCGCCGCCGACCCGCGTGTCGTCGTGCACCTGAAACAATCCGTCGTCGCTGACGTTCCGGCCACCGCGCGAGTAGTCACCGATGCGGACGAGCGACAGCCGCTGATCGACGCCGCGGCGCAGCGCTGGGGTCGCACGGACATCCCGGCCATGCTCCAGCACAGCCCACTCATCGTGCTCCACGTCGACGGCGACGCTCCGGATCGTCGCGTCGACGCCTGACGGTCACAACACATCACCCACAGTTCGGGATCAACTTTTCTACGGCGACCACCTGAGAAGTGACGCCGGCAACTCGTGCTACCGCTACCGCAACAATGACGCGTTGCAACGGCCAAGGCGGCCTCATACCAACACACTGCGCGCTGCCGGTCCCCGCCACATGCGAGCCGAGATCGACGGCTCGCGCACCCGGCCGAGCGCACGATCGGCGGCACTGACCGGACGCTACGCCGCCATGCCTTTTCGGCGAATCCGGTGGGCTTGAGGGGCCTTCGTCGAGCGCTACCAGGCCGCCTGCCCTCTTAATCTGATCCTGGTCGAGTGGCACGGATACGGCCGCGCCTACCCACCGGGTCGACGGCAGATCGTCGGCTGCGTCTTTCATCTCAGCGACAGCGAACGCTACCGCCGCCTCATAGCGCTCGGCGGTCGTTCGCCGTCACCGAACCACCGTGCGGCTGCGCATCCGCGGCCTACTCCTCGCGAGTCGCCTTGTTGACCCACTCGCGCAGCCGCGCCGGAGCGCCCGCCGCCGCCGCCGCCTGTACCTGGTCCATCGACCAGCGTTCTTCGCGGACTCCGAAATCGATGACGAGGACGGGGCCGGGGCCGGTGTGGTCCACCCCGATGATTCGCATCGCGGCGCATCCCGGGATAGGGCCACTGCTGGGTGTCGCAGCGCCATGGGGCTGGACCCGCCACCGGCACCTTCGCAGTCGCGGGTCCAGCCTTCCCATTCTGCGCTTGCGTTGCATCTGCGGTGTGGGCAAGACTGTCGGGCGCGGCCCGGTTCTCGGCAACGGAGCCGGTCACGGGGGGCCGACCAAACGTCAGCACGAACGGGAGACGCCCCGCCGCCCTTTGGCGGCGGCGGGGCGCCCCTCGTCGACCTCAGCCGGCCGGCCGCTCAAACGTGATGAGCAGACCCTCTACGCCGCCGGGACCAACGCGCCCCTTCACATCGGCGGCCGTGATTGCCTTCAGTTGCCAGCCGCCACTACTCGCATTTTCGTTGAGAATCTTCGCTAGCTTGTCACCGGACATCTTGCTGCCCATCATCTTCTCGCGTACCTCGACAACCTTGTACTCGTACCGTCCTGCCATATCGATGCCTGTCCTTCCCTGCGGGTGAGCGCGGGCCAGACAACGCCCAACAAGCACGCTTACCCCTCCGGTGGATCGCTCAAACGACACAGCTGGACGCCCCACCCACCCATGTCTCGGGGTGAGCGGGGCGCTCTGTTCGTTGCTGTCAGACGTGAGGGGCGCCCTCCTGGTCGTCGGCAGCCGCTGCGGCGGCGAGCATCTCTTGCACGTGGAACGCCAGCGCGGCGGCTGGCACGTCGACGCCGTGCTCGAGCAGGAGTCTCCCCACGAGCACAGTCAGCATCGCGGCAGGGTCGGTCTCAACGGGTGTCCGCTCGGAGATGCGCCGCTGCATATCGGCATCGCGCTGCTCGTCGTTGAATTTCATCATCTCGGCGGACTTGTCGCTGTTCTCGGTCATGGTGTTGCTCTTTCCTGCGTGATGGCGTTGTAAACGTTCGGTGGCATGCTCGCGGCCATGCTGAGCGTCGCATGGACGACCGCGATCTGGACCGCGCGGTCACGGTCGGCTCCCCGCTTGACGAGCGGGCTTCCGCATTGGCCAGCGCATCGAGCGGGTCGTGCGTGAAGAGTACTTGCGCCTGAAGTCCTCGACCTTCCTGACGGACTTCGCCAACGGGCTCTCGGAGAGCGAGGCGCGGATCCTGGCGCGTCCCAACGGCCGGCCACTATCGGCGCCCTCAACCAGCCCTCAGGTCCCCCGGGGTGGCGGACGATCCCCTCCTGGTACGTGATCGGGACGGAGGATCACCTCATCCCGCGGGACGCCGAACGAGCCATGGCCGAGCATGCGGCGCGGACATCTCGTACTTCGACGGTGGCCACCTCGGACTGATCTCCGACCCAGTGTCGGTGACGCGGGTTATCGAACGGGCCGCGAAGGCGACCGGGTAGCCGCGGCAAATCCGACCGATCAGGCCGTCGATCGAGAACTCCGAGGGACCGAATCCAGCATGAGCAAGCATTCCTCGAGCCCGCAGTCCAGGAAGAGGATCATGATTTGAGGAGCAGCCAATCCGGAGCCCTTCCGCATGGCGCTCCCCCAGCCGCACCTAAGGATGCCGCGCAAGCGCAACACCAGTCCGTCAGGCTCCGTTTACTTCGCCGCAAGCTCCGCCGAGGTGCCCCAATCTGGGCAGTCCTTGTAGCATTTGCGCTGCAAGATCGATTGGGGCACGTCCTGAGGAGCAGAGCGGGGAGGGTCGATGAACATTGGTAGCTTCATCGCTGCGTTGGCGCTGGGGTTCGTCGCCGGGGCGCTCGCTCGTGCGCTGATACCCAACGATGCCTTCCGCTACATGCGCGGCTGGAGGTCGTGGTTGACCTCCCTGGCGCTGGGCCTGGTAGGTGCAGTCGTCGGCTTCTGGATCTTCCACGGCATCTTTGGCATAGGCGACACGGACAAGTTCGACTGGGGTGGCATCGTTGGGGCAGTGATCGGCGCAGTGGTCGTTGTTGCTATTGCGTCGTTCCTGGTCAAGCGGATGGCAAAGCGCTCGGCCGTTTGACCGGCGCCGGACGCACCTTGGTGGTCGCATAGGCCCGCGGGACATACTCCGGGCCGACGCGCTCTGCCACGAAGGCCGCGATGTCGGCCGATGTCGTATGTCCTGCCCAGGCCACTCCGGCGGCAGCAGCTCCGCTCTCCATCGCGTTTGTGCGCCGATGCAAGGCGATCACGGTCGGGGACGACGTCATTGCCCAGGAAGCCTTCGAAGCAGCTATCGAGGCGCATCGCCGGGCCTGGGATCCCTTCGAGACGGCGCGGACCAGACTGCTGTACGGTGGCCGACTTCGCCGGGCTGGGCAACGGGTCGCTGCCCGCGGGCACTTGAGCGCCGCACGAGATGCCTTCCACTCCATGGACCTCACGCACTGGAGCCGGGTGGCGGCTGACGAACTGGCCGCAACCGGGGCCATGGCACGACGTCGTCCCCTGACCGCTGACGAGCCACTGACCTCGCAGGAGACGCGGGTCGCTCTGCTCGTAGCACAGGGCATGTCGAATCGGGAGATCGGCGCCTCGCTATTCCTGAGCCCGAAGACTGTCGAGCGACACCTGAGCAATGTCTTCCGCAAGCACGGGTTCCGCTCGCGTGCCGAGCTCGCCGCGTCCTTTGCCCGATCTCCCGCCTCGCAGTCGATCAATCGGCCGCCGCGGTAAGAACGGGTGGTCGAGCGGCGCAACCGAAGACCTTCAAGCTGTGCGACGTCGCGCTTGGCCGGCTTTCTCAGCATGGCGCGGCTCGATGCGGCCGCAAGCGGCTCGAGCCCGGGCCTTATGACGGGTTACGCGGCCAGATCCTGTAGGTGACGAGGCGCCGGCCGGCGCGTTCGCCGAGCCGGCGCGCCGTGATCAGGGCTAGCGGCGTCGGAGGAATCACCGGATCTCGACCTTGCGCGCCTGATGCATCCCTCGCGAGGTGATTCAGGCGCTTTGCCGATCAGGGTCTTGCCCATCCGCGCTGTCAGCTGACCCCGGACGGTGCCGCGCCACGTACGGTTCGCCACGCTGCCGACGCTCGCGCCGGGCAGCGGCCACCGCCTCGCGCAACGCATCGTGGCTAGCCCAGTCGATCGCTCGCGGGTCGTGCTCGCCGCTGGTCGTCATCATGTGACCCCGTGTCAAGAGTGTGGCAGTCCGCTGGCTTTGAACAGACCACCAGCCGATGGCACCTATACCCGGCCGACGACTTCGCCAAACCGGTCTACGCAGTTACCCGATTGCTCGTCCGCACGGCCAGCGCCGGTGCGATGACCTAGAGCAGACGTTGTCCGCGGTCGGCGATCGCGGCCTGCAGACGCTCTGTGACATCGGGTGACTCGTCCGCAATCTGTCGCAATTGGTGCGTCGTCAACCTGATCGCCTTCATCGGCGACGTGGCCACTACGCTTGCGGTCCGTCGACGGTCGGACGCCATGACGCCCATCTCGCCGAAGAAATCCCCTGCGCCTAAGGTCCCGAGTGTCTTCTGGCCGCGCCTGACCTCCGCGCTGCCCTCTTCAATCACGTAAAAATCCCAGGCGAGGGCACCGTCACGCACCAGCTCCTTGCCTTCCGGAACGTCGACCTCGACCGCGTGCTGCGCGACCAGCTCACGTTGTTGCATCGACAGGCCTTCGAACAGCTGCAGTCCGTCAAGCTTGGCGACGTCCATGCGCAATCTCCTCCGCCCAGATGCAGAGATAATCTCACCGCGTCCCGGAAGTCGAGAAGGCCGGTCTCGCTCGCACCGACCCTGCTGATCAGCGGCCCTGAGGCAGGCAACCGTTCGTACATCCACGCTATGCGGTCGGGTCAGGTGAGGTGCTCGCGGAAGAACCCGGCTGCGTCGGCACCGACTCGTGATCGCATCGCCGGGTCGGCCGGCTCCGGCTCGAAGAAGTCCTCGTGGCGGACTTCGGGCCCGGCGGAGCGGCCGCGGCTCGCGGAGATGTTCTCCAAGTAGGGCTTGATGTTCTCCTCGAACGTCATGATCGTGTCTGCTCCGCCCCACCGAATCTCTACCGGTATCGGCACGGCCCGCAGGCTCTCCGGCGTCAACAACGAGCCGATACCGGGGGCGACTTGGAAGGCGGCCCGGACTCGGGAGTCCGACACATCGGCCCCCGCCGCGTTAACGGCGGCCGAGATAACGTCCTCGGAGACCTTCTGCTGTAAGGCCGCTAACACGCCAGGAAACTCCGGAATGGGTGGCAGCGGCGCCCGCCCGGTCAAGGCTGCAGCTACGCCTTGCGGATCGAGACGCGCGCCGGCCAGGGCCGCGACGGTGTAGCCACCCACGGAGAATCCCGCCGCGCCCACGGGCCCATGAGGCTGCTCGTTGGCGAGCACGTCGAGCACGAATGTGAGGTCTCTCGGTCGCTCCCAGACGAACAGAAAGCCCTCGGGTTCGTACCCGTCGACGTAGTTGTTTCCGTGGTGATCTACTGCGATCACCCGGAAGCCGGCCGCGACTAGCGGCTCGACCAACCACTGCATGTCACCGCCGGAACCGCCGGTTCCGTGCGAGACGAGAACCAGCGGAACGGGCGTTCCGGCCGGGGACCGCGGCTCCCACTCATACACGCGGATGGGCCGCGGGCCACCCGGTTCGCGATAATCCCGCCGTGCGGCGTCATGCAGGACGCGTATCCCCGCCTCGCTCCGCTTACTGCCAGTGTCCCGCACCCGGGGCATTCTATGAAGATCGTTGCGGCCCAGCACCTCGCCGAGGTGAGCGGCTGCTCCAGTCGACCCGACCAGTTCGGACCGCCCGTTCCGGAAGGTCAGTAGCTTCGGGTCAGATCACGCATCGAGCATGTCCTCCACAGTCTGGTGGAACGAGGTGATCTTGCACTCCCGATCGTTGAGGATGTTGCGGCGGTACCCGTAGGACTGCCGGGTCGCGGCGACTTCCTCCCAGATCTCGACGTCCTCAGCGACTACGCCCTTGAGCCGGCCCCAGTGTTCGTTGACCTTTGTCTCGTACTTCTCGTCGCCGTCGGCGTACTGCAGCTCCCAGCACTCGAACCGACTCCGATCGACTGAGAGCGGCACGGACCGGAACAGCTGGATGTGGCTCGGATTGCAGTTGAATACCGACGTCGGGAAGATCGTGTAGTGGCAGATCGCGATGTGGTGGTCGAGCGTTTCGCGTAACTCGGGCAGCACGCCCTTGTACGGGATGACCATCATGCCGTGCCGGCCGAAGACGAAATAGGTGCTGAACCGGCCGTCGCGCACGTCTTGGGGCTTGGTGTTCTTGGCGTGGAGGTGGGCCGCGTGGTAGTTCTCGTTGAACGCGTCGACAATCACCTTCCAGTTGACCGGCACTTCCCAGACGAGCTTCTCGACGAGCTTCATGTCCTCCATTCGGTACGGGCCGAGGTCGGCCATGATCTCCCGGCCGAGCCACTCGGGCAGCGGCGGCGTGCTGCCCGGGCCGGCAAGAGTGGCCCACACCCAGCCGCCCCACTCGGCGCACTCGACCGCCGGTGCCGCCAGCCCGTCCAACTCACCGGCGTCGAAGTCCTCGCGGTCGGGGACACCGACGACGGCGCCCTCCAGGTCATAGACCCAGCTGTGCCAGCGGCAGGTGAACCGGCGCGCACATCCCGAGCGCTCCTTCACGATCCGGGCACCCCGGTGCTGGCAGACGTTATGGAAGCCGGAGACACCACCGTCGCGGCGCCGGCACACAATGATCGTCTCGCCGTGCCCCTCCCACGTGATGAAGTCCCCCGGATTGGCGATCTCGGCCGAGCGGCAGATGACCTGCCAGCTGTTGCGCAGCACGGTCGCCCGCTCCCGTTCGTAGCGCTCGGGATCGGTATAGACAGCGGCAGGGACGATCCCTGGCCCGATATCCGGAACCATCGGGACACCCGGACCGAAGCGGACCGGGGCGTCACCGCGAGTGGGCACATGAACCATCGGACCTCCCTACGGGGGCGGACGAGAGCTACCACAAAGCATCGCATGACAACTGTCAGATTACAATCGTCATCTGACACTTGTCACAGAGTTCATGACTTCGGCATGATCGCGCTGTGCCAATCCAGGTCGATCGTCCCCGCCAACGCGCCCACGTCACCGACCTTGCCGCGCAGCTTGTCGCACGAGAAGGAGTAGCCGCCCTGACCTTCCGCAGGGTGGCCGAAGCTGCCGGTTCGAGCACGGCTATCGTCAGCACATACTTCGCGGACAAACGTGACCTCCTGCTATCTACCTTGCGCGCCGCAGCGAGCCGGACCACTGTGCGATTCGAGGCGGCCATCGCCGAAGGCGGCGACCTGCAAGCCGGCCTGGAAGCGTGGCTCCCGCTGGACGAGCAGCGGCTGACTGACTGGCGAGTCATCATTGCGTTCTGGGGCGTCGCGGTCAGCGATCCCGAGCTCGCGGAGGTGCAAGACGGCCACGTCACTCGGGCGCGCGCCCGGGTCGAGAAGCTACTGCGCCAAGATCGTCAGCTAGCCGAGAAACCGTCCGAGACCGTGCGGCTCGCACAGCAGGTCGTCGCCCTGACTCTCGGGATTGCCCTGCAAGCAGTTTTCGAATCCGCGGGGCCAACGGCCCGGGCCCAGCGGACGCTTCTTGCGGACGGTCTCTCCCGACTAACAGCAACCGCAGCCTAGCCCGCAACAATAAGACCCCTTTACCTATCTACCTAGTTAAACTAGGGTTATGTGTGTGCTGGACTTTCGGATCGACACGATGAGTGGACAGCCTCCGTACGCACAGCTGGTTGCTCAGGTCAAACAGGCGCTGCGGCTCGGGTGGTTGCAGCCGGGCGACCAGCTGCCGACCGCGCACCAGGTCGCGTCCAGCGTCGCGATCAACCCGAACACAGTGCAGAAGGCGTACAGGGAACTGGAGTATGAGGGACTCGTGGTCGGCAAAGCAGGGCAGGGTACCTTCGTCCAGCGCAGCCTTAGTCAGTCCACCCCCGCGTCGCTGGCCGCGCTGAGTCGGCGGCTGGAACGTTGGCTGGCCGCCGCACGTGCCGCAGGCCTGGACGACGACGGAATCATGGACGTCATCGAGGCAACCATGCGGAATTTTGATCGGCAGGCCAGCGCATGAGCGCGGCCCCTGAGATCGCAATCGAGACCGTTCGCGCCGGTCACCGTTACGGCCACCAGCTTTGGGGACTACGGGAGTGCACCCTGACGTTGCCGACCGGGTCGATCACGGCCGTCGTCGGGGCGAACGGCGCCGGCAAGACGACGCTGCTGAACATGCTGGTCGGGTTGCTCCCAGCGTCGGAGGGACAGTTGCGCGTGGTCGGGGACCAACCGAGCAGCAAACCGACCTTCCTCGCTCGAATCGGCTTTCTCGCCCAAGACTGCCCGCTGTACAAAGAGTTCAGCGTCGCCGACATGCTGCACTTCGGTCGCGCCATGAACCCGAACTGGGACGACGACCTGGCCCGCGCCCGACTGGCCAGTGCCGACGTGCCCCTCAACCGCCGCGCCGGGAGGCTGTCCGGCGGGCAGCGGGCGCAAGTAGCGCTTGCACTAGCGGTGGCGAAACGACCACAGGTCTTGCTGTTGGACGAGCCGCTGGCCGCGCTGGACCCACTTGCTCGGCGAGAGTTCCTGAAGAACCTACTGGACAGCGCGGTCGCCTCGAATATGACGGTGATGCTGTCATCCCACCTCCTCGGCGATCTCGCCCGGGTGTGCGATCACCTCGTCGTGATAAGCGACGGCGAAGTCCGGCTGGCGGGTGATCTTGATCAACTCCTTGGCGAGCACCACTGGTTATCCGGAGCGCCGGAGCAAACGTCGCGACTGCCCAGCGGCATGGAGGTCGTGGCCGAATACCGCCACGAACGTCACACTCGGCTGCTGATCCGCACTAGCCAGCGGCTGCTGAACCCCGCTCTGACCATGGAACCGGTCGACCTGGAGGAACTCGTGCTGGCCTATCTCGAGCACTCGGTTGTCCCTCGTGAGCAGGCGGGGCCGCCGCGGGTGAAAAGGGAGGCGAGTCGGCGGTGATCTGGACGACCTGGCGCCAGCACCGCGCTGAAGCCGCCGTCTGGGCGGTCATCCTCGCTGGACTCGTCGCCGCAATGCTCGCCGTCGGCTCGATTGCGCGAAGCCGGGCCAGTGCGCTCGGCCTCCCTGGGTGCACGGCGGGTGGTGGTAACTGCAACGACGCCCTCGATGCCTTGCACCGCGCCTTCCACACCATCCCGCCGTTCACCGCGGCGCTTATCGCGATCCCCCTCCTGGCCGGGATGTTCTGGACCGCGCCGCTCGTCTCGCGCGAGTACGAGGCCGGTACCCACCGGCTGGCTTGGACACAGACGGTGAGCCCGCTGCGCTGGATCACGGTGAAAATCGTGCTGATCTTCGGCGCGCTGGCCGGGTTGGCCCTCATTCTCGGATTGCTCGCCGCCTGGACCCTCGACCCACTCACGGCTGCGTTCGGCGGGCGTTACAACAGCACCTGGTACGACACCCAGGGCATCGTCCCAGCGGCGTGCATGCTCTTCGCGTTGGCCCTCGGGGTCGCTGCCAGCGCTCTCATCCGCCGCACCATCCCGGCGATGGCCGTCACTCTGATCGTCTACGCCGCCGTCCGTATCCCGATCCATTGGATCCGCGGCAACTTCTGGCCTGCGGTCACCCACACTTACAAGGTCGACGTGGCCACGCTGCTGCAGCGCCGGATCGGACCGTTGCAGGACGGGTACCTCTCGACGTTGACGCCGGGCGACTGGATCCAGACCGCCACAATCACCGACAGCACCGGCCACCGCTACATCCCGAACGAGCTCAGTTTCGATGTATTCAGCCGATACTGTCCGAGCGTGCGGCCCGCCGCGACGTCGGGCGGCGACCCCCAGCCGTTGGATCCCGCCACAATCGCCGCCTGCAAACCGAAGGTCGCCGGCCTCACCTTGCACGAGACCGTGACGTACCAACCGGCCGCCCATTTCTGGCCGATTCAAACCGTCGAGACCGTGATCTTCGTTGCTCTCGCGGCTCTGCTCGTCATCGTGGCGGTGCTGACCGTCGCCCGCCGCCGGCCGTCCTGACCGGCCGCGTTCCCCCGCAGAATGCCTCAGTTACTCCGTCCGCGCGACCGGAGCCGAGGCGCGAGCGCCGTCGGCCAGTTCGACGAGCAAGAGCCAGGCGCCCCACAGAAAGCACACGGCGCCCAAGAACGTTCCACTGTTGTCAATGCGGGCCGAGACCACTTCCGCAGTTGCGGGCCGGACGAACGCAGCAATGGCTGAGAGCATGAAAAAGATCGAACCGACCATGTTGAGCCACACGATGCGCCACGGAATCTCATTCCAACGCCACCGGCGCTGGCCAGGCGCAGCCTCCTCTTTCACCGCGAACCAACTCGCGATCAAGAAGCAGATCGAGCCAAGGAAGTCCGGAGACCACACCCGCAGGTTCTGCTGGTGCACGGTGAATGCCGTGTTCAGTGCCTCGAATGTCGTCACGTTGAAGAACAAGGTGCCGAGTAGCTGCACCGCGGCGGCCCACCAACCCAGGCCGCGTGGCTTGACCCCGAACCACTGGTAGGCGACGTGCTCACCGGTACCGGATGCACTAGACGCCTGGACGTACTGCAGATAGCCCGCGCTGGTAAAGAACAGTGAGCCGATGAAATAGATCGAGGAGATGACCTTCGCTGATACGACTTCCGACAACGATGGCACCGAACCGACAGCGAAGCATGTCGATCCGATCATGAAGAGAACCCCGACCCACCAACCGATTTCGCTCGGCGCCCATAGAACAGCATGGGGGCGCCCCAGTTCGGTCCGATTGGTTGATCCGGTTGGCCTGGGCGCGCGGCGTGGTCCGTACCCCTTCCGGTGTCGACGGGCGGTGAATTCGACAACCTCGCCGTCGGGACGGCGCACCAGCTCGCGAATGACGAACGGACCCCAGGTTTGCGAGCTGATCCGGACCCAGCCTGCCGGCAGCTCCCACGTCGCGGTCGCTTGCATTCAGGCCTCCTGCCAGCGGTCGCTGTCGATCGCGCCATCCATTGTCTTAGGCCGTGATCGCACCTGTGCCAAGGGCGTCGACCAGGCCTGGCGATCTTGGACCGACCGACGCGGTTCGACAGCAAGTCCAGGTCTCGCTAGAGAAAGCTAGCGGGACACTAAATGCGTCACGACTGCAGAAGGGCTTGGGACGCCTTGCACAAGTGACCGCGCGCCGGACCCGCAGCATGACAAAACCGGTGTCGCGCGCATATCTACGGCATGTCCGGCGTACGCTGCTCGCGATCAAGACCGGACGACAAGGAGGTCGCCGTGAAACTCGTAGCCGTCATGGGCGCACTGGGCATCGGCGCGCTGCTCGTGCTACTTGGACTCAAACAGAAGAAGACGCGCCAGGGATCTGCGTCTTAAGACGACCCGCTCCGCGCTTCACGTCATGGGCGCACGCGCCACTCGGCAGATCTCGCAACATCGGGTACCCCGTCGAAGGTTGTGCGCCTTTGCTCATACCCTGCGCGGACAGCGGAACGAGTCGTTCTCGTCGCGGTGCCTCGCGGTCGCGTCGGTCGTGCCGATCGACGACGCCTAGGAATCCGCACCCACGACCGCGGCCGGCTCACGATCGGCCATGAGAAACGCCGGGGTGCGATCATCGCGAGTTAGCATCACAGGATGTCGCCGCGGGATCGCAAGGGATCCGCACCCCAGGAGATCCGATTTTGTCGAGCGCCGGACGGGGTTCGGATCGCCTACGCGGTACATGGCAACGGGCCACCGCTGTTGATCTCGACCTGCTGGCTCAGCCATTTGCAGTTCGATTGGGAAAGCCCGGTGTGGCGACACTTCGTGTCCGAGCTAGGGCGGATTGCGACGGTCATACGTTTCGACGAACGCGGTCATGGCTTGTCGGATTGGGATGTCGCGGATCTTTCTCTCGAGTCGCGGATCGGCGACCTCGAGGCGGTCGCCGACGACGCTGGGCTCGACCAGTTCGCGATGATGGCCATGGCGCAGGGCGGCCCGGTGGCAATCTCGTACACCGTGCGACACCCGAAGCGGGTCAGCCGGCTGATGTTCTACGACAGCTATGCGAACCGGTTACGCGGGATGGCAGCTGACGACATCGAGCTGGAGGACGCCTTCGATCCCCTCATCAAAGCAGGCTGGGGTCGGCCGGAATCGAACTTCCGCCGGGTCTTCAGCTCGATGATGATTCCGGGAGCCACTGAGCAGCAGATGAGGTGGGTCGACGACCTCATGCGTGTATCGGTATCGGCAAGCACCATGGTGCGGGCCAAGCAGGAACGCAACAACGCCGACGTGAGCCACCTGCTGCCGCAGCTCCGCGTCCCAACGCTGGTGTTGCATGCCCTGGGCGATCGGATGAACAGCTTCGAGCATGGCCGTCACCTTGCGTCGAGCATCCGCGGGGCTCGCCTGGTGGCTCTGGAAAGCCAGAATCACATCCTGCTGGAAGACGAGCCGGCCTGGCCGGTCTTCCTTGATGAGGTTGAGCGCTTCCTCGCCCCTGACCGGGCCAAGTCCTCGGTTGGCCCGGAGTCAGCAGTACTCGACACGCTCACCGATCGGGAACTCGAGGTGCTCACCCTGGCCGCACAGGGCCGTGACAACGAAGATATCGCCGAGGCGCTCCGCCTCAGCGTCCGCACGGTAGAACGACACCTGCAGAACATCTACGGCAAGCTGGACGTCCAAGGTAAATCCGCTCGCGCCGCCGCGGTTGCTCGCCTGCTGACAACGAGCTGATCGAGCTTCGCGGGTCTACGCGCACTCCCCCAGTTCGCGCTGCCACGGCTTGCCGATCTACGCGCAAGCACCGATGCGGCCCGGCCTAGTTCGTGCCTAGCGTAACGGGCACACGGCCGAAAGACCTACGCGAGAGGCGGGGAGATCACTATGAGTCAGGCGGAAATCCTGGATCCGATCAAACAGAAGCACCGGGCGATGTGGGCTCTCGGTGACTATGACGTCGTGGCGACAGACGTCGTCGCCGAGCTGGGGCCCACCATCGTCGACGCCGCCGGCATCACACCCGGCACCCGCGTCCTCGATGTCGCGGCCGGATCCGGTAACGCAAGCCTGCCGGCCGCGGCAGCTGGCGGCCAGGTGGTCGCGTCCGACCTCACTCCTGAACTGCTCGAGATAGGACGGCATCGCGCCGCGGGTCGGGGTCTGGACATCGAGTGGGTGGAAGCGGACGCTGAGCACCTTCCCTTCGATGACGGCGACTTCGACACCGTCTTGTCTTGCGTGGGGGTGATGTTCGCGC
Organism: uncultured Actinomycetota bacterium; assembly: GCA_963809815.1. GTDB lineage: Bacteria > Actinomycetota > Actinomycetes > Mycobacteriales > Jatrophihabitantaceae > CAVVJA01. The sequence goes on from CAWELM010000013.1 coordinate 46,218, forward strand.
CATTCCATCAGCCGGTGGCGGACGAACTCGTGCGGGTGACCAAGCCCGGTGGGCGGATCGCCCTGGTCAACTGGACGCCAACCGGTTTCATCGGGCAGATGTTCGCGGTCATGAAGCCTTATGTCCCAACACCGCCGGCCGGTGCGCAGCCGGGGCCACTGTGGGGTACCGAAGACCACGTCCGCGCCTTGTTCGGCGATCGTGTGACCGATTTCCAGGCCCAGCCACACCTACTCACGGTGGAGCAGTTCGAGAACGCCGAGAGCTTCCGGGACTTCTTCAAGAAGTACTACGGCCCAACCATCGCCGCGTACCGCAACATCGCGGATGACCCAGAACGTACGGAGAGGCTCGATCAGGAGCTGGTCGATCTCGCCCGGCGGAACGATGCCGACACCGGCATCATGACGTGGGAGTACCTCGTAATCACGGCAACGAAACGGGCGTAGGTCGAGCCGATTGGCTCATGCGGCCGAGCCGCTACCGTCGATGTCCAGATCACGGATCGCGCGACGGACGGTAGCGGCAAGGCGCTCCTGGCTCCGTCGGTTATGCAGCGGTCCAGCCCCGTTCGTCAGCAGGAGCCGAGTCTCCGCCACTCCGCGAACCGAGACCGGACCATCAGCGAGTAACCGCCGAGACAGTTCCGCAATCTCGGCCGCGGAAGCAAGAACGCCGTCCCGAGCGAGCGGCGCGCCCGCCAGCCTGGCATAGCCCGACGCAATGGCTGCGGCCAAGGCGCGTTGCAGCCCGGAGGCGAGATCGCGGCGCGACTGCATACTCGTCAACTCCTGAGCGCGCAGCGCAGATGCGACGGTCGCGTCCGGGGATGCACCTTCGGCGAGGTCACGATCGATCCGGTCCGCAGCCAGATGAATGCGTAGATAATCGCGCAGCCCTGCGCGCACGCCGACGACGCCACCGGCACCGTCATCGATCAGAAGCATCTCGACCTTCCTCCGGACGAGAGGAGCACCTGAAGTCCATGGTCCTAGCGCCGACGAACGGGCGCATGGGGAGAACTTCGTATCTCACCCAGCCCAGTGTGATCGGCAGCGCCCTATGGCATCCCGGTCTCGGCGTTGCAGCGACCGCACGTCCTAGCCCTACCCGCGTCTACTGACTCGGTGTCTGTGGTGCTGCCAGGAGTGATCGGGCACGCTACCGGGTATGAACGACCCGATGCCCCGGCCGACCTACTCGCGAAACGAGAGCGCGGCCGAGCGCCTGGACCGCAATTACTCCGAGCTCCTGCAGGAGCTCCGCGTGGCCCAGACCGGCGTTCAGATTCTGTTCGCGTTTCTGCTGACCATTCCTTTCCAACAGCGGTTCAATGACATCGACGCCTTCCAGCGCACCGTTTACGTCGTCACTCTGCTCTGTGCCGCCATCTCGGCGCTCCTTCTGATATCGCCGGTGTCAGCCCATCGGGTGCTCTTTCGCCGCCATCGGAAGGACGAGCTGGTCGCATTCACCGGCCGCGTGGCCGCCGGCGGCCTGATCTTCCTCTTGGCGGCAATGCTTGGAGCGGTGCTGTTCGTCGTCGACTGGGTCGCAAGCTTGCCGCTCGCTCTCGCCACCGTGGCCGGGTTGGGGGTAATCGGGGTTTGGTTCTGGTGGATCCAACCAGTTCGCTGGCTAGCAGGTACCGAGCGTCTCGAGCCGACTGACAGCGCGCATGACGCCGATGTCGGCCCGGGAGAGACGAACGGATCTCGCTGATCTTGGCGGCACCGCAGCGGCATACCCGAGTGTCCCGGGACACTAGGTTCGACGGCATGGCAGTCGACCTGAATGCCGACCTGGGTGAAGGTTTCGGGGTGTGGCGGCTCGGGGATGATGCCGCGCTGCTCGAGGTGATCAGCAGTGCCAACGTGGCCTGTGGCTTTCACGCCGGCGATGCCCGCACCATGCGCCGGGTATGCGACCGGGCGGTGGCCCGCGGTGTGGCGATCGGCGCGCAGGTCGGCTATCGAGACCTGGCCGGATTCGGGCGGCGACGGATCGAGATGGACGTCGACGAGCTGCAAGCCGAGATCGGATACCAGATCGGGGCGCTCGACGCCTTCGCGCGGGCGGCTGGCGATCGCGTCTCCTACGTGAAGCCCCACGGAGCGCTGTACAACACCGCGGCGGGGGACGTCCAAGTGGCTCGAGCAATTGCCGACGCCGTCGCCCGGTACGCGCCGGAGCGACCGCTCCTCGGACTGGCCGGATCGGCGCTCCAGGAGGCGGCCGACGACGCAGCTGTGCCCTTCGTGGCAGAAGCATTCGCCGATCGGGCCTATACCCCGGATGGGCGGCTGGTCCCGCGGGCCGAAGTCGGCGCGGTACTGACTGACGTCGATGTGGTAGTTGCACGCAGTGTGCGGATTGCGCGCGAGGGTGTCGTCATGGATGTGGAGGGTGGCACGGTAGCGGTGTCCGCTCGGTCGTTGTGTCTCCATGGAGACACTCCCGGCGCGGCAGACCTTGCCCGGGCAGTACGAGCGGCGCTGACCGCGGCCGGCATCGCAATCGAGAGGTTCGCGAGGTGAACGAGCTGGTCGCCCGAGCTGGTCCGGACGAGCCGATGCATCGGGTCCGGTTGCTGCCCTGCGGTGATCTAGCGACCCTGGTAGAACTGCCGCCCGACGCTGGCGTGCTGGAGTTCCGCGCCGATGTGGCGGCACTGGGCCTCGCCGGCGTCGGCGAACTCGTACCGGCGGCGCGGACGCTGCTTGTGCACCATTCCGCCGCACGCGGACCGGTCGTGCGCGCCGCGCTCGTCACGCTGCCCCTTCGGAAGCCGGACCCGATAGCGACGACGGCACCGGTCCAGGTCTCGGTTCACTACGACGGCGCAGATCTCGGCGGGGTCGCCGACGAAATCGGCTGCTCGGTCGAGGCCGTCATCGCGCAACACCAAGATCCCACGTACATCGTCGCGTTCTGCGGGTTCGCCCCGGGGTTTGCATATCTGCTCGGACTTCCGTCGGCGCTGCACCTGCCTCGCCTGGCCACGCCACGAACCCGCGTACCCGCGGGATCGGTTGCGATTGCCGGCGAGTACAGCGCGGTCTATCCGCGCGAGTCCCCGGGGGGTTGGCGGTTGCTCGGTCGCACGGCGGCCACCTTGTGGGACGCCGACCTCGATCCCCCAGCCGTCCTGACGCCAGGCCGCGCCGTCCGGTTCGTCGCGGCATGATCGAGATCGTCGCGCCCGGGCCGCTCGCCACGATCCAGGACCGCGGTCGCCCGGGCTACGCGCACCTCGGCGTCGGGCTATCCGGAGCGGCGGATCGCGAAGCGCTCGACCGGGCGAACCGCCTCGTCGGCAACGATGCTGCGGCCGCGGCGATCGAGGTGACGCTCGGCGGGCTCGCCTTCCGGCTGCCCAGCCCAACGACCGTCGCGCTGACCGGGGCGGAGTGCTCAGGTGCGCCCGGGTGGGACGTCGCAGTCACCGTGCCGGCAGGCAGTCGGTTTGCGCTTGGGGTGCCGCACGCCGGTCTGCGGTCCTATCTCGCGGTTCGGGGCGGCATTGCGGTGCCTGCGGTTCTCGGGTCCCGCAGTACGGACACGCTTGGCGGACTCGGTCCAGCTCCCCTGCGCGCGGGAGATCTGGTGCCAACCGGATCAGCGATCGCCGGTCGAGTGAGTGGAGAGGTTGCGACGGCGCCGGCTCACCGACCGGCTCTCCGGGTGATCCTCGGACCGCGGGCGGACTGGTTCAAGCGCAAAGCCGTGACGGCACTGACCAGCTCCGTCTGGACGGTCCGGCCGGAATCCAGCCGGGCGGGCGTACGGCTCTTGGGGCCGATGTTGAAGCGGAAGGTAACGACCGAGCTGGCGAGCGAGCCGACTGTGCCCGGCGCCCTGCAAGTGCCGATGAGCGGCATGCCCATCTTGCTCGGACCGGATGCGCCGGTGACCGGTGGCTATCCGGTCATCGCCGTGGTCCATTCCCGCGATCTCGACGCTGCCGGTCAACTACGGCCTGGAGACGAGGTGCGATTCCACGTCTGGTGAGAGGCGGCCGACTTCGCTACCCGAACACGATCGTCTTGTTCCCGAATACCAGCGTCCGGTGCTCCACGTGAGCGGACACCGCCCGCGCCAGGACCACGGTTTCCAGGTCGCGTCCTTTCCGGATGAGGTCGGGGACCGAGTCGCGATGGGAGACCGGCGTCACGTCCTGAGCGATGATGGGGCCCTCGTCCAGGTCAGCTGTCACATAATGTGCGGTCGCGCCGATCAGCTTGACGCCTCGTCGCTGCGCTTGGTGGTAGGGCCGGGCCCCGGTAAACGCCGGCAGGAACGAATGGTGGATGTTGATGATCCGCGCTGGGTAGGTGGACAGCAGGGTCGGCCCGAGGATCTGCATGTATCGAGCGAGCACCACCAACTCGACCTCGCTGGCATGCAAGAGATTGCGGATCTGGAGTTCCTGTTCGGCCTTGGTGTCCGGCGTGACCGGCAAGTAGTGGAACGGCACGCCACTGAATTCGGCCAGCGCAGCATGATCGGGATGATTGCTGATCACCGTCACGATCTCGGCCGAGATCTCGCCGGCCCGCCAGCGTGCAAGCAAGTCGGCGAGACAATGCACCTCGCGTGATGCCAGCACGGCGATGCGGGGCCGATCGTCGACGAACCGGATGTCGACCCGCATGCCGAAGCGGCTGGCCACGTCGGCGAACCGTTCTCCGACCTCGTCGCGTGGTAGTGCGTCAGAGCTCGCGTCGAACTCGACCCGCTGGAAGAAGACGCTGGTCTCGGGGTCGACATGCTGCTCGGCGTGCACAATGTTGCCGCCGACCGTGAGCACGAACTCGGCCACCGCGTGAACAAGTCCGGGCTGGTCGGGACAGGACAGCAGGAGGACGACACGCACCGGCTTGCCGAGTAGGCAGTCAGTACGTCCGGCGGCGCACCGCCCGGACCCTGGCAGCGATCAGCAGCGTGATGAGCAGTGTCGTGCCTCCGACGACCGCCTTACCTTTGGGCGTTCTCGTCCAGGCGATCACGTTCTGCTTCGCGAGATCGGCGAGCCGCTTCGGGTTGGTGCGCTCGGCCAGCTGGTCGACGGTGGTCGCGAGCGACGAACGAGCCTCCTCGATCTCGCGCTGGATCTCCTCTGGTGACCGCTGCACCGTCACGCCGGGCTCCTTCCATCAATGCCGCTCGCCGGAGAGCCTAGGGCATGTGCCGCGATCCCTGCTCGCGGCGAGCGGCGGTCGGGCGGCGGATCGCCAGGCGGAGGCCGCGAGCTGTGGCGGAGTTACTGCCGAGGACGACGACGTAGCCGGGCGCTGATCCGAACGCCGCGCAGCAGAGCGTGACGATTGCGGGACATGCCCTGATGTCTAGCTCTAGTGTCTAGGTCATGACACGTCTTGCTCCCGGCGACCCCGCTCCCCCGTTCACGCTGTCCGACGCCGACGGGAAGCAGGTCTCACTCGCTGACTATGCGGGTCGAAAGGTTGTCGTCTACTTCTACCCAGCGGCATCGACGCCCGGCTGCACCAAGGAAGCCTGCGACTTCCGTGACAACTTAGCCGACCTCAACGACGCCGGCTTCGCCGTCGTCGGAATTTCTCCGGACCCGCCGGCCAAGATCGCAAAGTTTCGAGACGAGGAGTCCCTGACGTTCCCCCTGCTGTCCGATCCCGACCGGTCGGTTCTATCGGCATACGGTGCCTACGGCGAAAAGACGATGTACGGCAGGAAGGTCGTGGGCGTGATCCGCTCGACGTTCGTCATCGACGAGAACGGCAAGATTCTCGAGGCGCTGTACAACGTCCGGGCCACCGGTCACGTAGCGAAGCTGCGCCAGGAGCTCGCCGTCTGACCCGATCGGGGCCGTAGCCCAACGGCAGAGGCAACGGTTTTAGGTGCCGTCCAGTGTGGGTTCGAATCCCACCGGCCCCACAGGCCCGATCACCCATTTGTATGCAGATTCCGTTGCCGTGGCAGCGGAATCTGCATACTGATCGTGGCTACGACACAGGCTGACCGGCTGGCGCACTGCGGATGTTGTGGCCGACAGACGTGAGGCACTTGCCATCGGTGAGCCGCCACTTCCAGCCGTGCATCTGGCAGGTGAGCACGTCGCCGTCGATTGAGCCGAACCGCGACAGGTCGGCCTTGAGGTGCGGGCACCGTCGCTGCAGCTCCCAACCGTCGAGGTTGATCGACTCGGTGGCCTCAGCGGCGTTCTGCTCCGCGAACCAGCCCTCGGCGTAGTTGAGCCGCTCCTCGGACAAACACTTGAAGAAGACGTAGATGAATTCGTTATAGGGGCCGATCCGTTGCGCGGAGAATCGGCAGGACAGGAACAGGCTGTTGACCCAGTCGACTTCGTGTTCGTGAACTAGCTGTTCCAGGTATGCGCGCCGGGTCCGAAAGCGATACCGCACCTTCTCTCCCGCGTACGGCCGCAGCTCGCGCGCGACGAAGTCGATGACGAAGTCGATGTCGCCGCGTTCGGCGTCCTCGGCCGTGAACCGCACTCCACCGTTGATGCCGGCGGCCATATGGTCCGCTTCTTCCAACAGTGGGGCGAACCACTCGGAAAGGATCGGGATGACGTCGATTTCGGGGTGGGCCCACGTGGCCTTGACCGCCTCGACGGCGGGCTGGGCCCGGGCCTGGTAGTCACGGAGGTACGCCGTCTTGTCGGCGAACAGTTTCTCCACCTCGGCGTCGGACATCGGATGCTCGACCGGGCATCCCGGTGCCACGACGTCGGCCACCGAGCCGGGTAGCAACAGCCGCCCCTCGTCGTGGCCGCGTTCGGCCAGCCACTCGAGAAAGACGACCTGGTCCGGGAAGATGTTCGACTCGTCGCCGAAGATGTCGTTGAATCCCCATAGCTCCTCGTCGAGAAAACACGGCGGACCAGCAGTCGGGAAGACGTAGGCGGCGGCGAGTTCCTCGATATATCGCAAGGTCCGGTCGAACTGCCGAGCCCGCTTCTGCAACCCGAGCGCCTGTTTGGCCCGCCTCGGCAGCTCGTAGACCATGGGGAACCAGATGGCACCGGAGAACTGGATCAAGTAAGCGTCGACCGGGCCGAGCTCGAGAAATGCGCTCAGGTTCGCCGGGCGCGCGTCGTTCTGGTTCAGCAGCCGCTGCTCACCGTCGTCTACCCACAGTGACGAGTCGCCGATCGGGCCGTCCGTAGGTGACGTCAACGACTGGATCATCACCTGCAGACCGTCGAGGTCGATGACCTCGCCGGACACGGTCTTGACGATATTCCGGAAACCTAGCTCCCGGATGCCGTCCTCGAGTTCGGTGGTCGGGAACTCGGGCAGCAGCACAGTGATGCCCTTGTCGATGTGGTCGCGCAAATTGATCGGGTCGAAGTGGTCATGGTGCAGGTGGCTGACGTACAGGTAGTCCGCGCGGCCGAGCTCGTCCCAGTCCAGCTGGGAGTTGTCCGGGAACGGGAACCACGATCCGAAGTAGGCGGGATTGACCCAAGGATCGGTGAGGATGCTGCCGTACGCGGTCTCGATCAGCGCGCTGGCGTGCCCCAGCCCGGTGACTCGCATCAGTGTGATGGCTCCCGTTCAGTCCGGTCGGCTTCCGCGACCACGGTAACCGAGGCGCCGGCCGGTCGTGACGATTGCCGGGCCGATCGGGCTGGACGAGCGCGGTCAGCTACCTAGTTCCGCGGGCAACGTTCGGTCGGGTGAAACCGGCACCGAAGCACAGAAAGCCAGCAGCGGTCGCCATGCCCTCGAATCCGCGGGAGGCCACCTCGAGCTGGGCCGAGGCCAGTGCGGTGGCTACCGTCTCGCCACCGCGTAACCGATCGTGGAAGGCCACCATGAGCGGCCATGTTTCCGTGTCGAGAATGGGCAGGACCGATGCCACGAGCTGCGAGGTGCCTTGTGCGAGAAGGCTCGCGGTAAGCCCGAGCAGCTCATCTCCGACCGGAACGACGGGGCGGCCGGCATCGCACGCGGCGACGACGACCGTGTGTGGCGTCCGGCGCAGCTTCTCCAGGTCGTAGATCATCAGCGGTCCGTCAGCCAGGCCCAATGACCCGAACTGCGGGTTGTCGGCGCGCACCCGCCCGTGGGTGGCCAGGTGGGCGAGTGCAGCGCCGTCCAGGTTGGCCGCCACCGACTCAACTGTCGCCATCTCACCGACGAGCGGCTTGACGCCGTAGATCGACGCCACCGCCTCCGCCTCGGCCCGAGCCCCTGGCAAGCCCGGTCCAGCCGCCACGACGACGGCACCGCGCCTCGCCCGACGCGTGATCGCGCCGTGCCAGAGCGTCGCTGAGGGTGCGACGGTAACCGGGCGGCCGGCGCACGATGGCAGCGCAGACCACGGAAGCCACTGGAGGTGACCCGTCGGCACGACGAGCAACGGCCGATCACCGACGTCCGGCGCCGAGCCCAGCAGGATTTGGTCCAGGTCGGCCACGGTCGCCCGCAACAGGGAATGCGCCGCCTCCCGGCTCGGCTTCGAGGCGCTGCGGCGGGCCAGTCGGTGCAAGGCGAACGGGAGCCTTCCGGCCAGTTCGAGCATCGGCGCCAACGGGCCCAGCTCCCGCATCCGGACGTGTCCATCCACGACCGTGATGACCCGCAGCCGCTCATCGAGGGCGACATATTCCACGACGGCGGCACCGCGCAATGCCGCACTGAGATCGGCCACGGACGGAGCTACAGCTGCCCCGAGATGGCTGGCCCGCTGGCGCCTCTGGTGGTCTCGGATCTGCCGCTCGAGGCCGACCTGGCGCGCGCGCAGGGCACCGGTCGGACGGCCCGCGGTGCGGGCCTCGTCAATGTCTCGGGTGACGATGCGCAGTTCGGAGAGCGCGTCCGATAGCGCGTCGTCCTGGCGCGCGGTAGGGGCATTGTGCAGATGACTTGCGCGCCCGATTTCGGCCCAGGCGAAAGCCTGTCGAGCCGACCCGTCTTCGATGGCGAGACCCAGTCCGAGCGACGCGAGATCGACGCGGTGCCCGGCGACGTGCGCACGCATGTCGGTCGCCGCGATGGCCGCAGCGTGGTCGTCGAGAATTCGCAGGCCCGTTCGCGCGGCTGACCGAGCGGCCGGACGGTTACCGCCGGCCTGATGCAACAGCGCTTGCGCATACCAGGCCCGCGCTCGAACGGTGGCCGCGCCACGCCGACGAGACAGTCCGGCACGGGTCAGTAGCGTGACGGCTCGGTCGGCCCGACCCCGGTCCAGCTCACGCTGTCCGGCCACCAGGCGAGCCTCCAGGACAACATCGGGCCACAGGCCGCCGGTGCCGGCAATCGCTCGCTCCAGCTCGGCCGTGCGAATGCGCGGCGAGTCACCGGCGAGCTCGTAAGTCAGTACCAGCACCCGGGCGAGCGCCGCGAGCTCCGCGTGCCCGAGACCGTCTAGTTCTCGAGCGGCGGTTCTGGCCTGGTGCAGGGCGCCGCCGACATCCCCTCCGAGCTGCTCCGCACGCGCCAACAGCAATCTGGCCTCGGGCAGGATCGAATGCCGCTGTTCGCGTAGACACTCGGTGATCGCCCGCTCCGCCGCCTCCCGTGCCTCGGACACCAGGCGGACCGACAGCAGTAGCTCAGCGCGATCCCGAAGCAGCGGCGAAACCTGCGATCCGAGCTGGCGGAAGCGAGCCTCGGCCTGATCGAAGTACGCCAGTGCGGACGGCACATTTCCGCGAAGCACCTGCACGTAGCCCAAGTTGTGGATGCCGATGGCCACCGATAGGGCCAGATTGAGGCCGTCCCAGAGGCGTAACGCCTCCCGGATGTCCTTCTCCGCGGCGACGAACTGGCCGCGGTGCGCCCGTCCGAGGCCTCGATTGACGTAGACCCGCGCGGCCCAGCGGTCATCGTGCGCCTTACGAAGGACCGGCAGTCCGGCCCGGTAGTCGACCAGGGCCTCGTCGAACCGGCCCGCCTGCTGCAGGATCGCCCCGCGCTGGACGTGAGCGCGGGCCCGGTTCACGCCGTGCAGGACACCAACCGCCGAATCGATCATGCGCATGGCCGTTGCCGACCGGCCGCGCCACATCAAGACGAACGCCAATGTCATGCGCGCCTCGGCGGCGAGTTGCGTCGATCGGGCCTGCCGACCCAGCCGGATGGCCATCCGCAGGAACGCCACGGATGCGTCCAGGTCTTCGAGATAGAACGCGGCCAAGCCCTGGGCGCGGGCCGCGACCGACTCGGCCGCCTTCTCGTGCGACTGATAGGCGCCGGCCATTGCCTGGGCGGCCAGGACCGCGGCCCGTCGCGGATCGACCTCGACGAGGCCAAGGGCCTCGCGGGCCAGATCCTCGGTGGTTGCCGCCATGGCCTAGAGTCTGCGCCAATGGGGGCGGGCTCGGAGCCGTGTTCCCGCCAACCCCTTCCGTGTCAAGCATTTTGTGCCCATTCTGGTGTATCAGCCGCAGGCATCCGACCTCCGACCAGTCAGTGATGTCTTCCTGCCCACCGTGGAGTCGTGCATGTCCGAAACGTCTTACATACCCGAAGTACCGGCCGATGAACTCGCCCATCAGCTGGTCGTCTCGCTCGAGCACGCCGACGTCGTGTTGGAAGAACTCGCCGCCCTGGCTCGCATCGGAATCCTGACGAGCGCGCCGACGCTGCCCGCCGCGGATCAGAGCGTGGAGTTGGGTCTCGGTCTGATCCGGCTGTCGTATCCGAGTGATCGCGACCGCGCGGCCGCGGATCAGCCCGATGACGTATCCGGTCGGAATCTCAACGACGTGCTCACGATGGTGCGCACCGCTTGCAGCTTCCGGCATCGAGGGTGGATGCCCACGATCGGCAAGAACCGAGTCATGAACGGCATCGGAGGAGAGGGCGGGCAGGTCAGCGGCGGTGGCGGGCAGGTCAGCGGCGGTGGCGGGCAGGTCAGCGGCGGTGGCGGGCAGGTCAGCGGCGGTGGCGGGCAGGTCAGCGGGGGCGGCGGCGGGTTCCCCAGCCCCTCGGATGGCCCGATCCAGCCCGAGGCCGCGGCATTCGGCGGTGCCGACGTCAAGATCGGCGTGCTCGACACGCCGCTTGTGTGGAATCGGGCCTGGGGCGCCAACGTGCGGTCCCTTGACCCATCCGTAGCCTCGGCCACGCAATCCGTCGACCCATCTGCACCGGAGCAATACAACTACGAGGTCGGCCATGCCAACTTTGTGGCAAGCCTCATTGCGTCACAGGCGCCGGAGGCCAACATCAGCGTGCTCGGCACATTGCGCTCGGGCGACGCGTCGGCAACCGCTTGGGACGTCGCGCGGGAAATGGTGTCGTTCCTGGACCGCGACGTGTCGATCCTCAACCTGTCGCTCGGTTGCTACACCGACGACAACCAGCCCCCGCTGCTGATGCAGCGCGCAATCCAAATCATGACGCCCCGGCTATTGGTTGTCGCGGCCGCCGGGAACCATCGGCAGCCGAAGCGTCCGCGCCCGTTCTGGCCGGCTGCTCTCGACGATGTCATCGCGGTCGGCGCCTACGGCGACGACTACCGGCCGGCGTCGTTCACGCCGCACGCCCCGTGGGTCGACGTCGTCGCACCCGGCGTCGACATCGTCAGCAACTATTTCGACGGCTACGTGGCGGTCGAAGACAGTAAGCGGAAGCAGTTCAGCAGGTACGCGAAGTGGCAAGGCACGTCCTTCGCTGCTGGCTTGGCAACCGGCGAGATCGCCTCTCGATTGCCCGTCAACGGCGACGCGCGCCGGGTGCGTGAGTCGCTCTGGTCCGGAACCTACGACGGTATCTTGATCAAAGGGTCGCGGGCTACGTGACCGACTATCCAAGCCATGCCCGGCGACACGATGCGGGGGTGAATTATGCGCGACGACCCGGCCGTGATCATTCTCGTGACCAGGGCGCAGGATGGCGACCAGGAGGCCTGGGACGAGATCATCGAGAGGTTCGCCCCGCTTGTCTGGTCGATATGCCATCGGTTTCGGCTCGCGGACGCGGACGCGCACGACGTGGGACAGAACGTCTGGTTGCGGTTGGTCGAACATCTCGACGTACTTCGCGAACCGGCGGCGCTGCCCGGCTGGCTAGCCACAACAACGCGGCGCGAATGCATCCGGGTACAACGACTCGGCTGGAAGCGCGATCGCCAGCTCGCGGACCCGGAGCTCGACGTGCCGGCGGACGAGGACCAGACGCAGGTCGATCAGTGGCTGATCGCGGCCGAGCGACAGGCCGCGCTGCGGACCGCGTTCGCCGACCTTGGCGATCGGTGTCGGGAGCTCCTGGGTCTGCTCATGGCCGACCCGCCCGTCGCCTACGCGCAGATCAGCCTGCAACTGGGCATGCCGGTCGGCGCCATCGGCCCGAACCGGTCCCGGTGTCTGAGTCGATTGCGTCAGCATCCGTCGATCGCGGCCCTAGTCGAGGACGCACCGGCCGGGCTGCGGGGAGGTGCTCGGCATGACAAGCCCATGGTGGGTTGACGATGACGAGTTGCTCGGCGAACTGCACCGGGCACTCGAGCCGGTTCCGGCCTCGTTCATCGAAGCCGGCAAGATGGCCTTTACCTGGCGGAGCATCGACGCGGAGCTCGCCGCGCTCACCTATGACTCCTCCCGAGATCTCGTCGGAGCGGAGCAGAGCCGCGCCGAACCGGCCGCCCTGCGTTGCCTCACGTTCGACGCGACGCATCTCACCGTCGAGCTGGAGATCGTGCACGACGCGCTGCACGGGCAGCTCGTCCCACCCGGGCCGGGCATCGCGGAGATCCGGCGGGCCGATGGCAGCGTGAGCCGGGTGGCGGTGGACGAGGTGGGCTACTTCACCTCGACGCCGGTACCGACCGGCACGTTCCGGCTCTACTGCGCCCCCGACGGTGGCGAGGCCATTCTCACCGACTGGATCACGCTGTAGCGCTCACACCCTCCATAGCGAGCCAGCGGAGCGGAATTACCTTGATATTATTGGTGATTCTCTCTTGACCGGAACCTGTCCAATGCGAGATAATCGAATACATGTTCGAGACTGGTTCGGCTGGTTCGGCTGGTTCGGCTGGTTCGGCTGTTCGGCTGCTTCGGCTGCTTCGGCTGCTTCGGCTGCTTCGGCTGCTTCGGCTGCTTCGGCTGCTTCGGCGGTGGTGGCACGGGTGACGGACGTCCTCGAACAGCTGGCCGCGGCGCAGCAGGAGCTGCTCGGGCCGGACGCGACGGCGCTGTCCCGGGACGAGCTACTGGACTTGGTGGAGGTGCTCGAGATCAGCGCTCGGCGACAAACCGCGGTGGGCTGCGCGCTGATCGCGGAACTGGCCGGCCGCGGGGTGGCCGGCGAGCTGGGCTACCCGTCCACCGGGGTGCTCCTGGCCGAGCGGCTGCGAATCGGCCGGCGGGAGGCCGCCGGCCGGGTCCGGCTGGCCTCCGACCTCGGGCCGCGACGGGCGATTACTGGCGAGACGCTGACGCCGCGATTCCCGCAGGTCGCCGCAGCGCTGGCGGAGGGGACGATCTCCGCTCGGCACGCCACGGTGATCACCGCCGCGGTCGACGACCTTCCGGACAGAGTGCTCACCGACGAGCCGGAGTTGGCGGCCCAGGTAGAGCCCACCCTGCTGGGCCATGCACACACGGTGGATCCGGACCGGCTCGCGGTGCTGGCCCGCACCGTGGCGACTTGTCTGGACCCGGACGGGCAGCTGGTCGCCGAGCAGGACCACCAGCGGCGCCGATCTGTCGCCTTAGCGGTCTTGCCGAATGGCTCCGGCCGGCTGACAGGCACCCTCACCGCTCCGGCCGCCGCGGTCTGGACCACGATCCTCGACACTCTCGCTCGCCCGGTAACGACCGACGATGATCAGTCGGATCGACGCAGCCCCGCGCAGCGGCGACACGACGCGCTGTTGGAAGCCGGGCGACGGCTGCTGCGCTCCGGCTCGCTGCCAGACTGCGGCGGCGCTCCGGCCACCGTGCTCGTCACCCTCACCGTGAATCAGTTGCAGGCCCGCACGGGCCTGGCGACCGCCGGCCACGGCGGGCTGATCACCATCTCCGAAGCCCTGCGAATCGCCGCCGAGGCCGACATCATCCCCGTGGTGGTCGGCGACGCCGGCGGAGTGCTCAGCTACGGGCTGAGAAGGCGGGTTGCCAGTATCGGGCAGCGGCGGGCGCTGGCCGCCCGAGATCGCGGGTGCTCCTTCCCGACCTGCGACCGGCCTCCGGACTGGTGTGAGAGTCACCATGTGACGCCCTGGGTCGACGGCGGGCCTACCGATCTGGATAATTTGACCTTATTGTGCGGTTTTCACCACCGGGAACACCAGAAACGTGGCTGGGCGGTACGTATGCGCGACGGGCTGCCAGTCTGGATCCCACCCCGCTGGATCGACCCAACTCAAACTGCTCGCCGGAACACCACCCAGCACGTGGCCATCGACTTCCCGCCACCCGCCTTGCCCGAACGGAACCGCACCCAGATCGGCGACCGCTCTCGCGACCCGACGCCCGCCTGCGCCTGACGCCGCAGGTTAGCCGGCAGTCCGAGGCCAGTCCGAGCGTGATAACGCTGCTGGTGGGGTCCGGTCCGGGCATAGGCTGGCAATTCCCTATCGGCTGAGGCTCTCGGTTGCTCGGATGATGTGCGGCGCAATTGCCCGCATCGCTTTGCCACGGTGGCTGATCGCGTCCTTCTCCGCGGGGGGCAGCTCACCGTTGGTCAGCGTTTTCCCGTCAGCGACGAAGATCGGGTCGTAGCCGAAGCCGTTGTGCCCGCGAGGCTGGCGCACCAGCCGGCCAGGCATCTGCCCCTCGACCACGACCTGTCCCCCGGTCGGGGTAGCGAGCGCCGCGGCACAGACGAACGCTGCGCCTCGCCGGCCATCCGGAACATCGACGATTTGGTCGAGCAGCAGCCGCAAGTTTGCCGCGTCGTCCCCGTGCCGGCCGGACCAGCGGGCGGAGAGCACGCCAGGCATGCCGTTCAACGCGTCTACCGCCAGCCCGGAGTCATCAGCGACGGTGATCAGCCCAGTCGCCAGAGCTCCGACCCGGGCCTTCGTCAGGGCGTTGTCGGCGAAGGTGGGCGCGGTCTCCGGTACCTCGTCGTACGGCGCCGCATCGTCCAGGCCAATCACTCGCAGGTCGGGCTGCACGTCGGCGAGGATGCGCCGCAGCTCGGCGAGTTTGTGGGGATTGCGGGTGGCGAGCAGCACCTCCGTGGGCATCACGCCGCCAGCGCGTCGGCCTGGATCTTGGCCAATTGCGAGCAGCCGCTGATCGCGAGGTCGAGCATCGCGTCGAGTTCGGCTCGGCGGAACGGCGCGCCCTCAGCCGTGCCCTGGACCTCGACGAACTCGCCGGTACCGGTAAGGACCACGTTCATGTCGGTCTCGGCCCGGACGTCTTCTTCATACATCAGGTCCAGCCGGGCCTCGCCGTCGATCACGCCCACCGACACCGCAGACACCGAGTTGACCAGTGGATCCGGCCGGGCCAAGGCCTGCTGATCCCGCAACCACGTCACCGCGTCAGCGAGCGCCACGAAGGCGCCCGTGATTGCGGCGGTCCGCGTGCCACCATCCGCCTGCAACACATCACAGTCGATCGAGATCGAGTTCTCGCCCAACGCCGACAGGTCGATCGCCGCGCGCAATGAGCGGCCGATCAGCCGGGAGATCTCATGTGTCCGTCCGCCGATTCGGCCCTTGACCGACTCACGGTCGTTACGGGTGAGCGTCGCGCGCGGCAACATCGCGTACTCCGCTGTGACCCAGCCCAGGCCGGATCCCTTGCGCCACCGCGGCACGCCCTGCACGACCGAGGCCGCGCACAGCACTTTGGTCTCGCCGAACTCGATCAGCGCCGAGCCCTCGGCATAGCGCTGCCACTGGCGGGTGATCGTGATCGCACGGAGCTCGTCAGCCACGCGGCCGTCGGGACGCACCATGAACCGCAGCTTAACGAGAGCCACTGTCAACCGACCGCCGAGCCGCGACGGCCGTGCCAGGTGCGTGTCAGGACGCACCAGCGCCGTGTGCGAGTGCTACCAGGGTCTGCTCGCACGATCGGAGCATGACAGCACACCCCTACGCCATCGAGGCCGAAGGCTTAACCAAACGATTCGGCACCACGCAGGCCCTCGCGGGCATCGACCTCGCCGTCCGAGAGGGGACCGTGTTGGGCGTCCTCGGGCCGAACGGGGCTGGCAAGACGACCGCGGTGCGCATCCTGGCAACGTTGATCACCGCCGACCGTGGATCGGCTCGAGTCGCAGGCTTCGACGTCGTTCGCGATGCCCGTCAGGTCCGGCAGACGATCGGGTTGACCGGCCAATACGCGTCGGTCGACGAAGATCTCACCGGCCTGCAGAACCTCGTGCTGATCGGGCAGCTGCTGGATCTGCCGAGCCGCGCGGCCCGCGCCCGGGCCCGCGAACTGCTTGCGTGGTTCGACCTCGCGGATGCGGGCGGGCGGATGGCCAAGACGTATTCCGGCGGCATGCGCCGGCGGCTGGACCTCGCCGCCTCCCTCGTCGGCCGGCCGTCAGTGATCTTCCTCGACGAGCCGACCACCGGCCTGGACCCGGCCAAGCGCGAGGACATGTGGGAGGTCGTCCGACGGCTGGTCACTGATGGCTCGACGGTGCTGCTGACCACCCAGTACCTGGACGAGGCCGACGCGCTGGCGGACGAGATCACCGTGATCGATCACGGTCGGGTCATCGCCCATGACACTCCGGACGGGCTCAAGCAGATCGTCGGAGGCCAGACGCTCGAGGTCCGGCCGACCGACCTGTCCCGAACCGCGGAGGCCACCGCGATTCTCGCCGAGATTACCGGCGGCCGCGTCGAGTCGCCTCGGCGCGGCACCCTGAGCGTGTCTGTCCCAGACGACTCCGCGCTGCCCACGACTGCGGCCCGTCTCGCCTCGGCCGGCATCACCGTCACGGAGTTTTCCCTTCACCTGCCCAGCCTGGACGAGGTGTTCTTCACCCTCACCGGGCGCAGCGCAAGCGACGACGAATCGCAGTCCGAGACCAAGGAGGCAGCATGACCGCGACGCTTTCCCGCGAGCCGACTGTCGTCGCGCCGAAACCGACAGCCCCCGCGAACCGCCGGTTCGGCCTGATCCGACACAGTGCCGCCTTGGCCCGCCGCAGCCTCATCAAGACCTGGCGGACCCCGGAAGCGCTGATCGATGTGACCTTGCAGCCGATGATTTTCCTGCTCCTGTTCACGTACATCTTCGGAGGGGCGATCAGCGGGGGATCCCAGCACGACTACCTGCAGTTCCTGCTGCCGGGCCTACTGGGCCAGTCGATTGCGATGGCCGGCATCTCCCTGGGCACCAACCTCAACGGCGACCGCGAGAAGGGTGTCTTCGACCGGTTCCGATCGCTGCCGATCGCCCGTTCGGCCCCACTGGTGGGCGGTGTGCTCGCCGACGTGGTCCGCTACCTGATCCTGTGCGCGGTGTTCCTCGGCTTCGGGTATCTGATGGGTTTCCGGATCGAGACCAACACCACCGCAACGATCGCCGCAGTCGCGATTTCGGTCGCGTTCGCCCTGTGCTTCTGCTGGATCTCGGTGTGGGTGGGCATGATCGTGCGCACCCCAGGCGCGGTGCAGGGGGTTATGTTCCTTCTCGTACTGCCGCTCTCCTTTGCCAGCAACACCTTCGTTCAGACCGGGACGATGCCAGGCTGGCTGCAGGGTTTCGTCAAGGTCAACCCGATCACCCATCTGGTGGACGCGGTGCGAGGCTTGATGCTCGGCGGACCAGTGGCCTCGCACGTGCTGTGGACACTCGTCTGGATGGCCGGGTTGCTCATCGTGTTCGTCCCCCTGGCGACGCGCGCCTACCGTCGTCGCACCTGATCCCGGCCCGGATCGGCCAGGTCGATCGCTTCCGCGCGGCTTGCCGCCCAACCGGCCGACCACTGCTCCTGGAATCCGTCGGCGCCCAGCACCTCCCGGGCGCCGGCGGTAATTCGCGCCACCATCAGGTCGGTCGGGTCATCGGCCCCGCGGATGCGCGCAGCCAGTCCTAGCCGGAAGCTGGCCCTAGCCGCCTCGCCGTATGCGAGCGCAAGCATGGCTTCGGCGACCACGACGGTCGCGACGATCGGCATGTCCTTCGACGCTCGCCCAGCCGTATAGGCGATGTCGACCTGACAACGGGCTCGCTCCAGGTCGCCGGCGTCGATCGCTGCCGCGGCGCCGAACGCTGCGACGACCGCGGTCCCATGGTGCATCGTGAACAGAGATCGCGAGGCCTGCGACAGCAGGTCCTCCGCCTCGGTTTGCAGCCGCTGGGCCGCTTCGAAGTCTCCTGACGCTCGCAGCATTCCCCCACGCAGGACAGCCGTCAGCGCGCGCCACTCCGCCGAGCCAATGGAGTCGGCCATCTCCGACGCGGCCTCGGCGTAACTGCGCGCCGCATCCCACTCACCGAGCCGCCCGTGCATGTCCGAAAGCCGCAGCAGGATGTACAGCCGATCATCGACCTCGATCGCTCCGGCGGATTGGTCGTCGAGCAGCCGGAGCGCCTTGGTCAACAAGTTGACCGCGCCGGAGACATCGCCGTCATAAGCCAGCAGCCCGGCAGCCAGCGGCAGGACCGACGCCAACCCCACCTCGTCGCCGACCGACTCGTAGCGGGCGATGGCCACTGCGGTATCGGCCCGGACGGCGACGATGTCGCCCGAGTTCTCGGCAAAGCGCGCCCGCATGGCCAGCGACGTGGCCTGGATCCACGGGTCCGGGTTGGCAAGCGCCTGGCTGAGATAGTCGGCCGCCTGCTCTTCTTGTCCGGCGATGAACAGCAGGACCGGCTTGACGATCGCCAGGATCGGGGTGTTCGTCACGTCGAGGGCAAGAACGTCATCGAGGATGTCGAGAATTTCGTCCTGAGGTTGCCGTTCGCCGGGGTCGGTCCCAGCCAGCTGGGCACCGACCGCGCGATTCATCACCCGCAGCGCGACGGCGGTCAGCCAGAGATCGGGGTCGACGTCCTCGCTCGGCAGGCGCAAGGCCAGCTCCAGCCAGGTCAGCGCTTCCGTGTGCCTACCGATGAGGGCCCAGTACTGGTTCAGCGCCACAACGAGCGTGAGCGCCGCCCCGGCATCTCCACGGTCGACGAGGTGACGGAGCGCGGCAAGAACGTTGTCATGCTCTTCAGCTATGACCTGCATGGCCGCTCGCTGGCGCCGGTCTCGCAGCTGTGGCACCACGTCGGTGATCAGGTCCGCGAAGTACTGGGCATGAGCGGTCCGCACTGCGTCCACTTCACCGCGCTCGGCGAGCCGGTCTATCCCGAACTCGCGGATCGTCTCGAGCATCCGGTACCGCGGGCCCTCGTCCTCCAGCACAAGGAGCGACTTGTCGACGAGGGCGGCCAGCAGGTCGGGAATGTCGGTGCGGCGCACCCGGTCGTCGGCACACACGGCGGCCGCGCTGGCTGTGGTAGCGCCCGCGGGAAAGACGGCCAGACGCTCGGCGAGCAGCCACTCCGCGGGAGCGAGTAGATCCCAGCTCCACTCCACCACCGCCCGCAATGTTCTATGCCGCGGCAGCGCCGTCCGGCTGCCGCCGGTGAGCAGCCGGAACCGGTCGGACAACCTCGCGGCAATTTCGTGGACCGGAAGCGTGCGCAACCGGGCCGCCGCCAGCTCGATCGCGAGCGGGAGGCCGTCGAGCCGGCGCACGATCTCGACGCTGTCGTCGACCGTCGCCTCGGCCACGCCGAACTCCGGCCGGGCCGCCGCTCCCCGATCGGCGAACAGCTGCACTGCTGGAGACGCGAGCGCCTGCTCGACGGTCGAGCCGAGCGCCGGCACCGGCAGCGGGGCCAGCACGACTAGCGCCTCGCCAGTGATCGCAAGCGGTTCGCGGCTGGTCGCGAGCACAGCCAGCTGCGGGCAGTCGGCCAGCAGCGTGTCGACGAGTTGGGCCACGCCGTCGAGCAGATGTTCGCAGTTGTCGACCACGAGCATCGCCCGGCGGGCAGTGAGCACCCCGCGCAGCTCGTCGACCGCTTCCGACGGACGGCGGGGTGCGTCCGGATCGCTGCGGGTCGTGGCGTCCCGCCGGCCGATCGAGGCCAGGACCGCGTAGGGGATCTCGGCTGGATCCGTCACAGGAGCGAGCTCGACAAGCCAGATGGCGTCGTAGTCGTCGAGGAGCGACGATGCGGCCTCGGTGGCGAGGCGGGTCTTGCCGGAGCCGCCGGTTCCGACCAGCGTGACCAGGCGGCTCTCATCCAACAATTTGACGATGCGTGCCGCTTCCTCGTCGCGGCCGACGAAGCTGGTGAGAGTCGCCCGCAAATTGGTCCGCCGGGTAAATCCAGCCGTGCTGCTGGGCGGAGCCAGGTCACCCCGCAGAACGGACAGGTGCAATTCCTGCAGCTCCGGCGTGGGGTCAACTCCGAGCTCGTCGACCAGCAGCTGGCGTAGCCGCTGGTAGGCGGCGAGCGCCTCTGACGTACGACCCTCGGCCCGCAGCGCTTTGATCAGCAACCCGGCGAACCGCTCGTCGAGCGAGTGCTCGCGCGTGAGCGCCTCGAGCTCGGCGACGACAGCGCCCGCCCGCTGAAGCGCCAGGTCAGCGGCCAGCCGATCGGCCATGGCAGCGAGCCGCAGATCGTCCAGCCGAGCGATCGGCGCGGCGGCGAACGCGGCGTCTGCGCAGTCCGCCAGCGCCGGCCCGCGCCACAGGGCCAGAGCGCGCCGCAGCATCGGCTGGGCAGTCGCCGGGTCGCCTCGGCGCAGCGCGGCCGCGCCGTCCGCAGCCAGCCGTTGGAATTGGTGCACGTCCACGTCACCGGGGTCGGCCAATAGCCGGTAACCGGCCGCTGACGGCTGTACGGCATGGGCGTCACCAAGCGATCGGCGCAGGCGGGACACCAGTGACTGCAAAGCGTTCGCCTGATCGCCAGGCGGATACTCACCCCACACCGCGTCGACGAGCGCGCCGGCGCTGATCGGGCGCCCGGCATCCAGGGCCAACCGGGTGAGCAGGCCGCGCAGCCGGGTGCCGGCGATATCGACGGTCACACCGTTGACCCGGACTTCGAGCGGTCCGAGCAACCCGATCTGCATGCCTCCACTGTGGCAGGTCCATGGACGGGCAGTGCGCCGTAATACGCGGTGCAGGATGGTCCGATGCGTACCGACACGTTCCGGATCCACACTGGCAACCGCCCAGCGGTCATCGACCTGTCGGACCGTTGCGTCCGATTCGTTGCTGACGAGGCCGGCGGACTGCTCACCGTGTTCGTGCCTCACGCCACAGCCGGCGTGGCCATCCTCGAGACCGGGGCAGGCAGCGATATCGACCTGATCGCCGTGCTGGAGGAGCTCTTGCCGCGCGGCGGCAGATGGCGGCATCAGCACGGTTCCCCGGGTCACGGGCGCGACCACGTTCTTCCGGCATTGATCCCGCCGTCCATCGTGGTGCCCGTCGTGAACGGGCGGCTGCAGCTCGGCACCTGGCAGTCGGTTTGCCTCGTCGACACGAATATCGACAACCCGGACCGAACTGTGCAGCTGAGCTTCCTCGCTGGCTAGTTGCCTGCGTCGGTCAGGTGGTGTTGAACACGTCGTTCAAGGTGACGGTCACGAGCCGGCGGGATCGAATCAGGTCGGCGAGCTCATTGAAAACGTGGGTAACCGTTGGATAGTTCGCGTGTCCGATGACGACGTGGTGAGCGATGAGCCATTGCTTCGCATTGGCCAGCACCTGGGCGGGCGTCAGCAGGTCGGAATCACCGAACGTCCCGTTCCACATCGTCGACACCCAGTAGCCCTGGTCGGCCGCCAGCTGGTCGACGCGGGCGTCGCGCGAGCCGTAAGGCGGCCGGAAGAAGGGTCGCGCAGTGACGCCGAACGTATTCCAGAGGAACTTCTCGTTGCGCGATAGCTGATCGACGACGGCCGAGTCGGACAGGGTAACCAGGTCGGGGTGACTCCAGGTGTGATTGCCGAGCTGGACCTGTCCGCTGTCGACGAGCGGACGCAGGGTCGGCGCATGCTGGGTCCAGGACGGGTAAACGCCGTTCGGGAAGAACGTGACGCGAACGCCGGTGCGCCGGATGAAGTCGAGATAGGCCGCCACAACGTCGGAACTCACGCCATCGTCGATCGTGAGCGCCACCGTGTTGCCCACGGCGGGCAGCCCGTACAGGAGTCGCGGGGGCATGGCCTGAGTTAGCTGCGGAGTGCCCGACTGGATGCGTTCCAGCGGCCGCCGGGTCGCGGACGGAGAAGGACTCTTGGCCGCTGATGGATGCGGCTTATCCTTCTTCGCCTCCGCCGTGCCGCGCTCGTGCAGCGCTACTACGGCAACGGTCCCGGCCGCGAGCGACAGGAGGAACGCCCGTCGATTCACGCGGCAAGAGACTACAAGCGGGCTCGCCCCCTTTTGGGACGCGCGCCGACATCAGATCTCGAATTCGGCCCCTGGTGAAGCGGCGACGACCACCCCGTCGAACGTCGCTGCCGCTTCGGCCGCGGCCGCGTCCCGCGAGCGCCACGGCGGGATGTGCGTCACGATAAGTCGCCGGACGCCGGCCCGGGCGGCGTGCTGACCGGATTGCGCCCCGGTCATGTGCAGGTTGGGCACGTATGGATCGCGTGGACCGAGCGTCGCTTCGGCGAGCAGCGTGTCCGCGCCCTCGGCGAGCCGCACGAGCGCATCGCATTCACCGGTGTCACCCGAGTACACGAGGCTCTGGCCGCCCACGGTCATCCGCACCGCGAACGTGGGTACCGGGTGGTTCATCGGGGCGAACGCGACCTCGAACGGGCCGAGATTGCCGCTGACCGGCAGGTGAAAGTCGAACAGTTCTCGCAGCCTGAGGTCCGCGGTGTTTGCGTCCCACGCCGCGGTGATTCGCCGCTCCGTGTCATTCGGACCGATCACCGGGATTCGCGCCGGTGGCCGGTCCGGGCCATACCGCAGCGCCACCATGAGCGACGTCATGTCCAAGCAATGATCCGCATGTAGGTGCGAGAGGACGACGGCGTCGATGTCGCGGGGCGCCACGTAGCGTTGCAATGCCCCGAGCGCTCCGTTGCCCAGGTCCAACACGACCCGATATCCATCGGACTCAACCAGGTAGCCGGCCGCAGGCGAGTCCGGGCCGGGCAGACTTCCGGAACACCCGAGCACGGTGAGCTTCATGCGGCCCCCCCGACCGCAACCTCGGCGGCGGCGGCAAGCTCTGGGCCCAGAAAGCGGCCGGACAGCCGGGCGAACGGCTGCGCGGGACCGGTCGCCCGGAAGATCTGGGCCGGTGGCGGTGCGTCATCGGGACGCAGCAGATCGGCTCGGTACAACACCCGATAGACGTCCTTGGCGGTCTCTTCTGCACTAGATACGAGCGTGACACCGTCACCGAGCACGATGGAGAGCAACCCCGTGAGCAGCGGGTAATGAGTGCATCCCAGGACGACGGTGTCGACACCGGCCTGGTTCAGCGGGGCCAGGTATGACTCGGCGAGCCCGAGCAACTGTCGGCCGCTCGTAATCCCACGTTCCACGAACTCGGCGAACCGCGGGCAGGCGGCGCTTTCGACCTCGATGCCGGTGGCCGCCGCGAACGCGTCCTCGTACGCTCCGCTGGTAATGGTGGCGACGGTTCCGATCACGCCGACCCGGCCGTTGCGCGTGGCGGAAACCGCGCGCCGTACGGCCGGAAGAATGACCTCAATGACCGGGATGTCATACCGCTCCCGGGCGTCCCGCAGACACGCCGCGCTGGCACTGTTGCACGCGATCACGAGTGCCTTCACGCCGCTCCCGGCCAGCTCGTCCATGACGGTCAGCGCGTGACGCCGCACTTCGGCAATCGGCTTCGGCCCGTACGGCCCGTTCGCAGTGTCTCCGACATAGTGCAGTGATTCGTGCGGCAACTGATCGAGGATGGCCCGAGCCACCGTCAGCCCTCCAACGCCCGAATCGAAGACGCCGATGGGGTCGAGACGGTCAGTCGGCGGCACGCCGATCACGATACGCAGACCGGGGCGGGCGAACTGAGGCCTCACGCTCGCACTCGTGAAGCCTCAGTCCAGGTCGCCCACAGGGACGGCTCAGTTGTCCCTGCGCTAGTGGCTTGCGGCCAGCGCGTTCACCAGCCCTTTGCCGTAGAAGTTGTTGCTCCCCGAGCCGCCGCGGCAGACCTGCACGGGAGCACCGAAGAACTCGACACCGGGGTCGAGCGCCGGTGGGCACGGTTGGGCAGTGGCGGTGTTCCGAAGTAGTGCCGCGACCGCGCCTTGCGGCATCCCGGGGTGAGCAGCTCGGATCAGCGCCGCGACGCCCGCGACATGCGGTGCTGCCATCGACGTCCCGTTCAACCAGGCGTAGTAGTTGCCGTTGGTGTCCTGGACGAGCCGCCCGAGCGCGGCCTCGGCGGCGAGGTCGCCGGCGGTGGCGGAGTACGTCGACAGCACCCGTCCCCGGTTGGGATCGAACGTCGGGGTCTGGAACCGGGAGCCGCCCGGGGCGGTTACGTCGGTGGCATTCCCATAGGTCGAATACCACGCGAGCAGGTTCTGCGCCCCGGTTGCGGTAACGACGACGACGCCGGGCAACTCGGTCGGAAGCACGACGCACGAGTTGTTCACCGGGCGGGTCGTCGCCGCGCCGGGCGGGAAGTCCGGACTGATCTCGTCGACGGTCGGGTGACTGAGGTTGATGCCGTCGTTCCCGGCTGCGGCCACCAGCAGCACGCCGCGTTGCTGGGCATAGCGGGCGGCGGCGGAGATCGCCTGGATGATCGCCTTTTGCTCCTTGTCGTTGCGGCAGTTGAACAGCCACGGATCGGCGAAGAAGCTCATGTTGACGACGTCGAGGTGCTGGTCACCGGCATAGCGCAGCGCGTCGACGACCGACTGGGTGAAGAAGAAACCTTGCGCCGTTCCGGCCTTGAGTACGACGACCTTGGCCTGAGGAGCAACGCCTGAGACACCCAGCCCGTTGATGGGCGCCGCCATTATGCCTGCGGTGTGCGTGCCGTGACCGGCCAGGTCCTGCAGGGCGGCCTTGTTCGAGCAGTCGCCTCTCGTTACCTGCTCAGCCGGGTCGGCGGTCGGCGTGTCCGCGTAGAGGAACACGCACGAATTGGCCACATCGACGTTCGGCATGATGTCGTTGTTGGTGAGATCTATGCCGGTGTCGATGTCACCGATGCGCGCACCCGCGCCCCGGTTCACCGCGTACGATCCGGCCGGGGTCGCGCCGATCGCCCGCATGTCCCACTGGCATGCGCTCAGTTGATCGGGTCCGATGTTCGCCGGCACCCCGTACAACGATGCGCAGGCAGCCGCTTCCGCAGCTGCGGTATTGGTGCCGGGCGGCGGCGGCGGCGGCGCTGCGCTGGCCGCCACCTGACTGCCGCATAGCAGCACCAACGTGACGCCAGCCGCGATACACAGACGACGAATTGCCTTCTTTGACATGGTCGTGCCCCCATTCGCCTCGGTTCCGGTGTGCGGATCATGCTGCAGCAAGTACGCATCCGCATCAACCCGTTGAGGCGGAGCGCAGGGAGCGCGCGCCGACTACGATGCAGCGGCGGCTCCGCGCGACTCGTGCCCGCGCTGGTGAAGCAGCCACCCGGCCAGCACTCCGGCCGCGAATCCGCAGACATGCGCCTGCCAGGACGTGCTCCGATCCAGAGACGGTAGTAATCCGGCAAACAACCCACTGAAGAAGAACACCACCAGGATGGCGCCGGCGATCCACATCAGCCTTCGGGAGAACACCGCTCGAGCGATCAGGTACCCGAGCCAGCCGAACACGAGGCCGCTCGCTCCGACGATGAGCCCGGGTGGTGCGACCAGCCAGGTGGCAAAACCGCCGACGAGTATCACGATCGCGGTAACCATCAGCCACGTTCGCACACCGGACAGCAACACGGCCCAGCCGAGCGCGATGAAGGGGGCGGTGTTCGAGATGAGGTGCCACCAGCTGGCGTGCAGGAACGGCGAGAACAACACGCCCCAGAGACCAGCCAGCTCCCGCGGACGGATGCCGAATCGGTCCAGCTGGAGGGTGCCCGCCTGGTCGATGAACTCGACCACGTAAAGCACACCTGCGAACGCCACCATCACGATGAGCGCGCCGCCCCAACTGGTGGGGTCGAACCGGCGAACGCGCTTCTCGGCCGGCCGCGCGGGAACCGTCATTAGCCGAGGCTAACCCGCTCACGCGCTCGATTGGTCCTGCTTTTGCGGCGCCGAGCTGGTACGGATACGGCTGCCCAGCGGTCAACCACTGGCGCGGCCGGTGACGGTGATCTGGTGCAGCCCGGTCGCCCCGGCCGGGTAAGAGTCACGAGCGATCTCGTCCTGCTTGGTGCCGTCTGCGGCTACCGCACGAACCGCGATGCGATGCGTTCCCGGAGAGGGCACGGTCCAGGGAAACACCCACTGCCGCCAGGTGTCGATCGATGGCACCGGTGCCAATCGGGCGTCCTGCCAAGCGCCATCGTCGATCCGCACCTGTACTGCGCTGACGCCGACGTGCTGATCCCACGCAATACCCGCGATGGCGATCGACTGCCCGACCGGCAGGCGCGCTGTCGATTTCGGTGTGTCGATTCGTGAGGACAGCACGATGGGTGGATGCGCCGCGTACCCGCGCGCGACCCAGTACGCATCGGTGTCGGCGAAGGTGGTGGCTTCAAGGTCGACAATCCATTTGCACGCTGACACGTAGCCGTACAGGCCGGGCACGATCATGCGGACCGGAAAGCCGTGATTGAGCGGCAACGGCTGGCCGTTCATGCCAATGGCGAGCATCGCGTCCCGTCCGTCCAGGACGGCCGCGGTGGGCGTGCCGATCGTCATCCCGTCCGCCGACGTCGCGACTAGCTGATCCGCGTCGGCGTGAATGCCCGCTTCGCGCAGGACATCGGCGAGTCGGGCACCCAGGAATCGCGCGTTGCTGATGAGGTCGCCGCCTACTTCGTTGGAGACGCAACACAGGGTGATCCAGCGCTCGATGAGCGGCCGCGCGACGAGCTGCGAATACGTCAGCGTGACCTCCCGGTCCACCCGACCGTGAACCTGCAGCGTCCAAGTCTTGGGGTCTACCTCAGGGACAGCAAGGGCAGTATCGACCCGGTAGAACTTGGCGTTCGGGGTCACGAACGGCACCGCTCCCTTGCCGAGATCGGTGCCGGAGGCCAATGGCGGCGCGGGCGACGCCGGGGTGGGCAGCGTGAGCGCGTTTCGGGCCCGGGTCAGATCGCGTTCGTGCTGCCAGGACCGGCCAAGGTAGGTGCCGAGCACGGCAAATCCCGCGACCACGCTGCCGGCCTGCAGGAGATGCCTGCGACTTACTCCCGACGGATCGACCGGGTCGCCGCGCGGTTCGATGACCCAGAGCAGGCCCGCGAGAGTGGCAGCGCCAACTACTCCAGCCACGATCGACGGGATCACGTCCGCAGAATGGTGACCCTGCGCCGTCGCCGCGCAGTAAACCCCGATTGCACCAAGTACGGCGATGCCAGCGACACCAAGGGCGGGGCTGCGCGCAGCCAGCAAGCCGACGAGAACCGCGAACAGCACGAGGCTGAGGTAGATGCCGGTCAATAGCGCCGATTTGTCATTCGTCCCGAAAACGCTTATCGCCCATTGCTTGACCGCCACCGGCGTGAACTCGATGAAACGGTTGCCCACGGCGATGATTGGCGACGCGGCGGGCCGCACGAGCGCGGCAGTGAGCTCGCCGGCAGCCACCGCCGCGCCCGCTGCCAACAGCGCGGCGACGACGCCGACAGCCGGACGAGGTCGCACCCATCCATCCTCGTCCCCGAGAGCACCGCTCGCGCTTACCAAGCGATAACACTCAGGGATTACTGCTCAAGCCCAGAGTTGCCCTTCGATGCGTTCTGCCGCCTGCTGCAACGAACCCTCGTACGCACCGGTGGACAGGTACTTCCATCCGCCGTCGGCGACGACGAACGCGATATCGGCTCGCACTCCGGCCTCGAGTGCGCGCTCGCCCACTGCCAGCGCGACGTGCAAGATCGCGCCCGAGGACACCCCGGCGAAGATCCCTTCCGCTTCGATCAGATCACGGGTCCGGCGCAGGGCGTCATAGGAGGACACCGAGTACCGCGACGTCAGCACCGAGTCGTCGTAGAGCTCGGGCACAAATCCCTCGTCGATGTTGCGCAGGCCGTACACCAGCTCGCCGTAGCGCGGCTCCGCCGCAACGATCGACACGTCGGGAACCTTCTCCCGTAGGAACCGGCCCGCCCCCATCAGCGTTCCGGATGTGCCGAGCCCCGCGACGAAGTGGGTGATGGTGGGCAGATCCCGCAGGATCTCCGGACCGGTTGTGTCGTAGTGCGCCTGGGCGTTCGCCGCATTTCCGTACTGATAGAGCATGACCCAGTCCGGGTTCTCCGCCGCGATGCGCTTCGCGGTGGCGACCGCCTCGTTGGAGCCGCCGGCCGCTGGGCTGTACACAATTCGGGCGCCGAACATCTCCAGCAACTGCCGCCGCTCCGCGGACGTGTTCTCGGGCATCACGCACACCAGGCCGTAGCCGCGCAGCTTGGCCACCATGGCGAGCGAGATCCCGGTGTTCCCCGACGTTGGCTCCAGGATCGTCGCGCCGGGGGTCAGCAGCCCCTCGTCCTCGGCCGCGCGGACCATGGCGAAGGCGGCTCGGTCCTTGATCGACCCCGTGGGGTTGCGATCTTCCAGCTTGGCCCAGATCCGGACGGGATTCGGGCCGCTCCACCGGAGCGAGAGCCGCGGCAACCCGACCAGCGGCGTGTCGCCAACCGCATCGAGGAGCGAGTCGTACCGGGCCATATCGATCTCCTGTCAGCCTCCGGCGACAGCCGGGAGGATCGTGACCGAGTCGCCGTCCTTCAACACCGTCGAGAGCGAGCCGGTAAAACGCACATCCTCGTCGTTGACATATACGTTCACGAATCGGTGGAGGTTGCCGTCCTCAGTTACCAGTCGACCCTTCAGACCGGGATGATTGGCGTCCAGATCGTCAAACAGCGCTGTCAAGGTGTCGCCGGTGGCGTCCACGGTCTTGGCGCCGCCGGTATAGGTGCGCAGGATGGTGGGAATTTTGACCTCGATGGCCATGGCCAGGGCTGCTCCTGTCATAGGGATTCTTCGGGCGAGATCTTGGTGCGGAGACGATCGCAATCGTCAGCTGCGTTCGTTCCGCGAGGACGCCGGATGACTCGGCGTCAGCGACAGTCGTACTCGACGTCTGCCGGTGTGTGGCCCAGCAGCACGCGCTGGATCATGGCCTCATGCACTGACCTCGACCTCGATCACCTCAACCGGCTCCTCGGTCACCTGACCATCCACGATACGGAACGATCGGAACTCGGTCTGGTCCGGAGCGCGCGTAGACACTAGGACATAATGCGCATTCGGTTCGGAGGCGTAGGAGATGTCGGTGCGCGACGGATAGGCGTCGGTGGCCGTGTGCGAGTGGTAGATCACCAGCGGCTCTTCGTCGTTGGCGTCCAATTCCTTGTAAAGCTGGAGCAGGTCGTAGGAGTCGAACTCGTAGAAGGTCGGCGAGCGCGCCGCGTTCAGCATCGGGATGAACCGAACCGGACGGTCCGAGCCGGCGGGACCAGCAACGATGCCGCAGGCCTCATCGGGGTGATCGCGCCGAGCATGCGCAACGATCGCATCCCACGTGGCCCGATCGATGCTCAGCACAGGTGCCACGTTAGCTGAGAACCCGACCAGTCACCGCATCGCGGTCTGCACGAGCCCGTCCTGCAGCGTCGTGAGCCAGTAGTAGACAACCCAGCTCTGGGCGCGAGGATCGGCCGGGTCGATATCGGCCGGCTCATCTTCGGTCACCCCGAGGCGTGTGCCGAGCGCCAGTCGCAGGTCGTTCAGCACGGTGAGCCAGCGCTCGGCCGCGTCGGGTGGCAGTGGTAGCTCCCCCGAGCCGGCGGGAAGCTCAGCTCGACAGCGCTCTGCCCTGGCTGCCTTGTCGTCGCGCAGTCCGGCCTCGGTCAACTCGCGGAATTCCGCCGCTGCCTCCTCGTCGTCCCGGTAACCATCGGGGAACAACCGTTGACGCACCGGATCAGTCTCAGGAAGCGTGCCGAGAGCGTCGAGGAGGTCGTCCAGCAAGGAGCCCAGCAGCGCCGTCTCCATTTCGTCGAGCTGAAGCTGCGGTACGCCGCGCCGCCGGCGAAACTTCACCAGGTCGCTCAGCTGTCGTGCTGGGCCGTCGCCCACAGGCCGTAGCCGTGCAGCGTCGTGACGTCGAGCTCCATGCGTTCGCGAGTTCCGGAGGAGACCACCGCCCGGCCGCGATGGTGCACGTCGAGCATGAGTTTCTCCGCCTTCGGCTTGGGGTACGCGAAAACAGTCATGAACACATGGGTCACGTAGCTCATGAGATTGATCGGGTCGTTCCACACGACCGTTACCCACGGCCGGTCGGTGCTGGCGAGCTCGTCGGATTCCTGCTCGCGCAACTCCTCGCGCTGGGGGGTGAGCGTTTCAGGCATACGTTTATGGTGGCACGCGTGCCGACTGGATTGCTGACCGACCGTTACGAGTTCACCATGCTTGGTGCGGCGCTGCGTGACGGCACGGCCCAACGGCGATGCACGTTCGAGGTATTCGCGCGGCGGCTGCCGAACGGCCGGCGCTACGGCGTGGTGGCGGGAACCTTGCGGCTGCTTTCGGCCATCACGGACTTCCGACCCGCTCCGGACGAGGTCGAGGAATTGCTAGCGAACGGTGTCGTCGACGACGCGGGTGCCGAATACCTGGCGAGCTACCGATTCGGCGGCGACGTCGACGGCTACCGGGAAGGCGAGCTGTACTTCCCGTACTCGCCGCTGCTGACCGTGAGCGGCACGTTTGCGGAATGCGTCGTGCTGGAGACGCTGTGTTTGTCAGTGCTGAACCACGACTCCGCCATCGCCTCGGCCGCAGCTCGCATGGTGAGCGCCGCCGCCGGACGTCCGATCATCGAGATGGGCTCCCGCCGGACCCACGAGCTGGCGGCGATCGCCTCAGCGCGGGCGGCCTATATCGCCGGGTTCGCGTCTACCTCCAACCTGGCGGCCGGGCGCGTGTTCGGCGTCCCGACGGCCGGCACGGCCGCGCACGCCTTCACCTTGCTCCACGACGACGAGCTCGGAGCATTCCGGGCGCAGATAGCGGCCCTCGGCCCGGCTACGACGCTGCTCGTCGACACCTTCGACATCACCAAGGGCATCGAGAACGCCGTAGCCGCGGGCGGTCCGTCGCTCGGCGCGATCCGCATCGATTCGGGCGATCTCGGCGTGCTGGCCCGTCAGGCCCGCGCCCAGCTGGACGGCCTCGGAGCTACCGGAACGCGCATCGTCGTCAGCGGCGACCTCGACGAGTACGCAATCGCCGCGCTCGCCGCTGCGCCCGTCGACATCTACGGCGCCGGCACGGCGGTCGTCACCGGCTCGGGGGCCCCCACTGCCGGATTCGTGTACAAGCTCGTCGACGTCGACGGCCGGCCGGTCGCGAAACGATCCGAGCACAAGGAGAGCCACGGCGGACGGAAGTTTGCCTACCGGGTGCACAAGCCGACCGGAACGGCGATCGAGGAGGTTGTCGTCTCGGATCCGCACGAGGACGTTGTCCTCGGCGAGCACGACCGGGCCCTCCAAGAGCCGCTACTTCGCGGGGGAAAGCCCGCGGCCGAGCTGCCGGATCTCGCCGCCTGCCGGGAGCGCCTACAGGCCGCCATGGTCACCTTGCCCTGGGACGGCCTGAAGCTCTCCCACGGCGAGCCGGCGATCCCCACCCGCATGGTCTCCGAGCCTCAGCCCGACGGCTGAGATAGGCTTGATGATCTTGGACTTGTCGCTGCTATACGGCATTGACGCCAAGCGTCACGACCCATCCAGCGCAGCAAAGAAGCGCGACGAGCGAGGACAACCGCCCAGCTCCCCGCACCGCCGGTAGCGGCACAATCGAGCTATGGCACGTGCGCTGCTCGTTGTCGACGTCCAAAACGACTTCTGCGAGGGTGGCTCGCTGGCGGTCATCGGCGGCGCCGCCGTGGCCCGGGCGATCAGTGACCGACTGGACATCGGGGACTACGACCACGCCGTGGCGACCCGGGACCACCACATAGACCCCGGCGGCCACTTCTCCAAAGCACCGGATTACATCGACACCTGGCCGGCCCACTGCGTCGCCGGCACCCGCGGCGCCGACTTGCACCCCGATCTCGATCGAACCAATCTCGAGCTGGTTTTCGACAAGGGCGAGTACGCCGCCGCGTACTCCGGCTTCGAGGGCATCACGGATGCAGGATGGCAGGCCGTTGCTCGACTGGCTGCGCGCCCACCACATCGATTCGGTCGAGATCGTCGGCATCGCCACCGACCACTGTGTGCGAGCAACCGCACTCGACGCCGTGGCCGGTGGGCTCACGACGGCCGTCCGACTCGATCTCACCGCCGGAGTCGCCCGAACAACCGTCGATCTCGCGCTGGAGCAGATGCGCGAAGCCGGGGCCGAGCTCGTCGGAACACCGACCGTCGGCACGATCAGCAATTAGCGTTTTAGGACACGCCCTAGTCGCGCGATCCGGCGTACCGGGCCCGGTCCATCGCATCGACCTCATCGATCTCGTCGCCGGAGATACCGAGAATGAACAGCACGGAGTCCAGGAAGGGCTGGGTCACGGATGCGTCGGCGGCGGCGCGCAGTGCGGCCCTGCCGTTGAAGGCGATGCCGAGCCCGGCGAGCTCCAGCATGTCGATGTCGTTGGCACCGTCACCGACGGCAACGGTCTGGCTCAGCGGCACGTCGAAACGCTCGGCAAATTGACGCAGCGCCTCGGCCTTGCCCACCCGATCGAGGACCGGTTCAACAACGTGGCCGGTTAGGCGTCCGTCAACCACATCCAGCTCGTTTGCAGCGGCGAATTCCAGTCCGAGCTCGGCCACGAACCGATCGGTGAAGACCGTGAAGCCGCCGCTCACGACTCCAACGTGGTAGCCCAGCCGGCGCAGGGTACGGACGGACCGATCGGCACCCGGAGTGAGGCGCAGTCCGTCGCGCACCTGCTCAACTCGCGGGTAGGGCAGCCCGGCGAGCAGGGCCACTCGCTGCCGCAGCGAGTCCGCATACTCCAACTCGCCGTTCATGGCGCGATCCGTGATCGCTTCCACATCGCGGCTTCGGCCGGCAGCCGCTGCCAACGCGTCGATTCCCTCGTCCTGGATCAGGGTGGAATCGAAGTCGAGAACGACCAAGCGTTTGGCTCGTCGACGCAAGCCGGCCGGCTCGACGGCGATGTCGAGGCCTGTCTCTTCTGCGGCGAGGACCAGCGCCGAGCGCAGCGCGGCCGGATCCGCGGAACTGACGAGCAGTTCGAGGCTGCTCGCCGGCAACCGCGACAGCTGGGTGACCGACTCGATCGTGCCGCCCACATCGCCGATGCGATGAGCGACGTCGCTGATCGAGCCCGGCCGCAGCGGATAGCCGAGCATGATCACGTGGCTGCGGCCGGAACGGGAGGGGCGTTCCGGCCGGGCCTCGTCCGTCCCGACAAGCACATCGCATTCCATCCCGAGGGCCTGAGCAGTACGGGAAACTGACAGCCGCAAGGCCCACGGGTCGCCCCGCAGCTCAATCAAGACGGCCAGAATCAGCCGTTCGCGGACAACCACTTGTTCGACATCGACAATGTCCGCGTCGTGCTCGGCAAGTGAGTCGAAGAAAGACGCGGTGACCCCAGGACGGTCCCGCCCAGTGGCAGTGATCAGGATAGATGTTGGTCGCATTACCACGCAGACGATCAGAGCCCGACGGCTACGGTCGCGGCCGACCTGTAGAGGTTAGCTGGTTGTCGGATCGGTGTCGCGCGCGCTATGGCCCGAGTCGCCGCCGCCCACCGTGCTCGCCGCAGGCTGATTGCGCCGGCCAACGTGCGCCTCGGCCTCTAAGCGATCCAGCAGGTGCGGATAGTGGTACTCGAACGCCGGCCGCTCTGAACGGATGACGGGGATGGACGTGAAGTTGTGTCGCGGCGGCGGGCAGGAGGTCGCCCATTCAAGGGAGTTGCCGTGGCCCCACGGGTCGTCTGCGGTGACCACCTCGCCGTAGCGGTAGGACTTGTAGATGTTGTAGACGAACGGGATCAGGGACGCGCCTAGCACGAACGAGCCGATCGTCGACCACGTGTTCAAGGCGGTGAAGCCGTCGGTGGGCAGGTAGTCGGCATAGCGGCGCGGCATGCCTTCGGCACCCAGCCAGTGCTGCACCAGGAACGTCATGTGGAAGCCGATGAACGTGAGCCAGAAGTGCAGCTTGCCCATCCGCTCGTCCAGGTAACGCCCGGTGTACTTCGGGAACCAGAAGTACACGCCGGCGTACGCCGCGAAGACGATGGTGCCGAACAGCACGTAGTGGAAATGCGCGACCACGAAGTACGAGTCGGAGACGTGGAAGTCCAGCGGTGGGCTGGCGAGGATCACGCCGGTCAGGCCGCCGAAGAGGAACGTGACGAGGAACCCGATGGCGAACAACATCGGCGTCTCGAACGTGATCGAGCCCCGCCACATGGTGCCAGTCCAGTTGAAGAACTTCACTCCGGTGGGCACGGCGATCAAGAAGGTCATGATCGAGAAGAACGGCAGCAGAACCTTACCGGTCGTGAACATGTGGTGCGCCCACACCGTCAGGGAGAGGGCCGCGATCGTCAGCGTCGCGAAAACCAGGCCCTTGTAGCCGAACAGCGGCTTGCGGCTGAATACCGGGAAGATCTCCGTCACGATCCCGAAGAACGGCAGCGCGACGATGTAGACCTCAGGGTGGCCGAAGAACCAGAACAGGTGTTGCCAGAGAATGGCACCCCCGTTGTCCGGCGCGTACACCTGCGCGTCCAAATGCCGGTCGAGATACGCGACGAGCAGTGCAGCCGTGAGGATCGGGAACGCGAAGAGCACCAGCAGGCTGGTGACCAGGATGTTCCAAGTGAAAATCGGCATCCGGAACATCGTCATGCCGGGGCAACGGAGTGTGATCACGGTCGTGATCATGTTGACGGCACCGAGGATCGTGCCCAGACCCGCAATACCCAGACCGATGATCCACAGGTCGTTGCCCACGCCGGGCGAGTTGAGCCCGTCGTTGAGCGGCATGTAGAACGTCCAGCCGCCGTCCGCCGCGCCGCCGGGCGTTACGAAGCCGGAGGTGGCGGTCAGCGCGCCGAATAGATACAGCCAATAGGAGAACGCGTTGAGCCGCGGGAAGGCGACGTCCGGCGAGCCGATCTGCAGCGGCAGTACGAGGTTGGCAAAGGCGAAGACCAGCGGCGTCGCGAAGAACAGCAACATGATCGTGCCGTGCATCGTGAACAGCTGGTTGTACTGCTCCGGAGAGAGGAACTGCATGCCGGGACGGGCCAGCTCGGCGCGCATCAGCAGCGCCATGGCTCCGCCCAGGAAGAAGAACAGGAAGGACGTGACCAGGTACAGCCGGCCGATGAGCTTGTGGTCCGTCGTGCGGAGCACATTGAGGAACATCGACCCCTTGGCGACCTCGTGCTCCGGGAACGGCTGGCTGACGATCGGCTGGGGCAGGAGAGTCGTCGGCTCAGGAGCCTCCGCCGCGGTGGGCTCGGCGGTCGTGGTCAACGTGCCTCCCGCTCGGTATGCCAGACGGTCCGGACGTCGGCGGGCGGGTGCGCCCCCGCCGCCGGATTCAGAATAGCCACCAGTGACCTCGCCGCGGCACCCGGATCGCCATTTTTGGCAGCATTGCCGCGCGGCTCCTGGTCGCCGGTCCCCGAGCGGCGGAGCATGATCGAGGCCGTGACGCAGCCGCACGATGAGCTCGACGCCTACGTCCGGTCGCAACTCGCGGATCTCGGCCATGGGCACGGAGCATCGGCGGCGCCTGAAACCCTGCTGGCTTTGTTCGACGCGATGGCCGGCAGCCGCCAACTCGACATTCACGCCCGGCGAATGCGTGAGCGCGGCCAAGGGTTCTACACGATCGGGTCGGCGGGACACGAGTCCAACGCCGTCGTTGCCCTCGCCCTTCGGACGTCGGATCCCGCCCTGCTGCACTACCGATCGGGTGCGTTCTACCTGGCGCGGTCGATGCAGGCCGGTCGGAAGCTCGCTGACGGCCTCCGAGACGTGCTGCTCGGCGTCGCCGGGGCGGTGGCCGACCCCGCCTCGGGCGGGCGGCACAAGGTGTTCGGGCACCCGGACCTGTCGATCATTCCGCAGACCTCGACCATCGCCTCGCATCTGCCCCGGGCCGTTGGCACTGCGTTCGCGATCGACCGGGCGCGGCGGATCGGCGTCGATATCCGATGGCCGGACGACGCTGTCGTGGTCACCAGCTTCGGCGATGCGAGCCTGAACCATTCCACGGCCGCCGGTGCTCTCAACACGGCTGGCTATTGCGTACGCCTCGGGTTGGGCGTCCCGCTGCTGTTCGTGTGCGAGGACAACGGATTAGGGATCTCGGTACGTACGCCGTTCGGTTGGGTTGCCGCCGCCGCCCAGCGACCGGGCATCGAGTACGTCGCCGTCGACGGTGAGGACAGCGTCGAGCTCGAGCAGGTCGCCGCGGCCGCCGTCGAGCGCGTCCGAGCCGCGCGCCAGCCGGTGTTCCTGCACCTGCGCACGGTCCGATTTCTCGGCCACGCCGGCACTGACGTCGAAAGCGGGTACCGCGGAGCTCGCGAGATGACCGCAGATCGCTCGCGCGACCCGTTGGTGTCGCTGGCCCGACGGATCACGTCGGATCACGATGTCGACCTCCTGACTCGCTACGACGAGATCGGCAGCCAAGTCGAGCAGATCGCCGAGAGCCTCCACGACCCGCCTCGGCTGGTCTCCGTCACCGCCGTCGTCGCCCCGCTCGCGCCGCGACGCCCCGAAGCGATCAGGGAGCTCGCGATTCGGACTGCCCCCCGCGACGCGCGAGAGCGGGTGTTCAGCGGCCGGCTCCCCGAGCAGGCCGGTCCGCTCACGCTGGCTCAGGCGATCAATGCCGCCCTGACTGACGAGCTCGCCGCGCACCCGGGCATCGTCGTGTTCGGCGAGGACGTCGGCCGCAAGGGCGGTGTCTACGGGGTCACGCGCGGCCTACAGCAACGCTTCCGCTCGACGCGCGTTTTCGACACGCCCCTGGACGAGCAGGCCATCCTCGGCCTGGGTCTGGGGCTCGGCGTCAGTGGGCTGCTCCCCGTCCCTGAGATCCAATACCTTGCCTACCTCCACAATGCCGAGGACCAACTGCGGGGCGAAGCCGCGAGCCTCCGCTTCTTCTCCGACGGCGCCTATACCAACCCAATGGTGGTGCGGATCGCCGGCCTGGCCTATCAGAAGGGCTTCGGAGGCCACTTCCACAACGACAACGCCGTCGCCGTACTGCGGGACATACCTGGCCTCGTCGTTGCCGTGCCAACCCGCCCTGACGACGCACCTCCGCTGCTCCGAACGCTGCTCGCCGCAGCCGAGAGCGATGGTCAGGTCAGCGTCCTGCTCGAACCCATCGCGCTATACCACGAGCGCGACCTGCACCGCGCGGGCGACCGCGGCTGGCTGGGCGAATACCCACCACCCGACGATGCGGACGCGCACATCCCGATCGGGTCCGCCCGCGTTTATGGCGATGGCATGGATCTCACCATCCTCACCTTTGGCAACGGGCTGCGCATGAGCCTGCGAGTGGCCGGGCGCCTGACGGAGTACGGCATCGCGGCTCGGGTCGTGGATCTGCGGTTCCTCGCGCCCCTGCCGATCGACGACATCGTGCGCGAGTCGCTGGCCACCGGGCGGGTTCTGGTGGCCGACGAGACCCGACATTCGGGGGGTGTCGGCGAAGGCGTCGTCACCGCTCTGATGGAGGCCGGCTTCGGCGGCCCGATCGCCCGGGTATCCAGCGTGGACAGCTTCATTCCGCTCGGGGACGCGGCGACCACCGTGCTGCTGGACGAACCCGCCATCGACCGCGCGGTCCGGAACCTCATCATGAGCAGACCAGTACCCGAGGACCGGCGGCTCGGATGAGCACAGTGCACCACGTTCGGAACGGGCGCCACGGCTCGGCCAGCTCCTCGAGCTCCGCCGGCGACGGCAGGTCCGCCAAACCGTAGAGCTGCCGGATGAGGTCGAGCGATCGCGACTCGTCCGGCGCCAGCACGTCGGCGAATCCGGTACCCCGGATGACGATCAGGCTGGCGTAGAACGGCCCGATGCCCTTGATCCGTTGCACCTCGCTCGTCGCGACGACCGGACCCAGCCGGAGCAGCCGATCAGGATCCAGCAGCCCCCGCAGCGCAGCTTGCGCGACACCGTGCAACCGCTCGATGCGGTCAGGTGGGATGCCAGGAAAGTCCGTCACTTCGAGCAACTGGCGCGGTGTGGGTAGGGCGGCGAGCGGTTCACCGGCCAGCTCAAAGGTCCGGCCCCACGCCCGGCTCAGCCGCGTCCGCACCTGAGCGGTTTGTGCGGCGGGGCGCCGAGCGCTCAGAACTGACCAAGCCGCGGCTTCGTAGGGCGAGTAGAACAGCGGTGGCCGCAGCCCCGGCGCCGCCTGCTGTAACCGGCCGATGACCGGATCCCGGCGCCCCACCGCCTCGAACTCGCGACCGTCATGGTCGAGGGAGAGGCAGCGCGCCACCTGCCGTCGGATCGCGTCCAAATCACCGGTGCCGTGGACGACACCATGCAGGCCCGCATCGTCCTGCCTGAGCTCTACTCCAACCTGCTCGGTGTAGCCGTCCAGGCAAAATGCCAGGCGCATTACACCATCGAAACCGTCGTCGGCCGAGTCCACCCGCCGGTCGACTGGCATCCGCTGACCAAACCCGAACACGGCTGATTCGCGCAGCGAGAAGGCGCCGAGCGGCCGGATGAGGAACGATCTAGTCATGACCTGGGATCATGCCGAGCACCTCCGACACTTTCCGCCCATCCCGGCCGCGCATGACGGTGACCACGCTGGTCCGCCGCCATCGACAGACGCGCTAGCGGTTCGGTTCATTTCCGACGCCGGCCTGGTGGAGGAGTCGGCAGAGGAAATCCCGGTGTTGGTGAAGCGGGAGGACGGGTTTTTGTGGTTGGACGTGCCGGTGTGGACGTCGGAGCTTGATGGGTTGTTGGCGGCCGAGCTGAGTCTGCATCCGGTGGCGCGGGAGTACTGCCGGGTGCGTAATCACATGCCGATGGTGCATGGGTATCGGGATCACGTGTTCATGGTGTTGCACCGGCCGGTGGTGTTGGGGCAGGGGGAGACCCGGTTGGTGGAGTTGGATTTGTTCGTCGGGGACCGATTCCTGGTGACGGTGCACAAGCGGGATGAGGTGTCGGTGGCGGCGGTGGAGGGGGTGTCGGAGATCGAGGAGACGTTGGCCCGGATCGGGGCGGGCCGGATCGCGCCGCGGACCCCGATCGAGTTGACCCATGCGTTGGTGTCGTTGATGGCGTTGCGGCAGCGGTTGTTGGTGCAGGACGTGGCGGTGCAGGTGGCCGAGGTGGAGCAGAAGGTGCTGCGCCGGCAGCTGACCAACCCGGAGCACGCGTTGGAGGAGATGTTCCTGGTCCGGTATGAGCTGCTGTCGGTGCGCACCACCGCCGCCCATTCGGAGGAGGTGCTGGCCCGGGCCCAGAAACTGCTCGGCCCCGGTCACCACGACGACGAGGCGCAGCTGGCCGACCTGCAAGACATGTTCCGCCGGGTCCACCGCATGACCGACAGCGAACAAGAACTCCTCGCCGGCGTCATCGACCTTTACCGCACCCGCAATGACACCAAGATGATGATCGCGATGGAGCGGCTCGCGGTGCTCGCCGCCGTGACGCTGCCCATCACCGCCATAGCGTCGGTTTACGGCATGAACGTAATCGTCAACGCGCAGACCCACTACACCCAGTTGATCATCGTGTTGGTCATCATGGCCGCCATCAGTGGCGTCCTGCTGCGCTGGACCAAGAAGCAGGGCTGGTGGTGACGGAGCCGGTTCCCCAAACAACCCGGTCCCGTTCGGCTGAGTCGCGGTTAGCCGTTGTGCAGGACGGCCGCGCCGCCGAAGCGGCCGTGCTCAAGGTCGGCTAAGGCCTCCGGGGCTCGATCCATCGGGTAGCCGATGGTGGTCGGCGAAATCCGGAATCGTTCCGCGAGTGCCAGGAACTCCTCCCCGTCCTGGCGAGTATTCGCCGTAACACTGCGCAGCCGGCGCTCCTCGAAGAGTTCGCGCTCATAGTTCAGCGCCGGGATGTCGGAGAGCCAGATCCCGGCAATCGCGAGCGTTGCGCCACGATCCAAGGCCCGCAGCGCGACGGGGACGAGCTCGCCGGCCGGAGCGAACAGGATCGCCCCGTCGAGCGGTTCCGGCGGCGCGTCGGTCGCAGCGCCAATGGAGTCGACGCCGAGCGAGCGGGCCAGTTCCTGGTTGTGCTCGCCGCGGGTGAGAACGTGCACGCGCTGGCCCATGTGCAGCGCGATCTGCGCGGTGATGTGGGCACTGCCACCGAAGCCATAGATGCCCAGCCGACCGCCGATAGGAACGTCCGCGGATCGCCAGGCCCGGTAGCCGATGATGCCGGCGCACAACAACGGCGCTGCATGCTCGTCGTCCACGGTTGTCGGCAACCGGTAGGCGAATCCTTCGTCGACAACACAGAAGTCGGCGTAGCCACCGTCGCGATCCCAGCCGGTGAAGGTCGGCGCGCTACACAAGTTCTCCGCACCACGCCGGCAATACGGACAGGTGCCGTCAACCGAGCCCAGCCACGGCACGCCGACCCGTTCACCGATCGAGAACCGACCCGCGTCCGAACCCAGCGCCTCGACGCGTCCAACGACCTCATGTCCCGGGGTGACGCCGGGTCGGCGGGGCGGCAGGTCGCCCTCGGCGAGATGCAGGTCGGTGCGGCACACGCCACAGCACGAAATCCGGACCAGGATGTCGGTCGGTCCCGGCTCTGGCCGATCGCGCTCGATCCGGCGGAGCGGCCCGTCATCGATCGGCCGCGGAGTGTCGACTATCCAGGCCTGCATCAGCATGCTCCTACCCGAGGCCAACCGCCGAGCGCGCCCCGCATCGTAGCTGCTATCGGACCGGTCCGCGTCCCGTCGGCACTGATCCCGGGACTGGCTACGTTGCTTCCCGCGCACCGGTGAGACGGACGACCACCCTTGCGCGTGTCACCAATCCCACGGGTCCCACCAGCGCGCGGCAAGCGGCACTCCGACGTGACTCTCGCGCGGTTGATTCAATCGCCGGTCGCTCCGCCTCCCTTCGCATGTTTGACTGGAAACAGTCGAACTAGGGAGATGTCCGCAGTGGAACCGGAGGACCTGTACGAGCTGGACTCGGATCGCCCGGACCTGACGGACAGCGTGCTGTTGCAAGCCATGGACGGCTTCGTGGACGCCGGCGCGACGGTCAAGATTCTCCGCGATCACCTGCTCGGTCTCGGCGAGGGACGCATCATTGCCCGGTTTGATGTGGACCTCCTCTACGACTACCGGGCGAGGCGGCCCTTCCTTCATTTCGATCGTGACCACTGGGCATCCTTCGACGCACCTGAGCTCGCGCTCCACCTGCGGTATGACGCGGACGGAACCGCGTTCCTCCTCCTCGTCGGCCCCGAACCGGACGTTATGTGGGAGCGCTTTGTCAAAGCAGTGCGCTCTATCGTCTCCCGACTCGGCGTCCGGCTCACGGTGGGCGTCAACGCCTTCCCGATGAACCTGCCGCACACCCGGCCGACTCGAGTGATCCTGCACGGTTCGCGACCGGAACTTTTCGAGGGCTACCGTCCGTGGCTCGGTGGAATCATCGTGCCGGCAAGCGCAGGACATTTGCTGGAGTTTCGACTCGGCCAGGCCGGCCACGACGCGCTCGGGATGGCCGCGCCGGTACCGCCGTACGTGACCGACACTGAATATCCCAGCGCCGCCGCCGCGCTCGTGCGCGAGATCAGCGCGCGCACCGGGCTGCGGTTGCCTACGGCTGACCTCGATGCGGCTGCGGCGCAGGCCCGACTGTCCATCGATGAGCAGATCCAGCAAAGCGACGACCTGCAGGCCGTAGTCCGGGCCCTCGAGGAGCAGTACGACACGTATCTGCACGGCCAGGACCGCTCGCTGCTGGCCGACGCGGACGCCTTGCCGACGGCGGACGAGCTCGGAGCCGAGCTCGAGCGCTTTCTCGCCGACCAGTCCCGTGGGACCGACCCTCCGCCGCCGCCCCAACAATGACCCGCACTGGCTACGGGATCAGCACGAGCTTTCCGTGGGCGCCCCGCCTCTGTTGTTCCCAGGCGCTGGCCACGTCGGAGAGCGGCAGCTGGATCGTGTCGACGGTGATGGCTCCCCGAGCTACCTGCTCGGTCAAGTTGCGATAAGCCGCACGCCGCGGCTCGCGGGGGACGTAGAAGACCGCGAAGCCTTGCAGGTGGAGCGCGCGCGAGCGGACTACTGCAGCCGGCAGCTCGACAGTCGACGCGGCGGCGTTCCCGAGCTGCACATACCGCGCGCCATGGCTCGCCGCTTGCATGGCCGCAAACGCCGGCTCACCCCAGAGCGGGTCGATGATCACGTCGATCCCGTGCTCGCCGCCCGCCTCCCTGAATGCGGCCGCAAGGTCTGCCCCTGGAGCGATGGTCACGACGGCATCCGCTCCCCGCTCTCGGGCGAGTTTCAGCCGGCCCGGGTCGCGGTCGGCGGCGATGACGTAGGCCGCGCCCTGCGCCTTGGCCGCTTGAACGGCAATCATGCCCAAGGCACCGGTTCCGAGGACAAGCACTGACTCACCGGGCTGGAGTCTCGCGCTCCAGCTGAGCGCGAGCCAGGCGGCCAGACCGGTGTTTCCCAACGCCGCTGCGACCACGTCGCTCACCCCGTCGGCCGGCTCGACCAGTTCCGCCTCGGGGACGAGGGCGCGCTGCGCCCATGACCCGTATGGCGGTACGAGGGAGTCGAAGAACACCCGGTGTCCGTCGGCGGTACGGCCAACACCATCCGAGCCCA
The DNA here is from genome assembly GCA_963809815.1 of uncultured Actinomycetota bacterium. GTDB lineage: Bacteria > Actinomycetota > Actinomycetes > Mycobacteriales > Jatrophihabitantaceae > CAVVJA01. The sequence goes on from CAWELM010000013.1 coordinate 89,162, forward strand.
TGACTGAGGGGATGATCGGGGGCCCGGTGTAGAACGATCCGGACGCCTTGGCCAGATCGACATGATGCACACCGGCGGCCGCGACCTCGACGACCGTCTGGCCCGGTCCGGCGACCGGGTCGGCAAAGTCGCTGAAGCGCGGCGGAGAACCCATCTCAACGAGCACGGCGGCCTTCATTTGCGCCATCTTCCACGTTGCTGTTCTGCGGCTCTCCCCTGGGTTCGAGCGGAGGCGCCAGCTGCCAGGTCTGGCCAGACAGCGACGCTGTGGTCGGCTGTTTGCGTCAAGGCCATGGCGCAGTTCAATCTTGAGATTGGCGCACGATTCGGCCCGGGTTGGTGGGCCGTCAAGCGCTGTGACTTCGAGGCGGGTGCCGGCAGCTGGCCGGAGATGCCCCGGCTAGCTGCAGCAGTCGCAATCTGGCGTGCAGCGATCGTGGGTGTTGTCAATCGAGACACGTGTGCAGCAGGTGTTGCCGTGCCAGGCGTCGTAGCCTTCGCGGACAGCGACGGCGGCGATGACTAGTCCGGCGATGGGGTCGGCCCACGTCCAGCTGAGCGTTGCGTTGGCGATCAAGCCGAATAGCAGTACGCCGGACAGATAGGTGCACAAGAGGGTTTGTTTGGAGTCGGCCACGGCTGAGGCCGAGCCCAGTTGCTGACCGACATGGCGTTGCGCGACCGACAGCACAGGCATGACCACGAGTGAGACGGCGGCAAGCACGATGCCGACCCGGGAGTGCTCAGCCGCGGCGCCGCCGGCCATTGCGCGGGCGGCGTCGACGATCACGAAGCCGGCCAAGGCGAAGAACGACACGGCGATGAGGCGCAGTGCGGTGCGCTCGCGGGCCTGCCGGCGGCCATGATCGCGGGCGGCGAACTGCCAGGCGACCGCGGCGGCGGAGGTGACCTCAACGACTGAGTCGAGTCCGAAGCCGAGCAGCGCGATCGACGAGGCGATCGCCCCGGCCGCGAGCGCGACGACCGACTCGACCACGTTGTAAGTAATCGTGGCGGTGACCAGCCAACGCACCCGCCGAGCCAGGGCCTCCTCGCGGTGGGTGGAGATCGTGACTGGCACGCCGGTCATCTGGTCCGCCGCCGTCCTGTGTCGTCGAACGTTCTGTAGCCCGTTGCGCGTAAGCAGTCTCGCTGGCCTCCCGGCGACGGGGCCTGCCGGGTCGCTGTCACGGCAGCACGGCTGCCTTGCGCAGTGCGAGCGCGTCGCGGCTAGGTGGCACACCGAACATACGCCGGTATTCGCGGCTGAATTGCGAGGCGCTGTCGTAGCCGACCGCGAAGCCGGCCCCGCCGACGTCTCCCGGTTCGGTTGCAAATCTTGACGCTCTTGTCGGCTGTCTTGCGTCAACAAACTGGCAGGGTCAGCATGTGCCGCAGCCCGATCGCTAGCCGGGCGTCCCGTCGCGCTCACTTGTTCGGGCGAGGTACTGCAGCTGCCGTTCATGCACGCCAGGAAGAAAGTCCTTCCCATACGCGGATGAACCGAGCCGCGGGTCACTGAGGACATCGCCGTCGCGCAGGGCATGCAGGTACGCCCGATCCTGCTCGATCCGTGCGGGTACCTGACCAGCTCCGCCGATGGACCCGTGGCCGGGGATGACCACGTCGACCTCGCCCGCCAGGCCCTCGAGCAGTCGCAGCGCGGCGAGGTAGTCCTCGATCGGGTCAGTGGTGCTATTCACGTTGAGCATCGGAATCAAGACATCAGAGAGCATGTCGCCGGCAACGAGAACCCCGCGTTCCTCGATCACCAGCGCCGCATGGCCCGGGGCATGCGCTTGATGCTCGATGATCCGGACTCGAGGACCGTCCCATGGAATCTGTGTCGCCTCGGCGGGCAGGCCGGTGATGAGGCCGAGCCGGTCCAGCGGTATCTGCTCGGCGATGTCAGGTGGTAGCAGTGTGGTGACGAAGTCCTTCCAATGCGGGTCCGATAGTCGAGCTTGGATAGCGGCCGCGCAGCGGGCCGTGCCGTAACGAGGCGCCGCGCCGAGCCGGGCGTGCCAGAGCAGGTGATCCCAATGCGGATGGGTAGAAAACCCGGCCACAACGGGCTGGCCCAACTCGCGAAGGTCGTCCGCGAGGGCGGCCATTTCGTAGCCGAGTATCCCGGGGTCGATGAGCAACACGCCAGCCCGGCCTTGCACGACAACGGCGTTGCTCTGCATGAACTCGCTCTCGTGGATCAGCACACCCTCCGCGACCTGCCTCAGCACGTGGCTCCTTCTGCTTGTGGTTTGCAATCGCTTGTCGGGACCGTAGTACCTGGCGGTAGTAGATTGCAAGCACTATGGGTGACGCGAATGAGCCGCGGTCGGAGTGCCCGATCAACGCCGCCATCGAGGTGTTCGGCGATCGCTGGAGCCTGCTCGTCCTCCGCGACATCGTCTTCGGAGACCGCCGCTATTTCCGAGAGCTGCAGGCCAACTCAATCGAGGGGATCGCCTCAAATATTCTCGCCGACCGACTCAAGCGACTCGTCGAGTCGGGACTGCTCACCCGTGAGGACACGCGACCCGGCCAGCGGGCGCGCTACAGCCTGACCGAACCCGCGATCCAACTCGTTCCCGTGTTCGCGCAGCTCGGCAGCTGGGGACTTCGCCACCGGCCCACGAACTCCGCGCTGCGCGTTCGCGCCGAGCTGCTCGAACAGGGCGGCCCCGAGCTCTGGCAGGAGTTCATGGACGAGCTTCGCCGCGAGCACCTTAGCTCCAAACTCCCAGCGCGATCACCGAGCGTTCGCGAGCGCCTGAAGGAGGCATACCTCGCTGCCACCACCTCCTCGTAGCTGCCATGCCGTCGGCTGGCCCGATGACGGGATGTCTCGTAAGACGCACTACACGGCTGTCATGCGTCAAGGAGTTGGCAGGGTTTGATCTTGATTTAGTCAACCGGCCCTCGGTGTGGCCTGACCGATGATTTTTCCGCGCCGGGCTGGTCTGTACGCCGAATACCGACTCACGGGAGGCTGACGCCATGCGGAAACTGACCTTTGGCATGAACCTGACCCTGGACGGCTACATCGCCGCGCCCGGCGACGACCTCGGCTGGAGCGTGCCGAGCGACGAGCTGTTCCAGTGGTGGTCCGACCGGGTGGGGGCGACCGACCTGGCGCTGTATGGGCGCAAACTGTGGGAGACGATGAGTTCCCACTGGCCGACCGCCGACCAGCAGCCCGGCGCCACACCGGCGGAGATCGAGTTCGCCCGCCGCTGGCAGGATATGCCGAAGGTGGTGTTCTCCTCCACGATCAGCACGGTCGACTGGAACACCCGCCTGGTCACCGGCGACGCGGTCACCGAGATCACCCGGCTCAAGACCGAGGATGGCGGCCCCATTGACATCGGCGGCGCCACACTCGCCGCAGCGGCGATGCGGGCCGGGCTGATCGACGAGTACGTGCTGGCCACCGCACCGGTCTTGGTGGGCAGCGGCACGCCGTTCTTTACGGCCCTGGACAACTGGGTGAACCTGACCCTGGTGGAGACCCGGACGTTTCCCGACGGCGTGGTCCTGACCAGGTACGAGACCAGGCACTGAGTGCCCGACGTCGGATCGGCGCGGGCTTCGGGCCGCCCAAGGATCTCGTGGCGCTGGTCGAGGGCCTGGTGGGGCCGCAGGGTGTTGTAGGTGCGGCGGAACAGGCCGAGTTCGACAGTGAGGGCGTTGCCATCGCCGATGATCGCGCGGTAGAGGTGCTCGTATTTCAGGGTGCCGAAGAACCGTTCGACCACACCGTTGGTCTGCGGGCTCCGGATTCTAGTGCGGACGTGACGAAGCAGCGGGTCGTCGCCGGTGAACGCCTCGGCGAAGGTGCCGCCGCGGAAGCAGGGACCCTTGTGCCGACGTGCCGCCTCCGCAAGCGACAACTCACCCTTCAAGACCGCCAACACGACCTGGATCTGCTCGTCCACAGCCACCTGCCGGGACGGCTTCTGCGATCTGCTCACCCAGACAACCTTCGTGACCGGTCAACTTCGGACCCTGCCACAAAGTCTGACGCACCTCACGGCGATCTATGCGAACATATGTTCGTGTCCGATACGGGCCACATCCTGCACGCCGATCTCGACGCGTTCTACGCATCGGTCGAGCAGCGTGACGATCCACGCCTGCGGGGCCGACCGGTCATCGTCGGCGGCGGCGTGGTCCTTGCCGCCAGTTACGAAGCGAAGGCCTTCGGGATCCGCACAGCGATGGGCGGAGGGGCGGCTCTCCGATTGTGCCCCGACGCAATCGTCGTGCCGCCACGCATGACGGCGTATTCCGAAGCCAGCAAGGCGGTATTCGCGATCTTCGAAGACACCACGCCCCTCGTCGAAGGAATCTCGATCGACGAAGCCTTCCTGAACGTCGGCGGGCTGGCCCGGATCATTGGTACGCCGGTGGACATCGCCGCTCGGCTGCGCCAGCAGGTCCGTGATCGGGTAGGGCTTCCCATCACCGTCGGCGTGGCCCGGACCAAATTCCTGGCCAAGGTGGCCAGTCGCGTTGCCAAACCCGACGGGTTGCTCTCCGTCCCGCCGGACGGTGAGCTGCGTTTTCTGCACCCGCTGCCGGTCGAGAGCCTCTGGGGCGTCGGTCGAGTCACTGCCGTCAAGCTCCGAGACAGAGGCATCTTCACGGTCGGAGATGTCGCGGATCTGGATGAGCGAGCGCTTGTCTCGATGCTGGGACCCGCGTCAGGCCGGCACCTCCACGCTCTGGCCCACAATCGCGATCCGCGCCCGGTTCAGGTTGGTCGTCGGCGCCGGTCGATCGGGTCGCAGCGCGCACTCGGCCGCCGTCGGTTATCCCAGGTCGAACTCCAGGCCACCCTGGCTGGGTTGGTGGACCGCGTCACGTCAAGGCTGCGCGCGGCTCATCGGGTGTGCCGTACCGTCGTTCTGCGGATGCGATTCGACGACTTCACCCGGGCGACGCGATCGCACACCTTTCCGGCGCCCACGGACAACACTGCGACGATCCTCGCCGCGGCGCAGACCGTCCTGGTTTCTGTCCGGCCTTTGATCGCCGAGGCCGGCTTGACCCTGATCGGAATCACGCTGGCGAATCTCGACCATGCGGACGCTGTCCAGCTCGAGCTTCCCTTTCGCGGTGGGCTGCTCGCCGACCTCGACCACGCCATGGACCGGATTCGCGACCGCTTCGGAACGGCCGCGCTGACCCGGGCGGCCCTGGTCGGCCGCGATTCCGGCCTCACGGTCCCGCTCCTGCCCGACTAGCAATTCTCGGGCCGGACCGGTATCGCCGAGCGATGTGAGAGTTCCTTCATTACGTGACGCGCGCTGTGGAATGGCCGATCGCTCCCTGCGGCATACTCCGGACAGGGCGGCCACGTGCGGACTTCGGTGGGGGGAGCGTCATGGCGGACTACGCGCTCGCCGTGGACGTGGGCGCCGAAGTGACCGCTGCGATCAGCGATGACGAGGGCCCCCGGGTCATCCCTATCGGAGACGCCGACAAGCTGAGCATGCCCGTGACCGTGGACGCGGCCGGCCGATTGCTGGTGGGCAACGCAGCCACCAGCCGGGCCGGCGAAGCAGATCTGCTCTGGTGGCAGGCACAACCGGCCGACTCGACGCTCGCACCGGATGACGCCGCCGAGCACGTCGTCAGCGAAGCCGAACGGCGGGTCAGTCAGCAGCTCGACGGACGATTCGCCGCGTTGGTCGTGACCACACCGACGGCCTTCCCGGCCGACGCCGCGCCCCTCCTTGTCGCCCGGCTGTCGCAGAGATATGGCGGACGCCGAATCGACACCCATCCGGCCGTATGCGCAGCCGCGGAGTTCGCCGTGCAGACCGGAGCGCTGACCCCGGACAGCCGGGTGCTGGTGGTCGACTGGCGCGCAGCCCGTCTGGATCTCGCAGTCGTGCAATGGAGCGAGCCCCAGTTCGAGATCGTCAGTCCACCGTTCTCAAGTGAGTCGCTCCCCAACGGGGCCATGGTCACTGCCGGCATGGCCCAGATCGATCCGGTCGCGCTGCGCGCTGCGTTCGCCGTGGTCCTGTCCGGTGCGGATTCGCCGGTAGCCGCCGCGCTTCTGGTCGGCTCGGCCGCATCGAGAGACGAGGTCCGGAACGCGATCTCTGCGTCCTTGCCGTCAGCTCGAATCGCAACGGTGGCCGACGATGCGGTCGCCTTGGGCGGGGCCAGCCGGGCCGCCCTCCTTGCCTTGTCACCCCGCGAGTCGCCGCCCACTGCCCTGGACGTAACCGCAACGGTCGTCGACGACGACGTGCAATTCACCGTCTACCGGCCGCGCAGCGTCCATCCCGAAGAATGGCGGCGGCTACTCGTCTTCGCTCACAAAACCGAACCCTTTGAATCGCACGGCGTGCGGGTAGATCCTATTCAACAAGTGGCGCACGAGGCCGACGCGTTGCTCGGCCAGGACGCCAGTTCGTACGTGCAAGTCGCGCAAGATAGCGATGCCGATCTGCCGCGCGGTACGACGATCCGATTCGTGCCGGACGTCGAGGGTATCGAGTTCAATCCGCCGGTCCGGGAGTTCAGCTGGCAACTTCCGGTCCACCGCGAAGAATTCCTGTTTCGCGCCGCCCGACGCCTGCAGGGACGGGTAGCACACGGTCTCCTCTCCGTATACGTGGGCACGGTGCTTATCGCCGACGTCAGCTTGTCGATCCGGGTCGACAGCGGATCGAGCGAGTCCGATCCAGAGCCGATACCAGCCTCTCGATATCGGAAGATCTTCGCCTCCTACTCGCATCTTGACGCAGCGATCGTCGAGAACGTCGGCCGAGTGATGGCCGCGATCGGCGACGAGTTCATGCGCGACGTCGACACCCTTCGGTCCGGACAGATCTGGAGCAGCCAATTAGAGGGTTACATCCGCGACTGTGACGTCTTCCAGCTCTATTGGTCATCGAATTCGATGACCTCTGACCTCGTCAGCAACGAATGGCACTACGCGCTTGCGCTCAACCGACCGGGGTTCATCCGGCCCGTCTACTGGGAGAAGCCGCGGCCCGTGTCTCCCGAGCAGAATCTCCCGCCCCCGGAGCTGGATCGGCTTCATTTCAGCTACCTGCCGGTGCGAGTCGAACCCCTCACGTCGGCCGAGCCGAGCTATCCAGCACCTCCGTCCGGACCCGTGCCCGTGACTGCGCCGACTCCGTCGCCCGTCGCTTCGGGTGAGACCGGTTCCCCGGCGATGAGCCAATTGCCTCCAGCACCGCCAACCTCGGTCGGTCGCCCGCCGCCTCCGCGGCGCCGGCGTTCGACGCGAGCCATCCTCGCCATGGGTACCGCGGCGGCCGCCGTGTTGATCGGCGGATCGCTCCTGGTCGCGAATGTGGGTCCGGGCGGATCGCACCGGACCAATGCAGACATCGTGACGCCGCCCGCAACGACGTTCGCGACGCCTGCCTCGCCGGCTCCGAGCAACGGCAACGCCTCGGCTGCCCCGCCATTAGCCGAGTCCGAGCTTGTCGTGTCGAGATTCATCAGCAATGTCAACGCTCGCAATGTGGCAGGCGCCACGTCCCTCGTCTGTCCGGCTTTACAGTCCAGCTACGCACGGGGATTCGTCGATCCGAACAGCGTGTTGTCCTACCAGTGGACCGAGGTCCTGCTTCGTGCGACCAGGGTGGCATCGGCGTCGCGCAGTCTGACCTACGGCGTAACGCTAAGCCGCGCGACCCAGCAGTTGCCGCGGACAGCGACCTTCCGGATGATCGAGCAATCCGGAAGATCGGTCGTGTGCGGTCTTGCGGTCGAGTGAATCGGATCAGCGAACTGCTGTGCGGCGAAAGACTCGCAAGGCCAACACAAGGAACAGGATGGCGTAGGCGACGACGACGGCCGTGCTCAACGCGGCCATCACGGTGGTATTGGTCATTCCCCAGATGTCGCGCAATCCGGCTCCGTGTCGATCCAACAATCCGTAGCGCATCAAGGCCAGTACGTGAGTGAGTGGCAACGCTTTGGCGATGGCGGTGAGCCCGGCCGGTAGCGCACTGATCGGGAACAAGGAGCCGGCGATAAACCAGGGCACGATCGCAACCGCCGGCACGGCACCGACATACTCTTCTTGGCTTGGAATTCGGTTGGCCATGATCTCGGCGATGGAATACATCGCGACGGCGAAGCACCCGGCCGCGGCGACAAACCAGCCGATACCTGTGGCGGTCGCGTTGAAATGCGCCCCTCGCAGATAGGTCGCGAGAAGCAAGGCGCCGAGCTGCAGCCCGCTCACGAGCACCGCAACGAGCAGGTTGCCGAACACGATCAGGCCACGCGGAATCGGTGCCGTAAGCAGCTCCCGTCGAGCGCCACTTTGCCGGTCGACAACAACACCTAGGCCGGCGAACATGCATGCCAGCGGTACGAGTAGGCCCGCGGTGCCGATCGCGAGGTAGGTCCGGTAATCGAGTCCGGGCGCGCTGCGCACTAGCGTTGCCAGGGCCGGTGCGATGACCAATGCGAACAGCAGCGGGGTGAGCAGTGGCACGAAGATTTCGCGCGGGTTGCTCGCACTTAGGGCGAGCCTCCGCCGCGCGAGAGTGATGAGGGCGGAGAGATTATCTTGCCCGGCGCTGGGGCGGCGCCGTGTTTGAACGGGGATGCGATCAGTGGCGGTAATTGTGGTCATTGATACTCCTCAGGCAGCCAGGCGGTCGCCGGTCAGGCGAAGGTAGACGTCATCTAGGGTTGGCGGTCGGGTGCTGATGGCCGTGGTGGCGATGTTGAGCTCGCTGATCTGGGCCATGGCCTCACCAGCGGTCCCGTTCCGCAACGGAATGGTCAGCGTCGAGCCGACGGCGAACGTGTCATCGCCGGCAATGCGATGCGATCGCAACAGCCCAAGAACCTGCTCCGGATCGTGCTGCACGCGTAGCTCGATCACTTCGCGGCCGAGGCTGGCCAGCAGAGCGCGAGGGCTGTCGAGGGCGACGATCCGCCCGGCCGCTATGATCGCCACCCGGTCGCACAACCGCTCGGCCTCGTCGAGGTAGTGCGTGGTCAGCAGGGTTGTCATGTCGTTCTCGTCCCGCAGGTCATCGATGAGATCGAGCAGCTCGTAGCGGATTCGGGTGTCCAAACCAATGGTCGGCTCGTCAAGAAACAACACGGACGGCTGAGAGATCAACGCCCGGGCAATCTCCAGTCGACGTACCTGTCCCCCGCTGAAGCTGGCAACTGGCCGGTCTATCACGTCACCGATCCCGAATACCTCGACGATATTCTGGATCCGTCGGGCCGCCGCCCCCGGATCAACCGACCAGAGCCGGGCGTGCAGGATCAGATTGCGCCGTCCGGTGAGCGCCCGGTCGACGACCGGTTCCTGAAACACGACGCTGCTGACTCGACGGGCCTCTCGCGGTTGCTTCGCAACATCGAAGCCAGCCAGTCGCGCGGTACCGCTCGTCGGCTCGATCGTCGTGGTCAGCATGCCGATCGTGGTCGACTTTCCCGCACCGTTCGGCCCGAGCAGGCCGAATACCTCGCCCGCTCGTACCTCGAAGTCAACCCCTTTGACGGCCTGCACGCCGCCGGGATAGGTCTTACCTAACTGGGTTACCTCTATCATCGTCAGCCTCCTTGAGTGAATCCCGAAACAAGGACGCGAACGCTTCGAGGATTGTGACCGTCACATCTCCGCCCGCGATTTCGTCTATACGATGTGGAGATCACCCAGGAGCCGGAATGGCTGGCGGCGCAGTTCGAGCGCCATCGCCAACATCTGCGCGTTGTTGCCTACCGCATGCTCGGCTCACACTCCGAGGCTGACGACGCCGTTCAGGAGTCGTGGTTCCGGCTTACTCGCGGGGATTCGTCAGCCATCGACGATCTGCGTGGGTGGTTGACGACGGTGGTAGGGCGAATCTGTTTGGACATGCTGCGTTCACGTCGCGCGACGCGCGAACAGAGCGTCGGTAGCTGGCTACCGGAGCCGGTAGTGCAGGGCGATGGGCCGGAGCAGCAAGCAGAGGTTGCCGATTCGCTGGGCTTCGCGCTGTTGGTCGTGCTCGACACACTTACTCCAGCCGAGCGGATCGCTTTCGTCCTGCACGATGTCTTCGCGCTGCCATTCGACGAAATCGCTCCGATAGTCGAACGGTCTCCTGACGCGACCCGCCAGCTGGCCAGCCGCGCCCGTCGTCGAGTTCGGCTCGCGCCGCAGCCGGACCGTGACCTGACGCAACAGCGACGAGCCGTCGCTGCCTTCCTTGCCGCTGCCCGCAGCGGTGACTTCGAGGCACTGCTCACCATCCTTGACCCCGAGGTCGTCTTTCGGGCCGATCTCGGACCGTCGGCTCCTGGCTCGCGGCCGCCAATCCGGGGTGCGCGGGCCGTGGCCACAGAGGTGCTTGCCTCTGCCCCGCGCTATATCGCCCGCGTGCGTGCGGCGATCGTCAACGGCGCAGCCGGCGCGGTGTTCGGCGACCTGGACCATCCTCTCGGAGTTATCGGCTTCACGGTCGTCGACGGCCGAATCGTCGCGATTGACCTTGTCGCCGACCCAGCCAAATTGCCTCGGAGCTGATGTCCCCCGCTCGCTCCCCGTCGACGAGGCGTCCGAGAACAGTGCTTATCTGTCGGCGGCTACCGTGGCGTCGAGGTAGACCGCGAGAAGAGGAGCGCCGGATGAGGGTTGGGCTGCACATCGCGAACTTCACTTGGCCCGGTGGCCCACCCGCCTTGGCGCGGGACCTCCGTCGCATCGCGACAGCGGCGGAGGAGGCCGGCTTCGCTCGGCTGAGCGTGATGGACCACGTATGGCAGATTCACGCCATCGGGCCGCCTGAGGACGAGATGCTGGAGGCATACACGACACTTGGTTACTTGGCGGCCTGCACCTCACGCGTCGACCTCGTGTCCTGGGTAACCGCCGTCGTGTATCGCGAACCTGGGTTGCTCGCCAAGGAGGTCAGCACCCTCGACGTGTTGTCCGACGGTCGGGCCTGGCTCGGCATCGGAGCAGCTTGGAACGAAGCGGAGGCGCGCGGACTCGGTCTATCGTTCCCGCGAACCGGCGAACGCTTCGAACGACTCGAGGAGGCGCTGCAGATCTGCTTGCAAATGTGGAGCGACAGCGACGCGGCGTATCAGGGAAAGCATTACACGCTCGAGCGCACCCTGAACTCCCCTCAGCCACTGCGACGTCCGCACCCGCCGATCATGATCGGTGGCGGCGGGGAGCGAAAGACGCTACGGCTGGTTGCGCAGTACGCCCAAGCGTGCAACCTGTTCGCTGGTCCGGAGCTCGAACGAAAGCTCGACGTCCTTCGCGAGCACTGTGCGACTGTTGGACGTAGCTACGACGACATCGAAAAGACGGTCATGCTGCCGTTGGACGTCGGTCCGGACGGACGGGACGTCGATGTGCTCCTCCGCGAACTGGAGCGGCTCGCGGGGCTGGGCATCGCACATGTCCAGGGGCGGGTCGAGGAGATGGAGACCATTACGCCGCTAGAAATCATCGGTGAGCGCGTCATCCCGGTCGTTGCTTCGTTCTAGTCGTCCGGTCGCTGCTTCGTTCTGGTCGCCCGGTCGCCGCTCCGTAGTAGTCGCCCGGTGACCAAGCCGGGATGATCTTGGGCTTATTGTCGCCGGCGGGGCGCAAGTCCAAGACCACGACCGATCCAGCCCAATCCGCGCCCTGCTCCACACCTCCCGGCCGAGCGGCGCCGGGTGGGATAGTCCTGCTGGAGGGGTGGTGGGGCTCATGGCCGACGTGATCGTTGCCGTCCAGCGACCAGCGGCGAGTCGACCCGTTTCCAGCGCGAACGCCGGGCGAAACCTCGGCTTGCTGGTTGTCTCGTTCGGCGTGACCGTCGTGGTGACGCGCTTGTCTCTAGCGCTGTCGGGCTATCCCCAGGTGGGTGGCAGCACGTATCACATCGCCCATGCCCTGTGGGGCGGACTGTTGCTCGTCATCGGCGCGATGCTGCCGCTGGTGTGGGCCAACCGATGGATCCTCACGTTGTCGGCATTATGCTCCGGGATTGGCGTCGGCCTGTTCATCGATGAAGTCGGCAAGTACATCACGACGAAGAACGATTACTTCTTTCCGCTCGCGGCGCCGATCATCTACGTCGCGTTTCTGGCTGTCCTGATCATTGCCCGATTGGTCAGCCGACCCCGCCGCTACGACGCGCGTGGCCAAACATATTTCGTTCTCGACGGTCTGTCGAAGGTCGCCGATGGCGCGATGGGAGCGAGTACGAAGCGCGACTTGCTGAACCGGCTCGGCGAGATCGAACAGTCCACGGACCGTCCGGATCTGGCCGACCTCGCCACTAGCATTCGGCCATTCGTTGCCGGCCTGGCGCCGACGTCGAAACCGGACATGCATCCGCATCTGGCGAGGCTCAGTGACGTCGCCGGCCGAGTCGAACGGACCCTGCTCCCCCGATTTCTTCACCGGATCCTGCTCATCATCGGGTCCCTGATCGTCGGATTCTTCTCGATGCTCGGCCTGTTGGTGTTCCTCGCCCTCGTATCCAACGACCCAGAGAACAAGGTAGTGATCGATGACAAGACAGTGCCGCCGGGAACGCATCCACCGGCCCTCATGATCGCCGCCTTAGGCGAGACCATCGTCGGACTTCTCCTGATCAGCGCCGCGGTGCTATTGCTGTTCGGGCGGGATCGTAAAGGTATCGCAGCGCTACGTGCCGGTGTGATCTTCGGGCTTGCCGCGGTCAACGTCGTTCTCGGCTATGTAGACGCCGAGCTGGTCCTGACCGTTGTCCTTTTCGAGCTGGTTGGGTTCGCGCTCGCGCAGCGTTACCGAACCCGGTTCCTCAGCCAACCATCGCCGGCCTAATCGGGCTCGACGCCGGCGGAGACAACGACAGAGTCGGACTACTTGTGAGGAGTGCCACGAGTAATGGCAGATCAGCTGGCGGGCCGGGTTTTGTCGGTGAACGTAGGTCTGCCAAAGGACGTGATCTGGCAGGGCCGCACCGTGCATACGGCCGTCTGGAAGGACCCCGTGGACGGTCCACGGCTCGTGCGACGACTCAACATCGACGGAGACGGGCAGGGCGATCTGGCGGGCCACGGCGGCGAGCAGCGAGCGGTATTCGTGTACCAGATCGAGTCTTATCGGTACTGGCAGGACTACCTGAGCCGCGATGACTTCAGCTACGGCCAGTTCGGGGAAAACCTCACCGTGCAGGGTCTGGCCGACGACGAGGTGTGTATCGGCGATCGCTATCGGATCGGAAGTGCGGTCTTCGAGGTAAGCCAGCCTCGGGTCACGTGCTATCGAGTGGGCATCCGAATGGATGACGCGCGCATGCCGGCTCTCCTCATCTCTCATCACCGGCCCGGGTTCTATTTCCGGGTACTGCGGGAGGGCACGGTGCAGGCCGGTGACGACATTGTGCTGGTCGCGCGCGGACCGGAAGCGATGACAGTAGCCGATGTCGACGCGCTGCTATATCTTCCTGGGCACTCTCACCATCAGATCTCGCGCGCCATGCTGATCCCCGCCCTGTCGCCCGGCTGGAAAGTGTCTTTCGAGGCGATACTCAGCCAGGGAGCAGGGCTCGACGCCACCGGTAACGCCGGCCTGACCGCGGTGAGCCCTCCGCCGGCATGGGCCGGGTTCCGCCCGCTGAACGTCACGGACATCAAGCGGGAAAGCGAATCCGTGATTTCGGTCTACCTCGCCGATCCGGACGGCACTGGCGTGCCACCGGCCCAGCCAGGACAGTTTCTGACGCTGCGCTTGCCTGCCGACAAAGGCCGGAAGTCGATCCTGCGCAGCTATTCCCTTTCCGGAGCCCCGGGCGCGAGCACGTATCGAGTCAGCGTAAAGCGCGAGCCGCACGGCGTAGGCAGTCAATTCGTCCACGACCGGGTACGGCGGGGCGATCGCCTGGACGTTGCTGCGCCGCGGGGCACCTTTATCCTGCGGCCGTCCGACGCGCCGGTCCTTTTGCTGAGCGCAGGAGTGGGTGCGACGCCGGTGCTGGCGATGCTCCATGCGCTGGAGGGCACCCAGTCCAGCCGAGATGTCTGGTGGCTGCACGGCGCCCGCAACCGGGCCGAGGAGCCCTTCGCAACCGAGTCACGGTCGCTGCTAGAGGCACTGCCCAGCGGCCACCGATATGTCTGTTACAGCCGCCCCAGCCCTGCCGATGCTGCTGGACGCGACTACCAGAGGGCTGGGCGCCTCACGGCATCGGTCCTGGCCACACTCGACCTGCCACGTGACTCCGATGCGTATATCTGCGGCCCGGCCGAGTTCATGACGGAGATGGCCAGCGCACTAAGGGACCTCGGCGTCGATGCCAGCCGGATACGCACCGAGATCTTCGGCCCGGCACCGGCGATCACGCCTGGTGTGACGCCGACCCCGACCCGCTCGCCGCACCATCCGGAGAGTGAAGCGACCGACGGTCCGCAGATCGGCTTTGCCCGCAGCGGCCTCACCGTGCACTGGGATGCGCGCTATGCCAGCCTGCTGGACCTCGCTGAGGCGTGCGACGTACCCGCTCGGTGGTCCTGTCGGACTGGTGTCTGCCACACCTGCGAAACGAGCCTGCTCTCCGGGACGATCGGCTACGCTCCGGACCCGGTTGACAACCCAGCTGCTGGCAATGTGCTGATCTGCTGTTCCCATCCGGTCGATGACACGGTCTTGGACATGTGACAGCCTCTGGGTATCGGGAGGTTTCGCCCAAGGAGCATTCGGCCACTGTCAATACCCCAAACACGACCTCGATGGTGGACGCGCCAATGCATGCGCGCAGCATCGCTCTATCGGGTCGAGGGCCGAACGCGGTCATGCTTGATTGCAATGATGGGTTGATTGTTCCCCGGGGCAGCCAACTCGGCCGCGCTACTGCGGCACGATCTCGGGATGCCTTATCTGTGGGCTTTCATCAGCCCACAGGCTTCGGCGTGATCGACCAACGCCGTCGGACGGCCTGTCTCGTACCGCTTGCATTTCTTCTACACCGCCGACCTCGGTTGGATATCGTCCGGATTCACTTAATCACCCACTGCACCGTTCATCGGAGCACTTACGGGCCGCTGGCCTCCCCCCAAAACCTGCCAACTGGAATCGATGAGTTCGGCTGGATGTGTGCGATTGGCGTCTGGGGTGGCGCGCACCCTAGGCATCGGCATGCGCATCGCCGGCTGGGGTGGCTTTCTCCTCAGCATTCTCGTCCGGTTCAGCTTGTTCCCGCCGAGCGGCAATCCGGTCATCGACGGAGAACATATGGCGTTCGCCTTCAGCCTCCTGCTCTTGATGTTCTTGCATGCTGGTAATCGATTCGGCTTGGGCCGCTGCTAGGAGGCACACACCCGTCGCTGCTGCTGCACTGAACGGTCGACCCACGATCAAACTGCGCCCAACCTTCAGGGCCGGAATTCACAGATTTTGACCGTGGCGTCGTGCACGAATGCCCGGTACCGTTCGGCGCGTGAAGCAAACCATCACCCAGCTCATCGATGACATTGACGGTGGCAAGGCGGAAGAATCTGTCTTGTTCGCCATCGACGGCACGAACTACGAGATCGATTTGAGCCGGAGAAACGCGGCGAGGCTCCGCGACCTGCTTAACGGCTACACGCCCTATGCCCGAGCGGTTCGAGGCGGCGTCCAGCAGCGTCGTCGCCGACGGCGTCGAGCGGCACCCACCACCACCACCACTTCATTCGTCGAGGTGGACAACAGGGCGGTACGGGCCTGGGCGGCATCGAACGGGATCGAGCTCAGTACCCGCGGGCGCATTCCGGCTAGCGTGATCGAGCAATACCGGGCCGCCGGAAACTGAGCACGCCGCTCCAGTGTTCCGCGAGGGACACTCGCCGCTCGATTACCTGCGAGCGATGATGCGGGCAAGCGCATTCGCCGCGAATTCCACCTCGTCCATCGTGTTGTAAAGGTAGAAGCTGAGCCGGCAGCTGGCCGCGGGATCGAGCTCGAGGTAATGGTGGGCCAAGGTCGCGCAGTGACAGCCTGCTCTCGATTCGATACCGACTGCATTGAGGGCCGCGGCAATGTCGAAAGGGCTCCAACCGGAGATGTTGAACGCGACCAGTGACGCCCGCCGCTCCGCCGAACTTGGACCGTAAATGGTGACGCCCGGCAGGCACCCGAACCGGTCGAGTGCGTAGCCGACCAACTGGCGGGTATGGTCCGCAATTCTCGTCATAGCGGTCGCGATGTGATCCGCGGCGAGCGCGCGCTCTGATCCAAAGTACTCATAGCCGTCAGGGTGTAGCGCGAGGTCAACGAGCAGTCGCAAGGCCTGGGCGGACGCGATCGTGCCGAGGATATTGGGCGTTCCAGCTGCAAACTTCCACGGCAGGCCGTTGTAGCCGACGTGATCCGGGTACACCTGGCCCTCTGCGACCATGTCGCCCCCGTAGAGGAATGGGAGCGAGTCGTCAAGCAGACGGCGCTTCGCGTAGAGAACGCCGACGCCGAATGGCGCCAGCATCTTGTGGAACGAAAAGACCAGGTAGTCGACATCCATGGCCTGGACGTCGACAAATGAGCTCGGTACCAGCTGGGCACCGTCAATCAGCACTCGCGAACGCCGATCACCGTCCGGCTGTCGATAACCACTCTCAGCAGCGATTCGTCGAACAGAGTCCAGGGGAGTTTTCGTGCCGAGAAAGTTGGACGCCCCGGTACAACACACCAGCTTGGTCCGGTCGTCGACCTGCGCCGCCAGCTGGGCCAGATCGAGTTCGCCTGTGTCGGGATCGAACGGAACGAGCCGACACTGCACCCGGATCCCGAACTTGGGGAGGATTTCCTGGCATAACCCATGCCAGGGCACGTAGTTCGAGTTGTGCTCCATCATGGTCGTAACCACGTTGTCGCCATCGCGAAACTCGGTCATGAGCGAGTACATGACGGAGTTGAGTGCCTCCGTCGCGTTGCGATATACCGCTACGTTTTCTCGGCTGGGAGCATTGATGAATTGGGCAATCGTGTCGAACGACGCTTCGAATTGCGTGGTCATCGCCTGCGATGCGTCGGACTGGCCACGATGTACGTTCTCATAACCCGGCGCGAGGTCTTGATACAGCTGCACCAGCTCCCGTGGTGGCTGCGTGCTTGCCGCATTGTTCGTGACGATCCGGCCCCGCTCCGGAAAGAAGAAATGCGACCGTATCGACTCGACATCGAGAGGCGTCACCGTGACGTCGCCGGCCTGCGGCAGGCTGACCAGGTGGCTCCATTCGGCCGTACCCTCGGCTACCTCGACTCCAACCATCGGACATCTCCGTTGAACGGATCGATATGTGCTCGGAGCTTGCTTTCCACACCGTGATACGCACGGGTCGAGGGAAGCGGTTCCCTCGGCGCACCTCAGCGGTGGAATCGGACGTACCGGCCTTCCACGGCATCGGTGGCCGGGTACGCGACGGCATCCACCACACGCCCACCTGGATCGAGTAACACCAGATTTCCGCCGTTGTTCCCGAGCTGAGCTCCGGCGCCGTCGAGAGGTACGAGCAGTGAGCCGCCCGGCCCAATCGTCTCCGGACCGATCACGGTGCAGCGGTGCGTCTTGTCGACAAGCTGCCAACCCACCAACGTTTCGATGCTGTTGACCAGATTTCCGATCACGACAACCTCGTGGCCCACGTCGTCGCCGAGCGGGTTGAGCAACGCGCGCTCGAGGTAGACCGAGTCCGTCGAAGGCGTTGTGCCGTGGATCAGATCCGCGATTGACCGTGACTGCGGTGTCGGAGCTCCGGCCGGATCGGTAGGGACTCGCTGGGTTTGAAAGGCAAGGAAAAGGCCAATGTGCCGATCCGGATGGGCGAGGATCAGGGCGCCGTCATGCATCGCCCCGTTGTCGCCGGCGTGTGGCCCCGCGTTGCCCTGGTTGAGGTGAATGTCGTGGACGCCGTGCAGACCATCGGTATTCCCGAAATCGACGTCGATTGGCTTGTGCAGGTTGCGGTCGAACCGTTGCCCGAATGCGTACACCTCGCCGCCGGCATCCTTGCAGTGCTGGAGATACAGCCCGAGCAGATCCTGTAGGTCATCGGCCGACGCGCTGCCCGAGGCGGGCAGGGCGGCCCCTTCGTGCCAGTCGAACAACGGCGCCCGCACGTAGTCCAGGGCACTACCGGACGACGGGGCGCTGCTACTGAACCCGGTCGGCAAGCTGGCCAGCCCGCTGAGGATCGGGTGACCTTGCATGGGATCCACCAGCCAGTAGACGACTTCCGCGCCCGTGTCGGACTGCACGTTCACTGCGATACGCCACGGCTGCCCCGTGCTGTCGAGTAACCGGATCTGTAGGTGCGGGGTCGTGTCGCCGTCTTCTCGCACCCATCGGTCGGGACTTCCCCGCAGCACGCCATAGCCATTCATGCAGACCACCTCGTTGGGAAAGGAGACACGCACAGCCGACCCGATACATGCGAGGCTGCAAGCGAGGTCAGGATCGGGCCGAGGCGCTCAAGCCCGGATGACGCACCGGAAGCCGAGGTGGCTTGTGCTACTGCGGACGGCTTGGCCTTGACGCGCCGGCGGTCGATAACGCAGGCAATAGGACGGGGCGCACAGGTGGGAGCCGCCTTTCATCACGTTTCGGTCGTCTTCCTGAAATGGACGGAGCGGGTCTTGCGGGGCACAGCAGGAGGGCGAGGGCGACGCCTCGAGGAGGCGGCCGCCATGGTCGTCCGTCCACGCCGATGCGGTCCACTCCCAGACGTTTCCCATCATGTCGACCAGACCCCAGTCATTGGCGGGGAATCGACCCACCGGCGTCGTGCGATCCTTGCCGGGCGCTTTGTCCGTCTGCCACGGGAAGTCGCCGTGCCAGGTGTTGGCCATTGGCCGGCCGCGCGGCATGAATTCATCCCCCCAGGCGTAGACAGTCGGCGCGCGGCCAGCCCGAGCCGCGTACTCCCATTCGACTTCGGTGGGCAGGTCTTTCCCGGCCCATTGGGCGTAGGCCACCGCGTCTTCGAACGAGACTTGCACGACTGGGTGCAGTTCCTTCCCGCCAAGTGAACTAACCGGCCCCTCCGGTGCCTGCCAGTGCGCACCCGGTGTCCAGTGCCACCAGCGCCGCCAGTCATCCAACGGCACCGGGCCGGGCGTAAGTCTGAAGACGAGCGAACCTGGCACCAGATCGTCGGGGTCTGCGTCGGGGAACTCCTCGGCCGGCGGCGCGATCTCGGCGGTGGTGCGGTGGTTGGTGTCCTTCACAAAACGGCGGAACTCGGCATTGGTCACGGGGTGCTCGTCGATCAGGAATGCCGAGACGTGTTCCTCATGAGCGGGACGCTCCTCGGCATAGTGGTCGTCACTGCCCATGACGAAGCTGCCGCCCGGCACTTCGACCATGTTCTTCGACACGCCAATGACATTAGGCGAAGCGACCGTCCGCCCCACCCGGGCCTTGTCTGCTCCGGCGACCGGCCCGCCGAGCGAAGTCGTCGAGCGAGGTGAGCACCTCACTCGACTGCCACAGGCGATTACGGGCGAAGCCGGTGAACTCGGTGAGGATTCCGGCCTCGACGAGTGGCGCGATGGCCCGATGCGCGTTCTGGGGTGCGATCGCCAACTCCGACGCGACCCGGGCGGCGTCGACAACGGGCTGGCGGATCAGCAGATCGGCCAACCGCCAGGCCGCTGCGCCGCGCCGAACCTGAACTTTGCTGTTCCAGCTCGCACGAATTGAGTGGAGCTCGGCGACCAATTGACGACCGTTGACGATCGCAGCGAACGAAGCCTGCGCCATTCTTTCGACGATTGCGGCTGGATCGCCGGCGCGATACGCCGTCAGGGTGTCGAAATAGGCGGGCGTGTCGGTGAGCAGTCCGGCGGAGACGGGCACCGTGACGTTTCGGGTCAGCCCATGTGCTCGCAGCATCGCGTGCACCAGCGCCCGGCCGGTCCGGCCATTGCCATCGGGGAAGGGATGGATGGTTTCGAACTGAGCATGGGCGACGGCGGCGTGTGCCAAGGCCGGCATATCCAATCGGCGAATGAAGCCAACCAGGTCAGCCATCAATGACGGCACGTGGTCATGGTGCGGAGGAACGAAGCTTGCCCCATGTGGTCCGAACGAATCACCGCCTATCCAGACCTGCTCGTGCCGCCAGCCGCCAGCGATGTCCGGCTCGTGGCGAGCGACCAGAGCGGCGTGCATCGCCAAGATCGCCCTTTGATCGAGTCGGTTCGCCAGCTCGAGCGCCGCCTTCATCGCATCGACATTGCCGACGATCTCCGTGGCATTGCGTTTATCCCGGCTGCCCAACTCCGCCAGAGCAATCGCCTTTGCACCGGACGTGAGGTTCTCGATCATCGACGAGGACGCCGACTCGGACCGCAGCAGTACGGACGCGAACGGGGCGACCTCGCGGCCAAGCTCGCTGTCGAACCGGGCGATCTCCACAGTTGCTTCCTCACTGAGCGCGAGCACATCGGCTGGCAAGCGCAGGGCGCGGTCGGCGATGAGCGGGACCAGAGCCGCCCCATAGGCCCCGGAGTGACGGCGACGGACTCCCGCTGACAGCAGTCCGGCTGGGAGTCCCGACGTCCACGGGCGCAGTTCCGAACCGAGGACGGGCCAATCGCCGTTGTCGGCTGGCCGAGTCGCGGAGCTGCTTCGGCTAGGTGAAGGCATGTCCGAAGTCTAGTATCAAATATTGAATAAGTGATACTAAGAAGCGGCGAAGGCTTAGGGTCACGCTCTCGGGTCTTTCATCGGTTCAGTCGACGAAGGTCCGTGCCGGAATCGCCCCGGACACTACAACTGGATACCGCACGTGGCCAATCTCTAACCGTAACTTGACAGCCCGCGACGGTGTCGGGAAACTCCCCTTAGTAAGTCGAAATCCCCGGGGGGGCGCCTGGACGTGTTTCGAGCAATTACCGGGGCAATTCTGTGCGTGCTTACTCTCATCGTCACGGTCGCCTGCACATCACATTCAGCGGTGACGGCCGCGCCGTCGGCGCCGGCGATTTCAGCGGCGATACCAACCACGTCTCCGACTCCGAGCGAGAATACATCGGCGTTAGCTGCGGAAAGTCTTGCCGCGGAAAGTCGCGCCGCAGCTAGCAGTTCGTCCGCTGCCAAGGCTGCAGCAGCGAAAGCCGCGGCAGCAAAGGCTGCAGCAGCGAAAGCCGCGGCAGCGAAAGCAGCAGCGGACAGGGCAGCTGCGGCAGCGGCTGCAGCACGGGCTTCGGCGGCGCAGGCTGCCCAAGCGTCCGCGCCCCCGCGGGCCCAGGCTCCATCTCCTGCAGCAGCCGCGTGTACCCCGGGATATAGCCCTTGTATCCCGCCTGGCCCGGACGTCGATTGCTCGGGCGGTTCCGGCAATGGCCCTCGATACGTCCAAGGGCCAATCATTGTTACCGGAAGCGATCCCTATGGACTCGACAGCGACCACGACGGAATCGGATGTGAGAAGTAGGATCTAATCAGACCCTGATTCCAGCTCGCAGCATTTCCCAGACCACTTGCGTCGATGCCCAAGTCGGGCGCAGATCGTGGACGTGCGGGTCCGGCTATGCGAACGATCCGGTAACGAGTCCGCCTGCGGGCTCATAGGTACCGATAACCACTCCGGTTGTCGAGATCTTGCTATCGACGAGCTTCAGCCCGGCGGGGATGGTGCCGTCGGCGAATAGACGCTTGCCGGAGCCGATAACGACCGGAAAGACCCAGAGCCGGAACTCGTCGACCAGGTTGTGGCGCACCAGCGTCTGGATGAGGTTCCCGCTGCCGTGCACCTGCAGTGCTGGCCCGTTGCCCTTCTTCAGCGCTGCGACGCCTTCAGCGGCGTCTCCTTCGATCAGGACCGAGGGACCCCAGGCCAACGTGGGCTGACTCCGCGACGCGACGTACTTGGTGGCGTCATTCAACGGCTTGCCGCCCGCATCGTCGCTCGCGTTGGGCCAGAAGGCGGCGAAAATGTCGTAGGTCTTGCGGCCAAGAAGAAGATCGAACGGCTTGCTCATGGCCTCGCCCATGACCTCCCCCATCTGGTCGTCCCAGTAGTTCACCGACCAGCCGCCGTACGCGAATCCTCCTTCACCGTCCTCCTCCGGGCCGCCTGGAGCCTGCATGACCCCGTCGAGAGTCACGAAGGTGCTCACGATCAGCTTTCTCATCTCTCGCATGTCCTTTCGATCGGATGGGTACGGGCTGGTCTGGGTTAGCCGACGAGCAGCGCATCCATCTGGCCGACTGCCTCCCGCATGCCCTCGGTCATGCCCATGCTGTCGAGCCGCTCCATGGCTTCGCGAGTGTCGAAGACCGTGCGCAGTTCCATCCGGGTGCCGCGGCCATGCTCAATGAGCTGCATGGACACCGTGGTCGTTGGCATGTCGGGAGCGGGGTTCCCGTCCTGGTCGGCGAAACCGTCCCGGAACTCCAGAGACTTCGGCGGGTTGACCGACGTGACTCGCCACCATCCGTGGTACTTCTCGCCCTCCGGACCGGTCATGAAGTAGCTCACGTCGCCGCCCGGCGTCAGGTCGTACTGCTGCACGGTCGCCGGGTAGCTCGGCGGTCCCCACCAGCGTTCCAGTTTCCGCGGATCGGCCCACAGCTGCCATACCCGCTCGGGGGTGGCGTCGAAGTCGGCGACCACGACGAGGGTGAGGCGGTCGAAGTCCTTCTCGATGCTGGTGACGCTCATGTGTCGTGCCCTCTCCTCGGTGGGTTCTGATGTGGGTCGGGGTCCTGCGCGAGCAGCTCGGCCATTCGGTCCACTCGCCCGCGCCAGGCCATCTCGAGCTGGTCGAGGGCCTGCCGCGCCCGCTGGACTGCATCGGGATCAGTGCGCACGAGCTGCTCCCGTCCGCGGCGTTCCTTTGTGACCAAGCCTGCCCGTTCCAGCACCGCGACGTGCTTTTGCACGGCCGCGAAGCTCATCGGATAGGCCGTGGCCAGCCGCGACACGGAGGAGTCACCCCGGACGGAGCGACGGAGAATGTCGCGGCGAGTGGCGTCGGCCAGGGCGTGGAACACCTGGCCGACAGCTTCCTCGGTCACCATATCTACAACCATTTGGTTGTAGATTAGCCGAGACCCGTTCGCGTGGCAAGGCGCTTGGAAGCGTCACGACCCGGACCTTGATCGAGCCGCACGCGTTAGCGTCAAGTGCAAGCGAATGACAGCATCGCTACGCCGGGTACAGGTAGTCGAGGGCCGGGAGATTTCGGTGGCGCTCGTTTTCGAGCACGAGACCAAGGGCCAGCGTGTGCTGTTCGGAACCGGGCTTGCGGCGACACACCTAGCGGTTGAGACGAAACGCATCGGCGCGAACCGGCCATTCGTCGTCGCCGGACCCCGGCATGAGGACGTGCTCGCGCGCGCTCGCCTGACCGACGCGGTTCGCTACGGCGGGATCGTGGAGCATGTCCCGGCCGAGGTCGCGGCGGATGCCCGGGCCGCCGCGCATGCCGGCGACGCAGATCTGTTGATCGCTATTGGGGGCGGTTCGGCGACGGGCCTGGCCAAGGCCGTCGCCCTTACCTCGGCGCTGCCGATCATCGCGGTGCCGACGACATTCGCCGGCTCGGAAGCCACGGACATATGGGGCGTGACTGAGAACGGGCGCAAGCGGACCGGCAACGATCCGCGCGTTCTTCCCGCGGTGGTCGTGTACGACGCCGACCTGTTCGCCGGGCTGCCGCCATCCCTCGCCGTCGCGTCAGGGCTGAACGCGGTCGCCCACGCGATCGACTCGATGTGGGCGCCGCGGGCAGACCCAATCGACGCAGCACTCGCGATGGCGGGGCTGCGGGCGTTGCGCATCGGACTGCCCGGCGTCGTCGCCGGCGACACTGACGCGACGGAGCAGACGTTATTCGGCAGCTACCTTGCCGCGGTCGCGTTTGCATCGGCCGGATCCGGCCTGCACCACAAGATCTGCCACGTCCTTGGCGGCGCGTTCGGCCTTCCGCACGCGCCCACGCATGCGATCGTGCTGCCACACGTGCTGGCGTTCAACGCGCCGTTCGCGGCGACCGCCAGTGCTCGCATCGCCGCCGCACTGGGAGCTGACGACGCACCCGATGGGCTGCACCGGCTGTGCACCAGCATTGACGCGCCGACGGCGCTGCGCGAGATCGGGCTACGTGAAGACGACATCGAACCCGCCGTCGCGCTGATCTTGCCGGAGGTGCCACCGAACAATCCGCGGCCCGTCGACGCCGCATCACTGGAGACTGTGCTGCGCGGCGCGTGGTTGGGAAGCGAGCCGCGGCCGACCGGGACGGAGGGCATGTCATGACCGGAACCGACGCTGAGTCCAACACCCAGGAAGGCCGGGAGCAACAGCTTGTCGACGCCGTCATCGCCAGCCTCGCAAGCACGCCCGACCAGCGGCTGAAGACGGTATTGACCGCGCTGGTCGACCATCTGCACGCCTTCATCCGCGAAGTCAGGCTAACGGAGCGTGAGTGGCAGCAGGGGATCGAGTTCCTCACCCGCGTCGGCAACATCACCAACGACCAGCGGCAGGAGTTCATCCTGCTGTCCGATGTCCTCGGGGCATCGATGCAGATGATCATCGTGAACGACGATGCCACCGGTCGCACCACCGAGGCCACCGTCGTCGGCCCGTTCTTCGTCGAGGACGCGCCGCTCGTCAAGCTGGGCGGAGACATCACCGGCAACGCGTCGGGCGAGCCGTGCTGGGTCGAGGGCCGGGTCATGGATGTGGCTGGTCGGCCGATCCCGGGCGCGCGGATCGACGTATGGGAGGCCGACGACGACGGTTACTACGACGTCCAATACACCGACGGCCGTACCGCCGCGCGCGGCCACCTCTTCGCGGACGACGAAGGCCGCTACCGTTTCTGGGCCCTGACCCCGACGCCGTATCCCATTCCGGCGGATGGGCCGGTAGGCGACCTCCTGACCGCGACGCACCGCTCACCCATGCGGGCCCCGCACCTGCACTTCATGGTCAGCCACCCGGGCATGCGCACCCTGGTGACGCATGCATTCGTCGCCGGTGACGACATGGGTTCTGACAGCGTCTTCGGCATCCGCGACGCGCTGATCGTCGACTTCATTCGCGCGTCGAGCACCGATCCGACACCGGACGGCAGAGTTCTCGACCGGACCTGGGCACGCGCGAGCTTCGACCTCGTGCTCGCCCCCGACTAGTGTCCCGCTGGCGCATCAAGATTTCAGCGGGGTGGGCTGAAACGCGAGAAGCCGCCACCCATCGGGTCGCCGCGCCCAGACGATCAGCGCAGCGCTGTTCAGGTGGCGCATCGACCCGTTGACGATCACGTCGCCGGTCATCCGGCCGACCACGACCGCACAGTCTCCGACGACGATCGTGCGATAGATCTCGTGGTCCAGCCATTGGTAGTCGAAGTAACCATCGCGGACCCGGCCCAGATACGTCGCCTTCGTGTCGCGGGCGCCGTCCGAATGCGTGTAGATCAGCTCGTCATCGCAGAGCTCTTCCAATGCCGCGGCGTCTGAACGAAGCATGGCTTGGTATCGCCGCGCTTCCAGGTCGGCGATAACGTCGGCATCCTCGGTCACGGCGCCGAGAATACGAGGCTCCCGTGTCCCGTGAGGGACACTAGTTGGTTGACCGATGAACTATCTCGGCGTAGAAAGCCAATCAGCGGAGCGGAAACGGCACCGACGCGCTGAAAGGACCCGTATCGTGGTGGACTCCGCGCACAACGAGTTGGCCCGGTGCGCGCGGGTCGGCGCAGCGTCGTGACACCCGAGGAGCGACGCCAGTTCGTCCGCGACCACCGCCTCGCAATCTTCGGGTATAACCGCCGCAAGCATGGCCCGGCCATGACGGCGGTCTACTACGTGATGAATGGTCACAACGAGATCCTCGTCTCGACGATGGCCGGGCGCGCGAAGGCAAAAGTGGTTCGGCAGGACGAGCGAGTCAGCCTCTGCGTGCTCGACGAGAACTGGCCCTTGACTTACCTCCAGATCTACGGCCACGCCCGCCTTGACGAGGATTTCGAGACCGCAACGACCGTGCTGCGTCAAGTGCTCGAGGTCATGGCCGGCCAGCCGATGCCGGACAGCACGCGCCCTGACGTCGAACGAATGGTTCGCGACGAGAAACGAGTCGTCGTCCGCATTACGCCGTACGCCACATTCGAAACGCCACCTCGGCACGTGCACCACGCCGAGGACCTCGCCACCCTGACCCACTGGACGAGCAGGAGCCTGCCATGGTGACACCCGACCGACTCCAACGCGGCCTCCCGCCGGTAGACGCGGTCACGAGCGCCCCCGGATTTGTATTCCGAAATGCGACGGTCGTGAGCGTGGATCTAGGGATCGGCACTCGTGAGAACACTGATGTGCTCGTCGTCGGCGACTCGATCGCGGACGTCGGGACATCGCTGAACGTGCCCGAAGGCACGGTAGAGATCGACTCCCGCGGTGGCATCGTGATGCCCGGCATGATCGATACCCACCGGCACATGTGGCAATCGCTCATGCGCGGCTTCGGCGCCGACTGGACGCTCACGAACTACTTCTACTTCTACTACCTGGAGTGGGGCCATGCGTTCCGGCCGGATGAGGTCTACGCGGGCAACCTGCTCGCCGGACTCGACTCCCTCGCTGCGGGCGTGACAACCACGCTGGACTGGTCGCACGGCCTGCGGACGACCGACCACGCCGAAGCCGCCGTCGATGCGCTCGAGCGGCTCGACGGCCGATATGTCTTCGCCTACGGCAACCTGGCCGAGGGGCCCTGGGAGTGGTCGACGCGCCCTGAGTTCAAGGACTTTGTGCGCCGCCGTCTCGATGGCCGGGGCGACATGCTGCGCTGGCAGATGGCCTTCGATGTTCCTGGCGATCCAGCATTTCCCGAGGGACCGGCCTTCGCCGTGGCCCGCGATCTGGACACGAGGGTGACCACGCACAGCGGAGTGTGGGGCGTCACGTCGGACCAGAGCATCCAGCTGATCGCTGAACACGGGTATCTCACGGACCGCGTGACGCACGTGCACGTCTCGAGCCTGACCGAGGACTCCTACCAACGGATCGCTGCCTCGGGCGCCCATGCCTCGGTGGCGACCGAGAGCGAGTGCAGTGCTGGGCAGGGCTACTCGCCAACGGCGCGGCTGCGTAAGTACGGGATCCCGATCTCGCTGTCGGTCGACACCAGCTCGTGGTGGTCGGGGGACATGTTCTCGGCTATGCGCGCCACGCTGAACCTGGACCGGGCCCGCGAGCACCTCGAAGCTCACCGCGAGGGAAACACCGTCTTGAACTTGGCGCTGCGGGCCGACCAGGTGCTGTATTACGCCACCATGGGCGGCGCCACTGCGCTCGGGTTGGACGGCATTGTCGGCAGCATCACGGTGGGCAAGCAGGCAGACCTCGTGCTGGTGCTTAACGACGACTCGCCGACAATGTTCCCCATCCTCTACCCGGAAGGTCACCTGGTGTACCAGGCCGGTCGCGGGGACGTGCACACGGTGCTCGTCAACGGCCGAGCGGTCAAGTACAACCACCGCCTGCTCGCTACCGACCGGCTGGAAGAAGCGCGCCGGTTGTCCGCCGCGTCGATCGAGCACGTTCGCGGCGTCCTGGGCGAAGAGGCGTGGGACGCGAAGATGCACCCGGAGCAGCCGGAGGAAGATCGCCTCGCCAATCCGTACCAGTACTCGGACTTTGGCGGCGCGGGTGTCGAGGCACGCGAGGAGACCTAGCTTCTCCACTCTGCGTATGCATGATCCGTTTCTGGAACGACGGATCATGCATACGAACCGGGTGCGAGCCAAACCTTAAGTGCCGATGTCCGGATACGGCAGGGCAAAGTGCTTGAGCTTCGCTGCGTAGTCGAGCTGCATCGCCAAAGGCTCGCTGTGATCGCGTTCGAACATGGCGATCCAGAGCGTCAGCGTGAGGAACGGATGGGCACCCATCTCGAAGAGCGCGACGTGATCCTGGGCGGCCAGCGCCGCACGCTCGGCGTCCGTGAACGCCAGCCAGGTCGACGCCTCCTCGGCGACGCAGTTAAGAATCTGGTTCGCCCGCTCGGCTTCCCACCACGCCACGGTTCCCGCTGGGTCCGCCCGGTAACGCTCGACGAGCTCGGGGTCGCGGTCGACCGTGAACAAGAACTTGTTCACCAGGTATCTGCTCACTCAACCCCAACCCCGTTCGGGTACCACGTGAAATAGGCCTCCATCGTGTGGAACAGATCGAGGTTGTCGGCGTAGTCGGCTTTGTTGTAGCCGGCGAGCCCCATCATCAGCATGAAATCCATGAACCCGTGGGTGGCGTTGCCCGGCGCGTGCAAGCTATCGAGCGTTACCTCCGACAGGCAGCCGTCGATGTCGCCGTTGGCGATCCACTCGACGGCCTTGGCATCAAACTCCGGATCGGGACCGTGCGGGCCGAATTGACGCGGCCCGCCGAGCTCCAACGAGAGGTGCCCCGTGCCCACCACCGCGACTCGCAGGTCCGACGGCCACGCATCGACGAGCTCGCGCAAGGTACGGCCGAGCTTCACGAACCGTTCTGGGCGTGGCAGCGGTGGCGCAAAGATGTTGGTGTAGATCGGCACGATCGGAAGGTCGTTCTGCGGGCGGACGGTGATGATCGGGCACGTGATCGAGTGGTCGACCCGCAGCTCGTTGGAGAACGCCAGATCGAACTCGCGATCCAGCGCCTCGCGCAGGATGTAGGCCGACAGCTCCTCATGCCCCTTCAACACGAGCCGCGGTAGGCCGAACTCCCGTTCCTCGTTGTAGTAGTTGCCGTCGTAGTGCGGCGCCTTGCCGATGAGGAACTGCGGCATGTTGTCCAGCCACAGCTGGTGGAAGTGATCCGAACCGACCATCACCAGGACGTCCGGGCGGGCCGCTGTGAGCGTCGCGCGGTAGGCCTCGACCTTTCGTACCCACTCGGCGGCGAATGGCGGCGCCTCATCCGGCGACAGCTGGCTGGTCTTGTAGAAGAACGGATGGTGGGTGGTCGCCAGGATTGCCACGAGCTTGGCCACGTGCTGCTCCCTCTGTGCGGTCACATCAGGCTCATAGCAACCCCAGAGCAAACAAGCCCAAGATCACGACCGTCGTCGACTGTATAGATTAGGCGGTCCGCACTGTGGGCCCGCTCTACGCTGGACGGACGTTTGTCCGTCAGACGGTTAGGAGCAGCGACTGTGACCGCACCACCGGGCCAGACCGCCGGGACGGGACCGCTCGGCGGACTCATCGTGGCCGACTTCTCGCGCGTTCTCGCCGGACCTTATTGCACGATGCTTCTCGCGGATCTGGGTGCCGACGTGATCAAGGTCGAGTCGCCGGCTGGTGATGACACCCGGCACTGGGTACCGCCGCTGCGCGGCGAGCTCGGTACCTACTATGCGGCGATCAACCGCAACAAACGGTCCGTTGCACTCGATCTCGCTGACGACGTCGACCTCGCGACCGCACATGAGCTCTCCGCCCGGGCGGATGTCATGATCGAGAACTTCCGACCCGGCGCGCTCCGCCGGTTCGGGTTGGACTACGAGTCGGTCGCTGCGCGCAACCCGACGGTCATCTACAGCTCGATTAGCGGCTTCGGGTCGGGCCAGGGCGCCGCCCTTCCCGGCTACGACCTGCTGGTACAGGCGGTCTCCGGCCTGATGAGCCTGACCGGTTCGCCGGACGGTCCGCCGTATCGCGCCGGCATCAGTGCTTTCGACGTCATGACCGGCCTGCACTCAGCGATGGGCATTCTGGCCGCACTGCACTACCGCGACCGCACCGGAACCGGGCAACACGTCGAGGCGAGCCTGCTGGCGTCGGCCCTGTCGGCGATGGTCAACCAGACCTCGGCGTACGTCGCCGGCAACGTTGTGCCGCATCGCATGGGCAACTCGCACCCGTCGCTGTTCCCGTACGAGCCGCTACCTACCGCTGATGGCGAGATCATTGTCATTGCGGGCAACGATCGCCAGTTCCGCAAGCTCGCCGCCGCCCTCGGGATCGCGGAGGTTGCGGACGACCCGCGGTTCGCGTCCGTGCATCAGCGCAACATCAACCGCGAGCAGCTGCGCCCACTGTTGGTCGGCCGATTGGAGACCAAATCGGCGCAGGAGTGGTTCGACGTGCTCAGCGCGGCGGACATCCCGTGCGGTCCTATCAACGACGTTCGCGGCGGCATCGAACTCGCCACCGACCTCGGGCTCGAGCCGGTCGCATTGGCCGGCGATGTGCCTACTGTCAGGCACCCGCTTCGGTTCTCCGAGACCCCGCCTCGCTATGACCTACCGCCACCGGCACTGGACGAACATGGCGACGATATCCGGGCCTGGCTCGGCCAACCGGCAGCCCGCGTCCGCACCCTCGGCGCGTCCGACTCGGCGCCCGTGCCGTCGGCCTGACGCCAGCGACCGCAGCTACGACCGGGAAGGTGCCATCGTGACCGACTTGCAGTTCCCCACCTCGCTCGGCATCTCGACCCCGGACACCATCACGCTGCTTGGTCGGGATCTGCCGAGCCAGTTGCTAGGCAAGATCAGCTTCGGCGAGCTGGCCTACCAGTTGATCACCCTGCGGCCGCCGTCCAGAGGCCAAGCTCGCGTGTTCGAGGCCGTCCTCGTCGCGCTCGCCGATCACGGATTCACGCCGACGGCTATCGCCGCGCGACTCACTTACCTCAGCGCACCGGACTCGATCCAAGGCGCGCTCGCGGCTGGGCTGCTCGGCGGGGGCTCGCGATTTCTCGGCGTCAGTGAAGACACCGGCGAATTCCTCGCTGAAACACTGGCCACCGTCGACACCCTGCCCATCGACGACCCGGGCTGGGACGCACTCGCGACGGCGGCGGTTGAGGGCCGCCGGGACGCCGGCGCTTATGTACCGGGACTTGGCCACCACCTGCACAAGTCCGGCGATCCGCGCACCGCCGTGATCATCGAGATCGCGCGCGAGGAGGGCCAGTACGGTCCGCACCTGGCGCTGTTCGAAGCGGTGGGCCGGATCGCGCCCGTCGTACTGGGCCGGTCACTTCCACTTA
This sequence comes from uncultured Actinomycetota bacterium, assembly GCA_963809815.1. Classification (GTDB taxonomy): domain Bacteria; phylum Actinomycetota; class Actinomycetes; order Mycobacteriales; family Jatrophihabitantaceae; genus CAVVJA01. Next base: position 120,133 of record CAWELM010000013.1, read on the forward strand.
ACGGGGCCGGCGCGTGCGGCGCAGCCCTAGCCGATATCGGCATTCCGCTCGGCCTGCTGCGCGGCGTCGTGCTGCTCGCACGCTGCGCCGGGCTGCTCGGTCATCTAGCCGAGGAGATGCGCAATCCCATCGCGAACGACATCTTCCGCACCGTCGAGTCACACGCCGTGTACGTCGAACCGCGGTACTAACCCAACCGGCGACGTCTGGACGCGCCGGGCCGCCTGCCCGTCAGGGGTGTCACGCCCGTGTGCTGCCGCCTCGGGCTTCCGTACGCGTCCCTGCCGCAGAAGTCGACATCCGTAGGCCGCGGACTTGCGGGGCTTATCGCGTAGCTCGAGACGGTCCGCCACCGGTCGCTTACTCGGGGCCTTCATGATGATTCGCGTGTTAGAACGCATTTTAACGGTCTGTTAACGGCGCGGCTTTTAGGGTCTTTGATGGCAAGTGGCTCGTCTGGGCTGCTTGGCTATCTTGGGAGCTTCCCGTGGATGGTTTGCCGGATCTGTGTCGAGAACGGCAGCTAACGCAGAGGCGCGCGATCGACCGGCCCGTGCGCCGACCCAACTCTTTTTCAGCCGGTAGGTCTCGTCTCCCAAACGGAGGTTCTCGATGACACGTGTGCGTTTACGCAGACATCGAATCGTCAACAGGCGGCACGCTGTGGTCGCTGTACTCGCGCTGACCGCCAGCCTGCTGGTTGGCGGTCTCGCCGCGAGTAACGCGGGGAGCGCGCCGGGTGGGCCGCCTGTCGAGGCACGGGTGAACGCCCTTCTCGCGAAAATGACGCTCGACGAGAAGCTGGAGCAGATGCAGCTACTCGCCGACTTCCAGGCAACCCCGGCCGAAGCGGCGAAGGGTATCGGTGGCGTTTTCAGCCTCACTGACCCGGTGAAGATCAACCAGCTGCAGCATGTCGCGGTGGAACAGTCCAGGTTGCACATTCCGATCCTGTTCGCCTTCGACACGATCCACGGCTTCCGGACCGTGTTCCCGATTCCGCTCGGCGAGGCGAGCAGCTTCGACCCCGGAGTCGCGACCGCGGACGCGACCTTCGGGGCACGCGAGACGGCAGCGACCGGTATCAAGCAGATCTACAGCCCGATGGTCGACGTCTCGCATGACCCTCGGTGGGGACGCATTGCCGAAGCCTCGGGCGAGGACCCATACCTCGGATCGGTCATGGCGGCGGCCAAGGTGCACGGCGATCAGGGCGCTAGTTACAGCGCTGCCGACAAGGTGGTCGCGAGTGTCAAGCACCTGGCCGCGTACGGCCAGCCTGAAGGTGGCCGGGAGTACAACACGACCGACATGTCGACGCAGGTCCTGTACAACCTGTACCTGCCGCCATACAAGGCCGCAGTGGATGCGGGCGTAGGCACCGCGATGTGCTCGTTCAATGCGATCAACGGCGTGCCTGGGTGCGCGAATCCCGAGATCGAAACCGACATCCTGAGAGATCAGTGGGGCTTCGATGGGTTCGTGGAAAGTGACTACACCGCGGTGGCCGAGCTGCGGGCCTGCCCACCGGTGAATCCGAATACTGGGCCGTGCGGTCATGGCGTGGCTGCGGACGGTCCGCAGGCTGCTCAGTTGGCGATCAATGCCGGCACGAACATGGAGATGGTCAGCACCAACTTTGTCGACTTTGGCAAGCAGCTCCTCGCTCAGGGCAAGATCACTCTCCCCGACATCAACAACGCGGTGCGGGCCATCCTGCGGGTCAAGTTCCGCGCCGGGCTGTTCGAGCACCCCTACGTCGACCCCTCGAAGGCAGACGCAGCCCAGCTGCTGCCCGACGCCGTAGCGGCGGAGCGATCGGCGGCGAGCAAGTCGATGGTGTTGCTCAAGAACGACAACAGCACGCTGCCACTCGATGCGACCAAGTCTGTCGCCGTGATCGGCCCGCTTGGCGACGACCAGCACGACATGCTCGGTCCATGGTGGGGCACCGGCAAGGACACGGACGCGGTCTCCCTGTACACCGGCATCAAGGCGCAGGACCCGAACACGACGTTCACCAAGGCCTGCGACCTGCCGAACACGGAACCTCCGCAGTACAACCCCGCGGACGACTGCCCGGTCGGCCCCGGGTTCGACCAGGCCGTGGCTGCGGCCCAATCGGCCGACCAGATCGTGCTGGCGCTCGGCGAGACCCGAGAGATGAGTGGCGAGGCCACGTCGCGCAGCAACATCGACCTGCCCGGCCAGGAGCAGGAGCTGATCAACCGGATAGCGGCGCTCGGCAAGCCGTTCACCGTCGTGCTGTTCAACGGCCGCCCGCTGACTCTGACCAACGTCGCGGCCAAGTCGCCGGCCATCCTCGAGGCGTGGTTCCCGGGCGTACAGGCCGGCAACGCGACGGCCGACGTACTGTTCGGCAAGGTCAACCCGGGCGGCAAGCTGCCGGTGTCCTTCCCGGTCAACATCGGACAAGTGCCGATCTACTACAACCACGAGCCCACCGGTCGCCCGTGCGACATCACGTCCAAGTACAACTCGCGCTACCGCGACCTGACCACGTGCGACCCGCTGTACTCGTTCGGATATGGGCTGAGCTACACCACGTTCAGTATCTCCAACCTGCAGCTCAGCTCCGCGACGATGTCGTCGAAGGGCAGCGTTAAAGCCACCGTCAATGTCACCAACACCGGGACTCGCGCGGGCGACGAGGTCGTGCAGCTCTACATCCACGATCCGGTGGCGAGCATCTCGCAGCCGGTACGCCGGTTGCGCGCGTTCGAGCGCGTGACTCTAACACCCGGTCAGACCAAGGCAGTCTCGTTCTCACTCAACCGGAATGATGTCGGCTTCTACGACAACATGGGTAAGTTCGTCGTCGAACCGGGTCAGATCGATGTCTACGTCGGAGACAGCTCCAAGGCGACCCTGACCAAGTCGTTCACTGTCACCGCCAAGTAGCCGAGGAGGTAACCTAGCCGCTTCGTGATCTTGGGCTTGATGCCGAACAGCGCGTCAGGTCCGAGATCACGGGGCGGTTAGCGGCGGTAGCGGCGACGAACGAAGTCCGAGCCTCATTCGTTGTCCTTGACGTACTTCTTCGGGTCCTTGTCGACGATCGGTACGCCGGTAAAGTGCTCGGCCTCGTAGGCGATGAACGCGACCGCGATCTTGTGCCGAGTCTCGAGGTCGACGTGCCGGCGAAAATCACGTAGCCCTTCGTGCTCCTCCTCCCCCATGTGCTCGTCATTGGCCTTGCGGGCTGCCATCACGCCCTGCCACCACCCATTCGAGCCGACGCCATGGAGGGACGCCGCGCGAATCCCGTCGCGGATCTCGTTATGGTCGCCGATGGCATCTATGGTTTCCTCGGCCTCGGTGCTGTCCTTGAGCCGCTCGCCGAGCTTGAGCAGCTCCGGATAGAAGTAGACCTCTTCCGCCTCGGCGTGCACCTCGAGCATGGCCGACAAGCGGTTCCATAGGACCTGCAGCGTTTGGGTATCGGACTGATCGACTTCGTCGATGCGAGCGAACATTCGGCGCTGCTCTTCATGATCAGCAAGGATGATCTCTGTGATGTCCATGTCGTGTCACCTTCGCAAGATGGCCGAGTCGTTCCTACCGATCCTATGGTCACTCCGCGACGCGTCAGCGAACAGTCAGGACGTCCATCACGATGACGTCAAGATCGCGGAAATACTGACCAGACGAAGGCGCCTGTCGTCTGGGTGACTGGTCCAGGCAGTGACGATCGGTCCGTGGCGGGCAGCAGCGCGGATCCGCCGCCCAGCGTCACGAATTGCAACGCGCTGGGTGACGAGGACTTTTCGAGCGGCCGAAAGTCAGTCTGCTCCGAAGCGCGGCTAGAACCGTGGTTCGAAGGGCGGCGCACCTGGGGGCGCACTCCCGGCCCGACGAGGGGCTGAATCAAGATCTCGCAGCCGGCGCTGTTGCCGTCGCGCAAACATCACTAGCACAACAAGCAGGATCGCGGCGAGAACCCCGAAAGTGACCAGGTTGCTCAGCATCGAGCTCAACTCCATCAACTACCGGGGGACACCTGGCTGTCCAGGTCATGTCGATTTTACATCTTGCCCACAAAGTTAGACCGCCAAACCCGGGATGGCGGCTCAGCCGGAGCGAACGTCGGCTCAGCCGGAGCGAACCTCGGTCGGGATGCGCCAACCCGAGCTGCGATAGCAGGTGGCGTCCGCTGCAACGACCAGCGCTTCATACTCGTCGACGTCGGCTATCCAGCGCACTCCAGCTGGACCCATGACGAGCACGGCCGTCGCGTATGCGTCAGCCTGGGTCAGCGACGGACCCGTGACGGTAGCGCTGATCGCGCGTGTCGCCGGGTGGCCGGTGAACGGGTCGACGATGTGGGCGCCACGCTCGGCCGTCCCTGACGTCGCAACGGCGAAATCTCGGCCGGACACAACCGTAAGAACTCGCCTGGATTCGCGTGGGTCGCTTATGCCGACTGTCCAAGGCCTTCCAGAAGCCGCCTCGCCGACGAGCTGCATGTCGCCCCCGCCGTTTACGGCCTGGTTGGCGGTTCCGTGCGCGGTCAGCTGTCGGCTCGCGTGTTCAATGGCCCAGCCCTTCACAAGTCCGGTCGGATCGAGTCGACCGTTCGGCATGGCGGTGAAATAACCGCCAGTGACCACTTGGGCATCGGCACAGAGTTCGAGCACTTCGGCAACGTCTCGATGGGCAGCGTCCAACGTGATGTCACCGCGTTGCAGGCGGCAGATGTCGCTGTCGTACCGGTAGGTGCTGAACACGCGGTCGACCTCGTGCAGCCAGCTGACCACATCGCGGATGGCATGGTCCCAATTTCCCGGGTCACGGATGTCGATGGTGAACACGGTGCCCATGCAATGCTCGACATGTACCGTGCGCTGCTGTTCGGTGTGCGCTCGCGCCGTCGACGGTGTCATTTCAGGCCAGCCTTGTCGAGCGCGCTCTGCAGAGACTGAACGTAACCCTGGCTGGTGTAGGTAGCCCCGGAGATCATGTCGATCTTCGCACTGCCCGCGGACAGCGCTTCTTGGTTGAGGGCTGGGATCGCGTAGGAGTTGATCTCCTGGTCACGGGGATTCTCGCTGGGGTACTCAACCGCCGTGACGTCGGAGAGCTTTCCGTTGGTCACGGTGATACGTACCTGGACCGGCCCCCATCGCGTATCAGCGGCGTCTCCGGTAACCGTATTCGACGACGAGCCGGGAACGCTCGGGGTCGACGGTTCGCTCCCGGTGTTCGGCGTCCCGCCTGATGTGCTCGGACCGGTAGTGCTTATCGCCGCCGGCGGGTTTGCGACTGACGCCGAGTGCGTCTTGAACGACAGCAGACCGACCAGGCCGGCGATCGTGCCGACGATGGCGAATGCCACCCGACGCATGACGATGTCTCTCTTCTTCCAGGAGCTCAGAATTCGAAGGACTCGTGGTGGATTTGCCGACGCGGCACCTCTGCTTCCCGAAGCGCAGCAACGACCGACTCCGCCATGCGATCCGGGCCGCAGACGTACACGTCGTGATTGCGAAGGTCAGGGATGTTCGCCATGAGCGCCTCCTTCGACAACGGGTCGTAGCCCAGCTCGCTCCGATGTCCGGTGACGATGTGCAGCTGCGCCCCACGCTGGTGAGCGATCGCGACGAGTTCGTCGCGGAACACGGTGGCGGCGTTGTGCCCGGCGCGGTAGATCAAGGTGATGTCGCGCTTTCCGCCAGGCAGCGTCTCGAACAGCGCTCTTAGCGGGGTTATGCCGATCCCGCCTGCGATGAGCAGCACCTTGCGTCGGCGCCGGCGGATCGCGGTCATCGCGCCGTAGGGGCCTTCGGCGAACACGCGGGTGCCGGGCCGCAGGCGAGCGAGCGCGGAGCTGTGCTCGCCGAAGTCCTGCACTGTGATTCGCAGCCAGTCCGGGCGTGGCGCCGCGGACAGCGAGTACGGGTTGGACGCCCACCACAGGTCACGGGCGAGGAACCGCCAGCGGAAGAACTGACCAGATTGCGCCTGCAGTTCGTCCAAGTGCTGGCCGCTGATCACGATGGACGCCACGCCGGGCGCCTCCGGGTACACGGCCACGACGCGCATCTGGTGACGGATGGCCTGCCATACGGGCACGGCGAATCGGAACCAGACAATGGCGGCGGCAACCCCGATGTACATGGCGGACCACACGACGCGGGCCGGCCGATTGGTCAGGAAATCCGCGCCGGTCGCGAATTGATGGCTGAAGGCGAGGGCCACGGCCAGGTACGTGTAGAGGTGCAAGTAGTACCAGGTCTCGTAGCGCATTCGGCGTCGGGCCGCCCGGGCGGACACGATGCCGATGCCGACGAGCAGTAGACCGGCAACGGACGCCATCAGCACGTCCGGATAGCTGATCAACAGCGTGGCGGTCTGGCTCACCACGTTGGTGTGGGCGGTGACCGCGTAGCCCCAGATGATCAGCAGTCCGTGCGCGACGACGAGGCTCACAATGTACCGGCCGCCGTGAGCGTGCCATCGCGCCAGCTGATCCGCGCCGATGCCGCGTTCCAGCGGTGGGATCCGGGCCATCAGCGCGAGAAGGACCACGACGCCGTAACCGGCAAGCAGGCCGGTCACCCGACCGGCGTTGGTCAGCCAGTCACCGAATCCATGGATTGCCGTGGTGTCGTTCCACCACAAGGCGATCGTCGCCAGGGCGCCGGCCGCGATGACTGCCAGCACGATGGCTTGGCTCGCGGCCGGCTGCGTCGATGGCAGCGTGGAAGACGCCGCCGATGCGGCGGGGTGGACGGGCCGACGATCTCGAGCAGCGACGGTCATAAGGCGAGACTCACCGTGGGTTGCCGCCGCATCCTCCCTTTATCCCTTATCGACATGAGATTCGTCTGCTCGAAACCTGCACGTTTGCTGAAAGCGCGGTCCAGATGCAGTCGCTCACCCGGCGGACAAGGTGCCTTTATTCCCGCGTTTGGTGGCAATAGGTCAACCACTCGTGCTGCCGGAAGGCGGCGCCGCGGGACGGTCCTTGGCCTCGTCGCCGGCATGAAGTTTGTCGATGATCGTGACGCCGTTCGCCATTTCGGTGGTGAACCTGACAGCGTCGCCAACCTTGAGATCGCGAAGCTGTGCCTCACCGTTCTTGTCGATATCGCTGGCAGCAGTGACACCGTACGTAGTCGTTCCGCTGCTTGTCTTGATCGTCACCGAGTTGCTGCCAACCGCGGTGACGGTTCCACTGGTCCAGGGCATGTGATCACCACGCCCAGGGCCGAGGTCAGGCGCGGCGGCGGAGGTGCTGCTCGCCGTCTGCCCATTACCCGTCGTCGACGATGCGGTCGCGCCCACAGCGGTCGCGATCACAGCTCCGGCCGCGGCGCCGGCGAGGATGCCCGCTCCGATCGCCAGGCCACGCCGGCGACCGGGCGGCTGCGAAGGGGCGGGAGGCGGCGGGTACGGCGACATGCTCATGGGCATTCCTTCCAGTGGTCGATGGACGTTTCCTTTCTCGTCGACCAACCTTGAGTTGCTCTGCCGAGAACCTGCGGATTCGCTGGCAATCCGGCCGCGCCGGCCGAGGGAGCTGGCGCGGCGGCTAGCTGAGGGCGCTCGGCACTGCCCCAGCAGGGAGCGTGGCCAGTGGGATCTCGACCCGGAAGCAGCAACCGGATCCAGGACTGGTCTCGACGTCCACGCTCCCGCCGTGTCCGGCCACGAGGGCGGCGACGATCGCCAGACCCAGTCCGGTCCCTCCGTCGTGACTGCGGGACGGGTCGGCTCGGTAGAACCGTTCGAACACTCGCGCTGCTTCCTCCGGCGTCATGCCTGGGCCGTCGTCAGAGACCGCCAGGACCACACTGCCCCGGCCGGTCTGTTGGTCAACCCGGCTGGCGACCCGGACCGTGACCGGTGTCCCAGGCGGCGTGTGCTGCAGCGCGTTTCTGACCAAGTTGGCGACGACCTGCCGCAGGCGGGGTTCGTCACCGATGACGATGGGCGGCGGATCGGTCTGGCCGACCTCCAGCGTGATCGAACGCGACGCATCGAGGACGCGGGCGTCACGCACTGTGTCGCCCGCTAGAGCGAGCACGTCAACCGGGGATTGCGCGAGTGGACGCTCCTGGTCAAGGCGAGCCAGGAGCAGGAGATCTTCGACGAGTACCCCCATGCGTTGGGCTTCGTCCTCGATGCGACTCATCCACCGGCGAATGTCGGTGTCGTCCGTCGCCGCGCCCTGCCGGTATAGCTCGGCATATCCACGGATCGAGGTCAGTGGTGTGCGCAGCTCGTGGCTGGCGTCCGCAACGAACCGGCGCATTCGCTCCTCCGAGTGCCGCGCCGCGGTCTCGGATCGCCGCATCCGCTGCTCGGACCGGCGGGCGGCCTCCTCGGATTCGGCCCGCTGCGCAAACGCAGTCTCTATCTCAGCCAGCATCGCGTTCAATGCTCCGGAGAGCTGGCCAACCTCGGTGCGCGGATCGGCATCCGGCACTCGGTGTGACAGATCACCGGCCGCGATCATCGCAGCTGTGCGCTCGACCTCGCGGAGTGGTCGGAGGCTGGCTCGGACGAGGAAGTAGCCGACACCGGCGAGGACGACGACCGCCGCGCCTCCGATGATCACGAACAGGGTAATGAGCTGGCTCACCGTGTTCTGCACGTCGCCCAGGCTCTGCGCAACGAGTTGGGTGCCGCCCGATCCGTCGGTCAGCTCGATCGGCGTAGCTAGTACTCTCCAGCGCCCGTTGCCGGAGACTGCTCCGACGGTGAAGGTATGCGGACCCCTGGCCGCCGTCTGCCCGCCGGTCGGGTGCGGTAGCGCGGGCAGCGGTTCTTGCGCGTCAACCAGGTTGCTCGTGGGCCCGGACACGATCGCTCCGTTGGCGTCGATTACCTCGACGACGTACGCACTTGGCAGCCGAGACGGGCCCGCACCATGGTCGTCCGGCTCGGGACCGCCGTGGTGGTCGCCAAGCGGTTGCTGAGCGGCGGTCAGCTGCGCGTCGACCCGTCCGATCAAATAGCTGCGGAGTGTGGTGGCCGCGACCGCACCGGAGCCCGCGAGCGCGGCGGTTACCAGCAGGAGCATCGCCGCGATGAGCTTCACCCGCAGGGGGGTGCGCGAATAAATGCGGCGCCAGGCCGCGACTGCCCGTGGAGCACCAACCCTTCGTCTCGGCCGGTCAGGCATCGTCAGGGCCGCGGCAGGCGGAGGGTGTAGCCAACGCCGCGCAGCGTGTGCAGGAGCCGCGGCTCGGTCGTGTCAATCTTCCGGCGTAGATAGGAGACATAGGACTCGACGACATTCGCGTCGCCGCCGAAGTCGTAACTCCAGACGTGGTCGAGAATCTGAGCCTTGCTGAGCACCCTTCCCGCGTTCTGCATGAAATAGCGCAACAAATTGAACTCCGTCGGAGACAGTGCCACTTCGGCTCCGGCTTTCCACACCTGATGGGTGTCGTCGTCGAGCTCGATGTCGGCGAACGATATCCGGGCCGCCGGAACGGGTCCCGTCGAGCTGCGGCGCAAAACGGCGCGGATACGTGCGATTACCTCGTCCAGGCTGAACGGCTTCGTGACGTAGTCGTCGCCGCCAACTGTCAGTCCGGTGATCTTGTCCGCGACCCCGTCCCGGGCCGTGAGGAACAGTACCGGGCAACGGTTTCCTTCGGAGCTCAAGCGTCGGACCACCTCGAAGCCGTCGATCCCGGGCAGCATTACGTCCAGCACGATGAGATCCGGCCGAAACTCGTGGGCGAGGCGCAACGCCTCTTGGCCGTCCCGGGCCCCGGCGACCTCGAAGCCGGCATAGCGCAGGCTCGCTGACAACAGCTCAACGATGTTGGCATCATCCTCGACGACCAGCAGCCGGGCCTCGACCGGGCGCTCGGATGCTCGGCGGCCATTGCTCACCATCGCGGTCTCACCCCGCCAGTCTTCACGTCTTACATGGCTGTCGGCTGAATGAAAGCTGACAGTAGCCTGGGAGCAATCGACCAACCACAGCCGCAGGAGCCGATACCGGCGGACACGCATTCACAACCATTCGTGGGCCCACCGATACGGTGTCCGATATGAAGCCAGTCGCCATCGTGACCGGAGCCGGAACTGGCATCGGCCAGGCAACAGCACGCCTGTTTCATGATCGGAACTACGCGATAGTCGCCGCGGACATCAGCCCTGAGGCCTTGTCGTGGGCAGCGGACCTGCCTGATTGCCAGACAGTCGTTGCCGATGCAAGCAACGAAGAGGCCAACACTGCCGTCGTCGACGCAGCCATCAAGGCGTTCGGTCGTCTCGACGTCGTCGTGCTGAATGCCGGCATTGCCCGCCGGGTCGACTGGACGGCCGATGACGCCGTTGCGCAGTACGACCGGATCATGGCCGTTAATGCGCGCGGCGTCGTGCTCGGGATTCGCTGTGCCGCGCCCGTGATCGCCACACATGGTGGTGGATCCATTGTTGTCGTGGGCTCGACGTCCGGGATTAGGGCCGACCCAGATCGGTGGGCCTACAACGCATCCAAGGCAGCGGCGATCAATGTCGCTCGCGCCGCCGCCCTTGACTGGGCGCAGCGCGGGGTGCGAGTCAACGTCCTTGCACCCGGCCCCACTCTGACCCCGATTCTGCAGGGCGGCAAGCCCACTTCCGACCATCTCGATGAATTGAGCCGCTCGATACCACTGCATCGCCTGGGGCGACCCGAAGAACAGGCCGAGGCCATCTACTTCCTCGCTTCGCCGGCCGCCAGTTACATCACTGGAGCCGTACTGATGTGCGACGGAGGCGTCACAGCCAACGTGGGCCTCTTTCCGCCGCACGCTGCTGGGGGCTAGCGCGAGGAGCACGACCGTGACCAACGAGGAATCGCCGGTGATCGTCGTCGGCGCTGGCCTATCCGGTCTCGCCGTCGCGTTGACGACTGCTCTTCGCGGTCGCCGATCCGTTGTCTTGGAGGCGAGCGACAAGGTCGGCGGCGCAGCCGCATGGTCGGGCGGCCAGGTGTGGGTCGGCGCGAACCACGTGGCCGCCCGGGCAGGCATCGATGACGACCTCACGCGCGCGGAAGCATACGTCCGCGCCATCGGCGCAGCCCATCCCGAAATGCTCGATGAAGTTGCTCTGATGCGCTGGCTCACTGTGGCTCCGATAGCGATGCGCCATTGGGAGGAGGTCGGGGCGGTCCAGTGGGAAGTCATTCCCGATCTCGCCGACTATCACGATTACGCGCCAGGTGCTTTGGCCGAAGGCCGCTATCTCACTGGCGCAGTCATCGACGGTGCGGTTCTCCATGAATGGCGCGAGCGGCTTCTCGTCTCGCCATACTTTCCAGTCGGCACGACGTACGCCGACATGTACCTCAAGGGCCGTCGGGCCGCCAACCTCGGCACCAACGCAGACCACACCCGACCCGCCGAAGACACCGTCATCGCCGACCATGCCGGCGTTCCCGCTTTCGGCCGCACCACGCCGGCGCAACGCCGCCAGCGGACGGATGGCGCAGACCCACTGACCTTTGGTACCGGCCTCGTCGCCGGGTTCCTGGCGCAGGTGCTCCGTCAGGACAACGTCGACCTCCGCCTTTCGTCGCCCGTCATTGCCCTCCTCCGCACCAAAGGTGGCGCAGTATCGGGGGTGCGTGTCAAAGCCAGCGACGGGGAACGCGACATACTCGGTCCGGTCGTGCTGGCAACCAGCAGTTTCGACTGGGATCCGGAGACCGTCGCAGAACTGCTCGGTCTCGGCCCGGACGACTTCGGCTCGATCGCCCCGAAGACCATCCGCGGCGACGGGCTGCGGATGGCGCGCGACGCCGGTGCGGCAGTTGTACGAATCCCCCCGACCGCTGTGCCGATGCCGCCCGGCTGGCGAACCGCCGACGCTCAGGGATACGCCAACGGACCGGAATATGCCCTTCCGCACGCGATGATCGTTGACGCCTCCGGGCGCCGGTTCTGCGACGACTCCTACTGGGTGGACATCGTCCGAAAAGGTCTCGCCCCTGACGATCCACACGTGCCGTTCTTTCTGATCTGGGACGAGCAGCATCACCGTGCTTACGGACTGGGCTCATCCGCTCCGGGTGAGCCATATCCGGACGGGCTCGTCACGGCAGCACCTACGCTTTCCGATCTGGGCACTGCGCTGGGAATCGACGGAGCGGCCCTGGCGGCGACCGCGGACCGGTTCAGCCGGCATGCCGAGGCTGGTGTCGACCCCGACTTCGGGCGGGGGTCGGTGCCTTTCATTGCGCGCTTTGCGGGAGACCCAGCCCATGAACCGAATCCGCTGCTCGGCGACGTGGCCCAACCTCCGTTCTACGGCTTGCGAATGGTCTACGTGGGCACCGCCATTGGCATGAGCGGGGTACATATCGACGCTGACGCGCACGTCCTTGACTCGTCCGGCAATCCGATACCGGGCTTATATGCGGTTGGTTCGGTCGCGGCCTACACAACAATGGGCACCGCGTATAACAGCGGATTCGCACTCAGCCGCGGGCTCACCCACGCCTACCTCGTCGGCGGCGAACTCGCCGCGCATAGCACGCCCAGCCGCGCCTCACGTTGAACGCCTAGACCCGCCAACTCCCGGCGCTACTTCGCAAAGGATCGACATGGATGACCACGCCGCCCCGCCTCATCACAAGCCGGCTGATCTTGCCGGGTACCTCGAGGCGCTCAGCCGACCCGTATTCCAGGCCGGAATCAGCTGGCGCGTGATCGACGCCAAGTGGAGCGGCATCCGCGAAGCATTCGCGGGTTTCACACCGACAGTCGTGGCCAACTACGGCCCGGACGATGTCGACCGGCTCCTGGGCGATCCGCAGGTCGTGCGCAGCAGAGCAAAGATCGAGGCGACGATCGACAACGCGCAGACCCTCATCGAGCTCGATGCTGAACATGGGGGCTTTGAGCGCTATCTGCGTTCGCGCGGCGGGTTCCGGGAAACCGTGGCTGACCTCAAGCGCCAGTTCCGGTTCATCGGCGACAGCGGGGCGTACCGCTTCCTGTGGTCGGTCGGTGAGCCCACGCCGCCGTATGAAGAATGGTTCGCCGACAGGCAGGCTCAAACTCAGACCAAGCCCCGAAAGGCGGGCAAGGGCCGCCCTCATTCTTCGAAAAGTACGAAATGAACAAACGCTCTGGAACTGCTGGCTCGTTGCCGGCAGCACCATCGTCCCCGTATCCAGCGGCGCCGGATCCCGAGCAACCCGCACCTTAGGGTTCCGCTAGCTCCTCGGAGCCCCGAGCGGTGGCGGCTATCTTGGTAGGAGAAGCCGTCTCGCGCGGGTGGACCTCATGAGACATTTGTTATGAGCGCGCCTATCAGCCTTGATGATCGATTCACCATCGGGACGCGCCACTGGCACGATCTCGAGGACGGCCGACTGCAGTGCGACGTGTGTCCGCGTACGTGCCGGCTGCACGAGGGTCAGCGGGGCCTGTGTTTCGTCCGAGGGCGGGTCGACGACCAGATAGTGCTGACGTCTTACGGGCGATCAAGCGGATTCTGTGTTGATCCGGTGGAGAAGAAGCCACTGAATCATTTTCTGCCGGGCACGCCGGTGCTGTCCTTCGGAACGGCCGGATGCAATCTCGCGTGCAAGTTCTGCCAGAACTGGGACATCTCCAAATCCCGAGAGATCGACACACTCGCCGATGCCGCGTCCCCAGACGCCCTGGCCGAGGCGGCGAGTCGGCTGGGCTGTCGCAGCGTTGCCTTCACCTACAACGATCCGACCATCTTCTTGGAGTACGCCATCGATGTGGCCGATGCCTGCCATGAGCGCGGCATCAAGGCGATCGCGGTCACTGCCGGCTACATACTTCCGGCGCCGCGTTTGGATCTCTATGCACACCTGGACGCCGCTAACGTCGACCTCAAGGCGTTCACGCAGGACTTCTACCACCGCGTCTGCGCCGGCCACCTCGATTCGGTACTCGACACTCTGGAATACCTCCGCCACGACACGAAGGTATGGCTCGAGATCACCACACTGCTGATCCCCACGCGTAACGATTCTGACGAGGAAATCGACGCGGAGACCCGGTGGATCGCCGAACACCTCGGTGCGGATGTGCCGCTGCACTTCACCGCATTCCATCCGGACTACAAGATGCGCGACCTCCCACCGACGCCGCCCGCGACGCTGGCCCGCGCCCGCCGGATCGCACGGGCCAACGGCTTGCACTTCGTCTACACCGGCAACGTGCACGATTCCGAAGGCGGTACAACTTACTGTCCGGGTTGCGGCGCTCCGGTGGTCGTGCGGGACTGGTACGTCCTGAGCCGCTATGAGTTGACCGACCGCGGCGCATGTCGTTCCTGCGGCACCCCGGTGCCCGGAGTGTACGACGGACCGGCCGGAGGTTGGGGTGCCCGCCGGCAGCGGGTGAATCTCTCGGGCGCGCGCTGATCATGCGCGCCCCCGGCAGTGTGCGGCCCCCCGAATGCGCTGGCCGGTTCTATCCCGCCGATGCCGCTCGCCTGGCTGAGACGGTGGACCGCCTCCTGGCGGAAGTCCCGACGCCCGCTGCGAATGACGATCCCCCAGTCGCACTTGTCGTTCCGCACGCTGGATATATCTATTCCGGCCGAGTCGCCGCTTCGGCCTATCGGCGGCTGGCCACGCAGCGCGGACACATCCGTCGCGTGGTCATTCTCGGCCCGGCGCACTTCGCCCGACGCGCGGACGCGGCCGTGCCGGAATGCCGCGCGTTCGCCACCCCGCTGGGCGAAATCGAGGTCGATCAATCGGGATGCGCGCTTGCCGCAGGGCTCCCGGCCGTCACATTGTCCACAGGCGCACACGCGCGCGAGCATTCCATCGAAGTGCAACTCCCGTTCCTCCAACGAAGCCTGGGACCCGACATCAGCATCGTGCCGATCGCGGTCGGCCGTGTCGAAACGCGCCTGCTCGCCGATGTCATCTCTGCGCTGTGGATGGACGACTCGACCGCAGTCGTGGTCAGCACCGACCTCAGCCACTACCAGGATCAGGCAACGGCCGAGCAACTAGACGGACGCACCGCCGAAGCGATCCTGCGGCAGGACCCGCTCGCAATTGGCGAGCGCGCCGCGTGCGGACGCTACCCGCTGCGGGCGCTGCTCGAAGTCACGCGGGCGCGCTCACTCGGTATGCGTCAACTCGATCTGCGCACGTCAGCGGACACCACCGGTGACCGGTCCAACGTCGTTGGCTACGGCGCGTTCGCCGCTTACGTCCGCGGTTAGCCGCTTCGCCGACGCAGCCCCGATGGGCACGCTGATCACGGTGAGTCATTGCTGACGAGAGGTCTTGCCCTGCGCTTCACCCGGGAGGATTGTCACAGTATGACTGCGCTTACCGCCCGACTCATGTCGTCAACGATTCGTCTGATTGTCGTTCTCGCGCTGCTGGCGGTGGGTGTCGTGGTCAGCGGGCCAGCCGCGGCCGCGGCTCCCGGCCAACCGGACTTCGGCCCAAACGTCGTCGTCTTCGACCCGTCGATGCCGGTAAGCCAGATCCAGGCCACCGTCGACGCGATCGGCGCCCAGCAGATTCCCAACCAATTCGGCCCGCAACGGTATGCGCTGCTGTTCAAGCCAGGCACATACGGGTCGGCGACGGATCCGCTGAATTTCCAGGTGGGGTACTACACCGACGTCGCCGGTCTCGGGGCATCACCGAGCGATGTCGTCATCAATGGATCGGTCTACGTTCGCAACCAGTGCGACGCCGGTGGTTGCGTTGCGCTGACCAACTTCTGGCGATCGCTGTCCAATCTGACGATCAACGTGACGACGCCGAATTTCGGTTGCTATAGCGGGGAGTTCTGGCCCGTATCGCAGGCCGCGCCCATGCGGCGCGTCCATGTCATCGGACCCACGACCCTGATGGATTACTGCACCCCGCCATCGTTCGCCAGCGGTGGCTTCATCGCGGATTCGAGATTCGACGGCAATATCGTCAACGGTTCACAGCAGCAGTTCTTCGTCCGTAACACCACGCTCAACGGCTGGAGCAACGGCGTGTGGAACCAGGTCTTTGCTGGTGACGTCAACGCCCCGGCGCAGTGCTTCCCGGCGCAGCCCGACCCCAACGGGTGCGGGCCATACACCACCCTGGCCAGGACCCCCGCGAGCCGGGAGAAGCCGTATTTGTACGTCGACGGAAGTGGCAAGTACCAGGTCTTCGTCCCAGCCGCAACGACGAACTCCGTTGGTGAGTCCTGGGCCTCCGGGGCAACGCCCGGCCGGTCGATCCCGGTCTCAGATTTCTTTGTTGCGAAACCGTCCGACTCCGTCCAGACGATCAATAACCAGCTCGCGCAGGGCCGGAACCTGCTGTTGACCCCCGGCGTCTACAACGTCGACCGCACGATCAAGGTCAAGCGGGCCGACACCGTTGTGCTCGGACTGGGGTTCGCCACGCTGACGCCCGCCAACGGAACCGTCCCAATGACGGTCGCCGACGTTCCCGGCGTCGACATCGCCGGGCTGATCTTCGACGCTGGCCCGGCGAACTCACCGACGCTGCTGCAGATCGGCACCCAGCACGCCAGCAACGGAGCGGCCCGCGACAACAACGGCTGGAGCAACCCCGCTGATCCGACTGGCCTGCAGGACGTCTTCTTCCGCATCGGCGGACCGCATCCCGGTAAGGCCACCCTGAGCCTGGAAGTCAACAGCGACAACGTGATTCTCGATGACATCTGGGCCTGGCGGGCCGACCACGGCAACGGCGTCGGCTGGACGGCCAACACGGCCGACACTGGTGTCGTCGTCAACGGCGACAATGTCACCGCCACCGGGCTCTTCGTCGAGCACTACCAGAAGTTCCAGGTCATCTGGAACGGCGATAACGGAACGGACATCTTCTTCCAAAGCGAGATGCCCTACGACGTGCCCAGCCAGGCCGCATGGATGTCGAGCCCAACCACGGACGGCTACGCCGCGGTCCTGGTCTCACCGACAGCGCGGCACTTCACCGGATACGGCATGGGCACGTACAGCTTCTTCAACCAGGGCATAGACATCTTCGCGGCGCACGCCTATGAGGCACCGAACCCGGCCAACGTTCAGATGCACGACCTGCTCACCATCTTCCTGGATCCCGCACACGGCAAGGGCGGCATCCTCAACGTCATCAACGACACCGGAGGCCCCTCGACGATCGCCAACCCAGACGTTCCGGTAACGGTCACCAGCTACCCGTAACGAGTTGTGACCAGCCGCCGGCGGCGCCGCTCAAACGATATTCGTCGCTGTACCGGGCCGGGCCCATGACCGCATGACGCGATCGACGTCCTCGCGGATCAGCTCGCGGGCCTCGGCGCGCGATACGCCGTTCATCATGAGATCGTCGTGGCGAGTGTCCGCATGGCGGATCGCCGCGACTACGGCGAGCTGAACGGCCTCAGGTTCAAGCGCGCGGCCAGCGCTCGTACGCCCGATCCGGCCACTGCTCCGGGCCCCGGCGTGCCGGGCGATCTGCTGCGCTCGATCCGGCGAGAATGCCCTGCCGCTCGTAGCGCTTGCGTGCGCGACTCCATTGAACGACAACCGCGGAGAGCCGACTTGCGCGTCGAGCCCGTCGAGTCAAGGCAGTATTGCCACGCGGGACGAACTCCAGATGGCCGAGGTCAGCGCAGTCCAAGCACACCGGGCCGCCATCGTCCATGGTCAAGAAATCACCCCACTCGAATTGAATGGTGCACGCCGTACATCTCCACGGCTTGCTCGGCGCGATCACCAGCAGCTCGGACGAGGGCGCCTCAGCCATATCCACATCTTGCACCGTCCATCCCCACCACAAGATCCAACGATCGGGTGCCGTCGCGGGCCACGGTGTCGCCACCACTCGGCATACGCTTTGGGGCAGACCCCAGTGGACTGGAGCAGGTGAGGGGGCCGATGATCAGCACAGAGCTTCTCGTGGTGGGCGCCGGGCCGTACGCGTTGTCGACGGCTGGTTTGGCGCGTGAGCGTGGCATCAAGACCGTCGTCGTCGGGCGTCCGATGGAGTTCTGGCGAGAGAACATGCCCGAGGGAATGTTTCTGCGTTCCGGGCCCGATTGGCATATGGACGGGGCCGGAACTCACACCGTGGCGGCGTTCCTGGAGGACCGCGGGATAGCGACCAAGGACATTGATCCGATTCCGATCGCGGTGTTCCTCGACTATGCGGAATGGTTTCGCGAACAGAAGGCCATCGACGTGCAGGCGGAGACTATCGCCGACCTGACGCAGTCTGACGGCAGATTCGAGGCGTCGCTCGTGGGCGGCGAGCGGATTGTCGCTGACGCCGTCGTGTGTGCTCCGGGCATCCGCCACTACACAAACCTTCCCGAGTGGGCAGCGTCGGTGCCGCCCGGACGGGCAGCGCATACCTGCGACCTGGTGCAGTTCGAGACGCTGGCCGGAGCGAGGGTGCTCATCGTCGGCGGCCGGCAGAGCGCCTACGAATGGGCAGCGTTGCTGCGCGAGCACGGTGCCGGGCGGATCGACATCGTGCACCGCCATCCCGTGCCTCGCTTCGACCGCGCGGATTGGGGCTTTGTCGACGCCCACGTGGAAAGCACGATTAGCGTGCCGGGGTACTGGCGCCACCTCTCGCCGTCCGACCAGGACCGGATCGCCCGGCGGTTCTGGGAGGTTGGGCGGCTGACGTTGGAGTACTGGCTAGTTCCCAGGCTCAATTGGGACGGCATTCATCGCTGGCCAAGCACCGAAGTCGTCGACGTCATCCCGAACTCCGTGGGCGATGAGCTCGAGGTGTTGCTGTCGAACTCCGAGCGGCTCACCGTTGACCGCATCATCTACGCCTCGGGTTACCGGGCCGACCTGGCGAGAGTCCCCTACCTGGCCCGCCTGAGTGCGCGCATCGCCTGCATCGACGGATTCCCGGTGCTTGACGAGGCCTTCGGGACCAGCCTGACCGGGTTGTACGTGACCGGCTTCTCGGCCAGCCGGGACTTCGGGCCGTTTTTCGGGTTTGTGAAAGGCGCACCGGCCGCTGCCACACTCGTCGTGCGAGATCTCTTGTCGCGACCGTAATTACCCGCTCGCACGTTCCAGCGGTGGTCAAGCGGCTCGTGGGACCAAGACGCCGGATGGCGAGGCGTGGTCGAGGCGCTATGAGTGGTCGCCTGCGGGAACGATCAGTACCGGGCACGGTGGATGGGCCACCAACGCACCGACGACCGAGCCGAGTACCGCGGTCAGGCCTCGGTGTCGCCGCTCACCCAGCACTAGCATCGGCGCGTCCTTGCCCGCAGTGCGCAGTTCGCGTTCAGTGTCGCCCTCGATCACCTCAACGGAGACAGTAACCGGCGGCTCGCCGGCTTGCTGCCGGACCGCCTGCAGCTGCTCCGCTTCCTCGGTAAGTCGCTTCCGGACGAACTCCCCGGGATTGGCGCCGGCCGGCCAGTTGAGGGGCACGCCCCATGTCGCCGCGGAATGCCAGACGTGGATGGCGAGCACGCCCGTTCCACGCCGTGCGGCCTCGGACGCGGCGACCCGCATAGCCTGCAGTGAGTTGGGTGAGTCGTCGACGCCGACGACCACGTCGGGAGAGTTGGCCATAGCACAACGGTCCCAGTCGACGCAGCGATGCGATAGATGCGGTCGCCGCTACGTCCGATTCGACGTATGCAAGGCGACGGATAGGTCAGCTGACTGAGCGACGTCGATGAGACGCACACGGTGTTCACGCGTCGCCGAGTACGGTCGCGTCTACACCACCCCGTCTCGGCCGAGACCGAGGAGGCTGAAGTGTCGATGCGTTCGCGGACAGTCCGGATTGTGGCACTAGCAGTGGCGGTGGTTCTCTCGGTCGGCGTGCTCGGCGTGCCGGCCAGCACTGCGCAGCCGGGCACCACGCAACCGTGGACGGACCGGCACCTGTCGCCGGAGCAGCGGGCTCGGCTTCTCATGGCGCAGATGACGCTCGCCGAGAAGGTCGACCTGATGACCGGCAACCAAGGCGAGGCGCCCTACGCCTTCTACAACGCGCCGATCCCACGCCTCGGCATCCCGGCGTTGAAGATGGCGGATGCTGGCGGCGGTGTCGCCCCGCGCGGCTGGTCACTTCCCGACACCGGCGCCAACGCGACCGCAATGCCGTCGGAGATGGCACTCGGTGCGACCTGGTCCCTCGATGCGGTGCACGAGTTCGCTGGGGTCGTCGCGGACGAGGTGCGCGAGACGGGCCAGAACGTGCTGCTCGCTCCGGACACCGACATAGCCCGCCTGCCGTGGGGCGGGCGGATCAGCGAGAGTCAGGGTGAGGACCCATTCCTGAACGGAGACCTGAACAGTGCGTACACGGCCACCGTGCAGTCCCGCAACGTCATCGCCACGTTGAAGCATTACACGGCCAACAACCAGGAGACCAACCGCGGCAGCGGCCAAAACACGATCATGACCGAGCGGACGTTGCGTGAGGTGTATTCGCTGGCCTTCGAGATGGTCGTGCAGCGCGCCGGTCTTGGCGCCGTAATGTGTTCCTTCAACAAGATCAACGGTGAGTACTCGTGCCAGAACTCCGAGACCCTTCGCACAGTGCTCAAAGGGCGAATCGGCTTCAGCGGCTTCGTAATGAGCGACTTCGGCGCTCTGCACGACACCTTGCCGGGACTCACCGCCGGTGACGATTTGGAGACCGGCACTACGACCGTCTACGACGGTGCGCTGTTAGCAGCAGTCCAGTCCGGCCAGGCCAGCCTCGCGCTGGTGGATGACGCGGTGTTCCGAATTCTCACGACAATGTTCCGGATCGGCGTCTTCGACACGGACTACACCGCCACCGCGATCCCCGTAGCCGCCCACGATGAGGTCGCCCGAGCCGTCGAGGACAAGGCGATCACGCTGCTCAAGAACACCGGCGTGCTGCCGCTCACCAGTGCCGCGAAATCGATCGCGGTCATCGGAGCGGACGCGAACATCCTCGCGGCGGAGAGCGGCTCGGCCTACGTCTCACCAACCACCGGCACGCCGCCCCTGCAAGGCATCACGGCTCGCGCCGGGTCGGCGGCAGACGTCACCTTCACGCCGGGCAACGATCCGGCAAACGCAGCATCCATGATTGAGACAGCTGACATGACCGCCGTCCCATCGGCCGTGCTCACGCCGGCGAGCGGGACCGGACCCGGCCTCACAGCGCAGTACTGGCACACTCCGAGCTTCAGCGGTGCGCCTGCCGTAACTCGAGTCGAGCAGCAAGTGAACTACGACGTCGGCTTCGCCAGTACCTTCCCGGGCTGGGCCGGCGCTGGCACCCAGGTGCCGTTGCCGCCCCTCAACTTCTTCCTCGAGCAGCAAGCGGTGAAGTACGACGGATTCTTGACTCCACCGACCACCGGTGACTACCAGCTGTCGCTCACCGGCTGGGGCGACGCGACATTGAGCATCGACGGCAGCACGATCATCGATATGACGGGCCAGGACGGGCGCCGCGTCGTGGATTCGCCAGTGCTGCACCTGACCGCGGGCCGCCAGCACGCGCTGCATATCGAATACCGGGCGACCCGGCCCCTCACGAGCCTGCAGCCCGGCACTCTGCTGCTGCAATGGCGCACCCCGGCCGGGGTTCAGTTGCCCGGGATCGAACAGGCGGTCGCAGCGGCAAGGGATGCCGACGTCGCGATCGTGTACGTGCGGGACTTCGAGACCGAGGAGCGCGACCGAGTCTCGCTGAAGCTGCCACAAAGCGCCGATCAGCTGATCAGCGCGGTGAGCGCAGCCAATTCGCACACCGTGGTGGTGCTCGCTACTGGTGGCCCCGTGACCATGCCCTGGCTCAGCTCGGTGGCCGCGGTCGTGCAGACGTACTTCGGTGGTCAGGAGCAGGGTCGCGCGCTTGCCGATGTGCTGTGGGGCGATGTCACCCCGCGGGGCAAGCTCACCGTGACCTACCCGACCAGCGAGCAGGCAACACCACCCGGTCCACAGAACCCGTGGAACGGCATTGCCAGCCCAGATATCGCCTACAGCGAGGGCGTTGACGTTGGATACAAGGGCTACGACGTTGCTGGGATCAATCCGTTGTTCCCATTCGGATACGGCCTCTCGTACACAACCTTTGATTACAGCCGGCTCGGCGTGCACGCGCCGAATCCGAACGCCTCCGGGCTACAGAAAGTGCAGGTCGAGTTCCGGGTCAGCAATGCCGGCCAGCGCACAGGCACGGAGACTGCCGAGGTGTATCTAGGGCTACCGGCCAGTACCGGTGAGCCGCCGAAACGACTCGTCGGCTACGCACAAGTAACGCTGGCGCCAGGCAAGTCGGCCATCGTGCACCTGAAGATCGACCCGGCGGCGCCGAACCATCCACTTAGCTACTTCGACGAAGCCACACACAGCTGGCAGATGGCGCCCGGCCAATATCGCGTCTACGTTGGCTCATCCGAACGGGACACGCCGCTCACCAACACCTTCGAGGTCGGATGATCTAAGGCAGCAACTCGAACCGACAAAGGATTTGCTGGGCCAAGATCTCTTGTGATCTCAACTCGTCGGTGCTTGGGTCGGCGTTGGCTCGGCTATCGCCGAGCCGACGTGACCATACTTTCCACTGCCCTGATCTTGGCCTGGCCGGCTCGCCGCCGCGAGCCGGACCGGGCGCCCAGTTCGTGATCTCGCACTTATCGGCACCACATGGCAATAAATTCAAGATCACGACATGATAGGAGGACGAATGCCCGCTGACGGCTTCGACGGCCGAACCCGCGAGTTGGCCGATGGCAATCGGATCCCGGTCTTGGGTCTGGGCGTCTGGCAGGTGCCCAACGGCCGAGAGTGCGTCAATGCCGTGCTATGGGCGCTCGAGTTCGGCTATCGCCACATCGACACTGCGCAGGCCTACGGCAACGAAGCGAGCGTCGGAGAAGCCCTTCGCCGCAGTGGCATACCTCGCGAGCAGGTGTTCATCACCACCAAGTTTCAGCCGTCCCGCCGGAACGCCGCGACTGAGGTCGAGGGCAGCCTGAAACGGCTTGGTGTCGAATACGTCGACCTGTACCTCGTCCACTGGCCCGCGGGCGGACCAACGCGAGCGTGGCCGACGATGGAGCAGGCTCATGGACTCGGCTATGCCCGGTCTATCGGCGTCTCGAACTTCAACGTCACAGAACTCGCAGAGATGATGGCGGGTGCAACGGTGCCGCCGGTCGTCGACCAAGTGAATCTCAGTCCGTTCACCTACCGTCGGGCGCTTATCGACGAGAGCCGAGCCCGAAACGTGGAGGTCGAGGCCTACAGCCCGCTGGGTACCGGACGCCATCTTGCCAACGGCACCGTGAATCGCATCGCGGCACGGATCGGTCGCACGCCCGCCCAGGTCCTGCTGCGCTGGTGCCTCCAGCACGACTTCGTTGTTCTTCCCAAATCGACACACCGTCCGCGGATCGAAGAGAACGCCCAGATCTTCGACTTCGTGCTTCCCCCCGATGACATGGCCGAACTGGACAGCCTGGACCGGACCGGCGGCACCGGAGTGGCCCTCGAACGCAAATGGTGGCGATAACGCAGGCTCCCTCCGGTTCGGCTGTCAGAATCACCGGATGGAACAAGGGAATCCGCCAGCTCACCTGGTGCTGACCGAAGATGAGGCCGTCGAGCTCCTCGCCTACTTGGTCACAGCCGCCCGCACTCAACTGGATGAAGCAGCGGAATACGGACCCTTGCGGCTGCTGACGGCCGCGCGCCGGCTTGGCGAGATGATCGCGCCACGATCATCGCAGCCACTTCGTGACTTGGTGACCGGACCGTTGCAGGAACTGGGTCCGGTGCCGCTCAGCGAGGACGACGATCGGGGCGAGTTCGTGGCACAACTGGACATGACCTGCGTGGCCGTGGCTGACCACGCCATGCAACGGCTCCGGCTGCACAAGGACTAATGACATGACCGAGCCAAGCGCCGAGGTCCTGCGGATCATCCGCAGCCGCCGGGTCGCCCGGGCGCTGACTGCGCAGCCGGTCACTCCTGACCAGCTGGACACGGTGCTCGAGGCGGCGTCGTTCGCTCCGAGCGCCGGCAACCGCCGCCTGCACCCGCTGGTTGTCGTTACCGACCCCCGCCGGCTGTCTGTGTTGCGTCTGGTGTCGCCGGGCATGCTGCAACGCCCAGCCGCGGCGATCGTCATTTGTATCGATGCTGCTAGTGCTCGCCGCTACGGGTTCCGCCCGGACACGCCGGGTCTGTACGTGGATGTGGGAACGCTCACGGCCACAATCCTGCTGGCCGCGCACGCGATTGGACTCGGCTCCGGACCGGTTACCTCGTTCAGCCGCGCTGCCGCAACGCGTGTGCTCGACCTGCCCGACGGGTGGGAGCCCCGGCTCATTGTGTGCCTAGGGCATCCCGCTGACCATCAGCCCGCCGGAGTTCGGGCCAACCGCCGACGAGAGGCGCTCGCCCGCACGCTGTGGCGATAGGGACCGACGAGCGAGGCTTGGGACCGCCGCAATGGCGGCCCCTCGACCTTCCTAGGGGATGGCGACGCCGCTGATGACGACCGGGTTGTGGAGTGTGTAGTCCAGCTCATTGGACTGAGATACGCCAGTCGGGGTGAGCACGTCCATGGCCTTCGGCACCTTGGTCGGGTCAAAGGTGCAGTGTGGATCGGCGCTAGCCGCGGCACATACGCCGAACTGGAAATCCTGCGGAGTCGGCTGGAACCCGCGGGCCTGGTCAGGGCTAAACCCGTCTTGGCCGGTGAGCACCACGGTGAAGGCCCAGCCAGACGCCGGCGTGCCGCCCAGTGCCGTCTTGTCCACGGAGAACGTGATGTAGCGCGAGATCTGGTTAGCGCTGATCGTGATGGTGCCCACCGTGTTCGTATTCGAGGAATCGACGAACCGCTGGCCGAAGCCCTGGACCTCGAGCAGCCGGCTCCAGGCACTCCCCGGATCGATCACGTAGTTGCGCGAATCGAACGACGCCGCTGTGGATGTCGGCGACACACCCGGCTCGTGCACGTAGACGTCAACGAGCTGGGCGCCGAGCGGGCTGCCGAAGGTCGGCGTCAGGTCGCGCGTCTGGACCCGGAACGTAACTGTCGAGCCGGTGTCGTACACCTGGAAGTCCTCAAGTCGTACGCACCCGGCTGGAAGTTCGACGAGGTCGGGTACACGTAGTTGCCGGGCCCGTTGTCGTCGCCGGTCGGGTCGGTGCTGTCGAACAGCAGCGTGCCCTCGACGACATCGTTGACGACCGTCCGTACGACCTGGGCCGTACCGCCGTTCGGAGCGGTGCTGGTGACCACCAGAACGTTGTTGCCAACGAGCGGGGCGATGTCGAAGCTGAACGATCCATCGGCGGCAGCTTTGCCGCTGGCGTGGGTCGTCGTGCTCGTACCGACATCGGCCACATCGACGGTCGCACCGGCCACCGCCGTGCCAGCGACGTGAATGGGGTTGGTGGCCGCCGTCTGGTCGGGCGGCGACGTCACCGTGAGCGTGGTCGCCAACTGGGTGTGGGTGATGTAGCGGTTGACGGTCTGCGCCGGTTGCTCCAGAACACGGCCAGCGCTCAGGTCGGCCGTCAGCCGAACGAGCGAGCCGGCACCCCACGTAAGCGGCCCGGCCGAGCCGTCGGGCTTGCCATTGGCGAAGCCGATTGATGCGAGAGTTGGATCAGTGCCAAACGGCGACGCCGCCAAATTCGGCGCGTCCCAAACCTGCTCGGGAACCAGACCGACGCCACCGGACATCGCAATCATCGCCGCGAGCAGCTGACCCGCCGAGCTCGCCTGACCGGTGGCCAGATCCTGCGCGCCGCGTTCGGCGGACAGCACCGGCCAGGGGTGCCCGGTGCCCATGTTCGAGGGCGCCCACGGCCTACCCTCGAGCGGACAGGTGTGATCCGGCAGCACGTGGCAGTCGCCGTAGCCGTCGCCGTTGTAGCGCAACCAGCCGGGTCCGCTGGCGGTTTGTACCTCGATGGTCTTGTCCACCACGGCCAGCGAGTTCTGGACGTCGGGGTCTGTGGCCGACAGCTCACCGAGCCGGACCAGCTCGAGGAAACCGGCGTCGATCACCGCGCGCTGGTCGAGCGTGGGTCCGCCGTTGCCGACGTTGTAGCTGATCGCCGCATTCGGGTCACCGGTCTTCGACAGCCGGATGAAGTACGGCTGGCTCGACAGCGGACCGTTAGTCGTGACCGTCTGGCCCTTGATCGAGCGCTGGTACTGGTCGGCCGTGGCGAGCCAGATCCGAGCGTCGGCCGGAGACGCATGCTGCTGGGCGATCGCTGCAGCCGCGACCAGCCCGGCGATCTCGGCCGCGATCGTCGACGGCGAGAACCCGCTCTGCTCCTCCCACCGTTCCGGTCCGAATGACGGCCCGTGCGCGATCAGATAGTTCGCGGCGGCCTGGACACGCGGCCACAATCCGGCGTCGCCGGCAAGTCCGGACTGCAACACCATCAGGATCGGGTAGGCAACCTCATCCAGCTGGGTATTGAACGAATCCGGCGCGAGCTTGCCGTTGACGAGCGAGTTGCGCGGCAGCGACCCGTCGGGAAGCTGCTGTTTCTCGAGCAGGAACCGGGTGGCATCGCGCGCGGTGGCCAGGTCGCCGTCGGTGAGCAGGGCCGTCCACGCCTCGTAGAGGTCACGGGAGAAGACCTCCCGGTACGAGCCGAAGTAGGTGTTGGCCGGGTCGCCCGCCGACACCGCCTGCCCCCACGGCGACGCGATGGAGGCCACAATCGCGCCCGGGAACGTCTTGTCCTCGCTGGCCTTGACCACGTTGGCGGAGACGTAGTACGCGTTCACCGCGGCCGACTGCTGGGCCTTCGACAGACCCGGGAGTTTTCCGGACGGGGCGTTGAGAGCGTCGTCGTACGACTGCCACGCCGACCGGTACTGGCCGCGCAGCGAGCCGAACGGCCGGCCGACCGTGGCGCCGGCCGTGGCGACGGCGGCGGCCTGGGTCGTGCCGAAACCGAGGGCGAGCAATGCGTCGCCGTGCTTGTCGAACCGCACCTGTGCCGTCTGCTCCACATTGCCGTTGGAGGCCGAGTCGGTGGGTGTCAGGGAATGTGCGCTATCGAGTTGGACGAGTCCGTCCGACGGGGTGCCGACGAAGCCGCTGCTCACGGCGCCGAACGGTTGGTCGGCCCGCAAGGCGAGGAAGCTCGGCACGGCGTAATCACGATTGGCGGCGTTGGTCTGCGTGTTTGTGTCGTACGAGACCGGAACCGCTGAACCAGTCGTCCGGTCGACTACCGCGTTGTCGGCGCCGCCATTGCCGCTGCCTCCGCCGCCATTGCCGCCCACAGTGGCGTCCAGCCGGACATACACCCGATAGCTGGCAGCGGCGGACGTCAGGGGTGTGTAGCTGGTCTGGAGCACAACACTCGGGCGGGCCGGGTCGGTGAGATACGTCGTGGTGAGCCGGTAGGCGCCGGACTTTGCCGTCGACGTGACCGTGCAGACCATCCCGGTCGAATCAGCCGAGACCGTGTAGGTCGTGTCGCGTGATTGCAGGTCGGTGAAGGAGGAGCCGTCGGTGACGAGGTACTGCATCGTCTCGACGTTCGTCGTGTCGATCGTGGGGGCATAGACGTCGGAGAGCACGCCGCCTGCGACCGTGTACCAAATCTTGGACGTCGTGTTACGGGCAGTGCCCAGACAGTCCTTGCGGGCCAGGTCGAAGTGACTCAGTGCACCCGGGCCGCCAGTGGCAGAACTCGGAGCGGCCACGGCCGCCGGCGCAGCGGCGGCAAGCGAGCCGGCGACCACTGCGCCGACCACCAGGAATACGGACAACGGTCGTGCGCGCATCGCTCCTCGCCCCCTGCCGAAAGCCGAAAATGTGCTCGCCTACACAGGCAATCGCATCGGCCGGGTGCGGTCAAGAGATCCTCGCAGTCGGAAGTCGACGAATGAGCGGAGATAGTCACGCTTTGCAGACGTTGCTAATTTGAGTCAATGAACAGTTACTCGGACGCGGCGACGCAGCCGGAAGCGCCGGCCGTGTGGCTGCTGCCGACAGCGCTGTACGTCCTTCGGCCAGAGGCAACCGCCCTGCTCGATCAGGTCAACGAACGAGTCTGGGCAACCGTTGATCCAGCTCTGCTCGAGACCATCCGACTCCGGATTGCCTGGCTGTTGGGAAACACCGCCGGAATGCGGGCACGGAACGCCTTGGCCCGCGTCCCGGAGCAGAAGGTCGCGGAGCTGCCGAGGTACGCAACGTCACCGTTGTTCTCTGCGCTCGACCGGGATGGCATCGCGTTCGCTGAGCAGTTCGTCATCGACGTCAGCGGAACCAGCCAGGAGTCGCTCGACGCGCTGCGTGGTCATTTGGGCGCGGACCGCCTTCGGGATTTCGCCACGTCGGTCTATTTAGTCGAGTTCACTCAGCGGCTGCAGCAGGTGGCGGCGGTTTTGTTGCCGTCGATGCCCGACCGGTCCAACGCCGGCAGATCCGAGCAGCGCCCGGCCTCGCTGGGCGAGCTGCTCGGGTCCTATCAGGACGCGGTCGTCCGCTCCACTGCCCTCGACCCGGTCACCACCGAGCTGGTCCGGCTACGGTGCGCTCGAACGCACAACTGCCGGATCTGCCAGACACTCCGACTGGCCGATGCCGAGGCCGCAGGCGTCGACGGCGAGATGACCTCGAAGATCGACTTCTACGAGACGAGCGACCTGGCCGAGCCGCACAAGATAGCGCTGCGGATCACCGACGCGTTCATCCTCCGGCCGGATGCGCTGTCAGATGACGTTGTCGGACCGGCCCGCGCCACGTTCAGCCCGGAGCAACTCGCCGAGCTGTGCCTAGACATCACGAAATGGAGCACCCAGAAGATCCATGTCGCTCTGGGCACGGACGGCACGGACGGCCTGCCCGTCAACGAGGACGGCGTGGTGTTGTTCGGCTTCCAGCCTGACGGAAGCGTCGCCGGCTACTGGGCCGATCCCGAACACCCCGTGGTTGTACGGACCCGGACGAAGCGCTAGGCAGGCAGCTGCGGCCGCGCTGGCCGGACGCCAGTAATCCGCGACACGACGAGCGGCGATTTTGCGCCCGCCGCCGGGTCTGTACACATAGGGCCATCGGGTCGCTGGCCTTAGCGTGGGCGAGTTTGGGGCAGCCGATGACAGTCCGTGAGGATTTCGCCAGTCTTACCGGTCAGTACCGGGGTGAGTTGCTGGCGCACTGCTACCGGATGCTGGGCTCGGCCGAGGAGGCCGAGGACCTGGTTCAAGAGACGTACTTGCGGGCCTGGCGGTCCTACCACGGGTTCGAGGGGCGTTCGTCAATGCGGACCTGGCTGTACCGCATCGCGACCAACGCATGCCTCACCGCGATCGAGCGCCGCGGCCGGCGGCCGCTGCCGTCCGGGCTGGGCGGACCAGCAGAGCACTCGGACGTTCCGCTGGTCGCCGCGCCGGAGGTGCCCTGGCTGCAGCCGTTCGCCGACGCATTGCTGACCGGGGAGAGCGAGGATCCAGCCGCGGTAACAGCGTCGCGGGCGGGTATCCGGCTGGCCTTTGTCGCGGCACTGCAATACCTGTCGGCCCGGCAGCGCGCGGTGCTGGTCCTGCGGGACGTGCTGGAATGGCCGGCCGCCGAGGTGGCCGACCTGCTGGGCACGACGACTACCGCGGTGAACAGCGCCCTGCGGCGGGCCCGGGCCCAGCTCGCCCAGGCCCTGCCCGCTGAAGATGAGCTGGCCGAGCCCGCCGAACCGCGGCGCCGCGCAGTGCTGGACCGGTTCGCCGCGGCCATTGAGAATGCAGATGCCAGCGCGCTGGCCGAGTTGCTGACCGAGGATGCCGTCCTGGAGATGCCCCCGGTGCTGTCCTGGTTCGCCGGCCGCCAAGTCGTAACCCGCGTCACCGAGTTGTACCTGCTCACCGCGCCCGGACGGTTGCGGCTGGTTCGGGTCATGGCGAATGGCCAGCCGGCTCTCGCGATCTACCAGATCGAACCAGACGGCGCGTATCACGCCCACGCCGTGCTCGTGCCCACCGTCGCCTCGACCGGGATCGCCCGAATGGTCAGCTTCGTCAATCCCGATCTGTTCAGGTCGTTCGGCCTGCCGGAGACGTACCAGGCCGGGGAGCCAGTGCCGGCGCAGAGCCCGGTATCACCGTGGGCCGGCTGAGCCGGGAACGGGAGCTGCTCGACTCGGCCGTCAGTTACGCGCTCACCGAAGCCGAACTTGTTACTCCGCAGCTCCTGTCGAGTCCCACGCCGTGCCCCGGGTGGGACCTGGAAATGTTGCTGAACCATGTCGTTGACTCGATTCGAGTGCTGCACGAGGCGATAACCATCGGAGGCGTCAGCGCCGACGTGGCGCCGGATGACGCCGTCAGGCCAAGGCTCGACCCGGTGGCGGGACTGCGCCGCGAGACCGCCAAGGTGCTCGCCGCCGGTGCTGCTCCCGGATCGGCCGAGGGCACGGTGTACGTCGGTGATCGTGAGCTGACCGCCAGCGTGGTCACGGTGGCGGGAGCGATTGAGATCGCCGTCCACGGGTGGGACATCTCGGTCGCCTGCGGCGGCGCCCGAGTGATTCCGTCCAACCTGGCGGCTCTGCTACTGCCGATTGCCCCGTTACTCATCACCGCGGAAACCCGATCGGGCCTATTCGCCGACCCGGTTCGGCTAGCTCGTCCGGCCTGCCCCGGTGACGAGCTCGTCGCCTTTCTCGGCCGCCAGCCCCGCCTCTTGACCCCGCCTGAACCACGCAACGCCTAGCCGGCTATCTGGTGAACGCCGGTCCCGCGACGATTCCGGGGCGCCCCGCTGGTCAATATCACCAAGCCGCGTAACCAACAGCGCGGAACTCACCGGAACAGGAGCAGTAGACATGACAATCACCGGCAAGGCCGTCCTGATCTCAGGCGCCAATCGCGGTATCGGTCAGGCGCTGGTCGAGGAAGCACTCAGCCGAGGCGCGAAGCGGGTTTACGCCGGCAGCCGCGGGCCCCTCATCCATCCGGACCCGCGCGTCACGCCAGTCACGCTCGACGTGACCAGCGCGGCGCAGATCCAGGCGTCGGTCGATCGCGTGGAATCGCTCGACGTCCTCATTAACAACGCCGGCATGGCGCTTTACGACGACCTGAGCGATCAGGCCGTGCTCGAACGACACCTCGCCGTCAACCTTTTCGGCACCTATGGCGTGACCCAGGCCTTCCTGCCGTTGCTTATCCGTTCCCGCGGCGCCATCGTCAACAACGTGTCGGTCATGGCCTTGGCCCCTTTGCCGGTGACTCCGGCCTACGCGATCTCCAAGGCGGCCGCGTTCTCCCTCACGCAATCACTCCGTGCGCTGCTCGCCGGACGCGGTGTGCGGGTCCACGCTGTCCTGACGGGCCCAACAGACACAGACATGACTCGTGGCTTCGACATACCGAAGGCCTCCCCAACGTCGGTCGCCCGAGCCATCCTCGACGGAGTCGCCAACGGCGAGGAGGAGATCTTCCCTGATCCCATGTCGCAATCCATCGCCGACAGCTGGCGTAACGGGGCCGCCAAGGCGCTCGAGCGTCAGAGTGCGCAGCTCGTTATCGCACCGCCCGTCGCCGCGTAAGAAAGGGGCTGACTTGCCCGCCGGGTCGAGTCGCAGACTTCCCAGATCGGGAGTTGGCGTCGCTCCTCCGCGAGCGGATCGCTCCGATCGCGGATCAAGCCGAAATCCGGCTCTGACCGCGATCACGAGCGCTCGACCGGCGGCAACGGCGGCAGTGGTGGCGGCCACGCTTGGACTCGCTGCCGCCTCGTGGGTCGTCGCGGTCCGGCGGATGAGCGGCATGGACATGGGTGTTGCCACGGCGCTGGGATCGTTCGCAGTCTTCGTCGTCCTATGGATGTGGATGATGGCGGCGATGATGCTGCCGGGCGCGGTCCCTGCGGTGGTGAGACGGGCTCGTGCCAGCGGTGGTGTGGGCGCCGTGCCACTCTTCGTCGCGTCCTACCTTGCGATCTGGACGCTGGTGGGCCTAGCCGTGTATCCGCTGTACCGGCCGCATGGGACTCTCGCGGCTGGGGCAATCGTGATCGCGGCAGGCGGCTACGAACTCACGCCGCTCAAGGGGCACTTTCACCGGCGGTGTCGAGAGAATGTCCGCTCCGGCGTCACGTTCGGGCTCTGCTGCGTTGGCTCGAGCATTGGACTGATGCTGACGCTGGTGGCGCTCGGCGTTATGAGCGTCATCTGGATGTCGGTGATCGCCGTCCTCGTTGTGGCGCAGAAGCTGCTGCCGCCGAAGGCTCCCGTCGATCTGCCGGTAGCACTGGCGATCATCGCGTTTGGCGTCCTGATCGTCATGGCACCCTCGACGATTCCCGGACTCACGCCCTCGATGTGAGACGTCGTCGGTAAGGCGCGCTAGACCAGATGTGACAAACATGAGGGAGACAAATGACTGATCACAGGACCGGGACACGGGCGGAGTGGCTTGCGGCCCGGCTGGAGTTGCTCAATGCCGAGAAGGCGCTGACCCGGCGCAGCGACGAAGTGGCACGGCAGCGGCAGGAGCTGCCGTGGGTTCGCATCGATAAGGAGTACAAGCTCGCCACCGTCGACGGCCCAGCGTCGCTCGCCGACCTGTTCCGAGGGCGTTCGCAGCTGCTCGTCTATCACTTCATGTTCGGGCCCACGTACACGGCGGGCTGTCCGGCCTGTTCGGCTATCGCGGACG
The DNA here is from genome assembly GCA_963809815.1 of uncultured Actinomycetota bacterium. Taxonomy (GTDB): domain Bacteria; phylum Actinomycetota; class Actinomycetes; order Mycobacteriales; family Jatrophihabitantaceae; genus CAVVJA01. The sequence goes on from CAWELM010000013.1 coordinate 152,742, forward strand.
GCTTCAACGGGTTCATCGCCCATCTCGCCAACCACGACGTGATGCTGTGGGCGGTGTCGCGGGCTCCACTGGCGAAACTGGAAGCGTACAAGCAGCGGATGGGCTGGAGCTTCCCGTGGGCGTCGTCGTTCGGCAGCGACTTCAACTACGACTTCCAGGTCGCCTACAGCGAGGAGCAACGGCAGTCGGGCGCCGGCGAGTACAACTTCCGCACGTTTGACTTCAGCTCGGGCGCGGAACTCGGTAACCAGAGGCCGTTTATCGAGTGGGCCGCCACGACCGGTACCGACTGGGCGACCTACACCGAGGAGTCTCCCGGAATGAGCGCCTTCGCACTCGACGAAGGGGTCGTCTACCACACCTACTCGGCGTACGCCCGGGGTCTGGACGGACTCTGGGGCATGTACCAATGGCTCGATCGAGCTCCGCTCGGGCGCAATGAGAAACGGACACCCGACGACCCGCTCAACTTCTTCCGTCGCCAGGACGAGTACGACCGCCAGTGACGCTCGCGTCAGGACCCGCCAACGACCTCACCGCCGCAGCGCGGAGGCTGCGATTCATCGCAGGTTGGCGACAACAACGATGTTGTTCGTGCTCGTATCGCCCTGCTCGAACGCACAGGTGATTAGAACGACGCGGTTGCGTACGGTGCTGTCGGATGCCCACGCCGGCAGCGCGCTCGCGGTCTTGGGCGACAGCCCAGTTCGTTCGATCTGGTAGGTCAGCACACCGGTTGGGAGCGTGACTCGAACCAGATCCCCGATCCGTGCGTCCTTGAGCTGAGTGAACGGGCATTGGTGGTAATGGCACGCGTGGCCGTAGATGTAGCTCGTACCGGTGCTGGGTGCTGAAGGGTAGGCGGATTGCTTCACCCAGACGGCGGTGTTCCACTCTGCGGCGGTGCTGTGTGGTGGGTCGACCGGCTCATTGCTGGCGACGCTGATCGGCACGACGTTGGCCGAGATCGGGCCGAAGCTCGTAGTGACGGCAACGCTGAACAAAACGGCTTGCGCAGGTAGCGGAACCCCGGGATCGGGTTGGACCCGTGATGCCGACGCCTTGGGCGAGTTGCCGGAGCGGACCGAACTCGAGCCGGCCGAGCTGTGCCTGCTCGTGGAGCTAGGTGTCGCTGTCGGCGGCGCTGAGACGCTCGACGACCGCGTGCCTTGCTTCGGCGGTACCTGATCGCGGTCGTCTGACGCAGCGTTCGGGAGAGTGATGGACGCCGTTATTACGACAGCGGCGCCCACCACACCGGCGAAAAGAACCTTACGTATGGCTACCACGACGTCGTAGCACGCTACCCGAGAGCACCGCGGCGAGACCGAATAAACCGAGCCCGGACCCCAACATGATCGGCCGGAGCGGGAAGCCACTGGGGCTCGGGTTGTCACCGGTCTGGCCCGGTCCCGGAACGAACGGCGACGTGCTCGGAACGACGACGGCGGACGACGAGGACGCCGAGGAGCTACTCGGCGGCGCCGAGGAGGTGCTCTCCGGTGCGGACGAGCTGCTCGGTGGAACCGACGTCGAGCTTTCCGCTGCGGACGAGCTGGTCGGCGGAGCAGACGAGGTGGATGGCGGCTGAGACATTGAGCTCGGTGCCGACGACGTGCTCGGCGGAACGGACGAACTGGTCGACGGCGGCTTCGAAGTCGGCGGAGCTGACGAGCTACTCGGCGGCGCCGATGAACTGCTTGGCGTACCGCACGGACCATGGCTCAGGACGAACTGGCCGGACCATCCGCTGTAAATACTGGCTGTCGCGGAGATAACCGTGCTGTCCAGGTTGAGAGTGGTCGAGTAATGAGCCGCCTTGCCGGTGAACTTCTCCAGCTGCACATCGGCGGACTGGCCGTTAGCCCAAGTGACGTGGATCGACGCCGGGGCGTCGCTCTCCTGATCGATCTGATTAATGATGAAGTGCCATTCGCTGTCGTCGCAGCCGTGATCGGTGAGAGACCCCGTCTTTACGGTAATGAGCTTGGTGTCTGACGACTGGCCAGCGGCGACCTGCCCAGCAACGTGGGCGCTCGCCGGACTCGCGCCGAGAAGTACAAGTACGAGTCCGGCTAGGGCGAGCACTCCAGCGAGGAGTAACCGGTTACCCCCGCGTCGTTCCCGCATCAGGCGGGCGCGGTGACGCCCGCGAGATCTCGGAGCACCGCTGTGTTCGGACATGCGTGTCCTGCTCCCATCTGGCACGGACGGATCACCCCCCGTGGGTGCATCGCCGCATCGCCTAACCCATAAGCGTCGAATTCCGCGTATGTGTCACATCACGCTCCGGCGCAGCTCCGCGGATCCGGCGGACCGGGGCTGGTGCGCAGCGAAGCCAACGGCTATCCGTCCAGGATCAGGTCGTCGCGTGTCTATGGGAAGGCGGGAAGCGGGAAGCGCAGGACGGCTGCGACCCGATGTGGCTCCAGCTCGGTCTCGACCATCACGTGCTTGACCATTCCGCCCTCGTCGACAACCCGTTCAGCGAGCTCGTCAATGATGTCCGGGGTCGGGCGGGTCTTCGTTCCGCTGATCGGGCAGACGTCACCCGACTCACCGAGCCAACCATCTCGAGGACAGACCACGCCTGGCGCGGTGACCTCGTCGTGCACCAACAGTTCCTCGACGGCACCCGTCGTAGCCGCCCACAGGCAGTCGCGCAGACCGATCGCAGTTGGCCGCTGCGTAGCGGCTCGCTCGAACAGGTCCTGCACTTTGCGCTTTTCGTCCTCGCGTTCCCACCGGTCGACGATCGCGCCAGCCCGATCACGTACCTCCGCGTCGAGGTCCCGCCGCGTATCCACGGTGAACGTTCCGGCCAGGCGGCCGCGCAGCCGCTTCGGCAAGTGTCCCTCGAGTCGGGACAGCTTGTCGTGCTGGCCACCGAGTACCAGCAATTCATAGCTGGGATCGACAAAGATCTCGTCGAGCAACTCGACGACGCTCAGATAGTGCCGCTTCTCCAACTCCTCGGCTTTGCTGGTCACCGAGTGCTCCCGGAGGCCATGCCATCCGGCGTAGTTCCGCTTGCGCAATGCGCGATGCTCGATATCCCGAAGTTGGTGGAACTCGCCTTGGAATAGCTCCCACAGCCGGGCCGAATTGCTGTCCGTGACGAGTACCACCGCGCGGTGAAATTCCTCCAGCACAGCCATCATCGGCCGGATCCACGGGGTGGCATCGGCGACGATCCGGTCTCCGGCCCGTCGCGGAAGCTGGACTTCCTCGAGAAAGCTCCGTCCCGAGCAAGAAAAGACCGCGACAGCGGGTGGTTGCCAGCGTTCGTTCGCACACAGATCCGCGATGCGCTCAAGGTCCGCTCGTACCGACAGCCGCGCATCATGGCCGAGCGTGTGATCCTCGCCGAGCGGACGGACCTGTTCGAGCAGACTCGTCACGTGCGTCTTGAGCCGGCTGCGCTCCCCCACGTCGACCGGCACGGTCACATACATCGAGATCACCGGTAGCTCATCAGTCTCGGCGTCACGGATCCGCCGGATGGTCGCCGCGGTAATCATCATGCGCGCGCCGGTTCCTCTCTGCGGTACGCCTCCAGCGGGCGTTCCACGAACTGACGAGCGTCCGTCGGCGCCCGGCTGTACCGTCCAGCGTCACCGTATGCGCCACCGGCTACGCCCGCCAGCGTGACCCTTCGGCCTTGCGACATGACCCACCCGGCGCAGATGATGACCCGCCAGCCGTCCAAGACAAGAATTCCGACTGGGCAAGGGCGGCCAGACCAACTATCGACAGCAGCGAGGACCGCGTAGATGACGACACCGACGGCGACGCAACCAGCCGATCCCCTGGCGCTGCTTCGAACCCGGGGCTACCTGGCGCTGCTGGTGCTCGCGGCGATCCTCGGCGTGCCGATTGCGGCCGCCGCCTTCGGCTTCCTCAAACTCGTCGATGTCATCCAACAGGCGGTGTTTACCCAACTGCCCAGCGGGCTCGGGTTCGACGGCGAGCCGCTGTGGTGGCCGCTGCTCCCCCTTGCCCTCGCCGGGCTGCTGGTCGCGCTCGCGATCCGCTACCTGCCAGGGAAGGGCGGCCATTCACCGGCCGACGGATTCAAGCCTCGAGGAGCCATCACCCCGGAGCAGATTCCCGGCGTCTTCCTGGCCGCGCTAGCCACCCTGTCGCTGGGCGCCGTGCTCGGCCCGGAAGCCCCCCTGATCGCCCTCGGCGGCGGGCTGGCCGTTCTGGCATTGCACTTCTCCAAGCGGGACATGCCGGCCCGGACAGTCGCCGTGGTCGGCACGGCCGGAAGCTTCGCCGCGATCGCCACCCTGTTCGGCTCGCCGCTGCCTGCGGCCTTCCTGCTGATGGAGGTGGCCGGTCTGGGCGGAGCCATGCTCGATATCGTCCTACTGCCCGGCCTGCTGGCGGCCGGGATCGGCGCACTGATATTTGTCGGGCTTGACGCCTGGACCGGGTTCGGCACCTTCTCGCTGGCGATCCCTAACCTGCCGCCGTACTCGAACCCCGACCTGGCCCAGTTCGGCTGGGCGCTGGTGATAGCGCCCGCGGCCGCGATCATCGGCACGGCTATCCAACGGCTCGCCCTGGCGGTTCGTCCGCACGTAGAACGGCGCCTCGTTCTGCTCACTCCCATGGCCGGGCTGGCCGTCGCAGGGCTCGCGATCGCGTACGCGGCTGCCACCGGGAAGGAATCATCAGAGGTCCTCTTCTCTGGGCAGTCAGCCCTCCCTACCTTCGTCGACCAGGCCGCCAGTTACTCCGTCGGCGCGCTGCTGCTGCTGCTCGCCTGCAAGGGGCTCGCTTACAGCGTGTCGCTGAGCAGCTTCCGCGGCGGCCCGGTCTTTCCGGCGATGTTCCTCGGCGCGGTCGGCGGTGTCGCCATGTCCCACCTGCCCGGGCTGCCACTCGTGCCCGCGGTAGCCATGGGCATCGGCGCGATGTGCGTGACCATGCTCCGGCTTCCGCTCACGTCAGTACTTCTCGCCGTCGTGCTACTGGCGTCCGACGGACTGGCCGTGACACCGCTGGTGATCGTGGCGGTCGTCGTCGCCTACGTCGTCGCGGCGCGAATCGCACCGCGAGCGGACAAAACTCCAGCTGCCGAAGCCGAGCCGGCGCCCGCCGCCCGGGAACCCGCGCCCACGCCAGACACTGCGCCGGCGACGGGCACCGTAAGGTGACCGCAAGCTTCTTCCGGTTCGCCCCGGGATCTCTGTGGTTTCGGTCAACTCCCCGGGTGCGCCGGCGGAGGGCCAGGCTGGGAAACCGGCGCTGACTCCGCAGCGGGCTCTGGTGCTGGCGCGGCTCGGGTCGCTGCCGCTGGCTGGAAGTCGCTGACGCTGACGCGTTTGCGGAATACGTAGTAGGTCCAGCCTTGGTAGAGGAGTACCAGCGGCAGGAAGATGATCACGACGACGGTCATTGCCTTGAGTGAGTACGCCCCGGAGGCCGTGTTGTGCACGGTGAGGTTGTAGGCGGAGTTGGTGGACGAGACCATCACGTTCGGGTACAGGTCAACGAAGATCGCCCCAATGGACGCGGCGATGGTAACCGTGGTCGCGACGAAGGCGAACCCGTCACGGTGTTCGTAGACCAGCCACACAGCCGCAATGACGGCCAGTACCGCCAGCAGTTCGATCACATTGAGGAAGAAGGTGTCGCTGGCGGTCACGTGGGTCCAGATGATGAAGGCGATGACCGCGGCGCCGGTGAACGGTGCCACCCGGCGCGCCAGGACCGCGGACCGTTCGTACAGTTCGCCGGTGGTCTTCAGGCAGAGGAACGTCGCACCGTGCAGTAGGCAGATGAAGACCAGGGTGATCCCGGTGAACAGCGCGTAGGGCTGCAGCAGGTCCCAGAAGGAGCCGGTGTAATCCTGGCTGGAATTGATAGGTAATCCATGCAGGAGGTCGCCGAGGGCAACGCCGATCAGCAGCGGGGCCAGCACGCTGCCGACGGTGAGCAGAACATCCCAGGTACGCCGCCAGCGAAGCGTGTCCCGCTTGCCGCGGAATTCGAAGGCCACACCGCGGACGATCAACGCGGACAGCAGCAGCACCATCGCCAGGTACATGCCGGAAAACATCGTGGCGTACCAGCCGGGAAACGCCGCGAACATGGCGGCCCCGGCCACGACCAGCCAGACCTCGTTGCCGTCCCACAACGGCCCGATGGTGTTGATCACCGCCCGGCGGCCGGGCTCGTCGGTGCCGACCGCCTGGTGCAGCATGCCGACGCCGAAGTCGAACCCCTCGAGGATGAAAAAATTGATCCACAAGATCGCGATGACGATGAACCAGAACGGGACGAGATTCATCTTGAGACCTCAGTACTGGACGGCCGGTATTGGTGTGTCTATCTCCGCCTCGGTGCGTTGCGGCGGGAGCTGTTTACGCGAGTACCGCAACATCAAGACCAGATCCACGGTGCCCAGCACGCCGTACAGCAGAATGAATGCGACCAGGCTGATCCACAACCACGTGGTGCTGACATTCGGCGAGATCCCATCCTTCGTCAACATGATGCCCTGCACGATCCACGGCTGCCGGCCGTTCTCGGTCAGCAACCAGCCCGCGGTGTTCATCAAGAACGGCAGCACCGCGGCCCATACCGCCACCCACAAAAACACCCGGGAGGTTTCCAGCCTCTTCCGCCGGATCAGCCACAGCCCCCACAGCCCCATCAGCAAGACCAGAACCGGCAGGTAGGCCATCACCCGCATCGACCAGTACTGGACGAACACGTTCGGCACGTAGTTCCCGGGCCCGTACTGCTGGCTGTACTGGGCCTGCAGCGGGTCTAACCCCACCACCTGCCCGTTCCAGGTGTTCGTGGCCAGCAGCGACAGCAGATGCGGGATCGCGATGATCTCCGTCGGAGTCTGGTCGTTGTTACCGCCGCCGATCTGGAACACCGAGAACGAGCACGGCTGGCAGGTGGTCCACTGCGCCTCCGCGGCGGCGATCTTCATCGGCTGGTACTTCGCCTCGATCACCCCGAGCTCGTCGCCCACCAGCATGGCGAACAGAACCGCCGGCACCAACACGAAGATCCCCAGCCGCGCCGATCGAATGAACACCTCACGTTCCCCGCCGTGCCGCAACTGCCAGGCCGAGACCGCCAGCATGACAACCGCACCAGTCGTCAGCGACGCGAACAACACCTTGGCGTATCCCCAGATGAACACCGGGTTGGTGAACAGAGCCCAAATGTCGTTCAGCTGCGGCTTGCCGTTGACCATGGCGTAGCCGACCGGGTGCTGCATCCACGAATTGGCCGCCAGAATGAACAGCGCCGAAAAAGCGCTGCCGAACGCGACCGCCCAGATCGTCGCCAGATGCACCCGCCGCGACAACTTGTCCCACCCGAACAGCCACAGCCCCAAGAACACCGACTCGAGGAAAAACGCCCCCAACCCCTCCATCGCCAGCGGCGCGCCGAACACATTGCCGACCAGCCGCGAATACGCCCCCCAATTCATCCCGAACTCGAACTCCTGCACCAGACCGGTCACCACGCCGATCGCAACGTTGATCACCAGCAACGTCCCGAAGAACCTCGTCAACCGCAGGTACTGATCATTCTTGCTGCGGTACCACGTCGTCTGCAGCAACGCCGTCAAAAAGGCCAGCCCGATCGTGATCGGGACAAAGAAGAAATGATTGATCGAGGTGAACCCGAACTGAATCCGCGCTAAATCCTCATTCAAGGTTTACCCTCCGGCAATCATTTCTCTTCGGTCTGCACGGAGATCCGGCCGGGCCGGTCGTGCGTGAACCCGGCCCAGCTCCAGTCGATCATCGCCTTGGCCCGGTCCTCCCCGGTCGACAGCAGTGCGAGATGGATCGATCCCCACGCCAGGAAGGCGGCTTTGCCCTTCATCGTTCGTCCGTGTGGCCCCTGCATGACTGCAGCGCCGCGGCCGATGGTCGCCATCGTGCCCTTGTCGAGGTACTTGAACGGCTCGGTCTTCTTGCCTTCGACGAGCCTGGCGATGTTCTCGCCCGCGTGGTGCCCGGACTCCAGCGCGACCGATCCGAGCTGCGGCAGGACCGTGTCCGTCTTGGTATCAGTGATCCAGGCGATATCCCCGACCGCGAACACTTCCGGGTGGCCCGCGATGCTGAGATCCGGCCCTACAGGGATCCGGTTGCCCCTCTGCAACTCCAGGCCGAGGAAGTGGACGACGGGGTTCGCCTGCATCCCCGCGCCCCACACGAGCGTATGCGCCGGGATCACCCGCCCGGACTTCAACGTCACCCGGGTTGACGTGACCGACTCGACAACCTCCCCGACCTGCACCTGCACATCCCGTCCAGCCAGCGCTTTCCTCGCGTACGCGCGAAGGCTCGGCTTGAACATGGTGAAGATCTCCGGGCCGGCCTCGACCAGCAGGATCTTCGCCTTCTCCTGAGGGACGTCCGGGTAGTCCTTCACGAACAGCGCGCGGTAGAGCTCAGCGATGGCGCCAGCGCTCTCCACACCGGTTGGGCCGCCGCCGACGATCACGACATTCAGCGCGCCGTCCTCGATCAGGGACGGATCCTTATCCGCAGCCTCCCAGCGCTCAAGAATGTGCTCCTTCAGACGCACCGCATCCGCGAGCGTGTACAGCGGATAGGCATGTTCGGCGGCGCCCGCAACACCGAAATAGTTCACCTCAGCGCCGAGGGCCAGCACCAGGTAGTCATAAGTCAGCGGGGCCATCTCAGCGAATCCGACCTCGCGCTTGTCCAGATCTACCGACGTCACGTCAGTGGTATGGATACGGGCGTTCGGCTGGTCGTCGAACAAGTCACGAAGCGGATGCCCGACAGTGAGCGGCGAGAGCAGGTCGGTGGCGACCTGGTAGAGGAGCGGCTGGAACGTGTGATAGTCGTGGCCGTCGACGAGCACCACATCGACGTCCGACTTGCGTAGCTTCCGCGCAGCGCCGATCCCGGCGAACCCTCCCCCGAGGATCAGGACGCGAGGCCGTGATTCCGACTTCGGGCCGTGCTCTGCTTCGGTCGTGCTCATCGCAGTCCCCTCAGGCCATTCGGGCGGCAACGAGCGCCCGCCCACACGTTCACCGTCCAGCGTGTTGGAACCGGCCGCATCACCCCGGCCGGGTGAATCCGGCCGGCTGATCGTTTCCGCCGGGACGAATACGGACGTTGACTCGCTGATGGGACGTATGCGGGCGTCACGTTAGTGACGGGTTAGGCGAAGGGTCAAGACCGCCTTTGTTGTCGGGCTATCACAGAGTTCGTCCCTATACAACCTCCAGACGGGACGAGGCCGCCGACCGCCTACTGCGTGGGCCGGGATATGCCGATCCGAGGTTGGTTGGAGCGACAGTCGCACGCTAGTCGAGATCACGGGGGTGCGCTGCGATGTCGCGGATCCGTCGCAAGACCTCGTCCTGGAATGCCACGACGGCGCTGGCTGACAATGAACGACCGCCCTGCCGACCGTGCCGGAACGCGTCGATCGCGGAATCGATCAGGGCCTTGAATTCGGGCATCTGAGTGGCGGTGCCCTGGGCGGCGGGGAGCTTGGCCTGCCACACCTGATCGGTCGCGAACTGCAATGAACGACATGCGTTGAGGACCGCGTTATCCAGCAAATCGGTATTGGGGTTCCGGGCCGACGCGACTGAGTCGATCACGACTGGGAGCAAGCGCTCGAATGTCATCGCCCGCATCACCTGACGAGGAGGTGGGCCATACAGCGCCGTATCGGCCTGGTAAGTAATGGACCGGTCGATCACGTACCAATACGCCTCGTCGTCAGCCGCATTGCGGCTGACCTTCGCCGGCAGCTGCGCACCGGTGTTGAGATTGAGTAGGTAGCCCACTACCGGCTCGGCGCTGACGACCGTGGCGCGGGGATACAAGACGAACTCCAGGCCGGTGGCTGGGCACGGCAGCGCTCGATGGTCCAAGCCCGTCACCAGATCGGTAACTGGGCCAACTCCAATGGGATCAGTGATCGCCATCAGGTCAAGGTCGCTACGCCCGTGCTGATAACTGCGCAAGGCCAGGGACCCGGTCGGGTAGATGGCAACGAGCTGCTGGCCGAGCGTGCTGATGATGCGTTCTGTCACCGCAGCCAAATACTGCTGCACGGCAGGTGGCAGCCCAGCCAGCGCCTCCAGGGCTCCCGGAGTCATATCCCGGCCAGCGAGCGGCGCTGTGCCGCCTCGGTCGGAGTGAGCGCTGCGTCGGGATCGGCTCCCGCGAGGCTGGCCTTCTTCGCGTCGAACGCCCGGGTCCACAGGCCAGCTGCCCATGCCGCCCGGATCTCCTGATCGGTGCAGGTTTGCCCGGCTGCTTCTTGGTAGGCCGTCAGGAACTCTTCTGTCTGGGCAACGGTGGCCACTTCACCGGGCAGGCCGGTGCCCGGCCAGATGGCGGCGGCCGCGCCGATGATCGCCGCCTCCGGCTGAGCGACGACGCTGTCCCAGTCGTGCACGACATGTAGGCGGCGGTCGATCCAGCGCAAGTTCTGCGAGTACCAATCACCGTGGCCGATGACGGCTCGTTGGGGTAGAGCTCGTAACTGGAAACGCGCTGCCGCGCCGATCTCGTCCAACCACCGATCGCCGCGATGCGCGTTCAAATCACCCTTGCGATCATCGGGGTCAGGCCACAGTTCGGCTCCGTCGTGATCCCAAGCCACCCAGGCCGGTGACGGTGCCAGGGTGCCCACCGTCGAGACGCTCGGCGCGGTGCGAACCAGGCGCGCAAGGGCCTCGGCGAAGCGTTCCGCCGAATCCGGTCGTGCCGGCAACAACTCCCCGTCACGGACCAGCGCCTCGGCGCTTACCGCAAAGTCCCCGACAGGTATAGGCGGTACCAACAACCGCGCTGTTGGAAAGCCCCGCTCCCACAGCACGTGCTGGACCTGCGCGCAGGTGGCGACGCGTTCCTGCCACGCGCGCACCTTCACCACGACATCGCCACCGGCTGCTAGTCGCAAGCCCACAACCTGCGACAAGTAGCCGGTTTCAAAGAGAATCCTCTCCGGCGCCGCCCCGAGATACTCGCGGCACCAGTCAGCCAACGCCGCTCGTTCCAGACGGGCATGAGCCACAGACCCAAGCGTTCCAGGCTTAGACCTGACGCGCGATCGGTCGGCCGGCATCACGACCCAAAGAACGGATGGACTCCATTTGTCGTTCTCCTCCATCGGCGGACGGATCCCACTAGTGTCCCGCCGCAGCCTCACCACCACATCGGGGAACAAACCAGCTCCACCCCGGACTTTGCGGCGCCGACCCAGGCTCTGCCGTCACAGTCTCCACATATGAACCAATGTTCAGATGGGACACTTCGCAAGCCAGAGAGAGGACAAGGATGCCCGACACCGTCTCGCTGACCTGCCCGAAGTGCGCGGCGCCGATGCGCAGCTACGAACGCAACGGCGTGACGGTCGACCAGTGTGTCGAATGCCGCGGAGTGTTCCTCGACCGTGGCGAACTCGACCACCTGATCGACGCCGAAACGACGCATTACCAGTCGCGATCCGCCTCGTCACGACCCGATTACGACAAGGTCACCCACCACGACAGTCGAGGGCGGGGCAGTCGCAAACGGGGCGGATTCCTCGGCGAACTCTTCGACTGACTGCCCACCGGCGGCCAAGGCCCTCCGCCGCGAACGCCCTCCGACTGCGAGCGCTAGCCCGCTTAGGCAGCGCCGGCAGAACGACGTCTGCGCTGATCCTCGATAACTAACGAGCCGGCCGCCGTGTCATCCGACCAGGTACGTCTCGTAGGTCACGCCGGCGGCCTGGCGGCCACCAACGCTGACGAAGACGCCTTGTTCAGCCAGTCGAGGTCGGGCGAGGCGGTCTCGATCTGTGTGGCGGCGCGAAACGTGTACTCGCTGGGGTCGACGTCCTCGCCGCGGCTGAGCCGGGCTAGCACTTCGGCCGGTCCATGGCGCACTCCGCGCGACTGTACACAGAGCAGATCGCTGGCGTCCGTTCGCAGCGTGTATCGGATGTCACCGATTGCGGTGCCGTCAGGCAGCACTGTCTGCCAGTCGGCGCTGGCACCCGGGACGAGCGTCCCAGTGATCTCCGGACCCGTGAAAGTTCCGCCCGTCAGCGGCACAATGCGGCGACGACCCTGCGCGGTCTGGCCGAGATCGAGTGGGTTTCCGACGGTGGCATCGAGACGGTAGATCAGGGTCAGGCGCGGTCCCGCCCTGCGACGTCGGACTCCGGTGTCCCGGTCGGAACGTCGACCTGGAACTCAACCAGGAATTCCACGACGTCCTCCGTCAGGCCGGAGAGCCGGCGGCCACCCAACTGCGAAAAAGCTCGATCTGGTCCTTCGGCCAAGCACCGTCACAGGGCATCGAGCCACCCTCGAGTCTCTCGAGGATCTTGTCCGCGTTGGCCTGCACGTCGCTGTATGACGACAGATCAAAAAACCTCCGCATCGAGCCGACATCCCTCGGGCGAAACAGCGGACGGATGTCCCGCTCGTAGCTGATTGTGTCTTGAGCCATCTCAACCTCCGGTCGTTTCTTGCCCTCGTCACGAGACGAGCTGCTGGCCGCCGTCGATGTCGAACGTCGCGCCCGTGAGAGCAGTGTTGGCCATTATGTGAACGGCGAGTGCGGCGACGTCGCCTGGTTCGACGACACGCCGGATAGGCAACGTCGCGCGGAGCTCGTCCCGCCGCTTCTCGAGGTCGTGGCCAAGAATTGCCGCCGAGAGGGGGGTATCGACGAAGCCCGCGGCGATCAGGTTGACGCGGATCGGCGCAAGCTCCAGCGCGAGGTTGGCGATGAGGGTAGGAAACGCGACGGTGGCGGTCGACGCGATTCCGAGCCCAACCCGCGGACGGCGAGCGCCCGTCCCGCCCATGAATACCAACGAGCCTGGCGGCCGGACCTTGTCTGCGGCGGCACGGGCCACATTGAGCGCCAGCACCAGGTGATCGCTGAGGCCGCGTCGCGCCTCCTCGGGCGCCATCTCCAGGGGCGGACCGTAAAGGGGTGCTCCGGCGGTGACCATCACGTGGTCGATCGGCGCTGGGAGATCACGAAAGAAGGACTGCAGGGCATCGGAATCGTTGGCGTCGAATTCCGCAATGTTCTGGGCGCCGATATCGAGCGCTGCCCGCTCGAGGCGTTGTGCATTACGGCCGACGAGGATCACGCCGGCACCCTCGGCGCGGGCTTTACGCGCGGTTTCGAGCCCGATGCCCGCGCTGCCGCCAATCACGACGACGGTCTGTTCGGCGAGCTCCGGCTCGCGTCGGGTGGAGCCGGCCGTGGTCATGATTCCTCCCGTGGGTCCCGAACGCGCTGGAGAGATCATCGTGTCAGCGCGTCGCTTCGTAGGCCAGGGGCTATGCGAAGGGCAGGCAATCTCGGCGGGCTGAATCTCGTGGAGCGGCCGGGCGTCCACCGCGTTTGCCAGCCAGGGGAAAACGCGCGACTCTGCTGCCTACACCAATCGATGGAGGGTGGACATGGCCAGCTCCGAGGAAAGCGTCGCTTCGCTCGCCGATCTCCTGCACGAGACGTCTCTGCGCCACGGCACGTTCGAAGCAGTAGCGCCACCGCACGACTGGTGGGACTGGTACGCGGCGTACATGATCGCTCGTCAGGGCGGGAGTGCCCCTGACGACGCGTCCGCAGCCGCTGGGCGCTACATGGCCGAGGTCAAGAACGTCGTCGTCTCGTCCGCTTAGCACCACATCTCCCACTGCACCGCGCGCCCTCGTGAGCTAGCCGAAGGTGAACGCGAAGGCCTGAACGCCGGGATCGGAGAATGTGAGCTCGAAGGTGCGGTCGGTAATGGGACCCGGCTGGCGGATCAGTTGGTGGAGCCGCTGATAGGTAACGGTGCCATTGCCTTCGGCATCGACGTCCGCCCCGTGCGCCGCGCCGGGCGGCTGCCCATCGATGAGCACGCGAAATCGTACGGACGAGCCCGGTATTGCCGGCCCCACGACCATGTGCAAATCACGGGCATGAAAGCGGTAGGCGATCTGCCCATCGGCGGTATTCAGCGTGGCGGACTCTTCCTCCATGGTCCAGTCACCGGCGAGAGCCCAGTCGTTCAGCCTCAGTTCCGCCGGCAGGGTGTAGGCGTGGCGCACGCCCGGTCTCGTGCCCCCGGGAGACGCGAAGCTCTCGGTGCGCTCGTAGCCGGTGTATGTTTCCGGCGATCTCAGATTGGCCCAGTCGGCGGGCGCTTCAATTCCGTCCGGTTCGACAGCAACAGGTTCCTTGCCGATGCCGGCGGATCCGGCGGCATCGAGGAGGTGCTGAATGACCATTTCCGACTGCTGATATTCCCCTTCGCCGAAGTGGTGATGCCGGATATTTCCCTGCGCATCGGCGAAGTAGAGCGCCGGCCAGTAATGGTTCCCGAACGCACTCCATATCGCATAGTCGCTATCGATCGCCACCGGGTAACTGATGTTCATGTCCACCACGGCCCGACGGATGTTCTCGACGTTGCTTTCGAACGAGAACTCCGGGGTGTGAACGCCGATCACCACCAGCCCGTATTCCGCGTATTTGGCCGCCCACGCACGGACGTAGGGAAGCTGCCGTAACCAGTTGATGCAGGTATAGGTCCAGAAGTCGGCGAGGACCACCTTTCCGCGCAGATCGGCAGCCGTCAGAGGCGGCGAATTGAGCCATCCGGTCGCGCCGGCGAAAGAAGGCAGTTCACCCTCGACCGGCAGCCGGGCCGAGGACGTGTGCAACCCAGCGGGCGCGAGCCAGTGTGCGTCCATGACAACGCCTTTCTCGGTAGCTGTATCGCTCGACCCGAGGCCGAGAAACCTGACGCCGCGTATTCCCGGACACTAGCGGAGCAAGCCGGTTCAGTGCTCGCACCTGCGCGCTATCCGGGGCCGTCAGGCTCTGTGGCGATGTCTGGCTCGCCGGTGAGCTGGAGGCTGCGGTTCCAAAGTTCCGCCCGCGCGTTGCGGTCGTAGGCCTGGCGGTGTGCCCGCGCGGTATGAGTTTTGTTGAAGAACTGACCGGTCACGCCGTCCAGTCCCGGATCGCTGACCAACCGGTAGGTGGCGGCGACGCCGGTCTGCAGGGTGTCGATGCTCGAGCCGACTTCGGCTAGGACGATCTTGGTGGGCATGTAGGTGGCGGGGTGCAGGCTGTTGACCGTGACCTCGGTGGCCGAGATGCGGCCAGCCAGCTCGAACCCGGACATGATCTGCGCGAGCTTGCTCTGGCCATAGGCCCGGGTGCCGGTGTAGCCGCGGGTGAGCATCAGGTCGGTGAAGTCGAGCGGATGCTGCCCGATGGAAGCCACGTAAACGATCCGGGCCGGTGCGGATGCCCGCAGCAGCGGCAGCAGTTCCAGGGTGAGCAGGAACCCGGCGAGATAGTTGACCGCAAACCGCAACTCGTATCCGTCCGCGCTAGTGCGGCGCGTCCGCCCGTCCGGCTGACCTCCGCCGATGCCGGCGTTGCTGACTAGCACGTCTAGCCGATCAGTAGCCTGGCGCGCTTCGGCTGCGAGTCGCCGGACCTGAGCGAGGTCGGCCAGGTCGGCGCGGAGGGTTTGGGTCCGACCGGCGCCGCGGATATCGCGCAGTTCGGCAGCGGTTCGATCGAGCTTCTCTTGGTCCCGGCCGTGCAAGAGCACGGTGGCACCATCAGTGGTTAGTCGGTGGGCAAGGGCTTGGCCCAGGCCGTCGGTGGCGCCGGTGATGAGGATGGTCCGTGGGCCGGTCATGGTGACGATCCGTCGTCATCTCGCCAGCACGTCGTGTCCTGGATCGGGCAACGGTTGCTCGCCCGATGGGGACGAAGATTCCAGGTTCGGACGGGATCGCGGCATCACGAGGTATGCGGCGATGTATAGCGCCGCGGCGATGACGAGCAGCGCGTGGTAGCCGTACACGAGTGACAGGTATTCCAGTGCGCCGCCGAGCATCGCGCCGAGCAGGTTGGTGCCGAATGCGAGCGGGGCGTCTGCCGTCGCGCGGAACCGGCGGGCGAAGATGACGTTCGCGGCGGTGATGGGCAGGAAAGCAATGGTGATCGCGACGACTGCCCTGGGCGCGAGGGGCAAGGAGAGCAGCCAGGACGTCGGCACCAGCCAGTTGAGCGCCAACGACCCGAGCAAGAGGCCATAGGCCACGGTGAGCGGCGGAGCCCAACCTCGTCGGGTTATCTCCACCGCGCCGAGAACCGCGAGCAGAATGCCCGCGAATACCAAGGAATTTACCACCCAGGTCGTGCCGAACAGCAGCGCGAAACCGGTTACGCTCCTGGTCTCGAGCAGCAGAAATGCCGCCCCAAGCAGGAACAGGTCCCGGTAGGACCACATCCCGCGCAGGTCACCGCCAACCCGGCGCCAGTTGCGTGCGGACCTGGCGTTGCCGAGCAGCACCCCGAGGACCGCGACGACGCTGGTGAGCAAGATGAGCCCGAGCGTCGTGATGTAGAGCGACGGGATCGTGCTGTCTTTGAGGTACAAGAACGGCTTGTCGTCTGACGACGGGGACGGAGTGTCGGCCGGACGTGCCCAGGTCACCGCGCATTGTTGGTCGGCCGGCGTCCGGCCGACCGTGAGAACGGCGAAGGTATCGTTTGGTCGAGCGGGGAAGATGCACGGCGGATGGCCGAAGACTGTGTCGAGGGTGCCGGCGAGCCGGTTAATGAGCCAGTGCTCCCGGTAATAGTTGTACATCGCGAATGCGCCACCGGGGGCAAGGTGGGCCCGAGCTGATTGAACTGCTTGCTCGGTGAATAGGTAGCTTTCCAGCCGCAACGAACTCGCGCCCGACACCAGGGTGAGCGAGTCCGGGAGCGCGAACAAGATCAGGTCGTATTGCGTCTTCGTCTGTTCCAGGAACGCTCGGCCATCGTTGACGTGGGCACTGACCCGCGGATCTTGGTAGGCCCGGTCCAGGCTGTGCTGTCGCCCGAACCGCAGCAACGTCGGGTCGATCTCCACCGCGTCGACATGGTCGACGCCCTTTCGCAACGCGACCGCGACGTCGGTGCCAGTCCCGGCACCGACGATGAGCACGTTGCGCGGAGTTCTTGGGACGCGGTTGTACGGTTCGATGTAATAGTTGTTTGGCTGATCGCGCAGCGCGGCCGAAACGAGTAACTGATGCGGTATGCCGTTTACATTGATCTCCCAGGCGTGGCCGTGCACTGCGTCGTTGATCGCCGTGGTGTCGACCCGGTAGTACGGCGACCAGAACTCACCTTTGTTGTGCCGGAGCGGATAGCCGAACAGCAAGATCATCGCTACGAGCGAGGCCAGCGTGACCGACAGCGCCGGACGCCCGAAGAGGACTAGGAACAACACGGCAACAATGACGAACCAGACGAGCGGCGGCGCGTCGAAGAACGCGAGCAGGGTAAACGCCCCGATCCCGATCAGACTGCCGAGCAGGTCAAGCCGATAGGCCTCGAGCCGCGGCAGCTGCCGGAAACACGCGCCGACAAGTTCGCCCGGACCAGCCAGCACTGCGGCGACCGCGAGGAACACCGCGGGAAGGGTGAGCCAGATCGGTGGCCCGTTCGTACCGAGGCTGGTAAAGAAGATCAATTCTGCGCCCGAACGATCAACCGTCACCGGGTACGCGCTGACGAATCCGACCAATCCGAGCAGCACCACCGGTGAGTACAGCGGCAGTGGGCGATCCGGATGGGTCGGTCCGGCTGCTCGCAGGAATCCCAGGCCGACGCCGAGAAAGGACCCGAGCAACACGAAGTTCGAGAAGTACGAGAGGTGCAATACCTCGGCGCCCAACCACCGGATCAGGGCGAGTTCGAGGAACAACATCAAGGTGCTCGCCGCCAGCAGCCGCCAGCGCGTCCCCGTGCTGGTCCGGTCGTCATCCGACAAGCCGGGCGACCGTCGGGACGTCTCGGATATGACCGGCGCCCTAGATGCGTCCATTGTCCCTATGCTCCTGACCGTAAACCCGCAGATCGGGGTCAAACTGTACGCACCGCCGGGGAGGACGAGGACCACCAGCATTGGCAGGTCGATTCACCGTCTGGTCGGCCGCGTAACGCGGGGTGTCCCGGCGTGATGACCTGTGCATGAACCGGAAGCATCGCGGGGTCGTATTGGTTACTAGGGGACAACAGAGTCTGCGAACGCTTGAGTGCCACAGAGATGAATGGGTGTGATGTCAGATGACCGCTCGCGGCTGGACCGCCGTGCGCACGGTGCTAGTACTGATCGTCGTTGCTGGCTTGGCTATAGATGCGTATGTGCACCTTGACCTTGCGTCGACCTACGACGTGGTCAAGACCAGCACAATGAGCCAGGGAGATCTGTTCCGCGTGGAGGCGGCCCTCGCGATCGTCGCCGGAGTCGCCCTGTTGGTCCGGCCCCGCCGCTATACGGCGCTCTTCGCCTTTCTGGTCTCGGCCGGTGGAGTGGCGGCGGTGCTCGTATATCGCTGGGTCGACGTCGGCAAGATTGGACCGATTCCGAACATGTACGAGCCTTACTGGTACGGCGAGAAGACGCTGAGCCTCGTTGCCGAGGCCGTTGCTGCGGTCGCGGCAGCCGCCCTGTTCGTCGCTATGCAGGTACGCGCGCGCGAAACGGCCAGGCCGGCCCGGGTGACCACGCCCACGCCCGCATAACCGCAACCGACCGGCCGCGGCTCGATTCGGACGGGCTGGTCACGGTGTCATGCCGTGACGAAGTCCGTCACCAGAGCGACCACCTCGGGGCTACTCAGTAGCCGCCGGTGGCCGAGGCCGGAGGTGCGGTGCAGCCGCGATCCGGTCCAGGCGGCCGCAATCGCGGCGCCGTCGCTGGCCGGCGTCGAGGCGTCGTCCTGGTCGTGGATGACCAAGGTCGGTGGTACGGCGGCGGCACGACCTACGGCGGGTACGTCGAAGTCGTCCATAGGCGCACCGACGCGACGTTCGACTCGCGCGATCAGGCGTCGGTAGGTCCGGTTACCGAACCCGAGTGCGGCTGCGAATTGGTGGGCGAACGAGCGAGGGCTGGCGAGTGGCGCGAGCAGCACCACCCGATCCGCGGGCAGCCCGTCGCGCACGGCAGCAGCGGCGGCCGTACCGCCGAGAGAGTGGGCAACAAGAGCACGCGCGCGCCCGTGCGCCGTGGCGACGGCCGTTAGCGCCGCCGTGAACTCGGGTATCGACGAGGACCTCGGCCCGAACGTACCGGCGGCCGACGCTCCGTGACTCGGCGCGTCGAATGCCACCACGCGGTAGCCGTTGGCCACCAGCGGCGGCACGAACGCGGTGAGCTGGCCCCGGTGTCCGGCCCAGCCGTGCACGAGGTAGACGACCGGCCCGGTTCCCCATGCCTCCCCGACGACCCGGTGGCCGTCGACGTCGACGGCGAACGGCGTGCCCGCCGGCAGCTCTGCGACGCCCGGTCCGGCCGGCTCCCGGCGGCGCGGGAGGGTGAACCAGATGCGCTCCGCCCACCGCGCACCCAATGCCGGGGCCGTGTGTTCGAGCAGCCGGAACAGGGCACGCACCTGCGGTGGGGCCGCAAAGAGACGAACGATCGTGCTTTTTTGTGGCGTTGCGGGAGCGGCAACGGTCATCAGCAGAACCCTTCCTTCTCAGCCCGACGATTGACTGCGGACGCTGGTCAGCAGCGCCTCGACGGCGTGCCGAGCCCGCCGCTCCGCCTGCCCGTCGCCGAGCAACCGGGTGGCATGGTGGGAGGCCAACATGACGCCGTAGAGGTCCTGAGCGAACTGGTCCGGATCGGCGTCCACGCGGAACTGTCCTTCAGCGATACCGGTGCGGAAGATCGTGGCGATCATGTCAAGCATGTCGCGCTGGTCGCGCACGAGCCGGTCCCGCACCACGCCGGGTTGGTCATCGAACTCGGTTGCCGCCGCGACAAAGGGGCAACCTCCGGGCTCCGCGTCCCACCGCAGCCAGCGATCGACCAGCTCACGGACGCGCGGCTCGCCGCGCGGCGTGCGCAGCACCGGGCGGGCCACCGCCTCCTCGAAGTGCTCCCGAGCCCGCTCCAGTACCTGCAGCTGTAATGCTTCCTTCGAACGGAAGTGGCCGAACAGGCCACTCTTGGACAGTTGCGCCTGCTCGGCGAGCGAGCCGATAGTCAATCCGCTCAAGCCCACTCGACGCGACACCTCAACCGCCTCGTCGAGGACCGCGAGTCGGGTCTGCTCACCCTTGCCCACCAGCTCAGAAAAGCACGACCGTACGGGAAATGCAACTGGATTTAACCGTCACTTCCGCATGAGCAGGAAGTTCGAGGCGAGCGGATGGCGGTGGCTGGGTCTAGATCTGAAGCGATGGTTCGTCTGGTGCGGACAGGCTGAGCAACGCGCCGACAACCGCGGGTGAGGCGCTAATTTTCGCCTCGAGGGCGCGCAGCCGGACGGCCACATGCGATTCGGTGTCATCGCCAGTCAGATCGACGTCGCCGACGACCGTGACCATCCGCGGCCCGACGATCTCCAGCCGCAGGTAGGTGACCCGGGCGACCTCCGGCGCGTTCATCAAGGCGCGGATGGTAGCGGCACGCACCCGGGGGTCGGCTTCCTCACCGACGAGGAATCGCCGATTGCGGTTGATCAACAGCCCGGCGACCCAGGCCAGCAGAAGGCCGATCAGGATCGATCCCACCGCGTCAGGAACCGAGGAACCAGTCAGTTCGTGAGTCGCTAAGGCAGCGGCGGCGATGATCAACCCGACGAGGGCGGCGCTGTCTTCCGCGAATACCGCCCGCAGCGTCGGATCGGAGGTCGCAAGCACGTGCTCAATGAGATCCCGGTCGAATAACTCGGCTTCCTGTCGGGCCTGCCGCGTCGACTGCAGAAAGGAAATCCCCTCCAACACGAACGAGATCGCCAATACGACATACCCGACGATAAAGTCGGTCGCCGGCTCGGGATGGCGGAGTTCCTGAACTCCATGCGTGACTGATACCGCGGCGCCGGCGACGAACAAGCCCAGCGCCGCGAACAACGACCAAACGTAGGCCTCGCGGCCATGACCGAATGGATGGGCAGCGTCCGGTGGGCGGTGGGCCCGCCGGTTGGCCGCCAGCAGGAAGATCTCGTTTCCGGAATCCGCCCAGGAATGCGCGGCCTCGGCTACCAGCGACGCAGACCCGGTGACCACCGCCGCGGCCGACTTCGCCACCGCGATCAGCACATTAACGCTGAACGCCACCACCACCGTGACAAGGCTCTCGGACCCATCCACCTCCCGCGTACCGAGCACCGATTGGCTCAGCTCAGCTGACCCGCCGGACACCTGCCCATCCCCCGCAGATGCAGACTCCCGCCCGTCGTCACCGCTATGCGCCATCCCCCGATCCTGGCAGCCCGACTCCGCACAGTCGTCGATTTCCTTGGATCGGGGACGGCCCAGGAGAGCGAGTGTGCCAGCGCCGACCGGTTCGGCCGGGGCGCGCCGACTACTTTGTCGCGTCGCGGGCTAGGAATGGTGCCACGTCGTCGGGTGGGCGGTCGCCGTGGCGGTGCACGATTCGCCACTCCCCGTCCTCCCGCCGGTAGACATGGGAAACGCGAAGCGTGTAGGTGGTCGGTATGCCCTCGACCTTGACCCGGTTGCGTTCGTAGCCGACGGTGTAGGCAAGGTCGCCGCTGGCACCGGCCGCGATGACCTCGAACTCGTAGGCCTCCGAGTCGGAGAACCATGACGCGACAGTCTTGAAAAGCGGCTCGACCTCGGCCCAGCCGAAACCGTTCAGGCCGGCTCCGAACACGGTGACCGGATCGTCGCGGGTCCATAGAGCCAGGCGCGGCTCGGGATCGCCGTTGTGGATCGCCTCCTCGGCAGCCCGCTGCTTGGGCAGCATCTCGGCGAGAAACGCCTCGGTTTCGGTCCCCATCACGGCCTCCGGCACAGCTACACTGTTTTCAATACAGTGAGGATGTATCGAATGACACCGACTGTCAAGAGGCGCTACGACTCGACTCGGCGCGACGAACAGGCCCGCGAGACGCGGGAGCGGATCATCCGCGGGGCTCTTGATCTGTTCGTCGCGCAGGGCTACGGGCGCACGACAATCGCCGACGTTGCCCGGGCCGCGGGCGTCTCCCCCGAAACCGTCTACGCAACGTTCGGCAACAAGGCGACCCTGTTGCGCCAGGCCTGGTTCCTGAACTTCCGAGGTGACGAGACGGGGATGCCGCTTTACGACCGGCCGCAGATGCGGGAGATCCTAGCCATCGCCGACCTGGTCGAGCGCACTCGCGCACACGCTGCCTTCGTCACCGCGAACAACCGGCGCAGCTCGCCTCTCCTCCGGGCCATGGAAGGCGCGGCCGCCAGCGAACCGGGAGCCGCCGACATGCTCGCCGAATGGGCGGAGCGACGGCTCGACGTCGCCACCAAGTACGCACACGCCGCGGCCGAGACCGGGCAACTTGCCGTTACCGAACACGAATGCCGTGACATTCTCTACGCCACCATGGATGGCGCGCTGTGGCAACGCCTCGTCGAGCAACGCGGTTGGTCGGACCAGCGATTCGCCACCTGGCTCACCGCGGCATGGCTGGCGATGTTCGTCCGGAACGGCCCGAGCTGACCACCGCGGCGCACATCCGGTGTGCCAGGCTCGGGACGTGATCGTTCATCTCGTCGATGGGACCTACGAGATCTTCCGGCAGTACTACGCGCCGCGGCCGGGACATCTCGACAGCGCCGGCATCGAGATCGGCGCGACCCGCGATGTCGTCCAGTCCGTGTTCACGATGCTGCAGGACGGCGCAACTCATATCGGGGTCGCAACCGACCACGTCATCGAATCGTTCCGCAACGACATCTGGCCGACCTACAAGTCCAGCGCCGGCATGGACCCGCTGCTGCTGGCGCAGTTCGGCTGGCTGGAGGACGCATTGCAGGCACTCGGCGTCGCGGTTTGGCCGATGGTGGACGTCGAGGCGGACGACGGTCTGGCTAGCGCAGCCGTAGTCGCCGCCGCCGACTCTCGGGTCGAGCAGGTGATCATCTGCTCACCCGACAAGGATCTCGGGCAATGCGTCGGCGGCAAGGTCGTCCAACTGGATCGCCGTCAGAACAAGTGGATCGACGCGGACGGAGTGATCGCGAAGTTCGGTGTCCCGGCCGAGTCGATCCCTGATTGGCTGGCGCTCGTCGGCGACAGTGCTGACGGTTTCCCAGGCTTGCCCGGGTTCGGCGCGAAATCCGCCGCGACCCTGCTCAGCCGGTACGGGCACCTGGAGAACATCCCCGCCGACGCGACCGACTGGGACGTCACGGTACGCGGCGCAGCCACGTTGGCCGCGACGCTCGCGGCCCAGCGCGCGAACGCCGAGACGTTCAAGGGGTTGGCCACGGTGCGCACTGACGCCGTCGTGGGCACAGTCGACGACTGGGAGTGGACCGGCCCGACCGCGGACTTCCGGGCCTGGTGCGAGCGATTTGGCCGGCCGCGTCTGGCCGACCAGGCCGCCGCCTTGGCCGCCGCGCGCACATCGTGACGACGTGGCGGCTCACGCGATGGCAAACGCCGCGGCGGATCCGAAATGGTGCTGGACTTGGCGGAGGATCTGAACATGCTAGTGCCCCGCTAGCGAGGTGTGTTTACCCGCCTGCACGGCCCAGGCGGCGGCTCGCTTCGTTGTCGTCGTCGCGAAGGGCGCTGCCATGCGCCTCCTCCTCCGCCTTGCGATCCATCCGCCTGGATCCGCGCATCCAGGCAAAGAACCCCGCTAGCGGGACACTAGAGCTGGAGGTTGGCGATGGCGCTACGGATCATCTGCATGTGCGGTTACGTCATCCAAGGTGACGATGACGACGAGCTGTGGCAGAACGCGCAAGAGCACATGGGCGTGCTGCATCCCGAGCTGGTTGGGAATGTGAGCCGGGAAGACATCCTCGCGCAGGCCGAGCGGCTCTAACCCTCGTTACTCAGCCGCAGTAGCCGTCGGTGGACCGCCTGAAGGGTCGGGCTCGGCGCGATCCCAAGCTCGTCTCGGAGCAGGAATCGAAGCCGCTCGTAGGCGAGCAGCGCTTCGGCAACGTTGCCGCGCCGCTCGAGCGCCTCCAGGAGGATGCCGTGCCCAGTCTCGCGATACGGGGCGAGTGCGGTCAGCATCCTGGCGCGTTCCTCCGCTTGCGCCAGTGCCGGGCCGCCTAGCCCGAGGCCGGCAGCCGCAAAACACTCCAGCCCGCGCAGCCGAACCTCCGCCAGCCGATGCCGCCACTTGTCGATCCAGGCCGCATCCAACCCGGTGAGGAAGGGCCGGGTGGCGACGTGGTAGGCAATCCCGGCCGGACCCCACGCCTGGGCCCAGCGTCCCGTAGCGATGCAGGACTCGGCCCGGTGCGCGCCCTCCAGGGCAGCCTCGACGTCCACGAAGGTCGTCTGCGGCAGGAGCAGCTCTAGCTCCGTCCGCCCTTGCAGCTGGTCCTCGCCTACGGCGTGCCGCAGCTTGGATAGCAGCACGCTGAGCGCGTTTCTCGCCTCGGCCGGGGCGTCCGCTCCCCAGCCGGCCATGAGCAGCTCGTCGCGCGGCAAGGCCCGGCCACGGTTGAGCACCAGGTAAGCGAACAGGATTCGCCCCTTGCGCCCGGGCAGGGTGTCTTCGATGCGGGAACCGTCGATGTTGACGACGAAGCGACCGCACAATTGGATCTCGGCCGTGGCCCATCCGGTCATCAGGCGACCTTGGTCGACGAACGTTGTGCCTTTGGTAACCGCAAGCATACGAAAGGATGGGGAAAGGTCAGCGAAGGGTTCGCGGAAACCGCGGATGCCACGATCTGCGCACCAATCTCCCATCGATTGATGGTGAGCGCTGCAGAGGAGGAGCTATGGCATCCGGGAACATCGAGACGCACCGCGCTGGTCATGAGGCCTTCAACCAGAGGGACTTCGAAGCGATGACCAAGCACTACGAGGACAGCATCAGCTGGACCGATCACTCACAGGGCCGGACATTCGCAACGCGTCAGGAGTTCAGGGACGATTTCCTGCCCGGGTGGGTTCGGACCTCCTCCGACATCCGAATAACCGATCCCCACTACATCGACGCTGGTCAAACGTCCGTATGCACCTTCACCGTGGAAGGCATCCACGACGGGCCACTCGGACCGTTCCCCGCCACTGGCAGACCGTTCGCGCTGCCGCTCTGCGAGATGTGGCACTTCGACTCGAGCGGGCAAGTTATCGGTGGGGACCTCTACTACGATCAGGTTTCCCTGCTTGCCCAGCTCGGACTGATGCCTCAGCCGTCTGACGCATAGCCGTTCTCGGCGCACGTGATCGCGGAAGTCGTACTGCTAGGCGAGCTGGGCGAGTTGCGCTCGCGCGGCGAGCACGAGTTCCTCGTTCGTGTGGGCGTGTCCTTGTAGTCCCCAGCCACCGTCGGGCGCCTCGGTGAGCAGCACCCAGGTGCGCTCGGACAGGGACGGATCATCAGCATGATCAGCGATGATCGCGGTAATTCGTTCTACGACGGCGATTTGCTTGTCGCGGCTGAGGGCGCCTGCGTTAGTCAGGATTTGCACGCGGACGTAGTCGTGATCGCCGTCGACGTTGGAAATGCAGTCGTCGGGCAAGTCGTGCACGAAAGCGGCGGTGTTCTTGCGGAACATCGGGATGTCAGGGACTTCCTCGACTGTCATGACTGCCGCCGCCAGCTCCGCCGCCAGTCGGTGTTTGTCGGGGAACGTTCCGGTCACGGCGTAGACGTCGATCATGGGCATGGAGGCACTCCTCGGATGGTCAGGCTGGGGCAGCGACTGCTTCGGCGGCGGCCTTGACAAGGTCTGTGACCTCGGCGGGATGAGAGACCATCGCGACGTGACTGGAGGCGACTTCGACGGTGGTTGCGCCCATCCGGGCGGCGAACTGGCGTTCGGCGTCGGGTGGGATGGCCTCGTCGTCCGTGGCGACGAGGTACCAGGACGGCAGCGACTTCCAGGCCGGTGTTCCCATGGCCTCGTTGAAGGCGGACACCGTCAGGGGTTGCTGCACGGCGTATAGCACCCTGGCCTTGGTGGGCTCGACGTCGGCGGCGAAGTGGTTGACGAAGTCGTCCTCAGACAGCCAGCCGAAGCCCTGCTCGTCAGTGATCATGTGAGCTAGCGCCGGTGTGACCGGGCCTTGAGAGAGCAACGCGCCGAGCGACTCGTCCTGGTCCAGACCGAATGCGGCGATGTAGACCAGCGCGGAAACGTTGGGCGTATCGCTGCCGAGTGCGGTCATGATCTGACCGCCATACGAGTGTCCAGCCACGACAGTAGGGCCGTCCTGGAGCCGGAGGACCTGCCGCAGTCGGGCGACATCCGCATCGAGCGAGCTGAGCGGGAACTGCGGGGCGGTGAC
Source organism: uncultured Actinomycetota bacterium (assembly GCA_963809815.1). Classification (GTDB taxonomy): domain Bacteria; phylum Actinomycetota; class Actinomycetes; order Mycobacteriales; family Jatrophihabitantaceae; genus CAVVJA01. The sequence continues at coordinate 179,031 of CAWELM010000013.1, forward strand.
GCGGTAACCGTCGGCCTGCAGCCGTTCGATGACGGCGCTCCAGCAGGAGCCGTCGGCCCATGCGCCGTGTACGAGGACGATGTTCGGGCGAGCCATGGCAATCTCCTCTTTGCGGGTTGGCTGGTGCACCCAGCGGGCGTGCGCACTAGCAGGAACTGAGCGTTGCCCTCGTCGCCCGCCGGCGCATCGTCGAAACGCGCGATGTCTTATCGAGGTGATGGTTAGCGCACTCTGCCCGCCGCGACCCGGGTCAGCTCGACCCGGGACCTGACCGCCATCTTGTCGAAGATATGGCGCAGGTGGGCGTTGACGGTGTTGGGCGAGACGAACAGCTGCTCCGCGATCTCACGGTTCGTCTTGCCTTCGGTAACGAGCTCAGCCACGTGACGCTCCGCCGGCGTCAGCGCTTCCCAACCGGAGCGGGGCGAATCGGGCGAGAGAAATCGGCGCCGGATACCCAGCCGGCGCAGCCGGCCGCGGATGCGGGCCGCGTCCCAGGAGGCGCCCACTTCGATGGCGTGGCCCAGCGCCTCGTCGAGCAGGTCAACTCCGGCCTGGGTCGAGCCGTCCTCGATCCGCATCCGGCCAAGGTCTTCCAGGGCGGACGACAGGGCGAGCGGTCGACCTTGGCCCCGGAGCAGGGACACGGCAGCGTCCAGGTCCGCCGCCGACTGGGTGGCCAGGCCACGTACGTGCGCGGCGCACGCTGCCGAGGACGGCACCTGCGGGTTCTGCTGATGGCGTTGCTCCGCGGTGGCGACCGTATGTGCGGCGAGTTCGTCGTCGCCGACGGCCAGCGCGATCCGCATGAGTTCGGGGTCGTTGGCGGTATCGTGCGGGAACAGCGGAAGAATGGAAAGTCGCTCGGTATCGCCTAGCGCGCATAACCGTCGATGCGCATCCCGAGCATTGCCCAATGCCATGGCATGCGCGGCAAGGTGCCACGCCGCATGGCGCTGTACGCCGGGCGCGGTCGCCTGCAGCATGACCTCGCTGATCTGGGCGAGTTCACGGGCCCCCCGCTCGTCGCCTACGTGGATCTTCAACCGACCGAGCCCGGACACGCCGGCCGCGTCGATGGTCCCGACCACGAGGTGCGCATCGCGACGGCTGAAGCGCCCGTCAAGCGCGACCGCTGCGTTCGTCAGGCGACCGGCCAGCACAGCCTGCAGCCCCTTCCACGCTTCGAAGATGTGCAACGCCCAGTTCTGCCGATCCCGCTGGGCCGCCGCGATGCCGTCGTCGGCGACTGCGGAGGCGTCACCGAAACGATCGAGCGCGACCAGCACCCAGCATCGGAAGTACCAAGCGAGGCGGGCGCGGACGTCTTCTGAGGTACCCACGCGGGCGGCGGCATCCAACCGCTGCAGCGCCAGGGAAAAGCGGAACAACTGGTAGTCCAGGCCGGACTCAGCGAGCTCGATCGCGAAACGGCTCTCGGCGGTCGGACTCGCCTCCGCGGCCGCCCGCGCCGCCGTCGCTTCGGCCACCGCTTGGTCGGTGCGACCGGCCACCACCAGGTTGTGCAGGACGATGGCCTTCAACCAGGCCCGCAGGTCCTCCGGCAGCCCCGGCAATGCGAGCGCCTGGCGGGCGTTGTCCGCGCGGGCATCGGGTGCGAGGGCGAACATACTGGCGATGCTCAGCCGAACCTGGGCCTCCTGCGGCGGCGGCAACGCTTGGCGCAGCACCGTATCGGCGAATCGCTTCGCTTCTTCCGCCAGTCCGGCGGCGAACAGCGAGATCGCGCGGCGAGCGACGAGTGGGCCGCGCCGCGGATCGTTAGCTGACGTCAATGCCAGGGCTTGTTGAGCCAGCTCGGCCGAGGCGGCGGGATCAGTAGCGCCGAGCACCTCCGCCGCATCGGCCAACACGGCGATGGCGACTTCGTCGCCAGGTTCCGCGCTGGTCGCGAGCGCAGTTGCCACCTCGACCGGAAGCGCGCCCCGAGCCAGCAGCACGTCAGCACCGCGGCGATCCAAAGCCCGCCGGACCGCGGTCGGCACGCTGGCCCGCACCGCGTCACGGATCAGGTCGTGCCCGAAGGTCAGCCGCCCGTCGAACTCCGTGAGGAGGTCAGCCTGCATCAGCGATCTAATCGGTGGCAGTAGCTCCGGCACGGATAGCCCGCTGAGGGCGGCCAGGTCGTCAACGGTGAAGCGCCGACCGAGCGAGGCCGCGGCCGTGGCGACCCGCTCGGCCGGCTCCGGCATCCTCGACAACCGGTCGCGCATCGTGTCGCTGACCCGACTCGGGAGGCGGTCAGTGACCAGCGTGGCCCGACCGTCGGTAACTGCGACCAGGCGTTCCTCGTCGAGTCCCCGGAGAAACTCCACCAACAGGAACGGGTTGCCGCGGACCCGCTCGGCCTGCCGCCGCAACTCCGCATCCGGCTCTGCCTGCAGGATGTCGGCCGCGACCTGCGCGACCGCGTCCTGCTGCAAGGGGCCTAGCCGCAGTTGATCCGCGCCGGCGTCGACCAGCTCGGCGAGTGACGCGACCAGTTGCGGCGAGCCCTGGCCCGGTCGGGTCGTGACGAGCCACGCGATCGGGCGGTTCGCCAGCCGCCGCGGAAGCTGACGGAGCGCGGCAGCGGTGCCGCTATCGGCCCACTGCATGTCGTCCAGGCAGATCAGCAACGGGTGAGCCAAGGCCGCCTGGTCGAGCAACGCCTCGATGTCGCGGAGCAGCCAGAACCGCTGCTCCGGCATGGCATGCACATCACGCAGTGCGCTCCGGTCCACCAGCGGTGGGTCGGCACCGAACAAGGCTTCCATCAGCGGCGCCAGCTCGACAACGCTGTCGATCGGATCGGCCATGCCGCGCCCCGCGCGAAAAGCCATGCGCTCCGCGGTGATCCACGCCGCCTGGAGCAACCGCGTCTTGCCTAGACCTGAACCGCCTTCGATGACGACTACTGAGCCAATGCCGTCGCGTGCCTGCTCCAAACGCTCGTCGATCACGGCCAACTGTGCGTCTCGTCCACGGATCGGCAGCGACGGTAAGGCTGCCATCGCGGCCTCCATGGTTCGGGTCACTACACCGCGGCCGGGCGGCGACGTACGTGACGATATCCGACCGCGACCAGCGATCGCCGATCATGACGTTGGCGTGGCTATCGGTCCCTCGGGCGGCCGCTGTCTTTTCGCGAATCAGATTCCGCCACGGAGGCCAGCGACGTTACCTCCGAGATTCGGCCAGGTAGATCGCTCGACGTCGTAGAGATCCTTGCCGCAGTGCTTGCACTGCAAGTAGACCTCCCGGTCCGGGTTGAGTCGGCGCACCCATTTGTGGCGCACGTTGAGCCGGCACAGCAGGCGCTTGCGGGGCGCAACGACGGGCATGATGAGCTCCAAGGTCGAGGATTGGCGCTCGCGATTGACCGCGGCACGCAAGAGAAGTGATCGACTGAGCAGGTGAGCGGCATGGCGCATCTGCCGGGTGGAGCTCATGCCGTAGAGCTCAGCGAGAAACTCGTAGCGGTAACGGTCGCGCGTCGGTCCCGGCGGCAGGGCCCGAACGGCCAGCCGGATAGCCCGGCTGGGCCAACGTCCAGGCAGCTGAGGCGTCTGACTGCTCATGGCTGGTCGGCGATCGGAGGGCCCAGTCGGTGTCGGCCGCGCTTCGCCCGGTACGCGCCGGCCAGCGCCTGCCGCGCCGCTTCTACGCCGTCGGCGGTCAGCCAGTAGTAGCGCCGGGCCGGACGCCCTTCCACGCTCGGATCGATCTCTTCCCACCGCGAATCAAGCCAACCCCGGCCCTCCAACCGGGCCAGGATCGGGTGCACGGTACCGCTCGGCAACCCAGTGCCGTCGCCGATCTCCACGCCATACAGCTCGCGAGTCGGATCCTCGAGCAGCAAGCGCAGCACCAGCTGCGTTGGGATCGTCATCCGCGGCGTCCGATCAGCGCCCATGCTTGTACTCTACCTAGCACCCTAGGTAGAGTACAAGCGTCTTTCTCGTGACATGCTCACTACTCGTCGCACCGGCTCCGGTGGGATGGCCTCATCCCGAACGTACGATTGCCGACGGATGCAGGCACCAAATAGCCGAACCGCCACAGCTCAGCCGACCACCTACACTTCCCCGCGTGAGCGGCCCGGACGCGAACGAGTTCGATGTCGCCGTCATCGGCGGTGGGATCGCCGGTGCGGCGGCCGCGTGGGCCCTTGCCCCCCACCTCCGCGTCGTTGTCCTCGAGGCCGAGAGCGGACTCAGTTACCACACCACCGGACGCTCGGCGGCCGTCCTCACCGAAAGCTACGAGGCGGAGCCCATTCGCGAGCTCACCGGGCGGTCGCGCAGCATTCTGACGACCGAGTTTGCGGGCGTGTCGGGGCTGCTCACCAACCGCGGAGTCTTGTGGATTGCGTCGATCGGGCAAGACGCGGCGGTCGAGCGCGCACTCGCGGCGGCGCGGGAGTCGCCGGTGACGGTCGACCTCCTCGACCCGGGAACCGCGCAGACGCTGTGTCCGGTGCTGCGCCGGGAACTCTGCTTGGCCGCGCTGCATGAGCCCGGGGCGATGGCCATCGACGTTGACCTTCTCCAGCAGGAGTATCTGCGGCGCGCGCGATCCCACGGTGCGGCCGTGCGCACGAACGCGCGGGTCACCGGCATCCGCCACGACGACCAGTGGTATCTGGCGACCAACGGCATGACGGTGCGGTGCACACACGTCGTCAATGCGGCTGGAGCCTGGGCGGACGAGGTCGCCATCATGGCCGGGCTCCGGCCGATCGGGCTCACCCCGTTGCGACGTACCGCGTTTCTCTTCCCAGCTCCCGGCGGCGGAGGTCACCAGTCCTGGCCGTGCACGATCGGCATTGACGAAGATTGGTACTTCGAGCCCTACGGTCCGCTGATGCTTGGCTCCAACGCCGACGAACACCCCGACGTCCCACGCGATGTGCGCGCGGAGGACATCGACGTCGCCGAAGCGATCGAGAAGATCAACACGATCACGACGCTGAGCATCCGGCGGGTACTCAAGCAGTGGGCCGGACTACGAACATTTGCCGCCGACCGCCTGCCCGTCGTCGGATCTGACCGCAGTGAGCCGACGTTCCACTGGTACGCGGGCCTCGGCGGGTTCGGCATCATGACGTCACCGGCGCTGGGGCGGGCCCTCGCCGACCGGGTACTGACGCGGCCGGACCCGGCTGACCGGACGTCCGCGACCTGGGCGACGGAATCCCGCGGGATGTACAACGGCCGCTGAACAAGCTTGTCAGAGGACTTGCGGCGCGGTGGGATCAGAGAATCGAGCCTGAGCTGTGCGTATCAGTGAGCTGGTGGGAGACGGATGGCCGAGTTCAATGTGCGGCGTCGAGCGTACGTAAACCGGCCCGCCACGCCGGATGGCCAACCGTGCGGCTACACCTGGCAGGGGACGACCTGCACGGCTGTCGGCGCGCATTTCTGCGAGCAGCGTGACGCTCGGGTGGCATGGTTCATCGCCGAGCTCACACCGCTGCAGCAGGACGCGTACGTCGAGCGCCTCTTCGACGATGACCGACGGACCGACCCACCGGTCGTCAAGGAGGCCGATGTGGTGGCGCTGCTCGAGGCGCACCTGCGCGGCGACGAGGCGGCCATCAACAACCTGATCGACGCCACAAACGAAGGCGATCTCTTTGAGGCGACGGTGGGTTTCCTGGTCGCGGCCTTCGGCGAGGAGGAGGTCGCCGGCGTGTTGAGCGAGTGGCACCGCCGCCACAGGTCGAACTGATATCGGCCCCGTCCGATCCAACCCTCGCCCGCCGGCGGACGCAGCGGCCGGGCACGTCGGACACGGTGACGAACCCTCAACGACTCCCGGCCGAGGTCCGGTAGTCGCTCGCGCGGAAGCACCCATGGAGGTGGTCGTTGACCACGCCGACGTTCTGCATGAAGGCGTACACACTCGTAGGCCCGACGAAGCGGTACCCCTGCGACTTCAACTGCTTCGCGAACGCCTCCGCCTGCGGGGTCGACTTGGGCAAGTCGGCGAGCGACCGCGGTGCCCGCTTCCGGGTGACCTCGTAGGACTTCGCCTGCGCGACGAGGCTTGGCGCCGCGGACATCATCGCGTGAGCGTTGTCAACCGTGGCCTGGATCTTGGCGCGGTTTCGGATGATCGAGGCGTCCAGTACCAGTCGGTCGACGTCGCGCTCAGTCATCGCCGCGACTTTGGCAACGTCGAAGCCTCGGAACGCCTCCCGGAACGCGTCCCGCTTCCCGAACACGATGGACCAGCTCAGGCCGACCTCGAACACGCCCAAGGTGAGCGCCTCGAACATCGCCGACTCATCGTAGGTGCGGGTGCCCCAGACCTCGTCGTGGTAGCGGACGGAGGCGGAATCGCCGGCGCCGACCCAGCCGCACCGGGGCTTCCCGTCGTGACCGATGATCACATCGCTGCTCATCCAGCCCTCCTGGTCACGCTGCGGACCGAGTATCGCCCGTCGACGTCATCTCGCCGGCGGAGTCATTTCGTCGAGTTTCGCGCTCGGAGCCAAGCGTGACATCGCACAAATGGGTTATGTCACAGCGTGCGGACGGTCAAGACGCAGCAGCGGATCCGCCGAAGAGCCGCCAGGCGCCGCGCCGCTGCGACGGCGACAAAGCTACGCACTACCACTCCATTCATAGATCGTATTGCTTACTGTCATCAAATTCTTCTGTTGATGAGCTGAATTTACCCAGGGCCATCTGCGTGTTGAGACTGCAGAGGAGGTCACCCGTGACAATGACGAGACACCGAACGCCAGTCCGATTCCTGGTCGACACGGCACACGGTCCGTTGTTGGTGGCCTCGGCACCGGGCCGTCACGGGACCTGATCACGCCAGCGAAAGTGAAGGAGCTTTCTCATGAAGGTCACGATTCTCGGAGCCGGCCGGATGGGTTCGGCCATGGCGCTGCGCCTGATCGACACCGGACAGCAGGTGACGGTATGGAATCGCGAGCGCGAACGGGTCGTCCCGCTCGCGGACGCAGGCGCGACTGTGGCTGACGGCATCGCCGCAGCGGTCGACGATGCGGCCGTCATCATCACCATGGTGACCGACGGACCGGCCGTCCGATCGGTCGCCGCAGAGATGCTCCCGGCGATGCGCAGCGACGCTGTCTGGCTGCAGGCGTCCACCGTCGGTGCCGAGTGGGCCGACCGACTACGGGAGTTGGCCGACGAGCGCGGGCGCGCGATCTTGGACGCACCCGTCTCGGGCAGCACCGGGCCGGCTCGCAATGGCACCTTGACCTGGCTTGTCGCCGGGCCGCAGGACGCGATTGACGCGGCCCGGCCGGTGCTCGACGCGCTGGGGCAGCACGTTTTCCTCGTAGGAGCACGCCAGGAGGCAAGCCGACTGAAGCTAATCGTCAACGCCTGGATGACCGCGGCGACCGTCGCGATGGCCGACGCGCTCAGGGCGAGCGACGAGCTCGGCGTCCCGCGCGACACCCTGCTGGAGGTGCTGTCCGGCGGTCCACTCGGCATGCCGTACGCCCTCCAGAAGGCACAGCTGATGACAACACACGACTACACGCCCGGATTTCCGATCGAGCTCGCGCTCAAGGACATCCGGCTCATGGAACAGGCCGAGATGCAGACGCCGCAGCTGGTGCGCGAATTGGACCGTCGCCTGACCAACGCAGCTGACGCGGGCCACGCACTCGACGACCTTGCCGCCGTCGCCGCCGTCGAGTGATCCAGAGACAACGCGGCCATGCGCAGGGTCAGTCTCGCCTCGCTGTTGGTGATCTTGGACTTATCGCCCTGAGGCGACGGTAGGTCCGAGATCACGGCGGCCCCGCACGGTTCAGCTCGTCGGAAAGCTGGCGCGCGGCCGCGCTGAGCGGCCGATCCCGCCGGCGGATCAGCGCGATCGACGGATGCGCCTCGGCCGGTTGGGGCTGGTGCACCCCGACCGGCGGGCCGGGCGCGTCGGCTACCGACTGCGCGACGAGGGCGACGCCGAGCCCGGCGTTGACCAATTCGCGGATGCTGCCGGGGGCTGTGTGTTTCGAACCGGACGTCGGGACGAAACCCGGCGCGGTGTGCCGCGTGGCGAACACATACGTCAGCGTCGCCGCGCTCGCCGTTGTCGAGCTGTGCTTCATCGTCTCGCCGCGGGTACCGCCACTCGACAGACGGCGGCGGCGAAGGGGCGCCCGGCCGCGCGGCCGTCGCTAGCCGGACTGGCGTGGCGACCTGTGGGGTCGCTGAGCGCGCGGGTCGGGTGAGTCACATCGTCGAGGCCTGGGGTGTCTCCACTGCGACCACGAGAACGCAATAAGGGGAACCCACGATGAGAGTCTTCGTTGCCGGAGCCAGCGGCGCGCTCGGAAGCCGCCTCGTTCCGCACTTGATTGACGCCGGGCACGAAGTGATCGGCACCTACCACACGCCGGCCAGCGAGCCACGGCTGCAGGCGCTCGGCGCCGAACCGGTCCAACTGGACCTGCTCGACCCGCGGGCCGTGCACCGAGCCGTGCTCGACAGCAAGCCAGATGCGATCGTGCATCAGGCCACGGCGCTGGCGAACATCTCGTTCGGCCGGAGTCTGGACAAGGTCTTCGCCGCTACCAACCGGTTGCGCACCGAGGGCACCGACACGCTACTGGCCGCGGCCCGAGAGGCCGGCGTGCGTCGGTTCGTGGCGCAAAGCTTCGCGTCCTACCGCTACCTGCGGCAAGGCGGACCGATCAAGACCGAAGCCGATCCGCTCGATGACACCCTGCTGCGAAACACACAGCAGAGCTTCCGCGCGATGACCTACCTGGAACAGGCCACCACCGCCTTCGGCGGCATCGGGCTGCGCTACGGCGCGTTCTACGGCGCTGCCAACGACGCGTTGATCCACCCCGTTCGGAAACGGCAGTACCCGATCATCGGTGACGGCGGCGGGATCTTCTCCTGGATGCACCTCGACGACGGCGCCGCCGCGACTGTGCTCGCCCTCGAGCACCCTGGACCGGCGATCTACAACATCGTCGACGACGAACCCGCCCCGGTGCGCGACTGGCTCCCGGTGCTCGCCACCGCCCTCGGCGCCAAACCACCCCGCCACGCACCGACCTGGCTGGCCCGCGTCATCGCCGGGCCGGCCGCCGTGACGCTCGCCACCCAGGCTCGTGGCGCCTCCAACACCAAGGCCAAGCGCGAACTCGGCTGGACCCCCCGGTACCCGACCTGGCGAGTCGGCTTCCCGACGACCTATGCGGCGATCGCAACCGCCGACCGCTAAGCGGCCAACCAGGATGCCGGATCAACCGAACGTGCGAGATGAACCCATATCTCCACCGATGAGTTTCGAACCGCAGCGTCGTCGTATCTCACAGACGACGTCATCGAATGGTCGCCGGGTTCGGAAGGAGCAACGCAATGACGATCATGCGGAAGTCAATGGCAGACCGAACCTACGAGCAGGCGGTTGCCGCGATGGACAATGCCGCACACGCGCTGTACAACGCCGAGGTCGCGCTGCACGATGCCCACCAGACGCACGTCGACCAATGGATCGCGGCAGCACAGGACCACCTGCACCTCGCCGTCGCCGAGCACGGAGCCGCCGTCGCTCGCGTCTCGTCCCTGCGCCATCAGGCGCTCGCCGCTTTGCCCTCCGCTGCCTGAGGTCCTAATGCAGCCAGCCGCGGAGAACCCCGAATCAGCCCGGACCACCTGAGCGTGGCGTCTTGATGACAACCTGTTGGAGCACACCATGAACCACCCCGGCGAGATACGCGCCGAACCCGCCTGGCTCACGGACTCGGCGCTCCGCCTCGATCTCGCGCCCACCGAGCCGATCGGTGGGCGGTCGCCACGCGGCCTGCCGTGTCACGTGCACGATCCAGATCTCTGGTTCTCGGACTCGCCGGCGGACCTCGAACGAGCGAAGGCGCTGTGTGCCACCTGCCCGGTCCGGCGCGAGTGCCTCGCCGGCGCGCTGCGGCGGCGCGAACCATGCGGGGTCTGGGGCGGCGAGATCTTGCAGCGCGGCCAAGTGTTGCCGTTCAAGCGAGGCCGCGGCCGCCCCCGGATTCACTTTCCGGGCGCCGGCAAGGCGGATCGTCCTCGCCAGTACGCCTGACCGCAGCATCGCCCGGGACCTCGAGGTCTGGCTAATGGCGGTGTTTCTAGCTACGGATGCTATCCGGCGGGTGCCTCGCCCTGGTCGTCCTTGTCAGCCAGCATCGTCCATAACGCTCGGGCGGCAGGGTTCGGCGGCTCTGGAGCAAGCGCCTGGGCGGTGATCGTCCAATCCCAGCGTCGGCCGCTGATAGCGATCTGCCGGAGCCGAGCGCCTCTCGACGTCGCGATGGCTTCGGGCAGGACTGCGACACCGAGGCCGACCTCGACCAGATCGAGCAGCGTTTCGGTGTCATTTACCTCGAACGCGTAGTGCGGCTCGATCCCGCTCGTGCGAAATGCGCGGTCTGAGATCGTCCGCACTGCCCACCCGAGTGGGAAACCGACCAGCGCCCTGTCGGAGAGTGCGCGCAGTCTGACCGCCGGCTTGCCGCCGAGCGCGCTGTCAGCGCTGCTGACGACGACCAGTGGAGATTGCGCGAGCGGGATGGATACGAGGCCTGACGACTCGTCAGGTTCGGCTCGGAAAATGACGTCGACGCTGTGTTCGCCCAGTAGGCGACCGAGTTCGACGGCGCTTGCCTGTTGGAGTCGGAGCTCAATCCCCGGATACGCGGTCCGGTAGCGAGCAAGCAGCCCGGGAAGACCGAACAGTGAGGTTGCCTGCATGACGCCGAGGGTCAAGGTCCCGCGTCGCAAACCCTGCACGGCCGCGACAGCCTCGATGGCGGCGCGAGCCGATGCCAGGGTCCGTCGAGCCTCCGCGAGTAGCGCCCCGCCCGCTGCAGTCAGCTCGACGCGACGGGTCGTGCGGGTGAACAAGTGCGCCTGCAGTTCGCGCTCCAGGGACCGGATTGTGGCCGATAGCCCCGACTGTGCGACGTAGAGGCGGGCCGCCGCCCGGGTGAAGTTCCGCTCCTCGGCGACAGCGACAAAGGCTTCGAGCTGGCGGAGCTCCATTTAGCGAGGATAGCGCTGAATACAAGCAGATATTCCTATTGGACTTCTGAATCTGTGTGAGTTGTCATGGAGACATCACGCCAAACGATGACTGTCGACCAAATACCGAAGGAAGAGGCATGACCGCTGTCCTCGAGCGCTCCACGACAATCCCAGAGCCCAGCCGCCACCACCCGCCCGGCCCGGACTTCGCGACCATCGTGTCACCGCCTCGATCCCGCTATCGCTCGGGATTCTGGCTGGCGGCGGCGGCGTTCCTCATCGCGATGGCGTTCTCGACCATCCCCACGCCGCTCTATGTCCTCTACCAGCAACGCGACGGCTTCTCGTCGTTCGTCGTCACGGTCGTCTTCGCCGTCTATGCGGTGGGCGTGATCATCGGTCTGCTTCTTGCCGGACACGTCTCGGACTGGATGGGTCGGCGCCGCATCCTCGTCCCGGCCCTCGCCGTCGAGGTGCTTGCCGCCGGGCTGTTCTTGCTGTGGCCCGCCGTTCCGGGCCTTATCGTGGCCCGATTCGTCAGCGGACTGGGGATTGGGATGATCACGGCCACGGCGACCGCCTACTTGCGCGATCTCCACGCGCTCGCGCGCCCCGGCGCTGGCACCGGCCGGTTCGAGGTCGTCTCCACGGCCGCCAATCTTGGGGGCCTTGGAATTGGCACACTGCTCTCTGGAGCGCTGGCCCAGTTCGTGGGAGCCCCGCTCGTAGTCCCTTACGCGGTCTTCGCCGGCCTCCTCCTGCTCACCATCGTCGGGCTTGGCTTCGCCCCCGAGACCGTCCAACCGCCGGCCGTTCGTCCCCGGTACCGGCCCCAGCACGTGTCGTTCCGCCGCGGCGATCGGGCCACGGCCCTCATGGCCGGCGCCGGGGTGTTCGCAGGGTTCGCCGTGTTCGGTCTCTTCACCTCTCTCGCGCCGGGGTTCGTGAGCGCCACCCTGCACCACGACAGTCGGCTCCTCGCCGGCGTGGTCTCCTTCATTGCCTTCGGCGGCGCCACGCTCGCCCAGACGACAACGGGACGTCTCGCCAACCGAACCCGGATGCTCGCGGGCATCCTCGCCCAGGCGGTGGGGCTCGTCGTTGTGGCCGTCGCCATGGAGGATGCCAACCTGGCTGCGTTTCTCATCGGCGGCGGCCTCGCCGGCGCCGGTGCCGGGGTGGTCTTCAAGTCAGCGCTGGCCGCCTACCTGGGCTCAGCCGAGCCGGCTAGACGCGGAGAGGCCGCCTCAAGCCTCTTCTTCCTCGCCTACCTGGGCCTGATCATCCCGGTCCTCGGCATCGGGATCAGCACTCAGTTCGTGAGCGCCCAGACGGCAATGTTGTACTTCGCCGGCGTTCTCCTGGTCATCCTCGCCGCCATCGCCACCCTCGCCGGTGGGCGACAGGGCGTACACCGCATCGCCCAGGCGGTGCACCAGAGGGGTTATCGGGGTGCGATCTAGTGGGCGTTTCGAACTCGCCGTTGGTCTGAGGACGTTCACTCCCCTGCGCCTTGACCTGGAGTGCGCTCCCTACAACAGGAGCTCGACGTCTTTCGGCCGACCCAGAGGCCGTGGCCGCGTACGACTGGTTCGATGCCGAGGATTCGGCGCCCGGGTTTACCGGCGTCCGCATATCGAGCGGTCAGCCGATCGACGGAATCTGGATGTTGGAGTAATACGGCTTCCAAAACGTGAATTCTGCCGCGAGCCAGTGCCGGAGGCCCTCGTAGAGCATTGTGTAGTAGCCCGCGGCGTAGGCGTCGGGCGTGACCCACCAACTGACGTCGACGTCGTACGCGATGAGCTCGGCACTCAGCGGGGTGCGGCTGCCCATCGGGTAGAGGTAGCAGCACCCGAGGTAGGCGCCGGCGGCATTGCGGACGACGTAGGAAAAGGATGAGCCTTCGCGGAATTCGAGCTCGTGCCAGACAAGATCGACGAAGTCATAATCCTCACTGACCGGCTCGGTCGGCCATGTGCCGCCACGGGTCTGCTGAATGAGGGCGAGGCTCGCGTTTATTCCGCGAACGTCGTCGGCGAGGTCGCTGCGGCTGATCGCCGTGGCGACGAGATCGTTGTAGACGAGTCGTCTGGGCGCGGCGGCGCCATCCGGCAACAAGAGTTTCTTTGTCAGCCGGGTGTAGTCCATGCTCGTCTCCGTTCGCCTCACGCTGCCGGCCACCGCGCAGCAATGATCCACGCGCGTGAATCGAACAACACGCCGCCGTTGGTTTGGTGTGCTGCGATGAGTGTGCCCAAACGGGCGACGGCGTGCTCCCGGGCGGGCGGGTCGAGAGCGGCGAGCAGGTTCTCCGTGACCCGCAGGCCTAGCACCATTTCGGTGGCCGTGGCCACGTCCGGCCCGTACGACACCGGCTCGTGCACATCGGTGAACGTCACATCGACGAACCCGGCCCGACCCAAGATGCTTTCGACCACCGGTGGCTCGCCGAGGGCGAACGGATCCAGGCCGGCCGCGGGCGGTTGGCGCGAGCCGATCGTCTCACTCACAGCCACCGACCATTCGTTGCGTTCCTGCTGCTGCCAGACGAGCAGTATGAGCCGGGCATCCGCACGCAGCGCCCGTCCGATATTCGTGAACGCCGCCACCAGGTCACCGAAGAACATCACTCCGAACCGACTGATGCAGACGTCGAACTCGCCGGGCGGGAACGGATGGGTCTGCGCGTCCGCCTGCTCGTAGGCGACATTCGTCAGACCTTCGTCAGCGCTGATCCGGCGGGCCAGGGCGAGCGCGTCCCCCGAGATGTCGACGCCGAGCACGCTGCCGTCCGCCGCGATCCGGGCCGCCTGGCGGGTCGACTCACCGGTTCCGCAGCCGATATCGAGCACCCGGTCGTCGCGATCGATGGCTGCGACGGCGCGGAATCGCTCGTTGTGCGGGCGTATCTCCGCGTCGAAGAGGTCGGCCCGGGTGACCCGCAGATTGCTCATGGCTGGATCGTCTCATCGCGCAGCAGACCATGCACGGTGATCAATTCTCGCGCCTCGAGTCTGCCGTTCGGCGGTCAGCTGCCGGCGGCGGAGCGACTATGTGACCAACCCCCCGACGGGCATGCCCACGCCTTCTGATCGAGTTTCGAAGCCCCGCGCCATTTCACTCGCGCGGCGCTTGGTGGCCTGTCCTAGTGTCCTGCGCCGCGCTTGATCTCTTGCAGCGACCAGCCGTTGCCGTCCGGGTCGCTGAAGAATGCGAACCGTGAACCGGGTGCGCCCTCGGGGCCGAGTTGCTGCACTTCACTGATGGGGACACCGCGGCCGAACAGCACATCGCGTACCGCATCGATATCCTCGACGACCAGCTGCGGGCCCTTGGTTGTGCCAGGCTCGCCGAGGGGCATCCCTTCGCCGATCACCACGGAGCACGCCGATCCCGGCGGAGTCATCTGTACGACCCGCATCCCGGGCGCAGGCCGGGCGTCGTGGTCGAGGCCGAAGCCAACCTGGTCAACGTAGAACGCCTTCGCAACATCGACGTCAGACACCGGTATGCCGATGACTTCGAGTTTCATATCCACCGCAACCGCTCCTCGTGTCGTGTCCTGACATGCACACGCCCTTGGGACATCCTCGGGGCCACATTCCGGCCCCGGACCAGAACCCACCCTAGGGCGTCCGCGCGTCGGACACCGCCGTGACGGAGCGATACGGCGCCGACAGACGAACCGGCTGCAGTGACTCCTTCCAGGTGAGTGGTGAAGTCTTCCGTTCGTGGCGCGCTGCCGACAGCAGCGGGGCACGCTGCCCAACTAGGTTGCGGTCAATTTCTACAACGAGGGTGACCTGTTCCGGGTGGTCGACGAGCTCAACGGCGTGCAGTGACCTCACGAGAGCTGGCCTGCCAGCGACGGCCTTCCACTAGGCCGGCGAACGGCGCCCGCGGCCCGGCAGCCGTAGTCGGCGGCGCCGCCCCCCGTCGCCGATCACCGAGACGACGGTCTGCGCGAGGTGCGGGCAGCCGGTCGAGGGAAACGCATCCCGCCGGTGCCGGTGGAGAATCAGGAACAGGTCCCCAGGCGGCGCGTCCCGGTATAGGCGATCCAGGCGCAGGCGGTCGATCGCGGCGAGAGTCGGGGTGTAGATCGCGTCGTGCCAGTTCGCCGCGATCTCCGAATTCTCGAGTACGCGTCCGCGCCCCCGCATCATGTGGTAGCCGTGCACTTGTATGTTTTCCAGCAGCTCGAGGTAAAGCGCGGGCCGGCTTACCGCGATCCGGACCCGGGAACGCCCCTCGGCAAGCCCGCTGTCCTCGAGGAAGATGCGCTCGAGCTCCCGCAGGACGACCTCGAGCATGTCCGCCCCGGCCGGGAGCGGGACGCGCGCGATGAGCTCGGTCACGTCGGCGTCGATCATCGCCGCGCCGCTCCGCCGCGCGAGGGCGGTGCGGTGGTGACCGTCGATCACGAAGTACGTCTCGCCGAGCTTGACCGCCACAATCGGCGGGAACAAGCCCTCGGCGAACCCGTCCTGGAGCGAGCGCATCCGATCGCGACTGGAGGAGAGAAGCGGGCGGAAGTCGCGGGTAAACGAACTGACGCGGCCCTGTGTGCCGACGAGCGCGTCGACCGGGATCTCGCAGACGCCCAGATATCGACGCCCGAACGGCTTCAGTCGCCGCTCGACCTCGTCGAGCACTAGCAGGCGGTCGCGGCCGCTCGGCGCCTTCATCGCGAGGTCAACCATAACAACCGGGTGGCCTGCGTCAGGGCGCAAACCAGACGCCTACTGTCACGCGAGGGATGTCGTTGCAGAATGACGGCCGGCTCTCCGTATGGGGATGACCTAACCGAGGCCGGCGTCGACCGCAGCCTGCACCAGCTCGACAACCTTCTTCTCGACCGCGGGGCTCCATTTCTGAAGGGCGTACGCAACCGGCCACAGATCCCCGTCGTCGAGGGTGGCCGTGTCCTGGAAGCCGAGGGTCGAGTACCGATAGTTGAACTTGCCCGAGTCCTGAAAGAAGACGACGACCTTGTCGGCCGCGTTCGCGTAGGCCGGCATTCCGTACCAAGTCTTTGGCGACAGGTCTGGGGCGGTCGAAGTCACCGTCACATGCACCCGCTCGGCCAGCGCACGATCCTCCGGCGCCATCGACGCGATGCTATCGAGGACCGCCTGTAGCCCATCGGCTTTCTTGGCACCCTTCTTGCCCTCAGCGCGCAACTCCTGGGCGCGCTTTTTCATCGCGGCGCGCTCGGCCGCGCTGAAGCCTTCGGACTTGGTCTGCGCACTCTTCGCGGCCATTCTCACGCAACCTTTCGACGCTGTAGGCCCGGCGCGATGCCGGCCATCGGAAGCAAGGCTAGGCCCGATGACACCACCAAGCTTCTCGATTCCTGACCGGATCGGTAGTCAGGGAGCGGTCAAGTAGCGGCGCAATCCACCGAGGCAACCTTGACCGGCTGGTGGTCGAAGTCCGTGAAGAGTCGATCGGCCACGGCGAGCATCCGAACGCGTAGGGGCGGGTGCGTTCTGGTCTTGTGGTACGCCATTCATTCCTTCGTGCGCGCTGGTCTCACCGGTGGCGCGGCGGCCGCCTCGACACGTGTTGTTCAACCGCGCTCAGCAACTTGTTGTCCGGTTCGAGCCACTGGACAGTGGCCAGCTCGTCCATCGCCAGCCAGCGCAGGTGGTCGTGGGTTGCGCTCGAGGTCGGCTGCCCTTTCGTGAGCGTGGCCGCATACAGGACCAGTTCCATGTTTTCGCCGATGGGCGCGCGGCCCAACTGGCCCTCGACCACGACTGATATACCGAGTTCTTCGCGGCACTCACGCACGACCGCGGCCGACTCCGATTCACCGGGTTCCACCTTGCCACCCGGAAATTCCCATAGACCCGCGAGGTTCGCGGGCGTCCTGCGGCGAGCGGCTAGCACCCGGCGCTCGCGAACGATTGCGGCGCCGACCACCGTCCGCACGAAGCCCCGGCCGACACCGTCAGGTTGTTTTAGCACCAGTGGTCTCGACATGCCCGTTGGACAACGGCCGCGAAGGCGGCGACCAGATCGCCGGACCGGGCGTTTGCTCGTCGACGCCACTCAGCCACCCACGCAAGTCCTCGCTGGCAAGGACCTCGGGTAAACCCACCAGAAGATCCACGTCCACCGCGACAGTGTGGCCCATTCGCTCTACTGCGTCGCCATGAGTACGTCAGCGGCGAACGAACCGGCACAGCGTATGCACCTGCCCGTCGCCTTCCATCAAAGGTCAAGTTTCGAGCGCTTCAGTGCCTTACTGATTGGGGATCCAGGATTGTGCGCTGAGCGTGGCTAGATCGTTGACCATCAGCCCACGGTCGGAGACGGTCCAGAGATCGGGGCCGATGATCAGCGATCGGGTGATTCCGGCCTGGCCTGGGTCTGCGCGTGCGGCCGGCTGCGTGACGGTGCCGTGCTCGGTGATCTGGTTGTGGTCGACGTTGAGCACGAGCGCGCCGGCGTCCGCCTGCCCGTTCGTCCACGAGGTCACCGGTATCACCGCGGTGCCGGTCTGTGGCCAATAGACGAAAGCGTGCGGGTCCGATTCGGCGCTGGTCTGGACGTTGGTTTTGACGAGGTGGGCGAGCCGCCGCGGATGGGACGGGTTGCTGACGTCGAACAAAGAGATCTGCAGGCCGAGTGGCCGACCCTCCGCGGTGGCCTCTTGTCCGATCCCGATCAGCGTGCGGTCCGAGGCCGGGTGCAGGTAGGCCGAGTAGCCGGAGAGCTCGAGCGTGCCTGCGATGCGGGGGGCGGCCGGATCGCGCAGGTCCAGCGTGTACAGCGGATCCATCTGCTGGAACGTGACCACATACCCGAGTGCGCCGATGAACCGGACCGCGTAGATCCGTTGCCGCTCGCCCAGGCCGTCGAGCTCACCGACCTTGGTGAGGGTGTCCGCGCGCAGCACGTACACCGAGCTGGACGACGGGCTGACCGCGATTGCCATTCCCCGGCTCGTCGGCGAGCGCGTCGCCCGTGGTGGTGGCGACCCGCAGGTACCCGGCGTAGTCGGACAGGGCGTACTGGTTCAGCAGCCGACCGGACACACCGCCCGAGCCGACGTACCGCGGCGGCCCGGGCCGGGAGATGTCGAAACGGTGGATCTCGGTCTGCTGTGGCGGTATCCGTGGCCGGACCCGCGGCGCAACGGGTGATGACCCAGGATTCGGCGCGACCATCGGCAGGCGCAACGGTGCGTACCACCAGTGTGGGTTGCTGGCGATGTAGAGGCTGCTGGTCGTGGCGTAGACGGTGTCCCCGTCTGCGGCCAGGCTGACCGTCGAAACGCTGTCCAGGCCGGCGGCCACGTCGATGGTGTAGATGGTGAGGAGGGACGTGCCGGTGTAGTCGGCCGGATGGCTCACGTTGCGGCACGCCACGGTGCGCGACGAGACCGCCCCGTCCGCATTGCGCAGTTGGTATTTCGGTAGCCAGGCGGTGATCGGTGCCCGTTGCACCGCTGCGCCGGTTTGCGCGAGTTGCTGGGTGTCGTCACTGGCACCGTCCGGCGGCGGAATGGCGAGGTTCGGCTGGCTGCGGAGCACGAGCCGCACCGTCGAGCCGACCAGGCGCGCGTCCACGTAGTCGCCGCTCGGCGTGAGCGTGCCCAGTACCTTCGGCGACCCGGACAGGTCCACCAGCACATACCTCGTTCCCCCATTGATCGGCTCGGAAAATGGGCTGGGAGCGACCCCGCCGCCCGAGGACATCACGCCGCGGCCGGCGAAGATCACCAGCGCCCGATCACCCTCGACGAGCAGATTCGACGCACCCCACGCCTGCTCGTTGACCAGCTTCAGGCGAGCCGTGACCGTCCTGGTCCCGGTGTCGACGACGCGCAGCACCCCACCCGCAACGGTGATCACCCGGCTGCCATCGGTCTTCACCAGATCCGGCTCGTCCGCGCCCGGGACGTAATCGTTCGTCGCAGAATGCGGCGCTGCCGCAGCCGGCACCGCCGCCCGCTCGGCCGCCCCGCCACTCACCGCCGCCGCAGGGCCAAGACCCGCCGGCGTCGCGCCCCACATACCAACACTGCGTGCGGCATGCTGCCGCAAACCAGCCAGCATGTCGGCGCAACTCAGGTAGGAGACGAGCCGGGTGCTGCCGACTGCGGTACCGGCCGGATGCGGCACCAAACCGCCCGGGTCACGGTCCGTTGAGCTCGACACCCACACCAGCCCGGCCGCCACGACGACAACCGCTCCGACCCCAAGCCAGATCCTCACATCCCTAAGACGTGGCTGGACGGTCGCCACGTTCTCCGACGGCGTGGCCTTGACGGTTCCTCCCCGGCCTGTCCGCTTTTGCTCCTTGACGCGGTTCGGCTCGGCTGGTGCTCTTGACTGGTGCGGGTCGCTTCGGCCTGGCTGGTCGGCGCGCTCCGTTGCGCGCGTTGACCAGCGTGCTACCGGGGAGGTGGACAAGGCTGCGCTGCTGGTCCTGGGAGAGGCTGGAGTAGCCAAGTCACGGCTGGCCACGGCGGCCTTTGATGGCGTTGCGGGTCCAGCCGCCACCCCATCCACTCGGCTTGCAAAACGTTGGAGTGCCCAAAATGGTTAGTGTGACCGTCGTTCCGATTAATTGGAGCGTACTGAACAAAGGGTTGCCGACCGACGCGAATTCGTTGCGGATCGGATCAATTCTGAACAATACCAACCGCTACGCCCTGACAACTTGGTATACCGCCAAGGGTTATGCCTCATCGTCGCAACAAGCCGCCAATTACCTTGACTTCGGCGGCACAGACGAAACCCATATTCGCCCGGCGGCGTCCGAAGCGTTTGGCCTGGCCGTATCGGTGAAGACCGGCCTGTATAACCCGAGCGTAACCGGTGTGGACCTCCATAGCGCCGAGACCAAGGATGCAAAGCTCATCCGGTCGCTCGCCTATCGGCACCTGGCAAACCTGGCCGGAGGCTGGGGTAACGATTGGCAAACTGCCCTCTGGGCCGCCTATGCTGGGCTCGCCGGCTGGTTGATGTGGGACGATCCGTACCTGAGCGCAACTGACCGGCAAAATATTCGTCAGATGGTCGAGTACGAAGCCAACCGCTTTATCGGCTATCGGGTACCGTACTATCAGAACGCGGCCGGCACCATCGTCTACCCAGGTGACAGCAAAGCCGAGGAGAACGCTTGGAACGCCATGCTGTTGGAAACGGCAGTGAACATGATGCCCAATCACCCGAATGTCGCTGCCTGGAACTACAAATCGCAAGAACTCATGGTCTCCGCCTTCGCCCGGCCCAGCGACGTAGTTAGCCAGAGGGTGGTGAATGGGCGCGCGTTGTCCGATTGGTTATATGGCTCCAACGCCAATAATGACGGCGCCGTCATCAACCACAGCATCGTCCATCCCGATTACATGGAGACGATTTCGGAAAACAACTATGCCGCGCTCGTCCGCTCATTGGCTGGCAGACCGACGCCCGAAGCCGCTTTCTTCAACAGCGACGTGGTGTATGACGCCTTGGTAGATCTCAATTTCGTGGCCGGTAGTTCCTACCCGCCCGGCCCGCCCATCGCCGCACCGGGCGGTACGATATTCATACCTGGTGGTGCTAACATTTACTACCCGCAAGGCAACAATTGGGGAACGGCGCGTCGGATGCATTTTGCCTTGACCGACGCCCAGGCGAGCGCCTTTGGCTTTGATACGCTCGCTTCCAAAAATGGCGCCTATTGGGAGCCATACCACGCGCAAATGGTGCTAAACATGCAAAATGCCAATGCTGACCGCCGCACCTACACTACGGCAGCACAAGATACGTACAGCGGCCGGGAAGAATGGGTGGCCGCTCAGGCGGCGCAAGCCTATCTGACCAAATGGCTGGTCAAACAAGCAGTCTATGTCAGGACTACGGCTGCTGTACCACTTGTCATCGACAATCTCGACCGCGAATTCTCGGTGGTAGGTGGCAATTGGGTCACCTCGACGCCTCCGGACCGGCTCGGCCCCAACAACCGCTACGCCGCGGCTGGTGACGGCTCGGCCAAAGTGCGCTTTACGCCGAGGATTACCACCCCAGGTAACTATGCGGTATACGCCTGGTGGACAGCCTATCCCAACCATGCTACGAATGCGCCGTATGTGATCCGAGACAGCACCGGAGCGCACACGGTGCTTACCAACCAAGAAACCAATGGCGGCCAATGGAATCTCTTAGGCACGTACTCGTTTGCCGCCGGCGCGAACGGCTATGTCGAGCTGAACAATGCCGCGAACGAGTACGTGGTAGCGGATGCCGTCATGTTCGTTTCCCAGTAAAAACGTCGGATGTCATAGGGCGACTCTGAAATTCTGATGGCAGGGCGTGCGGCCCGGCCGGTCAGCGGTATACGCGCAGGTCGGCGACGGTCCACCATTGCGCGGCGGTGCCGGTCTGGACCACGCGCACGTAGCGCGCCGGATCGCCGGGAAGCGCGATGTTGGTGAGCTGCCCGGTACCCGAGCCGGTCAGCGGCACCGACCAGGTCGTCCCATCGACGCTGGTGGACACGGAGTAGCCGCGCGGGTAGTCCGACGTGTCAGGCCCGGTGTCGAGGACGAGCCGACGGGCCGCGACGACGCTGCCGAGATCGACCTGCAGGGTCTGCCCCGGCTGCTGCGCGGCGCCGGTCGTCCACCGCGTGCTGGCGTCGTCGTCGACGGCTTTGGCAGCGTCCGCGCCGCCGGACGTCGCCATGGCGATCATTGGATCGGCCGGCAGCAGCCGCAATCCGTTGTCGAGCGCTCGGGACGCCGGCCAGACGAAGGTAGCGAGCGCGCCGCCGGGCAGCGTGTAGTCGAATGATGCGTCGCCTTGGGCAACGGCGAAGGTGGCCGGGTTGTCGTTCTCGTTGTGGACGACCAACGCGGTGGACCCATCGGGGTTGCGGAATGCAGCGTCCATGATCTGCCCGTTCCAACCGGTCGTTCCGAACGACGTGCTGGCGATGCGCACCGCGCCCGGCTGGACGAAGCGGGCCAGATGGCCGAGCGTGTAGTACTCGGCGTCGCGGGTCACGGTCTGCCCGGGGCCAACCGTGAGCACGCCGGTGCACGTGTCGCAGCCGCCGTTGTGCGGACCGCCGGACGGGTCGAGAGCCAGGTTCCAGTTGACGACCGTCTGGCCCCAGTTCCGGGTGACGCCGAGGACGAGGTTGCGGGCGTGCCACTTCAACGTATCGGAGAAGACCTGAGCGGGCGGGTCGGTCGGGCCGTGCGAACCCGAACACTCGGTGAACCAGATCTCCTTGTCAGGAAAGGCTTTGTGCAGCTCGGTCTGCCGGACCTGGTCGCCGGCGTAGCAGTGGAACGCGGTGCCGGCCAGCCAGTTACCGGCGGTCGTTGCCAGCAGGTCGAACGGGTAGTTGACCTCGGGATCCTCGCCCGGCGGCGTCGACGCGATGTCGTTCGGGTGCTCGGACCAGTTGTGGTCGTAGCCGAGCAGCTTGGTGTGCAGGCCGGCGCGCTGCAGCGCGGGCCCGAGCGCGTTGACGAGCTTGGCCTCCTGAGCCACCGGCAGGTCCATGCCAGGGTAGGCGTTCGGATGCCGGTTTTGTGGCTCGTTCTGCAGCGTCACGGCGTAGATCGGCACGCCGGCTCGCTGATAGGCCTGGATGAACTTCACGAAGTACTGCGCGTACGCGCTATATATGCGCGGGTCGTCGATAAGCCGTCCGCCGATGAGCGTCGCGGGTGTCTTCATCCAGGCGGGCGGACTCCAGGGCGTCGCGACGATCTTCAGCGCCGGATTGAGGGCTAGTGCCTGGCGCAGCAAGGGCAGGATCTGCTTGCGGTCGTGCTGGACCGAGAAGTGATGCATTTCGTAGTCCGTGGCGCCGGGCGGCAGGTCGTCGTAGGTATAAAACGGGCCGTCGACGAAATCCGAGGCGCCCATCGGCTGGCGTAATACGTCCAGCTTGTCAGCGCTGAACAGATCACGCATTGCGGCGCCGCGCTGCTGTGGGCCGAGCCGGTACAGCACGCTCGCGGACGAGTCGGTGATCGACGCGCCGAAGCCGTCCATTCGCTGATACACCCGGCTCGGGTCGACGGTGACGGTCAGGCTTGCCGACGCGCCCTGGTGGAAGGGGGTCGCGCCGAGGTCGGCCATCCGCAGGCTGCCGTCCGGCGTCGTGACCCAGACATGCGCCGCCGGCAGGGCCGGTGGCGCCGCGGCGAGTGCAGAGCTGGTTCCCGATAGCAGGCCGGCCGCCAGCAGAGCCACCGCGGTAATGCCGATCGATTTGCGCATCGTGCACCTCCTGGCAGTCTCTGACCGTATTACACCTTTGATGGCAGGTCCACCATTGCAATCGAGATCAGGTGCGCACGGGCGATGCTGGGAGGTTGTGCTGTCGCCGGTTCGTCGAGCGGCGGTGACGATGTTGCGGGTTGCTTTGGCGGCGTGTGCGCCGTGTGACCTGGAGGTTGCTGGGCCAGTTCCGCGGAGAGGACCTCGACGGAGCTGGGTGCTTGAACTCCGTGGCTCCACAGGATGCTCAGGAGTCCCGCGAGGTCGAAGTCGCCGTCCCGCACGGTCGCGTCCTGGGAGGAACACCTGCGCCAGCACGAAGGACGCTTGACCGGGTGGGACCAGCTGGTCGAGGAGGCCGCGCTGGCCTTCTCAGACCCGCCGGCGCGGCGGTGACCACTTGCTCCCACCGTGAAGCCGCACCGAACTCACCACGGCCCACCGCAGACGCAACTCTATCGGCAGCGCGCACCTACAGTTAGCTCCGCTACAGAGGTAATCTGAAGTGTGTGGCCTCCGCGACCATGTCGACTGCGAAGCTTGCGGGTGATCTGCTGGCGGCGATGAGCCAACTCCGCCGTAATACCCGGCGGGCTGTGGGAAGGCCGTGGCCGGCCGCGGACCTTACTGGCGCGCAGATCGAGCTGCTGCGCGTGGTGCGTCGCAAGCCCGGAGTTTCGGTGGCGGCGGCCGCGGCCGAACTCGGCGTTGCCGCGAACACCGTGTCGACGCTGGTCCGTCAGCTCAGCGACGTCGGCCTGTTGAACCGGAATTCGGACCCGCGCGATCGACGGATTGGACGGTTGGCCTTGACCAAGGCGGCTGGCCGGCGCCTCGACAGTTGGCGGGATCACCGGGCCGCGGTGCTGGCTGAGGCGCTCGCCCGGCTTGAGCCGGCCGAGCATGCCGCTGTGGATGTCGCGCTGCCGATCCTGGCTCGGCTGGCGGACCTGCTCGGGGAGGCTTCGACATGAGCCCGTCCGCGGGGGCCGGCGGCCGCGGGACACGCGAGCGTGCTGTCGACATTCAGGCTCTGAGCCATCGGTACGGCGATCATCTCGCTGTTGACGGCCTCGATCTCGTCGTCGCTGCTGGGGCCTGCTTCGGACTGCTCGGACCAAATGGGGCGGGCAAGACGACCACGATCCGGCTGCTCAACACACTGCTGCCGATTCAGCAGGGCAGGGTCATGGTGTTCGGCCTCGACGTCCGGCGTCAGGCGATGGCGGTGCGCCGGGTACTTGGATATGTGCCGCAGCAGCTGTCCATCGAGGCCGCCCTGACCGGACGCGAGAACGTGGCCTGGTTCGCGCGGCTGTTCGACGTGCCTCGCCGCGAGCGAGCCGGACGGGTGGCCGAGGTGCTCGAGCTCGTGGACCTGACCGAGGCCGCGGATCGGCTGGCGGCGACGTATTCCGGAGGCATGGTGCGCCGATTGGAACTGGCGCAGGCGCTGGTCAATCGGCCGGCCCTGCTTGTCCTCGACGAGCCGACCGTCGGCCTGGATCCGATTGCCCGGGACTCCGTGTGGATGCGGTTACGGCAGATGCAGGTGCAATACGGAATGACCGTGCTGCTTACTACGCACTATATGGAGGAGGCGGACACGCTATGCGACCGGGTAGCGCTGATGCACCGCGGACGGCTGCGGGCCGTCGGGTCGCCGGTCGAACTGAAGGCGCAGCTGGGGCCAGATGCCAGCCTGGAGGACGTGTTCCGCCACTACACGGGGGAACGGCTGCACGACGAACCCGGAGGAGGCCTGCGCGATGTCCGTAGCACGCGCCGCACCGCCCGCCGTCTGGGTTGAGTCATCCCGGCTGAGCGCGGGCCGGCTGCTCTCCCGAGTGGCCACCTTCTGCCTAGTCGAGCTGCAGAAGCTCCGGCACGATCGCACCGAGCTTCTGACGCGCGCGATCCAGCCCGTCCTGTGGCTGGTCGTGTTCGGTGTTACGTTCAGCCATATCCACGCGATTCCCACGGGAAGCGTGCCCTACCTGGACTACCTCGCACCGGGCATCATCGCTCAATCGGCGTTGTTCGTGGCCATCTTCTACGGGATCCAGATCATCTGGGAACGGGACGCGGGAGTCCTCACGAAGCTCTTGGTGACGCCGACTCCACGGGCCGCCCTGGTGGCCGGCAAGGCGTTCGCCGCCGGAATCCGAGCAATTGCGCAGGCCGTGGTCGTCATTATCGTCGCCGCCCTGCTCGGCGTGGGCTTGACCTGGAACCCGATCAAGCTGCTCGGCGTCGTCGTCCTCGTTGTGCTCGGCGCGGCGTTCTTCGCCTGCCTATCCGTGACGATTGCCGGGCTCGTGCTTCGGCGAGATCGGCTGATGGGTATCGGTCAGGCGATCACGATGCCATTGTTTTTCGCCTCGAACGCGCTGTATCCGGTCGCGTTGATGCCAGCCTGGCTGCAGGGGTTGAGCTTGGTTAACCCGCTGACCTACGAGGTATCAGGCCTGCGTGGGTTGTTGATCGGGCAGGCCACCAACTACTGGCTCGACTTCGGGGTGCTCACCGTCGCCGCGGCAGTCGGCATCGCTAGCTCAGCGGCCCTGCTTCCCCGTTTGGCCCGCTAGCGCCAATACTCGGTTGGTCCGAATGGCCGTGTGAGCCAGCTGCCGACGATAACCTGCCTTCTACGAGCCTGCCCATGACGAGCCCGACCCCTCGATGGCCTCATGCAGTTTCCGACGGCCATGACACGGGTCCGCGCCGTAGGGCTCTGTCGCTGCGTTGAAGGCCAAACGCTAGTTTGACGGTTCGTGACCGATGCACGACCGTTGGACGGGCCTGTCGGCCTCGTCGGCGCAGGCTATATCGGCCATCTGTTCGCACAGCAGTTCGCCCTGGCCGGCCGCGAGGTACGCGCCTGGTCACCCGGCGCGTCGGCACGTACGTTGCATGACCGCTTGCGTCAGAGCGTGTCCACGCTGGCCGAGATCGGCGCCGTCGAGCCCTCGGCCGTCGACGGGGTACTGGCCCGCGTCTCCACACACGACGACCTCGCCACGGCCCTCGCTCCTTGCGCCGCGGTCATCGAGTCGATCGTCGAGGACGCCGAGATCAAGTCGGCCTGCTACCGGGACATCGAGGCGGTGATCGGCGCCCACGTCCCCCTGTGGAGCTCGACATCCAACTTTCCCATGACGCGACTCGCCGCGGGCATGGCCCACCCGGAACGAGCCATCGTTGTCCATCCGGTTCAGACGCAGCTGATCATCTTCGTCGAAGTCGTCGCCGGGGAACAGACGAGCGAGAAGACTGTCGCCACGACGATGCGCTTCTGCGCCGACGTCGGCCTGCGAGCCATCCACGTACGCAAGGAGATCCCCGGCTTCCTCTGGAACCGGGTGTGGTTCGCATTGCTGCGCGAAATGCTGCACCTGGTAGACATAGGCGCCGCCGAGCCGCTCGAGCTCGACTCGATTGTCCAGAGCACGTTACGTGCCTTCGTCCCAGTGTTCGGACCACTCCAGATGACCGATCTCATCGGCCACGACACATTGCGGGACATCTCCAACGCGCTCTATCCCGAACTCGCCACCGATCGAACCGCGTCGACGACCATCGAACAGCATGTCGCGGATGGACGCCTCGGCGTCAAGAGCGGGCGGGGCTTCTACGACGACAACGAAGAACGAGTCGCTGACCTCACGAACAAGCTCTATCGAATCGCCCGTGAGCTCGACAGCGATTCCGCGTGACACGACTAGTCGCTCAGAATTGGTGAACGCCGGAGGAACTCCGGCTCAGCCGACAATCCCTTTCACCACTTGGTCGACCAGGCGGCCTCGCTCCATCTCCCACTGCACGCCCCAGGGATCGATCCAGTAGAAGAACTTGTAGGGATACGGACTGATCTCCTCCGGAATGTGGTCCTGGCCGAGGATGTCGATGCGGAGGCCTCGTTTCCCGTACATCTGCTGCTGAAACGGATAAACGCGTGGGCCGCCACCCGTCCGGCACTTCGACCGCCACGTGCCGAATGCCGCCCAGATCGTTGGTCTTCCTGCGGTGGATGGTTTGGTCGCCCTGAAGGTGGTCACGCCGAGTCCTGCGGCGACCAGTGATTGGATCGCGCTGACCAGGATCCAGGCCGTGCCCGCGGTCAAACGAGCTCACGACGGCGACCGCCGGGAGTCGGCACTCTGCGCTCCGCCCTAGACGCGGGCCAGCTCGTCCTCGTCGCCCCGCGGCACCGGGACCGTCCCCCGGGCCTCGGCCGCGTCGTCGGCGTCGATGGCGACGTGTGGGGTGATCCTCTCCAGCGACTTCGGGAAGTACCAGTTCGCCTTACCGATCATGTGCATGATGGACGGCACGACGACGGTGCGCAGCACGAACGCGTCGACGAACACCGCGCTCGCCAGACCGATTCCGAACAGCTTGATCGCCCGCAGGTCGCCGAGCACGAAACCGCCGAAGACGGCGATCATGATCAGTGCAGCCGCGGTGATGATGCCGCCGGTCTCTGCCTGACCGACTGTGATCGACCGGGCGTTGTCCTTGGTGTGCACCCACTCCTCATGTATTCGGCTGACCAGGAACACCTGGTAGTCCATCGACAATCCGAACAGGATCGCGAAGAACATGACCGGTGCCCAGGCATCGATCGGGCCACCCTTGCCGACGCCGAGCGCCTCCGAGCCCCAACCCCACTGGAAGATCGCCACGACAATGCCGAACGACGCGCCGGCCGCGAACAGGTTCATCACCGCAGCGGTGAGCGGCACGACCACGCTGCGGAACGCGATCAACAAGAGCAGGAACGACAACCCGACGACCGCCGCGATGAACAGCGGCATCTTGGCCGAGAGCACCTTCGCGAAGTCGACCTGGATCGCGGTGTCGCCGTAGACGTAGATGTGGTTCGCCGTTCCGTCGTAGACCGGCGGCAAGGTGCTGGAGCGCAGGTGCTTGACCAGGGAATAGGTCTTCGCATCCTGGGGCGACGCGGTCGACTTGAACGACACGAGCGCGGCGCTGTTGTTCAGCGGAATCGGGTGCACGCTGGCCGGGTCGACGCCCGGTGTGTTGGCCAGGGTCTGGCCGACGGTCTGCAGGTAGGCCGGGTCGGTCGCCCCCGGGCCGTCGATCACGGCCTCGAGGTTGGAGTTGTAGCCGACGCCGAAACCCTTGGCGATCAGGTCGTAGCCCTTGCGCGTCGTGGTGCTCGACGGGTCGTTGCCTTGATCGCCCTGGCCGAGTCGCAGTGAGAAGAACGGCACGGCCATCGCAACGATGACGGCGGTACCGGCAAGGCCGAGCGCGATCTTGTGGGCGGCCACGAGGCGCGACCACCGTGCCCAGAATCCGGTGGGATGCACGTCGATGAACTGGCCGGCGCGCACGGCGCGGCGCTGCTTGCGGGGCAGCACCTTCAGGCCGAGCAACGACAACAGTGCCGGCAGCAACGTCAGCGAGGCCGCCATGGTCAGGCCGACCGCCACGGCGGCGCCGATCGCCATGCCGTTGAAGAAGCTGACGCCGAGCGCGATCAGGCCGAGGATCGCGATGCATACGGTCGAGCCCGCGAACAGCACCGCGCGTCCGGACGTGTTGATCGAGGCGATGATGGAGTCCGGCACGCTCATGCCGCGGCGCAGGTTCCGGCGGTGCCGCGTAACGATGAACAACGCGTAGTCGACGCCCACGCCGAGCACCATCAGCTCGGTCAGTTGCGGGGTGATGTTCGACACGTTCATGGCGTGGGTGAGGATGCCGATGAGCCCGAGCCCGGCGCCGAGTGCTGCGACAGCGCTGGCCAGCGGCAGCGCCGTGGCCGCGACGGTGCGGAAGACGATGAGCAGGATTATCAGCGCGGCGATGAAACCGAAGGCGAACGGCGGCACACCCCCGTTGCTCTGGCCGATGTTCTGGAACGCATTGCCGGTGAACTCGACCTGCAGGGCATCGCTACGCAGATTCTTCAGCTCGTTGAAGACGTTTGTGAACAATTTCTGGTCGTAGTGGTTCGACGTCCAGGTGATGTTCACCAGGCCAGTGGTCGAGCCCTTCGCGGTGTTCAGCAGCTTCGGATCGCCCGCAGTCGTCGCGCCCGCCTTGGTGCAGTCAATCGCCTGCCAAGGAGTGCGAATCGTGCTGACCTGGTTGCCCGACGTGCACAGCTTGTCGAGCGCGGGCGCGAGCCCCGCCGGCGCCGACTGCAACGTGCCGGTCTTCGCCTTGAGCACGACCGTGCCGGTCGCCCCGTTCTGGCTGTCGAGGCCTGCGTTCTTCAGCACCTTGGCCACCGATGCGGTCTCGGTGTGCGGCAGGCTGAAGGTGTCCTTGTAGTTGGCCCCACCCAATGCGCCGGAGATGCCTTGCGCGAGGACGATGAATGCGAGCCAGGCGCCGATCACCAGCCACCGTCGCTGAATGGCCAGGCGGGCGAGCTTTTGCATGTGGGCTCCGAGGGATCACGTGACGGTACGTAGCGGCGGTTAGCACGGTGCCTTGTGGACGGCTGTTGCGCGATCGAATTTTCAGGCTGCTGACAGCCGCTCTCAGCGGATTGCCATGGAGATCGATCGATTCGATCGTTCGCGAATGTCTGACGAATGTGTCAGCGGGATGGGTAACACCGGACGCCGCGTGCCTGCTTGCCGATCAGCCGGTCCGGCGCCGACACTCGCGACATGAGCCCGGACCACATCGGCACGCTGCGGGTCGCCGCTGTGGCCGAGACCGGTGTGGTCGCCGAGTTGCTCGATGCCTTCAATCGCGAGTACGACACGCCGACACCTGGGCCAGCCGTCCTCAGCTTTGCTGATCGCCTGCGTCCTTCCCCCACGTCGTCTGAGTTGCTAGACCACAGCCAGGTGCGCACGACGACCGACATCTAGAGCCACGTCATGCGGGCCCGCGCAGGAGGCAGCTGATCGCATGAGCGCCACGCTGGGGGGCCGATGACTTCGGCAGTCACTCAGCTGCGCGGCTCTCCTCGTCGAGACGGTCGAGCGTCCATGCGCGGGCGCTTTCCGTGGGCGTCCACTGCTCAGATCGCGTCCAGTTCGGCGACGGCGTCGCTGGGCAGGGCCAGGGCCGCGCCGGCGATGTTCTGACGCAGGTGATCGACCGACGAGGTGCCCGGGATCAGCATGATGTTCGGCGAGTGCTGCAGCAGCCACGACAGGGCGACCGCGGTCGGGGTCGCGCCGAGCCGCTTGGCGATCGAATCCAGCCCGTCCGACTGCAGCGGTGAGAAGCCGCCGAGCGGGAAGTAGGGCACGAACGCGATGCGCTGCTCGGCGGCCGCCGCCAGCACCCCCTCGTCCGCTCGGTTGGCGATGTTGTAGAAGTTCTGTACGCATACCACCGGGGCGATCTGCTGCGCCTCGGCCAGCTGGTCGACGCTGACGGTGCTCAGGCCCAGGTGCCGGATCAGGCCCTGCTGTTGTAGTTCGGCGAGTGCCTCGAACTGCGGGGTGAGCGGGTCCGGAACCGCCGCGCGGTCGACGATCCCGGTGAGGGTCCGGAGGTTGACCACGTCGAGCACGTCGAGCCCGAGCCGGCGGAGGTTGTCGTGCACTTGCTCGCGCAGCGACTGAGGTGAGTTGGCCGGCCGCCAGCCACCCCGCTCGTCGCGGACCACCCCGACCTTGGGCACGATGTGTACGTCGTCCCCGTAGGGGAAGAGCGCTTCCCGGATGATCTCGTTGGTGACGTGCGGCCCGTAGGCGTCGGCCGTGTCGATGTGGTTGACGCCCAGCTCGACCGCGGTCCGCAGCACGTCGACCGCGGCGGCGCGGTCGCGCGGCGGCCCGAAGACGCCCGGGCCGGCGAGCTGCATCGCGCCGTAGCCGATCCGGTTGAGGTCGAGGTCCCCGACCCGGTAGGAGCCGGCCTGGGCGGCGGGTGGCTTGGTAGCGGTCATGGATTTCCCTTCGTACTGGGGTAAATCTGCGTTCCCATTTCACGGGACCGAACCGCCGGAAGTTGGCGCACCCGGTTCCGTGCCAGAAGGCTCCACGTTGGGCAGGTGAGCGCGCCTCACAGGGTTTAGGTGATTTGGGGCTGCTCGCCGGCGTCTGCTGTCGGTGGTGTGGCTAACTCATCCGTCGGTAGCGCCAGACCGAGAGCGGCACAAAGACCGCCACGATCCCCGCGATCCAGGCGAGCGAGCCCCAGAGCGAATCCGGCACCCCGCCGGTGAGCGCAAGGGTGCGCGCCGCGTCCGCCGTCAGTGTCACCGGCGAGGCTTCGGCGATCGGCTGCAGCCAGCTCGGCATGCTCGAGATCGGGACGAAGACCGAGCTTGCGAAGACGAGCGGAAACAGCAGCACGAAGCCGGCCGTCTGGGCCGTCTCGGCACCACGGACGACCAACGACACGAAGGCGAAGATCCAGCTGAGGGCAAACCCGAAGGCGGCGACGAGAGCGATGCACGCCAACGCCGGGATGACGCCCGCCTGAAAGCGGAAGCCGACCAGGTAGCCGACGACGATCATCAGGACGATGATCAGTATGTTTCGGACGAGGTCCGCCGTCGTTCGCCCGAGCAGGACCGCCGACCGTGCCATCGGCATCGAACGGAAGCGGTCGATGACGCCGCGGCGTAGGTCCTCGGAGAGGCCGACCGCGGTGTTGGACGCGCGGAACGTCACCGACTGGACGAAGATCCCAGGCAGGAGATAGTCCACGTAGCTGACTCCCGGCGGTAGCGCTAAGCCGACCGCACCGCCGAACACGTAGACGAACAGGACGACGAACATGATCGGCTGGATCGTCGAGAATACGAGAAGGTCGGGCTGCCGCCAGAAGTGGCGGAGGTTCCGTGTCGTCACGACGGCGGTGTCGGTGACGGCCGCCTCCGCGTCTCGCAGCGATGGGGCATGCAGAGGCCGGAGCCGCGGAGGATGCTCCATGAGCTTCTCGTCGGGCCCGGCAGCGGCTTGGTGCGGTTTGCCGTTCTCGCTCGGTGGCTCGCCGGTCAACTGCAGGAAGACGTCGTCGAGCGTCGGTCGGCGCAGGCCCATATCGCTGACGCCGATCCCGGCGTGACGTAGCTGCGCGGCGGCTTCCTCGACGAGGACGAGGCTCTCGCGCGGCGCGGGCAAGGTCAGCCGGTTCGGCCGCTCGTCGTTCTCCGGAGGGCCACACCCGACGCGAATGAGCGCGGCCTCGGCCTCGGCACGTTGTCGGACGTCGGTCAGCTCGACTTCGAGAATTTGGCCGCCGACACGGTCTTTGAGCTCGTCGCCCGTCCCTTCCGCGATCACGCGGCCGTGGTCGATGACGGCGATCTTGTCCGCGAGCTGATCCGCTTCTTCGAGGTACTGGGTCGTCAACAGGATCGTCGTCCCCTCGCGGCGCAGGTCGCGGACGATCTGCCAGATCTCGTTGCGACTTCGCGGATCGAGACCTGTCGTCGGCTCGTCGAGGAAGAGCACGCGCGGCTGTGTGAGCAGGCTGGACGCTAGGTCGAGCCGCCGTCGCATACCGCCCGAGTATGTTTTCGCGGATCGGTCGGCGGCGTCAGTTAGCTCGAAGCGCTCGAGCAGCTCCGATGCACGCCGGCGCGCCTCCTCGCGGGAGAGCCGGAACAGGCGCCCGAACATTTCGAGGTTCTCCCGGCCGGTCAGTAGCTCGTCGACCGCGGCGAACTGACCGGTCAGGGCGAGCAGCTCACGCACGGTCGACGACTCGGTGACGACGTCGTGACCGAGCAGCTCGGCTCGTCCCGCGTCCGGCTCGAGCAGGGTCGCCAGGATGCGGACGAGCGTCGTCTTGCCGGCGCCGTTCGGGCCGAGCAGGCCGAAGACCATGCCCTCCGGAACCTCCAGGTCGACCCCGGCGAGGGCCGTCGTCGACCCGAATCGCTTAACCACGCCCGCGACACGGACCGCCGGCGGCTGGCTGAGCCGCCTACCCATCGATGTCATGCTGCGACCATGTCACGCCGGTCAGGGTGACGCGGTAGGAAGGGATGGCTGGTTCGGTCTTGCGGTCGCGCATGAAGCCGTTCTCGCCGGCCAATACGGCGGGTCCCTGCGTCACCGAGATGCGGTCGAGGGGTGGAGAAACGATTCGGCCGGTACGGCTCCCATAGCGCTTATCTGACCAGCTGACGCCGGTCCGTCGAATCCAGGAAATCCGTAGTCCGTGACCCAGGTGGCATGCTGCCAAGATGGTCGTCGGCGCAGGCGCGGGGCGGTTGCTCGGCCGGCAACGCGAGCGCGCGGTGCTCGACCGGCTGCTGGATACCGCGCGCAGCGGCCACAGCGCCGTCCTCGTGGTGCACGGAGACCCCGGCGTTGGCAAGACGGCGCTGCTCGAGTACGCCATCGAGGCCGCCGAAGACTTTCACGTCGTCCGGACTTCGGGCGTCGAAGGGGAGTTCGATCTCGACTACGCGGCGCTGCACCAACTCTGCACGCCGATCCTCGAGTTCATCGACCGTCTTCCCGACCCTCAGCGCAACGCGCTCGGCGTCGCATTCGGGCTGGTCACGGGACCGGCGCCGAGCCCGCTCCCCGTCGGGCTCGCAGTACTCGGTCTCCTCTCCGAAGCCGCTGACCAGCAGCCGCTCCTGTGCGTGATCGACGACGCGCAGTGGCTCGACGACGCATCGGGCGCAGCGCTCGCATTCGTAGCTCGCCGCTTGCTCGCGGAGCGGATCGCGCTGGTATTTGCGACGCGTCAGGTGGGCCGTGGCTTGGCCGGCAAGCGGAACGGACTGGGCTCTTGCCGTTCAAGCGAGGTGTCGCGCTTTGCTCTCTGACACCGAGGAAGCCGAAGCTCTGTACCGAGAGGCAATCGACCGGCTTCTTCCGACTCGGATGCGACTCGACCTTGCCCGTACTCGACTGCTGTACGGAGAGTGGCTGCGGCGACAGCGCCGGCGGCGAGACGCTCGGGATCAGCTACGCGGCGCCCACGGACTGTTCTCACAGTTCGGTATGTCAGGGTTCGCCGGCCGCGCGGCGGCAGAATTGCTTGCCACGGGAGAAAGGGTTCGCAAGCGTACGGTCGACACTCGCGGTGACCTGACCGCACAGGAGGCTCAGATCTCCGCGCTTGCTGCTCAAGGCGCCACCAACCAAGAAATCGCGGGGCAGATGTTCATCAGTCCGAGCACGGTCGAGTACCACCTGCACAAGGCGTTCCGCAAGCTGGGAGTGAGGTCGCGGACGGAGCTGGCCCGTCGGATGACGTAGTCGTCTTTCGGGCTCGATTGAGGAAGCTGCCGCAGTGGGGGCACCAGTCTGCCCCGTGATCCTCGCCTAGCAATGTCGAGGCGCCCACGAGGCACGCAACATTCCAAGGCCGTCCCGACTATGGGTTTCCTGGATGCGAGCTGGTCGTGGTCAGCGCAGCATCAGAATGCGTGAGTCCGTACAAGTAGGAGCAGCCGGCAGCGCGCCGGATCTATTGGCGGTCGTGTCGTACATGCACGGAGGTGGCTGGGTCCCCGGAAGTAGGCTCGGCGACGACCGACTGGTCCGAGAGCTTTGCTGTAGCAGCCGATACTGCTGTCGCATTTGTCGAGTACGCGCTAGCTCCGAACTTCGGAGCAGTCTCGCGCCAGCCGGTTCCGAAGGGGAAGGGCACCGACATGACCGGCCTGGTAACGACGCAGCACGGGGACCACGAGCCGCAGCTGATCTCGAGAGAGGTTTCGGGCGTCCGGGGCCTGCTCGACCGGAAAGATCTCCTCCAGCTGCTCGATCGCGCTGTGACCAAACGGGTGACGGTCATCTCGGCGCCGCCCGGGAGCGG
This sequence comes from uncultured Actinomycetota bacterium, assembly GCA_963809815.1. Classification (GTDB taxonomy): domain Bacteria; phylum Actinomycetota; class Actinomycetes; order Mycobacteriales; family Jatrophihabitantaceae; genus CAVVJA01. The sequence goes on from CAWELM010000013.1 coordinate 214,027, forward strand.
GAAGACCTCGCTGCTGCGGGCGTGGTCCGACCGTCCCGGCCAGGACTATCGGGTCGCCTTCGTGTCGGTGCCGCGCGACCAGCACGATGCCCAACAATTCTGGCTCGCGGTGCTGGACGCGATCCGCCAATCGGCCGCCACCGCTGATTCCCGAACCCGAACAACTCCCCTCGGGTTCGACGACGACGCAATAGTCGACACAATCGTCGCAGAACTCGCGGAGCAAGCCGAGGTCGTCGTCCTGATCATCGACGATCTCCATGAGCTGAGGTCAGCTGACGCCCTCACCCAGCTCGAATACTTTCTCGCGAATCTGCCGAGGTTTACGCGCGTGGTCTTGTCGTCTCGCCGGGATCCGCCGATCAGGCTGCACCAGCTCCGGCTTGCCGATGAGGTCGCGGAGATCCGGGCCGGCGATCTGCAGTTCACCGAGCACGAGACGCACGAACTGCTTGTCGCGTCCGGGATCAGTTTGTCCGACTCCGGCGCGGCCGCGCTATACCAGCGCACGGAAGGGTGGGCGGCTGGGCTGCGCCTGGCCGTGATCTCGCTCCGCGGTCACCCGCATCCCGAACGTTTCGTAGCTGAGTTCTCCGGCACCGACAGGGCGGTCGGTGAGTACTTGATGGCCGAGATGCTCGAGCGCCAACCGAGCGAGGTCCAGAGCATGCTCCTGCGGACCTCGCTGGTCGACCGGTTGAACGGCGAACTCGCGGACCGGCTGGCCGGCCGGCCGGGCGCGGAGCAGATGCTTCTGGCACTGGAGGACGCCAACGCGTTCGTCGTGTCGCTCGACGCGGAGCGCACCTGGTTTCGCTACCACCACCTCCTGGCGGATTTCCTGCGCCTGGAACTCCGCCGAAGGTTGGCCGATGAGGTTCCCGACCTCCACCGGCGGGCCGCACAGTGGTTCGCCGACCACGGGGAGGTCGTCGAGGCGGTGCGACACACTCTCGCGGCCGGCGACTGGCCCGATGCGGCCCGGCTACTCGCGGACCACCTGTTCAGTTTGACGCTCGACGGGCAGGAGGGAACCATAGCCGCCCTGCTGCGATCGTTCCCGGCGGGCGCATCAGCCGATCATCCCGAGCTGGCTTTGGCTCATGCGGCAGTTCAGCTGGCGCACGGGCGGTTGGAGGAGGCGGCGGCTCAGCTGGCGCTGGCCGAGTCCCACGTCCAGAACGCCCCGTCCGCCCGCCGCCGCCTCGCGGTGGCGATCGCGTCTCTGCGGTTGGCGCTCGCACGACGCAGCGGTCAGTTCACGGAAGTAGTCGAGCAGGTGAACCTGCTTGAAGCGTCGATCGCGGAGGGATCGAACGAACCGATCGCGATGGGCAGTGAGCTGCGTGCGGTTACGCTGATGAATCTCGGGATCGTCGAGACGTGGTCTGGGCGATTCGACGACGCCGAGCGGCACCTTTCCGAAGGAGCAAAGCTGGCCCACGCGATCGACCGACCGTACTTAGAGCTCGCGTGTCGCGCGCATCAAGGGTTCCCATCAACGTTCGTTTCCCTCGACACCGCACAGCAACGGGCTCGTCAGGCAGTGGCCCTGGCGGAACGCCATGGCTGGGACGATCGGCCGATACTCGCGCCCGCGCTTGGCGCGGTTGCCGGCACGGCGATCTGGACGGGCGAGTTCGACGAGGGAGAGCGCTGGCTCCACCGGGCCCGGGAGGTCGCCGATCCACAATTTGACCCGGCCGCCGCGGTGCTTGTGCACATGGTGCAGGGCATGCTGCACGCCGGTCGTGGGCAGCATCAATCGGCGCTCGAAGCGTTCGCGGCGGCAGCGCGCGCGCAGTCGCTACTCACCGGCGCGTACGCTCTCGCATCTCCCATTATCGGATGGCTCGCGGCCACGCAGGCTCGCCTTGGGAGGCCAAACGAGGCGCGCGCTTCGCTCACCGGATTCCTCGCCGAATACGGGCGCAGGCTCGGTACTTACCACGCCCGTGCGGTGATCTTCTTGGCGGAGGGAGACCCGGCCACGGCCGTGGATGCACTCGGAGATGCTCAGAACATCGCGCGTGCGGTGATCTGCCTGGCGGAGGGAGACCCGGCCACGGCCGTGGAGGTACTCGGAGATGTTCAGGACATGAAACCTCCGGTGGGCTCTGCGTTCCCTCCGTTCGGACTCGTTGAAGGGCATGTGCTTGCCGGTATCGCGCACCTGCACCTGGGGGATCGAACCGCCGCCGCTGCAGCAGTCGAGGCAGCACTCGCGGCGGCTGAGCGAGACCGGCTGATCTTCCCGTTCGCGATGACCAACGCCGCGGAGCTACTCGGCGCGCTCCCGCGTCAGGAAACGGCTCATAGCGCTCTCCTCGCTGACATCGTCGATCTGCTCCAAGGCACGTCGGTGCCGCGAAGCCACGGAGACCGCCCATCGCCAGCGCAGGAACTCAGCCCGACCGAGCTCCGCGTGCTGCGGTTTCTGCCGACAAACCTGACGCGGCACGAGATCGCGAGCGAGCTCTACCTCTCCGTCAACACGGTCAACACGCACATCCGCAACGTCTACTCCAAGCTCGGTGCGCGTGATCGCTCTTCCGCCGTGCAACGCGCCCGCGAGCTGCGGCTCCTCTCATCCCGGCTCGCGCGAACATCGCCGAGCTAGCGCGAGCGCCGGCGTCCGCACTCACCACATTCCGGCGACGCCGGCTCACTATGTCGGGCGGCACCGTACTTATGTGGCCACACCGCTGGGCGTGTACACGATCCGGATAAAGGGCCGGCTCGGAGCTACCGCCCTGTCCGCCTTCCCCACGATGACGTGCGAGTTGAAGGGCAGCGAGACCGTGCTCATCGGCATGCTTCAAGATCGGTCCGCGGTGTTCGGGGTCATTGCGCAGATCGAAGCACTCGGCCTCGAACTGATCGAACTACGCCAAGTCGGAGCGACACCGACGTTGCCTGGCCCGGGGTGACGATCGTGATCAACCGGTGGGCCATGACGATGCAACTCGTGCAACTCGCCGGTCCAGGCGTTTCGGCCTGCCCGCGACCCAGGTGCAGCTCGGGCCGTACTGCACCGGGTCATCGATCTCGGCGTTGACCACCTCGTTACAGCGCGGTACTGCGGACCGAGACCGTGCGCGGCGGCTTGCTTGAAGATCACTCCGCCGTGTTCGGCGTCCTGACCCAGATCGAAGCGCTCGGCCTCGAGCTTGTCGAACTGCACCAGGTGAGCTCGTAACGGTCGTCGCTAACGCCCGGGACCGATGGCGTGGCAATCACCATCATCCGGTGAGGGCGGCTCACCTGGGTCACGGCGATCGTGTGGTGATGAGCAAAGAACAGCAGCGCCAGCTGGACGCCATCCTTCGCCAGGGCGGGCTCGACCCCAACGCAGATGTCCCGGCACTGCGGGCGGCGTTCAGCGAACTCGTGGCACAGGTGCCGGTGGCTCCCGATGTCCGGCAGAGACCAGTTGAGCTCGGAGGTGTCGCTGGCGTCGAGGTCACCATCCAGGGCAACGAGGCCGAGAATGTCATCCTCTATTTTCACGCAGGGGTCTACGTCATCGGCACTGCCGCAGCGACGGTTCCCCTGGTGAGTGATCTCGTTCGAAGAACGGGCACCAGGGCCGTCACGCTCGAGTACCGGTTAGCTCCCGAACACCCGTATCCAGCCGCGCTCGAAGACGCTCGAGCCGCGTACGAAGGACTACTCGCTCAGGGCATCGCCCCAGGCCAGATCGCCCTTGCGGGCGAGTCAGCGGGAGGCGGGCTGGCCGTGGCCTTGCTTCTGGCCCTACGGGAAGCCGGCGTGCCTCTGCCGTCGTCTGCATACTTGCTCTCGCCCTACGTGGATCTGACCCTGTCCGGAGAGACACTCGCCGAGAAGCGGGAGGTCGACCCAGTCCTCACACCCGATGGGCTCCAGGCTCGGGTTCCGGACTACGTAGGAGGGGCCGACGCCGCTGACCCCTACATCAGCCCGATCTTCGGCGATCTCAGGGGATTGCCGCCGCTTCTCATCCAGGTTGGTTCCCACGAGATCCTCCTCAGCGACGCTCTCCGGCTCGCCGGGCGGGCAGCCATCTCCGACGTCCCGGTCATGCTCGATGTCACGCCGGGCGTACCGCACGTCTTCCAGGCGTATGCGGGCCTCCTCGATGAGGCAGGAGCGGCGCTGGACCGGGCAGCAGGCTTCTTAACGACTCAACTAGCCCAGCTCGCCGAGCAACGCCAAACAGCCTGACCGGGCGAGCTCGGTCGGGCGCTTCATCTAATAGTTGCTTGCCAAGGCAAGTTCAACAGTGGGATTGAAAGGAGACACCGTGACACGATCCACCTCGCGCGCCTCAGCGACGAGCCGGCGGTCGTTCCTCACCGGCACTGCGGCGGTCGTGGGCGCGTCGTCGATCGCGGCCGTCCTGCCCGGCGTGCTGGCCGAGCCAGCCGCCGGCGCTGTCAGCACCCCAACCCTGCCGGACTTCGCGCCGGTCCCGCCGTCATCACTCGGCCCCGCGCTCAACGACCAGGGATACTACGTCGCACGCGTGAAGCGGAACCTCTACTGGGTCACGGACGGCACCTACCAGTCGGCGTTCCTGACCACCCGGGCCGGTGTCGTCCTGTTCGACGCGCCCGCGACCATCGGCCACAACCTGCAGCGGGCCATCAACGAGATCGCCGCCGCGAACGGGGTAAGTAACACGGTGACGCACCTTGTCTACTCGCACCACCACGCCGACCACGCCGGCGCGTCCTCGTTGTTCGGCAAGGACGTCGTGCGCATCGGGCACGAGGAGACCCGGCGCCTGCTGCTGCGTGACAACGACCCGACCAGGCCCGCACCGACGGTGACCTTCGCCGACCGCTACACCCTGCACAGCGGCGGAGAACGCGTCCAGCTGGCCTGGCACGGCTCCAACCACACGCCGGACAACATTTACATCCACTTTCCGGACCACGACACGCTCATGCTCGTCGACATCGTCAACTCCGGCTGGGTGCCCATCTACAACCTCAACCTCAGCGAAGACGTGCCCGGCTACATCGCAGCCCCGACCACCGCCCTGTCCTACCCGTGGAAGCACTTCATCAGTGGACACGTGGGCAGGCTCGGCACTCGCGACGACGTCCGCCTGCACCAGCAGTACGTCGCCGACATCGCTGCCAGTTGCCGGACAGCGCTCGCCACCGTCGACCCGACGCCGTACTTCGTCAAGTACGGCGCCAACCAGTGGGCCGGGGTGAAGACCTACCTCGACGCGGTCACCGACTACGCCGCCGCGCCGGTCATCGCGAAATACACCGGCGTACTGGCGGCGGCGGACGTGTTCACCACCAGCACCACGCTCGTGGTCTTGGAGTCGATCCGCCTCGACCTCGGCGTCGGCTCGCAGGTCCACCCGTGACCCGCATCGGCGTCATCCTCGGAACAATCTTGCTAGGAAGGCACGTTCGATCATGGCTTCAGACGCGGAGCTGACCGCCCAAGGCCAGCAAGAGGACCACGAGGACCGACTCGACGAACGGCCCAGCCGCCGATGGTGGGCTCTGGCGGTCATAGCGATCGCTCAACTAATGGTGGTGCTCGACGGCACCGTCGTGACCATTGCGCTGCCCTCGGCGCAACGCGACCTGGGTATCTCCGACGCTGATCGGCAGTGGACGATCACCGCCTACACCCTCGCGTTCGGTGGCCTGCTGCTGCTGGGCGGACGGATCGCCGACTATCAGGGTCGTAAGCGGAGCTTCCTGGTCGGCCTGCTCGGGTTCGCCGCCGCGTCGGCGCTCGGCGGTGCGGCGCAGAACGGCGCGACGCTCTTCGGCGCCCGGGCCCTCCAGGGCGCGTTCGCGGCGCTGCTCGCGCCCGCTGCCTTGTCGCTGATCTCGGTGACCTTCACCGAGGTGAGGGACCGGTCTCGGGCGTTCGCGGTCTACGGCGCCATCTCGGGAGGCGGCGCCGCGATCGGCTTGATCCTGGGCGGCACACTGACCGAGTACGCGTCCTGGCGCTGGTGTCTGCTGATCAATGTGCCGATCGCGATTGTCGCCTTCATTGCCGGCACGATCCTGATCACCGAGAGCAAGTCCGGGGGCGGGAGCTCATATGACATCCCGGGCGCGATCCTCGGCACGGCCGGGCTGGTCGCCCTCGTGTACGGATTCACCCAAGCGGCCAAGACCGGTGTCGGCTGGCTGTCGGTCCAGGCCATCAGCTGCTTCGTGAGCGCCGGCATCTTGCTGGTCGCGTTCGTGCTCGTCGAGTTGCGTTCGGCGAGTCCGCTGTTGCCGATGCGGGTGGTGCTCGAGCGCAATCGCGGCGGTTCGTACCTCGCCTCGCTGTTGGTCTTCGCCGGGCTGTTCGCGATGTTCCTGTTCCTGAGTTACTACTTCCAGTACAACCTGGGCTACAGCGCACTCAAGTCGGGTATCGCATTCCTGCCGTTCAGCGGCGGCATCATCGTCACCTCGGCCGTGGTGTCGGGCCTGCTACCACGCACCGGACCCAAACCACTGATGCTGATCGGGCTCGCGATGGTTGCGACCGGCCTGGCCACCTTCACCCGCATCTCCGACACCAGCAGCTGGGTTAGCACCGTTCTGCCCGGAGAGCTACTGATGAGCGTCGGCCTGGCGCTGGTGATCGTGCCGCTCTCGAACCTCGCGCTCACCGGGGTGAACAAGGACGACGCGGGAGTCGCCAGCGCGGTGCTCAACTCGACCCAGCAGGTCGGCGGATCCCTGGGCACGGCGCTGCTGAACACCTTCTATGCGAGTGCGGTCGCCTCCTATCTCGTGGCCCATCACCTCCCACCGTCCGCGTTCAACCCGCCCGCCGCGATCCACGGCTATCACGTCGCGTTCTGGATCGGGTTCGGGCTGATCGCCGCGGCGTTCGTGGCCGTTCTGGTCTTGGTCACGGCCGGCAAGGCCATCACCACGCAGCCCGGTGTACCAGCGGGCGCCTAACCCGCATCGTCGCCCGACCGCATTCGCCCGTGCACGCGCCTCCGCGGCTAGCCCAGCTGGTCGCGGCGGCGGGTCAGGTAGGCAATCTCGGCGGTGTTGCCCGCCAGCTCGATGGCCTTGTCGTAGGCCGCACGTGATTTCTGGCTGCAGCCGAGCCGGCGCAGCAGGTCGGCCCGGGTGGCATGGTAGGCGTGATAGCCGGCCAACCTGTCCTCGAGACGGTCGACGGCCGCCAGTGCCACCTCCGGGCCGTCAAGCTCGGCGACCGCGACGGCCCGGTTGAGGGCAATGATCGGCGAGGGGTCGAGGCGGACGAGCTGGTCGTAGAGGGCGAGGACCTGCGACCAGTCGGTGTCGCGTATGTCGCGGGCGGAGGTGTGCACGGCGCTGATCGCGGCGAGGATCTGATAGCGACCCGGAGCCTTCCCGGCGGCGGCAGCAGCCAGGCGCTCGCGCACCAGCCGATGCCCCTCGGCGATCAGCGCCGGGTCCCAGGCCCCACGGTCCTGCTCGTCGAGGGTGACCAGTTCGCCGCTCGCCGAAACCCGCGCGGTTCGGCGGGCCTCGGTGAGGAGCATCAGCGCCAGCAGCCCGGCCACCTCGCCGTCCTCCGGCAGAAGGGCACAGATCAGCCGAGCGAGCCGGATCGCTTCCGCGGTCAGGTCGTGACGGACGGGATCGGTGCCGGGGCCGGTCGCCAGGTAGCCCTCGTTGAAGACGAGGAACAGGACGGCGAGTACACCGGAGACACGGGCCGGGAGATCCTCCGCGGACGGCACCCGATAAGGGATGCGAGCCGCCTTGATCTTGGCCTTCGCGCGGGTGATCCGCTGCCCCACGGTGGCCTCCTGCACCAGGAAGGCACGGGCGATCTCGGGCGCGCTCAGACCGGCGACCATGCGCAACGTCAGCGCCACCCGTGCCTCCATCGCCAGCGCCGGGTGACAGCAGGTGAAGATCAGCCGGAGCCGCTCGTCCTCGATGGCGCCGACAGGCTCGGGCGGGTCGTCGTCGTACAACCGCTGAGCCTCCTTCTGCTTGTCGTCGCGCTTGTTCTCGCGGCGGATCCGGTCGATAGCCTTGCGGTTGGCGGTGGTGGTCAGCCAGGCGCCGGGGTTCGGGGGTACGCCGTCGGCCGGCCATCGCTCGACGGCTGTCGCAAATGCCTCGGCCGCCGCCTCCTCGGCGATATCGAGGTCACCGAAACGCCGGGTCACGGAGGCGACAACCCGGGCCCACTCCTCGTGGTGGGCCCGGGTGATCGCCTCCTCGACGTCGCTCACCGGAATGGCCGCACCTCGATCTTCCGATCGCAGACCTTCGACGCCTCGGTCGCGAGCTTGAGCGCCACATCCAGATCGGGGGCCTCCATGATCCAGAAGCCGGCGAGATACTCCTTCGACTCCACGAAAGGCCCGTCGCTTAACATCGCCTGCTCGCCTCGGTTGTCGATGACCGTGGCCGCGTCGGTGTCCGCGAGTCCGCCCGCGAAAACCCAATAGCCCTCGGCGATCAGTCGTTCATTGAACGCGCTGATGGCAGGCTGCCTGTCCGTGCTGCCGGGATTGCTCTTGTCATCGATCACGGAAACCAGGTACTGCATCTCGGATCATCTCCTGTCGTTCGGGCCCCTCGTGGGCGGCCGCTCACCCCTACTACGAACACTGCTGCCCCGATCCGACACCGCCGCCCGGATTTCTTTCAATGGACGTTCTGGTACCCGGGGTTGTGAACGATCTGCGTCGTCCCGTGCTTCAGTCGATTGCATACTGCGGGCGCCCGGCCGGCCGGTAGACCTGGAGCGTGATGCCCTTCGGGAAAGCTCGCGATTCCACCAGGTCAAGCGCCATGGCCTCGCTGTCGAACAGCGGCCTGGCCCAACCGCCTCGCTCGAACCCGCCGCTGCGGTTCTCGTCCGGCCCGCCGTTTCCCTGCACCACCCCATCGACCGAGACCTGCGTGGTGGTCGTGAGTTTCATGATCGCGGTTCCCTTCGCTCGCCGTCGCTCCGTGGGCGGCCTCTCACTCCCGCTACGAACACCTCTACCCCGAGCCGACACCGTCTCCCAGACTCATGTCCAGCACTTTCCGGTACGCCGACTGTCATCGATCCGACAGCGCAACGGTGCCGGGCGAGGCGTTGCGTGGGAAATGGGTTGCGACGACGCGAATCAAGTCGCGAGGATTCCGATCGCCCGCTCAACGCGGACCCGGTAGGTGCGGAGATTGGCGTGCAACTCGAAGACAGCCGTGCACTCGTGAGGCCGGATCGGCGCACTGGGCCAACCCGACCGTCGCGATGCGCCGCCCACTCCGCCGGGCACCCGTCATGAGCGGTTCGTCGGCCCGTTGGCAAGCGCTGAATGACCGCATCGCCGGCGACGTCATCCTCCCTGACTCGCCCGGCTACGACACCGCACGCAAACCCGCTATCGCCCGGTTCGACCACGTCCGGCCACAGGCGATCGTACGATGCCAAACTCCGATCGACGTCGCCATGACGCTCGAGCTGGCGCGCGGCTCGGGCGTACCAGTCGCACCGCGAAGCGGCGGGCACTGCTTCGCGGGCCGATCCACCACGTCTGGGGTGGTCATCGACCTCTCGCCCATGACGAGCACCTCGCTGCAGGACGGACTGGCGGTCGCCGGGGCAGGAACGCGTCTTGGCGGGCTATACGACTCGCTCTCACGGCACGGCCGGACAATCCCGGCCGGATGCGGCCCGACGGTGGGGATCGCCGGCCTGACGCTCGGGGGCGGCCTCGGAATCCTCGGCCGGAAGTACGGCCTGACCGCCGATCACCTGGTCGGCGCGCAGGTGGTGGTGCCCGATGGCCGCGTGCTCGACTGCGATGATCACCACGACCGAGAGCTGTTCTGGGCGCTGCGCGGAGCGGGCGGTGGACAGTTCGGCGTAGTTACGTCCCTGACCTTCAGAACCGTTCCGACGCCGGCCTGTACCGCCTTCCATCTGACGTGGCCGATCGCCCAGGCCGCGGGGATCGTGGAGGCGTGGCAGAGCTGGGCTCCCGCCGCCGCGGACGAGTTGGCGGCCAGCCTTCTCCTGACCGCGCCCGACAATCCGGACGCGCCACCCGTCGTCCATTTATTCGGGGCGATGCTCGGCAGCCAAGCCGACACCGATGAGCTGCTCGAGCAGCTGCCAACTCAGACCGACCCGTCCTCGGTAGTTCAAGTGCCTGGCTCGCATCGCGAGGCCAAGCGGTACCTGGCCGAACACGGACCTGGTGACCAGCGACCGGGCGGCCACGTGTACAGCAAGTCGGAGTTCTTCACTCGGCTGCTGCCCGCGTCAACGATCACCGCGCTGATTGACCACCTGGCCACCGGGCGGGTCGCCGGGGTGTCTCGCGAACTCGATTTCACGCCGTGGGGCGGGGCCTACAACCGGGTGCGCGCCGATGCCACCGCGTTCCCGCATCGACAAGCCCGGTTCCTGCTCAAACATGCGGTGGTCGTTCCCGCAGACGCTCCGGCGAGCCGCCGGCAACAAGCCCGCGACTGGCTTACCAAGTCCTGGGCTGCGGTAACTCCATGGGGCAATGGAGGCGTATACCCGAACTTCCCCGACAACGACCTCCACGACCCGGGACGCCACTACTACGGCCTCAACTACGAGGACCTGACCCGGGTCAAGGCACGCTACGACCCGGGCGAGTTCCTCCACTTCCCACAGTCGATCCCGTCCCGCCCGAACACCTAGTACGCCCGCCACGGCTCATCGAGCAACGGACAACATCGCTACGTGACGACTGCCGGCTCGTATCTGCTCAGGCGACGTCGGCCCCTGCCGTATCGGCGACATTGACGACGATTTTGCCGCTCGCCCGCTCGCGCTCGAGCGCGGCGAGCGCGTCGACCGCCTGCTCCAGCGGAACAATGCGCGCCACGCGCGACACCAGCTGGCCCTGGGCGCACGCTTCGGCCAGCGATGCCAACGTGGACGGGTCGGGCTGCACGGCGACGCTGGTCACGGTGATGCCTCGCTCGTGCGGCGCGGCGGCCGGCGTGGTCGTCACGAACCTCCCGCCGTCGCGTGTCGCGGCCAGCTCCGCAGGCCACACCCGCGGACCGACCAGGTCGATGGTGGCATCCACGCCCGGCCCGATCAGAGTCCTGACCTGCCCGGCCAGGTCGCCGTCACGATCGACGACGTCGCTCGCGCCGAGCTCGCGGGCCGCATCCGCCGCGGACGCGGCGACTGATGCGATCACCCGGGCCCGCCGGGCCTGCGCCAGTTGGGTGACAAAACCGCCGACCCCGCCTGTCGCCCCGACTACCAACACAGTGTCCGCGGACGCCACCGCGGCGCTGTCCAGCGTCAGGATCGCGGTCAGCCCACTGACCGGAAGCGCCGCGGCGGCCGGCAGGTCCAGGCCGGTCGGGACCGCAGCGATGGTGCCCGCCGGCACCGCGATCAGCTCGGCGAGGGCGCCGATGCCCGACCACGGCTGCGGGCTGAACCCCAGCACCCGTTCCCCCGAGGTGAACCCGGATACCTCGCTGCCGACGCTCTCCACGATGCCGGCGAAGTCCCAGCCGAGCACCTGCGGGAGGCCGTTGCCGCCGCCCGCGCCAACAAACGCGCCATGCGTCGTCGCGACATCCCACGGACCGAGTGCGGCGTACACGACCCGGATCAGTACCCCGTCGTCCGCGACGACCGGCTCGTCGACCTCACGGACATCCACCCCGCCCAGCCCGTCGAAGCTACTCAGCACGACCGCTCGCACCATTACACCGCCCATCCCGCCGTTTCGTCCCACCAATCCCCAGCCTGCCGCAACAGCCCAGGTCCCGGAAGACAACCGGAGGCGATCACGCAGTCCGCCTTGTCCGTGAGCATCACGTCCGTCCGCACAGAACAGCTGATTCCAGGGCCGTGTGGGCCTGTCGCCTGGATGACAGGTCTCCTGTCGTCGTGGTGACTGTCCGTGGGTGGTGCGGGCGGCACGATGTGTTTCGTCGGCGGGACCACAGCGGATGAGGAGCACAAAATGACCACCATCACCACCACCGTCCGGACCCATCGCCATGGCCTCGCCGTGGTCGGTGCCCTCGCCGCCCTGGTTCTCGCCGCCGTCGCCCTGCTGCTGTTCAACACCAGCCAGGTGCACGACATGCACCACCTGATCACCAGCAACCACGTCCTGCCGCAGTTCGTGCGAACCCTCCTCGGCGCCGGACGCCTCGGGTCCTAAGCCGGGTCATTGTTTCGTCGGCGGGATTGCACAGGGATAGGAGCAGGACCCATGAGACTGCGCCGCCTTGCGGCGGCGGAGATGGTGAGGACGCCGGCTGGGGCCTGGCCCGGACGGGGGTTCGGTGTCCTCCCGGGGGGGTCGAGGCGGACGGTCATGCCGTCCGCCTCGACGTCCACTGCCCGGACGCCCCCTCTCCTCGTCCTACCGGCGGAGGTCCCAGGCCCTTCTGCGGCATGACGCCCTGCCCGGTGGTGTCGGTGCTGCGCAGCGTCGCCGGCGGACGTGATGATGCTAGGCGTGACGATTGCTGAGGAACTTGCGGCGTTGGGGTTGTTCCACGGCCTCGGCGAGGCGGACATCGCCGCCCTGGCCCAGGTCAGCTTCCTACGCCGTCTCGCGCGCGGACAGGTGCTCTTCCTCGCCGGCGAGCCGAGCGAGCACCTGTGCGTGGTGCGCTCGGGGCTGCTGCGGGTGGTGACCAGCTCGCCCCACGGGGAGCAGTTCGTGCTCTCGAACATCGCGCCGGGCCAGACCCTGGGCGAGCTGTCGATCCTGGACGGCATGCCGCGCTCGGCCGACGTCGTGGCGGCCGAGACGACCGAGCTGATGGTCGTACCGGCCGCCGCGGTGCGGGCGTTGCTCGACCGGGAGCCGGCCGCGCTGCGGGCCTTCGCGATGGAACTCGCGCGCAGCCTGCGGCGGCTCACCGGGGCGATGGGCGACATCCTGTTCCTCGATCTGCCCCGCCGGCTGGCCAAGCTGCTGGTCGCGGGCGCCGTCGCCGGGCCCGACGGCACCTACCGCGTCGACCTGGCCGGCAGCCAATCGGTGCTCGCCGCCCAGTTAGGGGTCACCCGGCAATCGCTGAACAAGGCGCTGACCGGGCTGGCCAAACGCGGCTGGATCGACGTCGCCGGCCGCGACGTCGTGCTGCGCGACGTTGCCGCCCTAGCCCGCTTCGTCGCCAGCTAACCGCCGGGTGATTGATCGGCACGAGTTGAGATCGTTCGTCATTAGCCGGTGCGGCCAGGAGGCCGTCGAGTTCAGCCGCTGTCAGCGAATCCAGGGTGGCGAGTAGGCAACCGCCTCCTCGATCGGGTGCCATCGTGCCTGGGGGTCACGACCCGGTGATCTCCCTACCGACGCTGCTGGATGCCCTCTGGATTGGTTGGTGGGGCTGTCGGTTTGGGCTGGGTGTCGGTTGGTGCGCAGCCGGCCATCGCTGTGTGGAGGAGGGCGTCGCGGTGGGTGGCGAGTTGGGTTGGGGTGAGGGTGCGGATTGGGCGCCATAGGGATCCGAGGGCTGCGGTGGCGCGTGCGGTGGCTGCGGTGCCGTTGGCGGTGGAGCCGGTGATGGCGTGGCATATGCGCTCGGTGTTGTGGTGGAGCCGGGCGCCGATCTGGGGGTGGTTCAGCGCGGCTTTGTCGCTGTCGACCCAGGCCGCGATCTGGCTGTGGTCGGTCAGCGTGCTGAGGTAGTCCTCGAGCAGGGCGCGCACCCCGCCGGGCCAGTGGGGTGTGGTCGGGTGGCGGTCGATGAGGGCGTCCAGGCTGTCGAGCAGCGGGTCGGCTATCGCGTGCAGTAGGTCGTTTTTGGTGCGGAAGTGGTAGCTGACTGCGGCCTTGCTCATGCCGGTGGCGGCGGCCAGCTCGGCGACGCTGGTCGCGTCGTAGCCGCGACGGGTGAAGCTGTCCAGCGCGGCGGCGAGCAGCGTGTCGCGTCGGTTGCGGGTGGCGGGCATGGTGGGCCTTCCGGGTGTGACCGGTTACTGGACGGACGTTCACCCAGCAGTGTACGGTAAGGCCTGTCGGCGCGCCGCCGCCGGTCAGCCACAGCGTGATCATTCGACAGTCGCTAAGACGACCAACACGCGCTCCCCGGTACGGCCGGCGGGCGCCGGCAGAAGGGTCTGCTTCCGGCTGGGACACGCGGTGACACGACACACCGCGCGCGCCCCGGCCGGCGGCACGGCAGGATCCCTCCGCGCAGGTTCCCTGCAGTGGAGCCGCCACCTAATAGAGGTGAGAATCATGCTGGTCGGCACCGATCCGTTCCGGGACCTCGACCGGCTCGCCCCACAGGTCTGGGGTACCACGGCCCGTCCGGCGGCGATGCCGATGGATGCCTGGCGGGACGGCGAGCAGATCGTGGTGCAGTTCGACCTGCCAGGGGTGGACATGTACTCGGTGGACCTGGACGTGCCGCGCAACGTGCTCACCGTGCGGGCCGAGCGTCGCCCGTCAAAGCGTCGCCGGTCAACCGGCGAGGACACCGAGATGATCGCCGCCGAACGCCCGCGAGGGCTGCTCAGGCGGCAGCTGATCCTCGGCGACACCCCGGACACCGACCGGGTGCAAGCCAGCTACAGCGCCGGTGTCCTCACGCTGCGCATCCCGGTCGCCGAAAAAGCCAAACCGGGCAAGATCGCGATCGCCAACGCTGACGCGGTCCGGACGCCGACCGTGCTGCGCTCACCGGCTAGGCGACACCCGATGGCCAGACACGTCGTGCACCGCCGCAACGGCCAGGTCGACGAATACCAGGAACTGCCCGACACCGAACACCTGGAACCCGACCTGGTCACGGTGACCTTCCCCGACGGATCGCTGCGGTCCTACCACGTCGAGGCCGGACTCGGCGGTGTCGGCTTCGAATTCGCGGACGCCGGAATCCTCGTACTGCGATTCCAAGACAGCGACCACGTACTCAGCGCCTTCGCGCCCACCGCCTGGACCTCGGTCAGCGGCACCGCACTCGGCGACCGCGGCCGACGATCATCCAGCGGCCGCTGAGGTCCACACGACGCCAGCGCTCCGGCTCGATCTACAACGGTCGCCACATTCGGATGCACCACAGCGAACCATCGGCGCAACGTCCTCTTCACCATCGCTCGGCACCCGGGCAGACTCCCGAGGGGCGTCGGCTGATACAGCGCATCGCACTGCTGCTGGGTGAGCGGACCAGCCTCAGCAGAGTGATGTTGATCGTCTTGACCGGCGCACTGATCTTCGGGTTGATCGGCTTCGCTGCTCACGCCTTGTGGGTCGTCGCCGTTATCACGATCGCTATCGGCGTCGGTTACCTCGCCGCCAATACTCGACGCGACCGCGGCGATGCTGTCAACCAGCGGCAGGAGGACGAGCTGGACACCGCCCGACGCGGGTGACGCACGAAACGCAGTTCACGGTTCGGTGGTCGGATCGTGCGGGGAGACCGGTTGGTCGAAGTCCACGTCGACGTTCTGGGATTCCTTGTGTTGCTCGGTGGCCGGGTAGGAGGCATAAGCACGCCGGTCGCCCGCGGTGAGTTCGGTGTTCTCGTTGAACGGGGTCATCAGGCTGCGCGGCCAGAACTTGCCGGCGCGGACGACGTTGATCTCGGCGCACAGCAGGACGGTTACGGCGCCGAGGTAGATCCAGGCGATCAGCCCGAGCACCAGTCCGAAGACGCCGTAGGTGGCGCTGGCGCCTTTGAGTGCGTGCCCGACGGCATAGGTACCGATGACCTGCAGAAGCTGCCAAGTGATGGCCGCTGCGATCGCACCCCCACGGACCTGGCGAGTGGAGATCTCGCGGGCGGTGAGGACGCGGAACGCAAAAATGAATAGCAGCGCGTTCACGACCACCGCGGCCACCGAGGTCAGGGCCCGCGACCCGGCTCCGAGATCGGCCCCGTAGGCATGCGCGGCGGTGCTGAGCGCCGACAGGACGGTGGTGAGCAGGAGGCCGCCGCCGATGACCAGCAGCAGCAGCAGACTGATGCCGCGGGACTTGATTGCGTTCGGGCGGGCGTGACGTGGCACGCCCCAGATCTTGTTCATGGCGTTTTGAGCCGCCTGGGCGACACCCAGCCCGCCGTACACGCTGCCCAGCAAGCCCACGGTCAGGGCCAGCGGGTTGCCGTGCAGGGAGTGGATATTGCTGGCCAGCTGGTCGCCGATGACCGGAAACTGGGCCACCGCCGAACTCACGACCTCCTGCTGCAGGTCTGCGTTGCCGTGCAGGGCGTAACCCAGCACGGTGACCAGCAACAGCAGCAGCGGAAACACCGACAGGAATCCATAGAAAGTGATCAAGGCGGCCAGATAATTGCCTTGATCATCGATGTACTTGTAGACCACCGCCAGCGGCAACCCAGCCCATCGGTGGCGACGCTGAAACCTGTCGAGTGCGTCCGCTTTACCCATGCCGATTCACCTGCCGACGCCGACCACTGGGGTACTGCCACCTCAGCGCCACCGTAGCCGCCGGTCAACGACGCTGCCGCGGACAAGCGTGGGTGGCGGTCCATAGGGCGCACTGCGTGTCGCGGTAAGCCGACGTTCACCGGACAGGCGACATCCGGGTCCTGCTGCGACAAGCGTGGGGCCGGACTCGGCCGCTCGCCCAGGCCGAGTCACCAAGCAGTGCCACGACTCGACACGGTTCGAATACGAAGCCGAACAGCGAGGGGCGCCGGTGAGCGTCCGGCGGAGCGACCTGAACGACCAACGGCTCGCCGCTAAGCACCCGCCCAGGCAAGGTCAGGACTGCTTTGGGAGAAGGATCCGTGCTAGATCCGTTGGCACGGGCGTGATCCCCAAAGGACGCAAGGACCCACCCCAACACGAATCCACGCCGCCGCCGGCGATGACCTGTGCGGCACCACGGATCTGCGGGCCGGATATGCCTGCTCGCAGCGCTAGGCGTCGGCTCTGCGCGTTTGAGCTAGGAGATCGACGGCCGGGCTCGCTACCGGACCGGCCCATCCCTCCCGTACGTCGGCCCGGGGGCATGACTTCGGCCTCGACGTTGGCTGGCTGTCGCGAGGTTGGGTCCCGTTCGCCGTTATCTGCCGACTCGCTGGTCGGGTGGCGTGTTGCGTTTGAGAGTTCGGCGCAGTTGCATGATCCGGATCGAACCGAGAACAGCCGCGATCAGTAGCCCAATTCAGCCGCCGGCGACCGGCGGCTCGCGGACCGGAACCGCGAAACCACAGCGTTTACGATATGACGGTCCGGCCGCCGTCGGTCTCCCACGCGGCTGCCGGCAGCGGGTCGACACAGCCGATGCGACCGATCGTGGCGGCGGCCAGCGCATCCAAGCCCGACGCGGCTTCCAGAAGGCCGCCGTCGCCACGGAGTAGAGTGAAGTTACCAAGGGTATGTCGTATGACGGTGCCCACGCCGCCCTCGCTCATGGCGATCCACAACCGGCCCGTTGGCGGGCTCGGATTGGCGTACATCATGGCCACCCTCGACACCGTGACCCGTTCGTCCTATGGACTCTCCGCACCGACATCGTCACCGGACGGTGTGCGGCTGCGGCTGCGTGCGAACCTCGGCAGCGGGTTCGTCGACGGCGCGTGGTGGCCGCGTTCGGGTGACCTCAGCGCGGAACTTCCTCCGCTGCTCAAGGCGATGTGGTCGGCCGGCCATCAGGTGTACCGGGTGACCTACGACCTGGCGAGCTGGGATCGGCCGCCCCGCCGCATGACGGTAACCGGACGTCCAGTGAAGCTCGACGGCTACCGCTCCGACGGGCCGACGCTGAGCTTGATCGACCAGTCCGGGTGGAAACGCATCGACCTGGTCGTGATTCCGCCGGCCACCGATGCTCAGGTAGCGCACCGTGCGCTGGATCTCGCCGGACTCGACGGCGACCTGCACCGCGCCCAGGAGATTCTCCACGAGGCGGCCTCCGAGCGCCCGACACGGATGAGCCGCGATGGCTGCCTCGAGCCGCCTCCAATCGGCGACTGGGAGAACGACGGCGGACGCGTGCTCGCCTCTTCACGGCGCTAGCCAGCACGGGCATCGGTTCAGACGCGGCGAGGCAGGTCGGGGTGCTGACGTAGCGACGGGCTGGCAGCCGCGTCGTCGTGCCTGGTGAGGACCAATCCGATGCGGCCAGGGCGCCGATAACGAAAATCGTGGGGCTGGCCTCGCGGGACTGAAGCATTGCCCCCACTGCCAGCAGACATGAAGCACCGCCCGGCAATTTTAATGAGTTGATACGAGAACATAGGGATATTCGATGGCTGTCTGGAACGCGCCGGCTCCGGTGGAATTTCGGTGGGACAGGTCCGACGCAGGTCCGAGCAATCGACGCGCCGCGACGAAAACGAACCTGGCCAGTGATGCCGCCACGGTCAGGGCGCCGGCGGTCATGCGCCTCGCGCAGCACTCCGCTGCCGGCCAGAGCCCAACGTTGCACGCGCCCGGCGTGAACAACGCCCACGAGCCGGGGCCGGCGATCTCCGATGAGCAGGCCAAGGACGACGCGGCCCGCCGCCGGACGGCAGGCAGAGCGTTGCTATCCGGCGCTGCCTCCCGCGCCGGTGAAGTCACGCCCCACACGAGCGAGAGACTCGGCAGCGATCGGGGAACCGCGTATCGGGTCGACGACGCGACGTGCAGCGTCTGCCCGCACGCCGTCGGTGCGCATGACCGGATCGCTGAACGGTATTGCCACGCCACGCTAGACAACACGTTGACCCGCGGGTGCATCTGCCCGCCTGCGTAGCCCTCGCCGAGACGCTTCTGTGCCTGCGTCAGAACTGTCGCCGAGCGATTAGATGTACTCGGGCGACCAGCCCCCCGGTAGGGAATGCCCTGGATAGATCCGGGTTGCGGCGCGGAAATCGCCTACCTCGGCATTCTCAAAGACACGGTGGCCGCGCCCAGAGGCGAGCACGAACACCGTTGCCGCCCACGAAACACCGTGGGCAGCAAACGGCTTCGTCTCGGCGCGTAGGCCTCGAACACGCTCAGCGGAGCTGCGCCGTGCAACGACACGAGCGACTTTCTGCGGACGGATGGACGACCAGCTGATCAAGCTTCAAGATCGGACCGAGACCCATACAGCCCAGTGATTCAGCGACCCCCCGATGGATGGAGTGAAGGGACTCGAACCCCTGACCCCCACACTGCCAGCGAGGCAAGATCACGTTCGCGGCGAGCCGCTGGTGTTCGAAAATCCCGTAAATCAAGGGCTACAGGTACCTGAACGGACCTACGGAATCCGCAGCGAACGACCGCGAACGGCGATTTTGGCAACCAACTTGGCAACCAGGCCAAGATCCACTACGTCAGCATGATCCGAATCCGCTCACGAACATCGTCGGTCCTTGCGCCGGTGTTGTGGAGCGAGCCCAGCCCGACTGCTTGCGGCTCGGCCGGCACCCGGTAGCAGGACTGGGATCTGGTATTCGCTCAGCCGAATGGACGGCCATCGCCATCGTCGCTGTCCGCCGACGTCGCCGCGATCTCGCGCTGGCCGACCGGCAGGCCACGATTCACTTCCTGCCCCGTGACATCGGGCGGATCGACGTTGCGCGCATGACGACGGACATGGGTCCATGCCTCGTCACGACACCCGAACTGACGGTGCTCGACCTGGCCCACCTGCCGAAGCTCGGCGACATGGAATATGACGTATGGAACGCCATCGACACCTTCCTGCCCCGCTGTGACAACGACGTGCTCGACCGCCGGGCCGCCGAGCAGCGGCTCAACGCAGCGCATCGCCGCCTTCGTACCGGCGCACGCGAACGTGCCATCGCTTAAGCGCAGCGACCGAGCCGAAAGCGCAATGCTCAGCGACGCAGACCTGCGGCGTGAGATCGAGCGGCTCGGTGCCGCCGAGGAGCAGGAACGGTGCGATCACGCGATCTCGCATCTGCGGGCCGCACTGTCCGACTCCGAGGACATCATCTTCTTCGGCGGCACAGCTCTCGGCCGCACACAGCTGGTCGCCGGTCGGCTGTCGGAGGACATCGACCTAATCGCGTGCGGCATGTATTGAAACGGGCCGATACGTGGCTGGAAACGCCACGGCGCCCGGTTAGCGCCCCGACCGGGAGCCGTACCTCAAGCACCGGGGTGGTGCGCTGATGCTCGCCACCACCGCCGCACGTCCTCCACCCGCGCCAAGCCGCTGACGGGCCGAGGCGCGCCGGGGGAGCTGACCGAGCTGACTAGACGTCCGACCGCGCTCAGGTGCGGAGGGCGGAGATCACGACGAGGGTGAGCGCGTTGGGCTCCAGCCGGAAGCCTGTCTCGATGCGGTCGTCGGCGTGAATGATCCGGCGTTCCACGCGCTCGAGAGTGGACGACGAGGGGTCGTGCGCGTAATTGCTGTGCGTCGAGTCGATGACGTACCGGTCGAGCTGCAGCCGGCGGTGCGCCAGCCGGGGTGGCAGCCGGTCAAGGTAGAGGGACACGACGTGGCTGGCTTCGCCTCGGCTGCCCTGATAGTTGGTGGTCAGGACAGCCACCCCGCTGGCGTCGACCGTGGCGAGGGCGTTGACTCCGATTCCGGTCCGGGAGAGGCCGTCGCTGGTCGCGGATACCTGCTGGTCCTTCATCATGCTCTGCATCGTCAGGAGGTTGCCGTACGGGTAGACGGCGCCGTCGACACCCGAGACGAACATGGACTTGCGCGGGTTGGTGGGATGGCTGTACGCCCAGTGCATCTCGAGGTCCATC
Organism: uncultured Actinomycetota bacterium; assembly: GCA_963809815.1. Lineage (GTDB taxonomy): Bacteria > Actinomycetota > Actinomycetes > Mycobacteriales > Jatrophihabitantaceae > CAVVJA01. The sequence goes on from CAWELM010000013.1 coordinate 234,649, forward strand.
CCGCTGTTGATGTAGTAGTACGCAAGGGTCTCCATCGCTGCTGCCTGGGTGAGTAGGTCGGCGTTCAACGTTGTCCCGGTGGTGTCCCCGGGGAAGACCCCGTATTCGGTCACGAACACGGGAGTGTCCGGGTCGAGCCGGCGGCTGGACAGCCAGCGCCGAACGGTCTGCTTCTCCGCCCCAACCCGGGCTGGGTCAGCCCCGTGCTTGTATTGGTGGTAGGAGATGAAGTCGAGTCGCTTGGCCCGGTCGGGGTCGCGGGCGTACCAGTCGAGGAAGCGCCGGAGGAAGGACTCGTCGAAGGTGGCGGTTGCGGGACCGCCTAACCTCAGGGGGATCGCTGGGTGAAGATGGTGGTTTACCTCGTTCACCACGGAGTACCCGATGCGGTACCACCGGTAGTAGTCATCGACGGTCAGACCCTCCCAGTGCCCGCTGGGTACGGCCCAGGTCTTGTCCGGCTCGTTGAAGAGCTCTACGTACTGGATCGATGGGTAGCGCCGCTTGTAGGCGAGGAGGCCGTCGCGCAGCACCGCGCGACACGTCCGCGGAGCGGACAGTGTCAGGATCTGGGGAGCGCACTCGCCGAGGTTGACGAGCAACCGTTGGGCGTAGCGTGCCGGCTGGTCTATGTAGCGATAGGCGGCCGATCCGTCGTCAGCGGCGAAGTCGAAGTCGTATCGACGGGTTGTCGCGTTGTAGTACCCACGTGGTAGTGCCCAGACGCGCGCGACGTGAACGTCGAGGCCGTCGAGCGCCCGAAGGTCGCGGGGACCTAGCGGAGACGTGGGGCCGGTCTGGTTGCCGTACCAGGCCGGGTTGTCGAACCTGCCGAGCACCCTGTCGGCTGAGACGGTCACCGTGCTGTCCGCCCGCCGCTCGGCCGCCCGCGGAGATTTCCCACCCCGGAAGACCGTACAACTGACGACTGCGACAGCCATCACCAAGCAGACGGCAAGGAGCCGGCGGACTGGGCGTGCCAGGAGCTGCTCTCGCATTATCGACAGGTCGTTCCTCCGCTCACCCATAGGCGATCGGGGGAGCGAGGTTCGACTCCACGATCCCGTCGTGGAAGGCCCGTTGGGTACTCGGGTCGGCGCTGAACCGCCAGTCCCTGACCGCGCCTTCCGCTCTGGACAGCTCGAACCAGGTGAAGCCGACCACGTCGCGGTGCTTCCGCAGCCAGGGGAACAGGGATGCGGTCCACGCCGCCTTGACCGGGCCGGGTTCGGCCGCCGTCTCGGTGATGAGCAGGGGCTTGCGGGTGAACACGCGAATCCGCGCGATCGTGGGGTCGAAGACCTCTCCGGCGGTCGGCTCCCCGTAGTCGTAACCGACCATTCCGGACCAGTCCACGTAGGAGTCGCCCGGGTATAGGTCGGCCAGGCTGACCAGCGGGACTGCGCGGACGATGTTGGGACTCCATACCCAGATGACGTTGGTCGCGCCCACCGTGGTGAAGATGTCGTGCACGTGCCGCCACGCCTGGACGTACTCGCCCGGCCGGTTACCCGAGCGGCTCTCCGACCACGGGTACCAAGTGCCGTTCATCTCGTGCGCGAAACTGAGAACGACCGGCCATCTCTGGTCGCGGATCCCGCGGGCGAACTTTGTGATGTAGGCGTCGTAGGCCCCGCTCGTGATGCGCCGCAGGGCGAAGGTGGGTTGGCTCTGGCCGGACTTCACGCCGGCCCACGGCTCCCAGGACAGCAGCGGTAGCGCGTGCTGGCTGTAGCACATGGACACCGCATCGGGCCGGAACTCCTGCGTCCAATTCACGAAGAACTGGATCATCGTCGGGTGGGCTCCGGCTTTGGCCGCCAGTGAGTTCAGCTCGCTGCGGGACCAGGGTGCCTGGGGAGTGGTCAGCCCGAAGTAGGGTGCAGGCGGCTTCAGGAACACGTCCCTGCTGGGCACGGGCGGCGGTGCCAGTGATGCGCTCGCCAACCCGGCCGACCCGGCCGACTCGGCCGACACGGCCGGCGCCGTCTCCGTGCCGGAGCCCGAGCCAGCGGCCGGACTGCTCACGAACACCCGCGCGACCAGCCAGAGCGTGAGCGCGGCGAGAACCGTGGCGTTGCCGGTGACCCACAGCGCCGAGCCCTCGACGCGCCGTAGGTCGCGTGTGCCTAGACACTGACCAGCACCGCCCCAGCGAGCATCGCCCCTCCCAGCAGGTACGGGATAGCGGCCTGGACGTTCCTCCCGGACGCGCCGCCGAAGGCGTTCGAGCGGGTGCCCCAACCGGCGTTGTGGCCCATCCAGACGAAGCCGAGCACCCGGATCGGCATCAGGACGAAGACGTTGATCAGCATCAACACAGGGAGGTAGACGAGGTCCCTCGGCCGGGAGGAGAAGTGCCTGCCGAACCTGATGGCGCACGACAGCAGCGTCATGGAAAGGCTGAGCCCCACGATGAACAGCACCGCCTGCCATCCCGGGTTGGGCAGCGGAAGCTGGTCGTACATCGGCGTCTTCCGCCCGCGGAGCACGGCGACGCTCCAGGCCAGGTAGGAGCCGACCAGAACGAACGGCACCACGATGTCGGCCGCGTAGAACAGCGCCAGCAGCGGGGCCTCGCGCACCATCCACGGCATCATGCGCAGGGTGTTGTACTGCGACCCGCGCGCCCACCTGAGCTGCTGCTTGGCCAGCCCGCGCAGGGATGTGGGGGCGTCGGTGTAGACGAGCGAGGTCGACTGGTACACGGTCTTGTAGCCCGCCAGGAGGGCGTAGTTCGTGAGCGTGCGGTCGTCGCTCACCTCCAGGAACACACCGAGGAACCGCTCGGTGAGGAATCTGTGCATGCACCCGACGAGGATCGTGCGGCGAAAGGCGATCGTGCGGCCCGGCAGGCATCCGACGGTTCCCAGCACGCTCATCGCGGGCATCGAGTATTCGGCGCGCACGTTCTCCAACCAGTCGGCCCAGCGGGTGAGCATCGTGCGGCCGGGTTCGAGGATGCGTTGCCGGGTGCTGACGCCCCCGACCCTCGGGTCGCGGAAGGGCTTGACCAGCTCCTCCAGGGTGCCCGGCGTCCATAACGTGTCGGAGTCGACGAGGACGGAGATCTCGCCCCGGGACATCTCTACCCCCAGGCTTAGCGCGTTGCGCTTGCCGGCGGTCTCGGTCCAGCACCACTGGATCCCGAAGTCGGCGCAGACTTTCTCCAGCATCACGTTGCGCGGGCCGTTGATGACCACGATGACCTCGGTCGGGCGCTGCTCGGCGATCCGGGTCAGGACCTCGCGGAAGAAGTCCTCTGGCTCGTCGACCACTGGGATGATGACCGAGCTGGTGACGTTCCACGCGAGCTGCACGGGCCAGTAGTGCCGTGCGAGAACGACCCGCATGGTCCAGAGGAGCCAGATCATTCCCATGAAGACGGCGAACATACGCAGCTGTCCGTCGTTGACCCAGGCGTCGACCTGCAGCAGGAAAGCGAGCATTGGTCAGCGTCGACCCGTCGTGGGCATCAGTCAGCCCGTCGGCTTCAGAAGGGCCAGGGCAACGGTGAGGCCCTGGGGGTACCAGACCCGCGACACGTAGTACCGGCTGCGGACCACTGCCGCCTTCGTCCCCCCGAGGTCCTGCAGCGGATCGCTCTGGTGGTCTAGGCGCAGCACCCAGATGCGCTGCACGTTCGGCAAGCATCTCGCCACGTTCGTGCACTCCACCGCGGTAACTCGACCGCTAGTGCGCTGCGGGACGACCTGCAGCACGTCGGCGGGTCGCCGATCCGCCGGGATGTAATGGGCGACAAGGTCCCGTCCCACCCGGTCGGAGGTGCCGTAGACGGTGGCACCGCTGTCGTGCGAGCTGTAGACAATTGCATCACCGGGCTTCATCTGAGCCGCGATCAACGCGGCCGCCTCGCGCGTGGCCTGCAGGTGCCCGTCTGGCCCGCGCACGCTCGCCTGAGCGGTAACGCCGACGGCCGCCACGAGGGCCAGAGCGATAGCCCCGCGGACGAGCCGGGTCCGCCCGAGCGCGGTCCCGGCCAGCAGCGCCCACGCCGGCGTTGTGAACAGCAGATACCGGGGTAGCCACAGGGCCGTTACCTGCGATGCCGCGAACAGGCAGACCGCCGGAACGACTGCCCAGCTCGTGTAGAGGACTGCCGGATGGCGAGTGGAGACGGCATACATCGCCAGCGCCAGGATCATGCCAGCGCCGACCGCGGACCCCATCAACGTGGCGGGGTAGGCAGTGAGACTGCTCGACGTCGGCGGGCCGATCCATGCCACCTGCGCCGTCTGCTGACTGCCGAGGTACAGCGCCGGCAGCGCCGGCAGCATGCCGACGCCCGCCGCGACCAGCCAGCGGGGCATGACCGACCTGCGCACGGCGAGCACCACCAGGGCGTGCGCCGGGATGAGCAGCAGGGCGATGGCGTGCAGCAGGCCGAGCAACCCGGTGGCCAGCGCGTAGGCCAGCAACCGCCCGACCCCCGGCCGGTCCAGGACCCGGACCAGGGCGAGGCTGCACAGGACGGCTGCGAACACCACCAGCGCGTAGGGACGTGCCTCCTGGGCGTACCGAGACGTTGTGGGCAGCACCGTGAACAGCAGACCCGATAGCAGGCCGACCCGGGGAGAGGCCAGCCGCGTGCCAAGCCGCGCGATCAACCCGGCGGACGCCGCCATCGCCAGCACGGACGGCAGCCGCATCATGACGTCCGAGGCGCCCAGCAGCGACACCCACACGTGCATGATCGCGTAGTAGGCGCCGAGGGTGGCGTCTGTGTGGTGGAGCACCTGCCACGTCTGGCTCCACGGGACGGTCACCATCCCCCATGTCGCCAGCTCATCCGCCCACAGCGCCGGCCAGCCGACGCGGATCAGCCCGATACTGAGCATGAGGAGCGTCGGCAAAAGCCAGGCGAGCTCGGTCAGTGCTCGCTGTCGCACGGCGTCGCTGTGGTCGGCCCGGGCGACCCTTGGCGGCGCCGGCATATCGATGCTGCTGACCTGCCAACCGTCGACGTCCGGCGCCGCGTCGACCGGCGCTGGGCGCGCCAGGACCACGGTCGGCGCATCCGAACTCAGCACGGCGGGCTGAGCATGACCCGGCAACCCGCCCGACCGTGACGCACCGCCGCCGCGCCGGTGCTCTCGCGGGGAGGGTCCGGTCGTCCGGCGCGGGGGGCGCTGTTCGCTCATCACCTCGCGGTGAGCGGCTCTTCGTGCCATGCGAGTCTCGTGGCTGTCCACCGTGGCGCGTCACACCGCGCGCACACGGCGCTCGGCGAAAGCAGGTGAAGCGGTCGGCCCGGACTCCCTTCGCCAACGGCCGCCCGATGGCGAGCTGGCATAGCGTGGACTGTTCCGGCCTCTGGGATACCGGCAGTACTGGCGAGTGTCACTGCCTTACGCGGGCGATACCCGCCACGATCGATACGGCGAAAGAGGCCCGCACCAGGGCAAGGACACGCTCGATCTTGCGTCCTCAACCAGACCTCCGCTCCCTCTCGCGGGCCCCCCGACCGAGCGAGTGCTTTCTACCACATGGCTTCGCCTTCTTCGAGGTCACGACTACGCGTTAGCTGGCGAATACAAAACGCAACCAACGCCGTTGTGGACCTAGATCGACAAGACCCTTCCGACGACGCACTGTCGTTATTAGCGACGTGGATTGGAGTGATGACCCGACCGGCTGCCTGCCTGCCCGCTGAGCTGGCTCGGGCGCACCTGCGCACCATTCGACCACGGGACCTCGCCGCGGATGACGCTCGAAACCAGCAGATCGCTGACGACGTCATACAGGCGCTCAAGCGCGGCCGCCACTGCCTGGTCCTCACGCAGCGCACTGCACATCTCGAGCTTCTGGCCGGAATGTTGCACAACCGCGGTCACGACCCAGCCGTGCTACGCGGCGGGATGGGCGCCAACGCCCGCACCACCGCCGTCGCTCGCTTCAACGCGGGCACACCTGAAAGGCCGCTGGTTGTCGTGGCCACAGGCTCCTATATCGGCGAAGGCTTCGACTGCCCCGCCCTCGATACGTTTGTTCCTCACCACACCGATCGCGTTCAAGGGTCGCTTAGTGCAATACGTGGGCCGCGTCCTGCGCCCTTACTCCAGTAAGATCACCGCCGAGGTCCATGACTACCACGACATCCTCACAGGCGTGCTGGCATCATCCTTGGCCAAACGAGCGCCGGGCTACATAAGCCTCGGATTCCCGGATCCACGCCGCAATAACGCATCGTAGATAAGGCAAGTTAGTTAGCCGTAATCCCCTTTCATCGCTGTGGATTCGGATTTGATCCGACACATTCATGCAACACAGTTACCTAAATTCTTCAGAGATTGCATCCGCCGCGCTCTGAAGCGAACGGCCGTACAGACTACCAATTCTCCGAATTCAGAAGTCAGGCGATATTCTCTAACGACGCGCTTTGCGTCTCGAGCGCTGGCCACCGCCCGCCAGAGATTATGCTCACTGCGCTCCGGAGCATAATGCAGTTAGCGTCCACCGAGCAGTGACCCCCACATCTCCCGGATAGTGAGTGAAGTACGCCGGGCCGTTCTTAGGCGTCCGTCGTCGTGTGTGGGAGTACGCGGCCACACTGCCAGCCTCCCGTTCGAAGGTTTTCGAACATTCGCAAAGGTGTGGAAGCCCCTACTACATAAGGGGATTCAGCCTCAGAACGAACCTCAGTGAACATTCAGAAACGACTCCGAACTTGGCAAATGGCTACCAAGATGGCTACCAGATGATCATGTGAGAAGAGGCAAGATCATCTGTGATGACGGGATCGCGGAAGCTGCACTCGCAGTTGACCTTTCCCTTAATTCGTAATCCTATTCTCGATCATTGCGCACGTCTATGAACGTTGGTGGACAGATCGTACGTCCAACTTCCGGCACAGTCACGGCGCGGAAGGCTCCAAGAAGCGAACATCTCTTGGATGCGAAACCCTTGCAGGAAAGGGAGTCAGGGTTTCCCGCAATGTGGGTGTCATAATTTGGCCTCTGATCGACCGGAAGGGAAGATCATCCGCACCCGTCACTGGCGCTCATCGTCCCGCCGTCATGAGGGTTCGTGATGTGGACGGCCCGGCCGCGGACCCGCAGCCGCTCGAACCCTCGCGGCGCCTTGTCCTCAAGGGCATCCGTCGCGGTGGCGATGTGCGCCCGCGGCCGCTTGTCGCGATCCACGCGGGTGTTGAGCGCTGTCGCCCAAAGGATTCACAGCTCCTCGTCGTGCACATCAGAGCGCGATTCGAGGTCTGAGTTGCGGCCGGCGTAGGGCGGCGAGCTGAGATAGTCTGGCGCGGATCGTGAGCGCGCCCACCGACACGAGCCCGCCGCTATCCGCAAGGCTGGGGCTCACCGCAACGGTTCACTGTTCACTTTTTTCGTGTGTTCAACTATAGTGAACACGGACATAAAGTGAACGGAGGTCGGCATGGGCGACCCAACCGACCGCCTTGTCGTCCACCTGGCGGAGCTGGGCGTGTCTGCTCGGGTCGAGGCTGCGCCAACAGCTCGCGACGGTCCGCGTCGAGCGGTGCTGCACATGAAGCGTGGTGCCTCCGCGCATGCCTTCGAGCTGGTCGATGGTCCAGACGTGCGGCTGACCTCAGCCTGCACGAGCGGCGCTGGACGAGAGCCGGTGTTCGTACACACGCCGCACATCGCGGCTAAGACCGGTGACGCGTTCCGCCGGGCCGGTGTCCAATACCTCGATGACGCAGGCAATGCGTGGATAAAGTTCGGCGACGTACTCATCGATGTTCGCGGGCGTCCGCGACCCAAGGACAGCACGCCACGCGCTGGTGCGACTGGAAACCTGTTCAGCAGCGGTCGCGCCCAGGTCGTCCTTGCCCTACTCGCCTGGCCTGAACTGTGGAAGGCGCCACAACGGGAGGTGGCACATACGGCGGGCGTGTCGCTGGGCCAGGCACACAACACCCTTTCTCTACTTGCGCAGGCTGCATACCAACGAGACCAACGCCGAGATGGGCGAGCCGATCTGCTCGACCTGTGGGCCGCGGCGTTCCCGGCCGGCCTGGCTCAGCGGCTCACGCTAGCGAAGTACCAGGGCGACGTGGAGCCAGTGAAGACACCCCGTGCCGATAACGTGATGGCGGTATCGGGCGAGGCCGCCGTGCCTGACCTGCTCCGGGCGGCGACACTGACGCTCTATGTACCCGAACTGAACCCCCGGCTAGCGATCGTGAACCGGTGGCGCGCCGATGGCGAACCGAACATCATCGTGCGCCGGAAGTTCTGGCACGACCCTGTTGCTCCGGACGCGGGCGCGCCCGGAATCGATGTCGCTCCCTGGCCGCTGGTCTACGCCGACCTGCTCGGTAGTAACGACTCACGCGCACGCGCGGCGGCACAACAGTACCGGGAAAGCCATGAACGACCCCAGTGACCTGCCCGACGAGCTGCTCGCCCCGATCGCTCGCGTCGTCACCGCGGCGCTCCCTCACGCCGACGGCCTGCGACCCAAGGATGTCATGGTGGTGGGAGCGGTCTGCCGCGATCTGCACCATTACGCGCTCGGCCACCGGTTCGCCGCCACAGCCACCCACGATCTGGACCTCGCGCTCGCCCTTCCGTCATGGGAGGCGTTCCGCAGTCTGGCCGCGGCGTTTCCGCAAATCGGCGAAACTGGGATCCGGTTACCGTCGACCTGCTTCCCTTCGGCGTCATCGAGGACCCCGAAGGTGCGGTACAACCGCCGACCCGCAGCGATCCGCTGAGCGTGTGGGCTTTCAGCGAGATCTTCGCCTCCACCCTCCCGCTCCCGCTGCCTGCCGGCATAACGGTGAAGCTACCGACGGTGGCCGGCTACGCCGCCGCGAAACTCGGCGCGTGGCTCGATCGCTCCGAGTGGCACGAAGCGAAAGACGCCGCCGACGTCGCATTGGTTCTGTACTGGTACGGCGAATCATCCTCCGTTCACGACCGGCTGTACGAGACAGAGGCAGGCAACGAAGTACTGGCTGCCCAATCAACTGATCTATCCCTGGCTGCGGCACGGCTACTTGGACGGGACATCTCAGCGACGATCGGCACGGCACGCTTGGCTGAGCTGCTCGCACGCTGGCCCGGTGACATGCCGCTGCTCGTGCGAGAGTTGGGCTTCGTCGGCGCGACCTGGCCGCGGGACGCGCCTCGTCGCCGGGCACTCCTCGACGCCCTGACCCGCGGCATCACCGATCGAGACGGCTGAAAGCTAAGACGCATGACGTCATCAGGCGGATCGCCTCCCACCCGCTTAGAGTCCGAGTTTCGGGAGCTCCGAGCCGAACTCGCGCGGCTGCGAGCGGAAAACGCTCGCCTCTTGCGCATGCTGGAGTTGACGCCGGAGCTCGCTCGTCCCGCTGGCCCGAGTCAGACGGCGATCTTCGAGGCCGCGCCTGGTGCCGTGCATGCGGCGTCGTCGCCGGCGTCGAAGGTGGCGTTCTACTCAACCCTGTTCGCAGCGCGGACGGATGTGTATGCGACGCGCTGGGAGAACGCCCGCTCAGGCAAGTCGGGGTGGATGCCGGCGGTCAAGGGCGGCTGGCGGCGCGGTATCCCGCCCGACCAGCGGCACTACCTCCCGTTGACGAGCCAGGTTGTCACCGAGCATCTATCAGGAGACGCAGAGATCGGCCTGTACCCGATGCTGGACGGTGACCGGTGCTGTTGGCTGGCGGCGGACTTCGACGGGCCGGCCGCGATGCTCGACGCGTTGGCGTATCTGAAGGCAGCGCGGGCGATGCAAGCGCCGGCGGCCCTGGAGGTCTCGCGCTCGGGCGCAGGCGCGCACGTGTGGCTGTTCTTCACCACGCCAATCCCAGCTGTCACCGCACGCCAGATCGGCACCAGCTTATTGCGCGAGGCGATGGCTCTGCGCGGCCGAATGAGCCTGGCCAGCTATGACCGACTGTTCCCGTCCCAGGATGTGCTGCAGACCGCCGGGCTCGGCAACCTGATCGCCGCACCGCTCGCCGGTAAGTCCCGCCGCCGCGGTACGACAGTCTTTCTCGACCTGGCGACCCTCGAACCGCACGACGACCAATGGGCTTACCTGTCCAGTCTCGGCCGCCTTACGCCGGGTGAGGCTGAACGGTTGAGCCAGCGGCTCGGGCAGGTCACGGTCGGCGCGGGAGTAGACCGGCTCCGACCCGCGACCTCGACCAAGATCACCGTACCGATGCCGCCAGTCGTACATGCCCGCCTAGGCGCCTCGATCACCGTCGACGGAACCGACCTGACCCCGGCACTAATGGCCACGCTCAAGCACGCGGCCACGATGCCGAACCCAATCTTCTACGAGCGGCAGCGCCGCCGCGCGTCTACCTGGGACACAGCCCGCTATCTGCAGAGCTTCGACGAGACCGTCTCCGGCGACCTAATCCTGCCCCGAGGCCTCCGCGACCATCTCGACCGCCTGATCAGCCAGGCCGGCAGCAAGGTGGAAGTCACCGACGAGCGCGATGCCGGCACACGACACGAGTACGCATTCGCAGCCACTCTTGCTCCAGAGCAACAGGCCGCGGTTGACGCGCTGCTCAGCCACGATCTCGGGGTTCTCGTAGCGCCGCCCGGTGCAGGCAAGACCGTGATCGCGTGCTCGGTTATCGCGGCGCTAGGTGTCTCGACCTTGGTGCTCGTCGATCGCAAGGCGCTCGCCGATCAGTGGCGGACACGCATCCGGGAGCTGCTCGGGGTCAAGGCAGGTCAACGCGGCGGCGGACGGACCAAGACGAGCGGCGTGCTCGACGTCGCCACGCTCCAGACGCTCGCACGGCGAGACGACCTCGCCGAAGTCACGTCTGGGTACGGGCTGGTGGTCGTCGACGAGTGCCACCACGTACCTGCCGCAGCGTTCGAGCACGCGGTCAAGCAGGTCCCCGCGCGACTCTGGCTCGGCCTGACCGCTACCCCATACCGTCGCGACCAGCTCGACGACCTCATCACGCTCCAGCTCGGACCCGTCCGACACACCATGACCCAGCCCGCGGACGGAACACTATCTGCACGCGGACACGACGCCCCGCAACCCGAACGAGTGCTGCACGTGCATCGCACGACCTACCGATACGAGGGCGACGCCGACCCATCCGCACCCGGAGGCATCGCTGCCATCTACACCGACCTCACCGCGAACAACGCGCGCAACCAGCAGATCATCTGCGACGTGATCACGGCACTGGACCGCGGTCGGAACTGCCTCGTCCTCACGCAACGGACCCGCCACCTCAAACTCCTTGAAACCGTGCTGCGTGAGCGAGGCTTCGATCCAGTGGTCCTCCGCGGCGGCATGGGAGCCAAGGCGCGCGCCGCGGCTCTGACCCGCCTACGGCCGCGCGACGACGGCGACCGGCTGCTCGCGATCGCCACTGGCTCCTATATCGGCGAAGGCTTCGATGCCCCAGTGCTGGACACCCTCTTCTTGACAGCTCCGATCGCCTTCAAAGGCCGCCTCGTCCAGTACGTCGGACGCGTGATCCGTCCCCATCCCGGCAAGATCACCGCCGAAGTCCACGACTACCACGATGTCCTCACCAGAGTGCTCGCCTCCTCGCTCGCAAAGCGTGCAGCCGGCTACACCAGTCTTGGCTTCCCCGACCCACGACGGCTCAGCACCTGACGAAGCTCGATCCGACCCAACATGTTGCCTTCCCAAGTTCGACGGCGCACCCTAATGGCAGAAGCTGCCTCCGCCGGGGCCCCCACATTTCTCGAATGGGGACGACGTTCGAATCCAAGCGCCGTCGTTCGTCCCCGTCCGCCGACGTCCGCCCCCATCTGATGCGGACACCACAACGGCCGCGACGAGCGATCCGCCAAGCCGGCCAACGCACCATCCGCGGCATACCGTCGCAGCCACGCATGCACCGTCTGCCGCGCCACCCCAAACCGACACGCGACCTCAGTCACCGAAGCGCCGTCAAGCACCGCACGGCCTGATACCGCTGCTCCACCACACCCAGCTCCACCAGCACCGCCGGCCCCTTCGCCGCGATCACCAACGACCACGACGAAAGACCACGCACCACCGCGCAGCGCAACAACACACGACTGTCAAGCAGGAACCGGAACTACTGTCGCCCACCTAGCGGAATCGCGTCCGCAAACTGTCGCCCAGGAACCGAACACGACCTGTCCAGCATGAACCGGGCTCGCACAGAACCTCGTCTGGCGCCAATGGCTACCAAAATGGCTACCACGCGAAAATAAATGATCTTGCGGGTGGCTCTAGGCCAGCGTATAGGGGTGGAGCTGAGGGGACTCGAACCCCTGACCCCCACACTGCCAGTCCCATTTTACGGCCTATTGACAGGCGTTGGCAAACACCGAAAACCGCTTGCAGGCCCCGTATTTGCTGGCCTGCAGCGCGTTGAGCGTGGTTGGTCATTCCTGGCCGCGGACGACCATCTTTGAACTTCTTGCGGACTGGCTGCGGACCGCGCAAGATCAACAAGCTCATGGCGACAATCCCGCGACCCGACCCGGGAACTGATCGAGTTCGTGTCCGAGTCCAAGTCCTGGTCAGAACTTGCGCAGCGCAAGCAGGTGGAGTTTGTTGCGTTTGATGTCGTCGATTCGCGCTAGGAGATCGTCGAGGTCGTCGCCCACGTTCATGTGGCGGCCCGACAACGCGTCACCACGTCCTGCCGCCAGGTTCACGACCCACCCTGCGGCGATTTCAGGGTCCGCGCCCTGGCCCGCTGCGAGACGGGCCTTGATCCATCCGAACACCTGGCCTTCGGCTGTCTCGGGACCTGCTGTGCTTGCCAGCGCGGCCTCGCTCAGCCCGATCGGCAACAGTCCCGGATCGAAGCTGAACACGCTGACACCGTGCGGTTTCAACTCCGCCGCGAGCGTCTCGGTCAGCTTCACCACCGCGGCCTTCGCAGCGGCGTAGGAGGAGACGAGCGGCCAGCGATGGACGGCAGCCTGACTGGTGATGCTGATGACGCGGCCGCGGCCTGCCGAAACCATCCCCGGAAGTACGGCGCTGGTGAGCATGTAGGCGCCGCCGAAGTTGATCTCGACGGCGCGCCACCACTCCGCCGGATCGGTCTCCCAGAGCGGGCCCATCGGGCCGTTGATGCCTGCGTTGTTGACGAGCACGTCGATCGGCCCGAGCTGCTCGGTAACCGCGGCGACGGCCGCGCGCGTTCGTTCGATATCGGTGACGTCGGCGACGGCGGTCGCGACGATCCCTCCGCGCGCGCGAATGGACGCGGCTGCCTCCTCGAGGGAAGCCTCGGACCGCCCGATCAGCGCGACCCGGGCACCGGCGTCCACCAGTCGCTCTGCGAGGAACCGTCCAAGGCCTCGGCCGCCACCGCTGACTAGGGCGACGGCGCCGTCGAGCTCACGGGCGGGAATCTGCTGTGGTCGGGCGAGGAGCCGCCTGAGGATTTTGCCGGACGGCGATTTGGGGATGGACTCGACGAACTCGACGCGCCGAATTCGCTTGTACGGCGTCACCCGCTCGGCGACCCATGCCATCAACTCATCGTCAGTGAGCGCGGTGCGCCGCACGACGAACGCCTGAGGCACCTCGCCCGCCTCGTCATCAGGGAGCCCCACGACGGCTGCGTCGGCGACTGACGGATGGGACAGCAGGAGCTGCTCGAGTTCGGCGGGCGCGACTTGGAACCCCTTGTACTTGATCATTTCCTTGAGACGATCCACGACCTCGTACCACCCCTCGTCATCGACGGTGACAACGTCGCCCGTATGCAGCCATCCGTCGGCATCGATCGCGGCAGCGGTCGCTTCCTCGTCGTTGAGGTACCTGCGCATGACACTCGGTGCGCGAACGAGTAGCTCGCCTGGTTGTCCGGCTGCGACCTCGGCACCGGTCGTGGGATCGATGACGCGACATTCGACGCCCTGCACCGTGGGTCCGATCGACCACGGCTTGTCCGGGCCGTCGTCGGGCGCGATGTGGCTCGATCCGGCCAGCTCGGTCATTCCGTAAACCTGTTTCACGTGGCAGCCGGTACGGCGCGCACATGTGGTGACGAGGTCGCTGGACATAGGCGCGGCGCCGACCGTCATCACGTGCAGGCTCGAGAGGTCGTAGTCGTCGAGCAGGTCAGTGTTGGCCAGCGCCTGGACGATCGGGGGAACGATCTCGGCGCGTGTCACGTGGTGGCGCTGGATCGTGTCGAGGAACCCCTCGATCTCGAACCGGGGCATCAACACCACGCACGCGCCGGCCCGCAAGGACAGGTTGAGCGTGACCTGGAGCCCGAACGTGTGCACGAGCGGCAACGAGGCGAGCACGGTGTCGCTGCTCGTCACACCATGGGCGTCGCGCATCTGACTCAGGCTGGCGACGAGGTTGCGATGGGTCAGCACGACGCTCTTGGGCAGCCCGCTGGTGCCGCTGGAACGCGGGAGAAACGCCGTGTCGGAGGGACTGGCCAGCCCGGTCGGGAGGCCGCTCTTCCCCGCGGCGATGATCTGCTCGAATGCCGTAGCTCCGGCAGGATCGCCGTCGACGACGAACGTCCCAGCGACCGCGGTACTGAGCGCCGCATTGCGCAGGACGCTCTCGAACAGGTGCGCTGTCGTGATAACCCAGCGCGTATCCGTCGCGAGGAAGTGATCGGTGAACTCGCTGGCCTTCGAATGCGGGCTGACCGTTGTGACGGTCGCACCGATGGTCAGTGCGGCGTACCACGCGACGACGAAGTCGATGCTGTTCGTCGAGCACAGCGCCACGACATCGCCCGGGCGTACGCCCGCCGCTCGCAGGCCATGTCCGGCTCGACCGACCTTGTCGACAAGTTCGGCGTACGTCAGGGCCTCGCCAGAGGCGGCGTCGATGAGCGCGCAACGCCCGCCGTGCTCGGCCGCCTCGCCCAGCACGTACTCCGGAAGTGTCTGGTCAGGGACCATGGACTGTCGGGCCACATCCCGACGGCTCACGACGCCGACGCCCGCTCAGACAGCAAATTCGCAACACGAAACGCGAGGTCGACGGACTGGCGCCCGTTGAGGCGCGGATCGCACCTCGTCGCGTAATGGCGGTCGAGGTCGCCCTCGCGCAGCGCCTCGCCGCCACCGAGGCACTCAGTGACGTCGTCACCGGTCAGCTCGACGTGCAGCCCACCCGGCCAGACGGCCTCCGAGGCGCACGCCGCGAAGAAGGCGTCGACCTCCGCGACGATGTCCTCGAAGTTGCGTGTCTTGCGACCGTTGGCCATCTGCACGGTATTGGCATGCATGGGATCGCACGCCCAGACGACCGGGTGCCCGGCATCGCGGACCGCGGCCAAGATCGGCGGCAGAACGTCCGGCAGTCGCTTGGCCCCCATCCGCGAGATGAACGTCAGCCGGCCCGGGTTCCTGTCGGGGTTGAGCCGCTCGCACAGCTCCAGTACCTCACCGACAGTCGCAGTCGGCCCGAGCTTGCAACCGATCGGATTCGCGATGCCTGACACGAACTCGATATGCGCGCCGTCCAGCGCCCGTGTTCGCTCGCCGACCCACACAGTGTGAGCCGACGTGTCAACCCATTCGCCGGTCTGCTCGTCGCGGCGGGTCATCGCCTCTTCGTAGCCGAGCAGCAACGCTTCGTGGCTGGTCCAGACATCGACGCGGTTCATCTCGGTCGAGTCGCGGCCGATCCGCGACGCATGCAGGAAGCGCACAGCTCCGTCGATCTCCCGGGCGACCGCGTCGTAGCGTTCGCCCGCGGGGCTGGATGCCACAAAGTCCCGGTTCCACTCATGAACTCGGTCGAGGCTGCCGAAGCCGCCCGAGCTCAGCGAGCGCACGAGGTTGAGCTTGGACGCGGAGTGGTAGTAGGCGGTCAACATGCGCCGTGGGTCCGGCACGCGTCGTGCCGGGTCCGCTTCGATCGAGTTGACGATGTCACCGCGATACACCGGCAGTTCAACGCCGTCGATCGTCTCGACCGCCGCCGATCGCGGCTTCGCGAACTGGCCTGCCAGGCGCGCGACCTTAACGATATGGCTGCCGGACGCGTACGTCAGCACGATCGCCATCTGCAGGATCACCCGCAGCCGGTTTTCGACGGCCTGCGCGGTTAGTTCGTCGAACGATTCAGCACAGTCGCCGGCCTGCAGCAGGAAAGCGCGTCCAGCCGCGACCTCTGCCAGCTCGTCGGTGAGCGTGCGCACCTCGCCGCCGAACACCAGAGGCGGCATCACGCGCAGCTCCGCGAGCGTGTGCTCCAGCGCCGCCTCATTCGGCCACTCCGGCTGCTGGACCACCGGAAGACCATGCCAACTGGACGGCGACCACCTAGCGTCATGTGCGCGCATCGGTTGGCTCGCGTACCAACGCGTCGGGTTCAGTAGGCGCCGCGACTCTCCCTGGAGCAGACGGAAGCAGACCTCCGGGTGCGACGTGAGGAACTGCCGCAGACGCTCGGCTTCCAGCAGCACGTAGCGGACCGGGCCAAGCGCGACGAGGTCGCCGCTGATCGGTTCGCCGAGCAGGGCCGAGATCTCACCGAAGATCTCACCGCGCGCGAGCCGCGTGTGTTCGCGGCCGTTGATCCGCACCGCGGCCTGGCCGTCGATGAGGAACCCAAGACCGACGGACGTCTCGCCCTGAGTGAGCAGATGCTCGCCGGCGGCGGCCGCGTGGCCGCCGAACTGACTGGCGATCGCCCGAAGGTCCGCCTCGGGGAGGTCGCCCACCAACCGCGAGGTCCGCAGCGCACTCACGACCTCGTCGAACTGGGCGTCCACGGTCACTGGGCCCGCCTCGCTGCCAGGACGTGCACGTCGAGCGGTAGCTCGTGGCGCCCGACCAGTTCCAGCCCGGCCGCTGCCAGCAGGCTCGCATACTCGGTCTCGGTCCGCTCTCGGCCGCCGACGTTGCACAGCATGTGGATGTCCCATGCGTAGGCCAGGGAGGCCGAGCGATCCTCCGGGATCAGTCGCTCGACGACCAGCAACTGCCCATCGGCCGCCATCGCCTCAGATATCCGCGCGAGGATCGTCCGACACATCTCGTCGTCCCAGTCATGTAGCACGCGCGAGAGAAGGTAGACGTCGCCACCCGCAGGTACGCCCTCGGTGAAATCGCCGGACAGGAACTCGACGCGCTGGCTGAGACCCGCTTGTGCGAATGCCGGCCGCGCCCCGTCGAGCACGTGCGGGCGGTCGAACAGCACGCCTCTGGCGCGGGGAGCAGCGGCAAGCATCCGCCTCAGCAGCGAGGAAGTGCCGCCGGCGACATCGACAATCCGATTCACCCCGTCGAGGGCGACGACCTCCGCGACCGCGCCGAACATCGCGGCGCTGGACGCCATCGCGGTGTCGAACAGTTCGCTCAACTCGGGCCGTTTCGCGAAGTACTCGAAATGGTGCTCGCCGAAATGGTCGTCGAACGCCTCCTCCCCGGTCCTGACCGAGTGGAGGAAGTGTCCGAAGGACTCATAGAACGGACCCCCATACAGCAGCGCGAGCGGTCGCAACGCGGGATCGGCGTCGATGCGCAGCAACCGACCGAGCTCGGTCAGCTCGAACGTGCCGCGCCGCGACTGCGTGACGACGCCGATCGAAGCGAGGTATCGCAGAAGCCGAGTCAGGCTGTCCACATCCGACGCAGTCGTCTCCGCCAACTGCGCGGCGGTCGCCTCCGGCTGCCCAGCGATCGCGTCCGCAAGCTTCAACTCGGCGGCGACGTGAATGGCCTGCGTCGCCCAAGCGCCGGTCATCAACGTCAACAACCGCTTGGCGGCCGGGACAGAGTTGCGGCGGTGGGCATCGATGATCGCCGGGTAGTAACCCGAGGTCAGCAGTTCGACTCGCCGCACGAAGTGATTTCGGGCACTGGCGTCGCGGAAGTACAGCACTGTATTGCCCTCGCGGCGGTTATAGCCGCCGTCGTCCGGTCGCATCCAGCCGTGATCAGACAGGATCGAGCGCATCGCCGAGATCGCCATCCGGTCGGGCTGGCCGATCGCAAGCGCGACGTGCGCCTCGTCGTTGCGTTCACGCTCGCCGTCGGCGATCGCAGTCAGCGGCGAACCCGGCGCCACCGTCAATGTGAACAGCTCGATCATCAGCGGGCGCCTGCCCTCAAGTGGAACCGGCACGCGACGGATCTGGACATCGAGTTCGCTCAACGACTGCCGGTAGCGCGCGGCGAGGCGGGCCTTAACTACCACACTTGGCTTCGGCTCCTCCGCGGTCAGCCCGCGCCGCGCCAGCGCGTCATCGATCTCCCCAGAGTTCTCAGGGAACACGAGCACCGCAGCATGGCGCAGTTCGCAGGTCTTCACGATCTCGGCGAGGTCCTCGCTGGACAATTCCGGCACGATCTCGGCGAGGAGCGCAGTCGTGTCGGTCTGTCGAAGGAATGCGATCGCGTCGTCCAGACGCGCCTCATCGGCTGGATGCATAACCTAGACCCCCTGTCGGCATTCGCGGGCGTCGAACCTCCTGTGTGCGCCTGTCTGCCCAGGCTAAGTCTTACGGCACGCAAGGCGGCTGCATATCGCATCATCTGGGGATTTCAAACGTCGACACTTCACCGATCACCGGCTACGAGCGGAAGGCCGTGTCCGGAAGTCGCGTGTCTCGGTTTTCCCTGGCATCGGCAAAAGGCTGGCACCCCAATCGGGATTGCGTCCTTGTCGCGATCAGCTACTCGCGAACCGGCGCCGTGACGAGTACCGACATCGCGAGAACGGTCATGCCCACCGTCAAAAGGAGCGCGACAAGCGATGCCGCTCGCCCGATCCCTGAAGCCCGGCGGAGAGCACACGCCGCCACAACAGCTCCCACCACTGAGGGACCGACACCGGTGATGGTAACGACGGCGCGGAAGTAGAGGAACCGCATCGGCGCGTCGTTTGAGTACAGAACAAAGTGCGGTTCGATCCACGAAACGGCCGCCAGCCCGAACAGCGCAAGCAGCAGTGACAACAGGTTCAGCCAGCTCACTCGCACCCGCGCAGGATGACAGCCCATGTCGCCCGACGCGCGCTAGAGGTGCTGCCGGAACGCACACCAGCACAACCTTCGCGCAACGCGGCTACTTAGTGTTTTCAGCACGACCGGTGTCCGGCCAGACTCGGTCGAGGTGCTCGGCGGGACGCTCTCAACCACCGGCTGCCCACCCGTTCATTTGGTGTGGCTCTCACATGGCCTGCGTCCCCGTCGAGTGCCGTGCGAGGAGTGGCTCGAAAGGGGTTTGCCCCTGCTCTAAGTGGCAATGCCCTCCACGCCGTTTCGTAACGACGAGAGCGAGGAGGACGGCGATGGGCGTGATCATCGGGATGGACCCGCACAAGCGCTCGGCGACGATCGAGGTGATCGACGAGCGCGGCACGGTGTTGTCGACTGGACGATTCGGGGCGGACAAGGTCGGCTACCGCGACATGTTGGCCGAGGGGCGCCGGTTTGGTGAGCGTGTCTGGGCGGTCGAGGGCGCAACGGCATCGGCAAACACATCGCGCACCGCCTGGTCCACGACGGCGAGGTCGTGATCGACGTGCCGCCGAAGCTGTCGGCGCAGGTGCGGGTGTTCGCGACCGGCAACGGTCGCAAGACGGATCCGGTCGATGCGCATTCGGTGGCGATGGCCGCGTTCCACAACCATGGTCTGCTGCACGTCGAGGTCGATGACGACCTGCTGGTCCTCGGCATGCTCGCCGACCGTCGTGACGAGCTGGGCCGGGCCCGGACCCAGACGGAGCACTCGCGAGGCACAACCTGACGGACGCGATCCCGAGCAACCACGACATCGCCATCCCCCGCGGCACGTGGCACCCGCGGATCGGCGCCCCGATCCAGTGGCACAGCTTCGATCCGGCGACGTTCGACATCGGCCGCTCGATGATCCCGATCGGCGACGCAGAGATCGGGCTGTACGACGCCCAGCGGACGATCATCGACACCTACCGCCTGCGCTACGCGCTTGGCGCGGACACCGCTCACGAGGCTCTGCGTCGCTGGCTCCGCGGCGGCGGGCAGCCAGCCCAACTCCTGGCGACCGCCGAAGCGTTTCCCCGCACCCGACCGATCATCCTGCGGTCGCTCGAGGTGTTGCTGTGACGAGGCCGACTCGGGCGTCAGCGGCGGGTCGCGCGTATCTCGACCTCCGAACGCAGGCCAGAGGCGCCGGTCGCGCCACCGACGAGTACCTGCGCCTGTATGCGCTCGAAGGTTTCCTGGCCCGTCTGGCGGTGTCGGGGCAGCGTGCCGACTTCGTCCTCAAAGGCGGGGTTCTCCTTGCCGCGTACGCAGTGCGTCGACCGACCGCTGACATCGATCTCGCTGCGAACTCGATCAGCAACGACGTCGAGACGGTCCTCGCCCTCGTGACGGCGGTCGCAGCCAGCGCGCCGGCACTCGATGACGGCCTTGCGTTCCACACCGAGACCGCGACGGCCGAAGCTATCCGCGACGAGGACGAGTACTCCGGCGTCCGCGTCAGACTCGAAGCATCGCTCGCGACCGCACGGCTGCCGTTCCATGTCGACGTGAACGTTGGCGATCCGATCTGGCCTGAACCGACGAACGTCACGCTGCCGCGCCTACTCGGCGGTTCCATCAACGTCCTCGGCTACCCGATCGCGATGGTCCTCACCGAGAAACTCGTCACGGCGGCTCTGCGGGGCGCCGCGAACACCCGATGGCGCGACTACGCCGACATCTACTCGCTTACCCGCGCCCACGAACTCGTCGCGAGCGAAGTGTACGACAGCTATCGCCGCGTGGCGGCTCATCGCCGCGTCGACCTCGTCTCGTTGCGCGGCTTGCTCACCGGCTTCGCTGATGCCGGCCAACGGCGATGGGCCGCGTGGCGTGAGCGGCAGCGTCTTGACGACCGGCTTTCCGAAGTGTTCGCCGATGTCGTCGACCATGTGATCACCTTCGCCGATGGCTGCTTGCACGCACTCCCGCATGGCGATTCGGCGACCTGGTCGCCCGATGCCTGCCGTTGGACAGCCACAAGCTGACGGCATTCCGAAGCCTCGCGCGGACTTTTTGCGGACCGACGGGAAGTTGATCAAGCTCCCCGACCCAGTCGAAACCGCTGCAGCCCAGTAAATATAGGCCCTTCAATGGGTGGAGCTGAGGGGACTCGAACCCCTGACCCCCACACTGCCAGTGTGGTGCGCTACCAGCTGCGCCACAGCCCCAGGATGCGCGCCGGACTCCGCCGACCGCGGCTCGATCGTACACGCGCGCGGCCATGCGATCGGCCGGGCGAACCGCAGCGCGAGGGAGCCGCGAGAGTGTGACCAGCGTCAACCAAAAATCCGGCACTTCGGGCATTATGCGGCGCGTCGGGACCCAAAATTCCAGGAAACACGGGCGGTCGACCATACTGGACGCCGGTACGTCCCAACGATCAAGGGAGATGTGAGTGAACCGCAAGGAACTGGTGGCTGCCGTCGCCGACCAGGCCGACCTCGAGCAGAAGACCGTGGACGCTGTCCTGCGTAGCCTGCAGAGCACGCTTGAAGACGCAGCTGCCAAGGGCGAGAAGGTCAGTGTCCCTGGCTTCTTCGCACTGTCCGTCGGTCGCCGTGAGGCCCGTGAGGGCCGCAATCCGGCTACTGGCGAGGCGATCACCATCCCGGCCGCGAACACCGTGAAGCTGGCCGCCGGCAGCGCGCTGAAGGACGCCGCCAACAAGTAGCCCAGCCCAGACCGTCCAAGGGCCGGTCCGCCGCCTCAACCAGGCGCGCGGGCCGGCCCTTCAACGCGACAACCGGGCGAGCGAGAACTCCCTTAGGGCGTGGGCGTCGGCGAGCTAGTCGGCGTGCTCGCCGGCTTATTCGGTGACTTGGATGCTGACGCAGACGGCGACGGCGTCGCTGGGGCACCGCCACCGGCGGCCTTCACCGCGGTGTTGAAGCCGTTCAGCGAGGTGTCCTGCAATTCCTTTCCGTTGATCATGACAGTCGGCGTCTGGACGATGTTGCGCTTGCTGGCATTGTCCGTGACGGCCTGCACGTATGCCTTGTGTTGCTGCGTGCTCACGCATTGCTGGAACGTGGTGAAGTTGTCGCCGGTGATGCCGGCCTGTTTGCCGTAGTCCTCGAGTTGGATGTCGGTGCGGCCGTTGGATCCTTCGGCCGGCTGATTGTTCTGGCCGTTACTGTCCTTCCCGTAAAGGATGGTGTGGTACTTCTGGAACGTCGCGACGTCGATGTCGGATGCACAGATAGCAGCGTTCGCGGCGCGGGTCGAGTAGTTGTTGCCGTTCGACGACGCGTCCAGGAACGCCAGCATGTGGTAGCGCGCCTGGATCTTGCCGGCCGCGATGTCGGCGGCGATCGTCGGTCCGACGCTCTGCTCGAACGCGAGACACGCGGGGCATTGGAAGTCCTCGAAGAAGTCGACGGTCACCTTGGCTGCGATTGCCGACGGTCACCCCGTTCTGCACGTTCCCGTGGTCGATGATCGTGTCGCCCTGGATCTTCGCCCGGTTCGACTGCACCGCCATTCCGATAACGGCCACGAGCACGACCAGCACGCCGAGCGCAGCAGTGAGATAGAGCGTCCGCTCCCGAGCCGCCTTCTTGCGTGCCTCGAGCAGCGCGTTGTACTTGCGCGCGCCCTGCTTGCTGCGCATGCGCTTGGCCGACGGCGCCGCGACGTTGTCGTTTCGGGCGAGGTACTCATCCACCGACCAGCGCGTCATCGGCCAAACGATGAGATACACCGCGATGAGCAACAGGCCCACATCCCGAAGGATGTCGAGCGTGTAGGTCGTCGATCCTTGGGTGGCTCCGCCGCCGCCGAAGCAGCCGCACTCGAGCTTGAGCCCTCGGATGGCCGCCTGCACGATGCCGATGAGGAACACGAGCATGAGCGCGGCGGAGACGGCCGCGGCTATTCGGGTAATGACCCCGACGATCAGCAGCGCCGCCAGGCACACCTCGAGGACCGGTAGCCCATAACCGATGGCCTTCGACAGCCACTCCGGCGTTACGTCATACGCGCGGACGGCTTGCACGAAACCCCGCGGATCGGCCAGCTTCTCCCAGCCGGCCCACAGGAAGATTCCGCCGAGGACAAGACGGAAAACGGTGCCGACCCACGGTCGGATGGCACTCAGGTTCACAGCGAAGGGTTCCTCTCTCGACCCGAACGCGCGGGCCTTATCATTTCGCGACCAGCGGCAGGTCGTGCACGATCTGGTCGGCCTCGTTGGTGCTCTGTAGGTACTGAACTCGCGCGTAGTCGTCAGAACCGTAGAGCAACACCTGAGCTGAGTGTTGTTGGCCCTCGTCCTCGGCGAGCTGCACGTGGGCGGCGGCCTGGGCCGCATCGATCTGCGCCTGCGTACCGGTCAACCCAACGAATCGGTTCGGCAGGTCCGTGTCGAAGTGCGCGAGCCAGGCCGCCATCACCGGACCGGTATCCCGCTTCACGTCAGTGGTTACGAACACCACCTGGGTGCGGCGCTGGATGTCGGTGGGCAGCTTGCGCAGCGCCTGACCGATGTCGGCCATCGTCGTCGGGCAGACATCCGGACAATGCGTGTAGCCAAAATAGAGCAGCGTGGGCTTGCCCGCCGTGGCCCGGCCGAAGGCGTACCCCGTGCCCGAAGTGTCGGTGAGCGTGAACGACGGGCGCGGTTGTGGCGGGATCAAGCCGAAGCCTTGGTAGACGCCGCCGGTTGGCTTGTCGTTCAGTTCGGACGGTTGCGGGGCCGCAGCGCCGGAACTGCAGGCCGCAGCCAGTAGCGCGACCGCTGCCAGCACGGCAGCGACGCGACGGGTCATTTCGTCGCCCCGGACGGGGAGGTCGACGCACCGGGGGCGGGGGCGTCGATGGCAATGACGGGCGCCTCGACGATGAGCGGGATGTTATGAGCGAACGTCAACTGCAGGTTGACCGTTTGGCCAGGCTGCAACTGCCCGAGCAAGTTCTCGATCATGACGTGACCGTCGCCCGGGGACAGGGGCACGCTGCTGTGCGCAGGTAGGCGTAGCCCGCCGGTCATCTCCGCCATCGAGCTATTGCGCAGGGTGGTACTTTTGCCCGCTCCGGAGTCGACGCTGACGAGCGTGTCGTCGGTGTCGGTCGTGTTCGAGATCGTGAAGTACGCCGCGGCCTCGTCCGGGGAAGCCGGCTCGCGGACGTACGCGTTGGTGACGACAATCGGAGCGCCTGACGGCGAAGAGGCCGAGCCGCCTCCGCCCGCGGCAGCCAGCGGCACGGCGCCCCGAATGAGGCCAGCCAGTCCAACCACAGCCACTGCGCCAGCCACTGCGACCAACACTGGCGGTCGCCTCACGCCCGCTCCCCCGTCCGCCGCCCGAACCGGACGAGCGCTGGGGCCGCCGCGCCGGCCGCGGCGGCAGCCACCACGAGCGCGACGACTCCAAGCACCACAGGACCAGTCTGACTCCGCTTCTTAGGTTCAGCTGTGACGACCGGACCTCCCGCCGATGACTGCGAGCTGGACGTTGCCGCCGAATGCTCAAGCCCAGACGCCGCGGTGGCGAGCGCGACGAAGGCGGTCAGGACGGCAGCCAGGCAGCTGACTAGTCGCACCAAGCGACGCATGAACATCCCTTCAGTTGAGGTGGACGGTCATGGTGGTGACGACCGAGTCGAATTGCGAGGTCCGGACCGTGAGCGTCATCAGCCAGTTCCCGGAACAGCACCGGCAGCAGCACGTTTGACGCCTGGTAGCGACCGTCGGGTCTCGGTGACCGCACCGGGATCGGGCCGAGCCTCGTTCGTCCGGCAGCGTGGCCGCGCAGGTGAGCTGCTGCGGGGCAGCGCCGGGACTGAGTGTGATGGTCACCGTCACGGGCCCGTGCCGAGCCGGCGCGACCCGAACCGTTGCGGTGCGGTCGACCCCCAGCGGCGCTGTCGCCGTGGCCGCGGCCCGATCGGCCACGGTCTCCACGGCGCGACCCGGTGGCTCGGCCACCAGCACCGCCGTCACCGCGAGCACGGCCAGGGCGAGGAGTGCTTCCGCGATCACGGTTGAGCGCAGCCGTCGCACGTCCGCCGTGGTCTTCGGCTTATCGGGCGGAACGGCCACGGGCGGCTCGTCCGACGTAATCTTCTCCGCCATCGCGTATGCGACTGGCCGCCGCACCCAACGCCGTTGCGGACGCGAGCCGGGAGAGATTGCCGAGCCCGATCAGAACGACGAACATGTGCATCTTCGACGAGCACCAGCTGGCCGTAACGCGTCCCGGTCAAGGCCGACCAGGAGCCGACGCCGAGCCAGGCCTGATAGGTGCCCGTCACCGCGAGCAGGGCCACCGAGAGGAAGGCAATTCGAGAAAACACCGGCAGGACGACCTGCAGCTCGTCCGGGTCCCCCCGCGGCAAGACCGCGACGAGAAGCATGATCAGCCCGCCCACCCACGCGGCCATGGCCATCAGGTGCACCGTGTCGCTCGCCGTCGCGAGCCAGGTCGGATCCTGGGTCGAAGCGTGCCCGGCTATCGGGAACGTCACCGCGACCCCGAGCCCGAGCAGCCCAGCGACCTCCTGCAGTCCACTACGTTGCTGATCGCGGAGAAGCAGCCACAGCGTCGCACCGAGTGCACCGAGCAGGAGCAGTCGCACGGAATGGGCTCCGCCGAACGTCGTGTGCAACGTCGCATCGAGCAGGTTCCACTGGCCGAGGCGGCCGAGCCCCAGGCCGGCGACATACGGTCCCTGCACGATCAGCTCGGCCAGCGTGCCGGCTGTGGCCGCACCCAGCCGGTCCAGAGCAACGCTCGCGCGCGCCGGTCGTCGCGCACCGGCCGGCCACACCGAAAACATGAGCCAGCCGCCGCCGAGCACGGCCAGGCGGGTGAAGGAGATCCAGCGCACGACGTCGAAGGTCGTGCTCGTCAGCCGGTCCACCGTCTGCGGTCCACTCGCGCCGGCTCCTAGCGCGCCGTCGCCGACCACGAAGCGAATCGCTCCGGCGACCGGGTGCGAATCGGCGGAGACCACGTGGTAGCTCGCGGTGTACGTACCATCGCCGAGTCCGGCCCGCATCGGCACCGAGATCTTGGTGCCGTCACCGCCTGGATGGGTCGCGGAACCGTTGTCCACCCGCCGTCCGACCTGGTCGACCACTCGCAAGTAGCCGCCCCCACCCAGCCCGACCGACTCGTCGAACGTCACCGATACGTTCGACGGTGCCGCAGCGCAGTCGGGCACCGTCCGCTGGATTCGACGACACGACGACCGCATGTGCGGCCGCGCTCGTCGCAGCGAGCAGTCCGAGGCCGAACAGGCCTGTGACGAGCGTGATCAGGGCAGCGAGACGCAGCCTCCTCGACTCCCCGCAAGCCGCGGCCCGGTTCGGCGGGCTCATCGGTCCCGAACGACGGCCGAGGCCTGGTGGCGGCGTCGCCCGCTCGCTGACGGACAGCGTGTACACCAGCACCAGCCCGGCCACAGCGCCGAGATGCGTCGCCAGCCGCCCGAGTTCGACCGCTCCGGACGCGAGGTCGCGGGCCGACAAGACGACGAGCCGCCGACGAACGCAACCAGTAACGGGGCAGCAGTCCGGCCGCGCGGCGCGGGGCGAACGCGGTGGCCGAGGAACGCGGCACCCAAAGCAACATTCCAGGCCGCGGACTCGTGGGCCGCGTGCGTGACCATGGCCATGTCGATGGTGTTGCCGAACAGTGCCGGCACCGCGATTGCGATTTGCACCAACCCGACCGCGGCCAGGCCCAGCTGGGCGAACCGGCGGCGGCGCCGCACTTTCGCGGCCGGCAACGCGACCTCGGCGAGTATCCGGTCGGCGAGATCCGGGGTGTCCTCCCGGCCGACGCGGGCCAGGCGGCTCAGCCGCGTCGCCTCCGCGACCCATCGGGCACAATAAGGGCAGGTCGCGAGGTGGTGGTCAAGCCGCGACGCCGGCATCCCGAGCGGCTCCCCGTCGAGCCGAGCGGAGGCGGCCTCGCGGAATCGATCACAGCTCACGTGGGATTCAGTCGTCGTCCGGCGGGCGCGGTTGGTTCCCGAGCCAAGCAGATTCTTAACCAGGAGATGAGAGTGGACGGGGTCGACGAGATCGACGGCGGTGGCGCTCCGCGCGCGGCGCGGCGATCCGGCGGCGGCCCGCTCCTTCGTCAACGCGACCCAGCGCGATGTCTGGCGCGCGTGCGCGAACCTCGTGGATCGCGCGTCCGCCGACGACCTCACCCAGGAGACGTACGCCCGGGCATTCACCGCATTGCACCGGTTCGCCGGACGGTCGTCAGCGCGGACCTGGCTGCTGGCAATCGCCCGCCGGGTGTGCGCGGACGCGATTCGCGACGCGGTGCGGTCGCGCTCAGCTCGTGCGCCATCGCCGAACCAGGCCGCGGATCCGGCCGATGCGGTCACCCTGGATGCGCTGCTCGCGCGGCGCTGCCCCCGGATCGGCGGGAGGCTTTCGTGCTGACGCAACTCGTGGGGCTCCGGTATGCCGAGGTTGCCGACGTGTGCGGCTGTCCGGTCGGCACCGTGCGGTCGCGGGTGGCGCGAGCCCGCGCCGACCTCGTCGCGGCCTACGGCGACGACGCGGGACGCGCCGCTTCGCGCTGAGTCACGGTCGCTCGGGCGCCGATCTCGTGCCGAACGCTCCGCTCGGCGACGAAGGACA